>NZ_VSRQ01000006.1:0-729835 GCF_008121305.1 Actinomadura decatromicini | reverse complement strand
TTGGGCGTTCGGTGGTTTTGGCGGAGGGGAAACACCCGGTCCCATCCCGAACCCGGAAGTTAAGCCCTTCAGCGCCGATGGTACTGCATGGGAGACTGTGTGGGAGAGTAGGACACCGCCGGACACATATTAACGGGAAAGGCCCCGCCGATACCGGCGGGGCCTTTCTCATTTCTGGGGTTGTATTGCTCGCGGACGCTGGATGGGTCGGACGGTGAATCGACATCCTCCGCTTCTGGAACAGCGAGCTCGCATTCGTCGAATCCCTTCCGCGGGAGCGCCGCGAGGTGCGCTGACCTCTCCAACCCGTAACTCGGCTCAACTATGTGAATGCGTTGAAGACGGCCTCCGGGGTGTCTCGTTTTTCGTAGAGGGTCCAGGCGGTGTCTGCGAGGGTGTCCGGGTTGAGCGTTCCGACGACCATTCCGTCCAGGCAGTCGAGTTGTGAGGTGACCATGCGGTGGATGTCGCCGCGCTCGATCAGCCCGCCGATGGTCAGCGTCCCCGCGTAGACGCCCTGGTCGGCGAGGGCCGCGTTGAGGGTCAGCGCGTAGTTCCGCAGCGCGGCGGACGAGATCGCCAGGTTTCCGATCGTCGGCATCGGTACGACCGAACTCAATCCACCGGCGAACAGCAGCCCGCCGTTGCCTTGCTTCACCATTCCCGGCAGGACCGCGCCGACCGTGTCGATGGCCGGATACACCCAGCTCATCGCGTCCTTGGCGGCGGTGACGTCGGTAGACGTGATGGGCGCCGGGCGTGCGGCCGGGTCCGCGGCGCCGGGGCCGTAGTAGACGACATCGATGCCGCCGTGGTGTTCGGCGATCGCGCGCAGTGCGGCGAGCAGGGCGTCTCGGTCGCGGACGTCGGCTGGATGGGACGTCGCCTCGATGCCCGCGTCCGCCAGCGCGGCGACGTAACCGGGGTGCCGGTCGCGGTTCCGCGAGATGAGGGCGATCCGGTGACCCTCGCGGCCGAAGCGCTGCGCGATCGACATGCCGAGACCAGGCCCGACACCGATGACGACGGTCGTTGCTGACATGACGCGAGACCTCCGGAGGGAGACAACTTGAGGAGAGCCTCAAGTTAGCACAAATCTTGAGGGTGCCCTCAAGTTCATAGGATGGAGGCATGCCCGAGACGACGAGACCCCGCAGGGCCGATGCCGCGCGCAACCGGGAGAAGCTCCTCGCCGCGGCGTCCGCCGTCTTCGGGGAGCGTGGGCTCGACGCGCCCTTGGAGGAGGTCGCGCGGCGCGCCGGAGTCAGCATCGGCACGCTCTACAACCATTTCCCCGCCCGCGAGGACTTCTTCGACGCGATCTTCCCCGAGCGGCTCGCCAGGCTGGACCGGATCGCCGAGGCCGCGCTGTCCGACCCCGACCCGTGGAACGGGTTCGTCGCCTTCATCGAGGGTCTGTTCGCCCTGCAGGCCGAGGACCGCGGGCTCAACGACGCGCTGGTCCGGCGCTTCCCGCTCGCGGCCGAGGTGACGGCGGCGTGCCATCGCGGGTTCGTGAATCTGGTCGAGATCATGGCGCGGGCCAAGGCGTCCGGGCAGCTCCGCGACGACTTCGAGGCGTCCGACGTCGCGACGCTGATGTGGGCGATGTCGCAGGTCATCCGCGAGTCCATTGATGTCGCGCCGGACGCCTGGCGGCGCTGCCTCGCGTTCTACCTCGACGGCCTGCGCGCGTCCGCCGCCCACCCGATCGACGTCCGCCCGCTGACCGAGGAACAGATCGATCGCAGGCACGATAGACGCTGATGACCCCCATGGACGCCGATGACCCCGAGGTCCGTCCGCTTAGTTGGATTCCAGTGTCTCCAGCAGGGACGCTACGGCGTTCAGGTCGTCCTCGCTGAAGACGCGGATGCCCTCGCGTTCGAGCAGTGCCGTCGTCACGCCCTCGCCCGGGATCGGCGTGCCCGTGAAGGTGCCGTCGTAGACGCGGTGGCTGCCGCAAGACGGGCTGCCCTCCTTGAGCAGGGCGATGCGCGCGCCGGTCCGCCGGGCCGCGTCGAGCGCCTGGCGGGCGCCGTGCAGGAACTCGGCGGTCATGTCGTCGCCGTGCTCGGTGCGGACGCGGGCCGTCCCGTCCAGGACGGCGTGCCCGTCGCCGCCGACGATCTCGGCCGGTGGGCGCGGCACGGCCAGGCCGCCCGACACCTCGGGGCAGAACGGGACGAGCCGCCCCTCAGCCCGCCACCGTTCGAACAGCCCGCCGCCGACCGGCTTCGCCGCGCCGTCGTAGCGGACGCGCCGTCCGACCAGGCAGGAGCTGACCAGAATGCGTTCCACGCCCCCAGCCTAGGCAGGTCGGGCGAATGCCCGGACAAGGTCGGTCACTTGCGGATGCGGTTCACCGCCAGTTGCGCGACGCGGACGGCCCCGCCCGGGCTGAGCCGGACGCCGCGCCACGCCAGCCGCCCGTGCGCGGGCGCGACGATGAGCGCCTGGTTGCGGGCGACGCCGCGCATGATGTCGCGGGCCAGTTTCTCCGCCGTGTAGAGGCGCGGGGACGCCTTCGCGATGTCGCCGGTCGCGTCGCCGCTCATCGGCGTCTCGGGCAGGTCTGGGTTGACATTGTGCAGCAGCGGGGTGTCGACGAAGCTCGGGCAGACGACGCTGACCTTCACGCCGCGTCCGGCCGCTTCGGCGCGCAAGCCGAGCGACAGGCCGACGACGGCGTGCTTGGTCGCCGTGTACGGGATGCCGATCGGCATCGGGACGAGCCCGGCCAGCGACGCGGTGTTGACGATGTGCCCGTGTCCCTGCTCCAGCATGATCGGGTAGGCGGCGTGGACGCCGTGCACGACACCCTTCAGGTTGATGTCGATCGCGCGGTTCCAGTGGTCGAGCGTGAGTTCCTCGGCGAGGCCGCCGATGGCGATCCCGGCGTTGTTGAAGACCAGGTCGAGCCGTCCGTGGTCGTCCTTCACGGACCGGTAGACGTCGGCGACGGCGGCGGCGTCGGTGACGTCGAGAGCGGCGGCGGACGCCTTGCCCTTGCCGAGGCCGTTCAACCGGTCCGCGACCTGGGCCGCGCCGTCCGCGTTGACGTCGGTGACCATGACGGTGTCGCCGCGCGCCACGAGGGACGTGGCGATCGCGCGGCCGATGCCGGACGCGCCTCCGGTGACGATCGCGACGCTCATCGCGCGTTCCCCTCGGCCGAGGCCGAGGCCGAGACGGCGCGGCGCTGCTTCGGCTCGTCCCAGATGCCGAACGCCCGCCACACTTGCTTGCCGACCGGGCCGACCACGCCGAGCTCGGCCATCAGGTCGCGGATCTTGCCGACCGAGTTGGAGATCTCGGCCTGCGACGCCTCACTCCGGTACGCCTGGCGGACGACGTCCTTCGGGATGCCGAAGTGCCGCACCATCGGGCCGGGCGGGGACAGCATGATCCGGGCCATCACGCCGAGCACGACGGGCGTCGCGACGCCGAGGATGCGGCGGCGCAGCGGGTTCATCTTCGGCACGCGGTGCTTGAGGTAGTGCCGGGCGAACGAGATGTGCCGGGCCTCCTCCGCGATGTGGATCTTCATGATGGTCTCTTCGAGCGGGTGCTTGATGTGCCCGCCCTTCAGGGACTTGCGCTGGACGTAGTCGATCGGGTCCTCGCCGCCGAGCACGAACACGAAGAACATCTCGGTGCTGACCAGCGGGATCCACGGCGCGGCCTGCGCGATGAGGCTGAGCGAGCGCGGCATTCCGCGGATCGGCATCTTCGTGCGGTTCACGAATTCCTGGAACATCATTCCGTGGTGACATTCCTCGGTCGTCTCGTGGTAGACGTACCGGAATTCCGGGCGGCCGTTCGGCAGCCGGTAGGCGTAGTTGAGCAGTCCGCGCTTCAGCAGGTTCTCGAACTGGAGCCCGATCTTCATGGCGGTGGCGACGCGCCACAGCCCGATCTGCGCCTGGATCTCCGGCGGCTGCGACTGGTACCACTCGGTCTCGCCGAGCCGGTCGAACGGCGGCAGCACCCAGCGCGGGTCGTTCTTGTCGACGGTGAACTC
Organism: Actinomadura decatromicini; assembly: GCF_008121305.1. NCBI lineage: Bacteria > Bacillati > Actinomycetota > Actinomycetes > Streptosporangiales > Thermomonosporaceae > Actinomadura > Actinomadura decatromicini. The sequence goes on along the minus strand of NZ_VSRQ01000006.1, from coordinate 725,811 downwards.
GGGGTCGTCCCACGGGATGTCGGCGTACGCCTCCCAGTGCTTGTCGACCGACGCCTTGTTCAGGCGGTCGATGACGCCGAGGTAGGACTTCCTGTCCTTGATCTGCTCACGGACCTCTTCGGCGAGTTCGGTGGGGGCTTCGGGCATTTCGGTGCGCTCCCTAGGGGCGGTCGGCCGGGGCCGACGGACGTTCAGGGGTGGTGTCAGGGATGGCCGCGGGGACTCCGGGGCCCGGGACGATCAGCCGCGCCACGTCCTTGACCTGGCGCAGCACGGCGGCCTGGTGGCCGTCGGCGTCGTCGTCCAGCGCGTTCTGGATGGACAGCCCGACGAACATCGCGAACACGCCGCGCAGCATCGTCGGGACGAAGTCGGCGGGCAGCGTGTTCGCCGGGAACAGCCGCTCGAAGGTCTCCAGGATGACCTGGAGGATCCGCTCGTTCAGGTCGCGGCACAGCGGCCGCAGCTCGTCGTCGGTGCGGGCGGCGACCGCGAGCTCCATGAGGGCCTTCGCGGGACGTCCGCGGAACACCTCCCAGAGCAGGTCGAGCGCGCCGGAGACGTCGCGCCGCTCGGGCGGCAGCACCGCGAACGCGGTCTCGTAGGCGAGCCGCTGGGCTTCGAGGAGGTGCTCCAGCGCCGCCGCGACCAGCACCATCTTGGTCGGGTAGTGGTGCTGCTGCGCGCCGCGCGACACTCCGGCGCGGCGCGCGACCTCCGTGGTGGACGTCCCGGACCAGCCGAGGTCGACGAGGCACTCCATGGTCGCCTCCAGGAGCCGCGCCTGCGTCTGCGACCGGCGCTCCTCCTGCGTACGGCGCCGCGGCGGACGGTGCCGGTGCCTGCGGCGGCTGCTCACTGCCATGCCCCAGACGGTACGAGCCGACATACAAGCAAGCAAGCCTGCATGTATGTTGTCCGCGTCACAATTGGACATCCAGTCTTATTGATCGCCGGGCGTGCCGGACGTGCCAGGCGTGCCAGGCGTACCGCGCGGGACGTAGCCGGGGCGTCCGCGCTGCGTCCGGGGGAGCAGGCGCGGTGCATCTCCTGACCCGACGACGGGCGGCATGCCGCGCCGCCACGATCCCGGGCATGGGAAACGCAGCAGAGGCAAGGCGATCCATCAACGACGGCACGGGCAACGACGACACGGGCCGGGCGCGGAGCGGCGGCGGCGCCCGGACGGAAGGGCTCACCAAGGTCTACGGCTCCGGCGACATGGCGGTGCGGGCGCTCGTCGACGTCAGCGTGGAGCTCCCGGCGGGCCGGTTCACCGCGATCATGGGGCCGTCCGGCGCGGGCAAGTCCACGCTGATGCACTGCGTGGCGGGGCTGGAGGACGCGACGTCCGGCAAGGTCTACGTCGGCGACCAGGAGCTCGGCGCGCTGTCGGACCGGGGCCTGACGAAGCTCAGGCGCGAGCGGATCGGGTTCGTGTTCCAGGCGTTCAACCTGCTCCCGACGCTGACCGCGCGCGACAACATCCTCCTGCCGATGACGCTGGCGGGCACGACGCCCGACCAGGAATGGCTGGCGACGGTGGTGCGCGTGCTGCGGCTGGGGGACCGGCTGTCGCATCGTCCGTCCGAGATGTCGGGCGGGCAGCAGCAGCGGGTCGCGCTCGCACGCGCGCTGGTCACCCGTCCGCAGATCGTGTTCGCGGACGAGCCGACCGGCAACCTCGACTCCCGCACGGGCGGCGAGGTGCTGAACCTGCTCCGCAACGCGGTGGACGACCTGGGCCAGACCGTCGCGATGGTCACCCACGACCCGGTCGCGGCAGGGCACGCCGACGCGGTGGTGTTCCTCGCGGACGGACGGATCGTCGACGTCATGGAGGCGCCCACACCCGACCGGGTGCTGGACAGGATGCGCGGTCTGGGGGACGTCCGATGACAGGGCTCGTTTTCAAGGAACTGTGGGGACGCAAGCGCCGCATGGTCGGCTCCCTGGTGGCGGTCTTCCTCGGCGTCGCCTTCCTGACCGGAACGCTCGTGCTCGGCGACACCCTCGCAGGAAGCATCGACGGGTACTACTCCAAGGCGTTCGGCAAGACGGACGTGACCGTACGCAACGCGGTGAGCGTCAGCGACGAGCCGTGGGGGTCGCGTGGGCAGATCGACGCGTCCGTCCTGGACAAGGTCCGCCGGGTGGACGGAGTCGCCAACGCCGAACCCGTCATCCGGGGCTCCGGACAGCTCCTCGCCAAGGACGGCACCGTCATCGCCTCGCGCGGCCCGCGCACCGCCGGGAACTGGATGACCGACCCCAAGCTCAACCCGTACCGGCTCGCCGAGGGACGCGCGCCCCGCGCGCCGAACGAGGTCGTCATCAACAAGATGTTCGCGGACGAGGGCAAGCTCAAGGTCGGCGACCGGACGGCGGTGCTCACCCCGGAGAAGGTCCCGGTGACCGTCGTCGGGATCAGCAAGTTCGGCGACGAGGACGCCTTCGGCGAGACCTCGTTCACCGCGTTCACCCTGGACGACGCCCGCCGCTACGTCGCGAAGTCGCCCGACCGGATCAGCGAGGTCTCGCTCCGCGCCGCGGACGGCGTGAGCCAGGACGAGCTGGCCTCGCGCGTCCGGCCCGTCCTGCCCGGCGGGACCGAGGCGATCACGAACAAGGCGCAGGTGGACGAGGGCATGTCCAAGGTCGAGTCCGGCTTCCTGCAGATCTTCCGGACCGTGCTCGGCGCGTTCGGCGGGGTGGCGCTGCTCGTCGCCGCGTTCAGCATCCACAACACGTTCGCGATCACGATCGCGCAGCGCACCCGCGAGTCGGCGCTGCTGCGCGCGCTCGGCGCCGGCCGCCGCCAGGTGCTGACGATCGTCGGTTTCGAGGCCCTCGTCATCGGCGCCGCCGCGACGCTCGCCGGGCTCGCCGGCGGGATCGGGTTCGCGCTGTTCCTGCGCTGGCTGTTCGGCGCGTTCCGGATCGGCATCGCGATGGAGGGGCTGACCGTGTCCGCCACCTCCCTCATGATCGCCGTGCCGGTGGGGCTGGTGGTGACGCTGGTGGCGGCGCTCGGGCCAGCGCTCCGGGCGTCCCGGGTCGCGCCGCTCGCGGCGCTGCGGGAGACGGCGGCGGAGTCGCCCCGGCCGACCGACACGCGGGTCATCGTCGGCGGCGTGCTGGCCGCCGTCGCCGCCGGGACGGTCGTGTTCGGCGCGGTGAGCGAGCAGACGGCGATGGCGGGCGCGGGCGCGATCCTGTGCGTGGTCGCGACGGTCGTGCTCGGGCCGGTCGTCGCGCGTCCGGCAGCCGCGCTCATCGGCGCGCCCGCGGCCCGGACGCGCGGCGTCGCCGGGATGCTGGCCAGGGACAACGCGTCCCGCAGCCCGAAGCGCACGGCGGGCGCCGCGACCGCGCTGATGATCGGCGTCGGCGTCGTCACGCTGCTGACGGTGTTCATCGGGTCGCTCGGCGCGTCCCTGGAGGACAGCGTCGCCGGGTCGTTCAAGGGCCCGCTGGTCGTCAACTCCGGCAACAACGAGACCGGCGGGTTCGGCACCGGCCTGGCCCGGGACGCGGCGCGGCTGCCGCAGGTCGAACGGGTCGCGGGCGTCGGCGGCGGCGCAATGCGGGTGGACGGCGACGCCTCCACCGTGAGCGCGGCCGACCCGTCCGCGCTGGGGCGCGTCCTCGACCTGGACGTCAGGCGAGGCGCGCTGTCGGACGCGGGCACGTTCGCCGTGGCGAAGGGCGTCGCCGACGACAAGGGCTGGCGCGTCGGCTCGACGGTGCCCGTCACGTTCGCCGACGGCGCGTCGCAGCGGCTCACCGTGGGCGCGATCTACGAGAACACCGACCTGACCGGCGACTACGTCGTCCCGCGGACGGTGTTCGACGCGCACACCGGGCAGCCGCTCGACACGCACGTGTTCGTCGACCTCAAGCCGGGCGCGTCGGTCGCGGAGGCGCGGGCGGCGCTGACCGCGCTCGCCAAGCCCTACGGCGGTCCGGACGTGCAGACGCGCGACGGGTTCGTGTCGTCCCTGACCGAGGAGCAGCGGGGGTTCATCACCGTCGTGTACGGGATGCTGGTCCTCGCCATCGTGATCGCCCTGCTCGGCATCGCGAACACGCTGTCGCTGGCCGTCCACGAGCGGACGCGGGAACTCGGCCTGCTGCGCGCGGTCGGCGCGACACGTCCGCAGATCCGGTCCATGGTCCGCTGGGAATCGGTGATCGTCGCGCTGGTCGGCACGGCGGGCGGGATCGCGCTCGGGCTCTTCCTCGGCTGGGGGCTCGGCGCCGCCCTCGGCAACCCGTTCGCGCCGCCGGTCGTGACGCTGGCCGTGGTGGCGGTGGCCGGCGCGGTGGCGGGGGCGCTCGCCGCGGTCCGCCCGGCGCGGCGCGCGGCCCGGCTGGCGATCCTGTCGGCGATCTCCGCGCCGTGACCTCCCGTCCCCCCGGCCGTGCCGGCGGCCGGGGGGACGGGGCGCCGCGGACCGGCGCTGGCTATGGTGAGTCCATGCAGGTCAACCAGTCGGGCAAGCTGACCAACGTCTGTTACGACATCCGGGGGCCGGTGCTCAAGCGGGCCAAGCAGCTGGAGGCGCAGGGGAACAACATCCTCAAGCTGCACATCGGCAACCCGGCCCCGTTCGGCTTCGAGGCGCCGCCGGAGCTGCTCCAGGACATGATCCGCAACCTGCCGGAGGCGCACGGTTACAGCGACTCCAAGGGCATCCTGCCCGCCCGCCGCGCCATCGTGCAGCGGCTGGAGGACGACGGCGTCGCCGGCGTCGACGTCGAGGACGTCTACCTCGGCAACGGCGTCTCCGAGCTGATCGTGATGACCCTGCAGGCGCTGCTCAACGACGGCGACGAGGTGCTGATCCCCACCCCGGACTACCCTCTGTGGACGGCGGCGGTGTCGCTGTGCGGCGGGCTGCCCGTCCACTACCTGTGCGACGAGGCCGCCGACTGGGCGCCCGACCTGGACGACATCGAGTCCAAGATCACCGGCCGGACGCGGGCGCTGGTGCTTATCAACCCGAACAACCCGACCGGGGCCGTCTACCCGCGTCCGGTGCTGGCCCGGATCGTCGAGCTGGCGCGCCGGCACAACCTGATCGTCTTCGCGGACGAGATCTACGACCGGATCCTGTACGACGACGCCGAGCACGTGCCGATCGCGTCCCTGGCCCCCGACCTGCTGTGCCTCACGTTCGGGGGGCTGTCGAAGAACTACCGCGTGGCGGGGTTCCGGGCGGGGTGGGTGGCGCTGTCCGGGCCGAAGGAGCACGCCGAGTCTTACATAGAGGGCCTGGACATACTCGCGAACATGCGGCTTTGTCCGAACGTCCCCGGGCAGCACGCCATCCAGGCCGCGCTCGGCGGATACCAGAGCATCGACGACCTGGTGCTGCCGACCGGACGGCTGGGCGAGCAGCGCGACCGTGCGTGGAAACTGCTGAACGACCTGCCGGGAGTGAGCTGCGTACGGCCCATGGGCGCGCTCTACGTCTTCCCTCGGCTCGACCCCGAGATGTACCCCGTCGAGGACGACATGCGGTTCGCGCTCGACCTGCTCGAACAGCAGAAACTGCTCATTGTGCAGGGGACGGGGTTCAACTGGCCGTCCACGGACCATTTCCGCATCGTCACCCTGCAATACGCCGACGATCTGGAGGACGCCATAGGCCGCATTGGCGAATTCCTCAGTACTTATCGCCGGTGAGCGGGTCGAGCTAGTCCGGGTCGGACGCGGCGGCGTCGAGGCGGCGGAGCGCTCCGCGGACGACGTCCGGGTCCGTCGTCGCCCAGAACGGGGGCAGCGAGTTCTTGAGGAAGCCCCCGTAGCGCGCCGTCGCGAGCCGCGGATCGAGGACGGCGACGACGCCGCGGTCGTCCATCGACCGGAGCAGGCGTCCCGCGCCCTGGGCGAGGAGCAGCGCGGCGTGCGTCGCGGCGACCGCCATGAAGCCGTTGCCGCCGCGCGCCGCGACCGCCCGCGACCGCGCCGACGAGACGGGGTCGTCCGGGCGCGGGAACGGGATCCGGTCCATGATGACGAGCTGCAGCGACGGGCCGGGCACGTCGACGCCCTGCCAGAGCGACAGGGTACCGAACAGGCACGTCCTCTCGTCGTCGGCGAACTGCTTGACCAGGAGGGGCGTGGAGTCGTCGCCCTGGCAGAGGAGCGGATGGGACAGGTGGTCCTTCAGTTCGTCGGCCGCCCGGCGCGCCGCCCGCATCGAGGAGAACAGGCCGAGCGTGCGGCCGCCCGCCGCCTCGATCAGCTCGGTGATCTCGGTCAGGTAGGCGTCGGCGAGGCCGTCCCGTCCGGGTTGGGGGAGATGGCGCGCGACGTACAGGATGCCCGCCTTCGGATGGTCGAACGGGGAGCCGACGTCCAGCCCCGACCAGGCGATCTCTTCGGTCTTCTCCGTCGCGGTCTTCTCCGTGGCGGTCTTCTCCGTCGCGGTCTGGGCGAGGCCCTCGGCGGCGGTCTTCGCGTCCCTCGGGCCGCTCTCGTTCAGCGGCGGCAGGCCCCACTGGCGGGCCAGCGGCTCGAACGACCCGCCCAGGGTGAGCGTCGCGGACGTGAGGATCGCGGTGCGCCGCTCGAACAGGGTCGTCCTGAGCAGGGCGCCGACCCCGATCGGCGCGACGTGCAGTGTGGGCGGACGTTTGGGACGACCGTCCGGGACGAACGGCTTCTCCAGCCAGACCACGTCGAAGCGCTGCGCCATTTCCGGCTTGAACGCGTCGAGCATCCTTACGGCGGTGTCGTGGAGGTCTTCCAGCGAGGACCGCGCCGCTTTGCGCGCGGCGGCGTCGCCTGGGTCGGCGTCCTTCTTCTCTGGGCCGAGCGAGGTGAGGCATGCGTGCGCGGCGTCGCGGATGGAGGCGAGAGTGTTACCCAGGGCGGAGGACAGGACGTCCATGCGCTCGGCGGGCATTTCCTCCAGTAGGAGGCCGAGCCCCTCTGCCGACTCCTTCAACCGGTCCGCGGTGGTCTCGTCGATGAGACGGCCGCACCGGCGCGCTGCCGTCTCGACCCCGGCCGCGCTCAGATCGCCGGTCGCGACGGACGTGACCCGGTCGACCAGTTCGTGGGCCTCGTCCACGATGACGACATCGTGCTCGGGCAGGACTTGGAATTCCTCCAGCGCGTCGATGGCGAGCAAGGCGTGGTTGGTGACGACGATGTGCGAATCACCCGCCTCCGCCCGTGCCAGCTCGGCGAAGCATTCCGTCCCGTGCGGGCAGCGCTGCGCTCCCAGGCACTCCTGCGCGGTGACCGCGACCTGCCGCCACGCCTGTTCGCTGACTCCCGGGACCAGTTCGTCGCGGTCGCCGGTCTTGGTCTCGTCCGCCCATTCGTTGAGGCGCTTCACCTGGCGTCCGAGCGTGGACAGTTGCTGCGGGTCGAACAGGCTCGGGCCCTCGTCCTCCTCCGGGACGCCCGTCTGCACGCGGTGCAGGCAGAGGTAGTTGCGACGGCCCTTGAGGATCGCGAACTTCAGCTCCGTCCCGAGGAGCGGGCCGAGCGCCTCCGCCAGGCGCGGCAGGTCGCGGTCGACGAGTTGCCGCTGCAACGCGATCGTCGCCGTCGACACGACCACCGTCGTCTGCTTCTCCACCGCGTACCGGATCGCCGGAACGAGATAGGCCAGCGACTTGCCCGTGCCGGTTCCGGCCTGCGCGGCGACGTGCTCACCGGACTCGATGGCCTTCTCCACCGCCTTGGCCATCTCCATCTGGCCCGGTCTCTCGGCGCCCCCGATGGACGCGACGGCGCCGGCGAGCAGGGTCGCCATGTCGGGAATCCGGGTGTCGCTGCCGGTCAGCAGATCAGGGGCGGGCACGTCGGCCAACGCTACCGTCCGGGGCGGACACCCGCGTCCGCTACCCGGCGGCCCGAAGTTATCCACAGTCGGCGGAAGGGGTTCGCCCGGCGATGGCCGGCTGCGAGTGTCGACCGCATGACATCACTGGTGATCCGCACCATGCTCGACGCCATCGCGGCCGTGCCGTACCTGCTCGGGTTCCACCCGTCGCGCAGCCTGGTCGTGATCGGTTTCGAGGGCTCCATGCCCGGCTCCTGCGCGGCCCGCATCGACTTACCGGCGTGCGAGGCCGCCGCGCGGACGGCCTCCGTCCTCGCAGGTCACGGCTTCCGCCGTGCCCTGCTGCTCGGCTACGGCCCGGCGGACGAGGTCGCCGAGTCCGCCGCCGCCATGCACGCCGCCCTCGGCTCGGCGGGCGTGACCGTCGCCGAGGCCGCCCGCGTCGCCGACGGCCGCTACTGGCCGCTCACTCCCGACTGTCCGCCGGAGGGCGTCCCGTACGACGTCTCCGCGAGCACCATCGCGGCCGAGGCGACCTTCGCGGGACGGGTCGTCCTCGCTGACCGGGACGAGCTCGTCCGCTCCGTCCAGCCGCTCGACGGCCCGGCCCGCGCCGCCATGCGCCGCGCCACCCAGCGCGCCGAACTCTCCGAGCCCGGCGATGACCCGGTGGCCCTCCTCGACCGCGTCCTGGCCCGCGCGTACGTCGGCGTCCTCGCGACCGACGACGAGGTGGCCCGGCTCGGCGTCCAGCTCACCGACCTGCGCGTCCGCGACGAGGCGTGGCTGCGCCTCGACGACGAGGCCCCCGCCGCCGACATCGTCTTCTGGCGGGACGTCCTGCGCCGCGTCGAGGAACGCTACGCCCCGGCCCCGGCGTCCCTGCTGGCCTACGCCGCCTACAGCGCGGGCGACGGCGGCCTGGCCAACGTCGCCCTGGACCGCGCCCTCAACGCCGACCCGACCTACACGATGGCCGTGCTGCTCCACGAGGTCATGGACGCGGGTGTCCCTCCGTCCAAACTCAGCAAATCCAGAACCCGCGACCGACACCGAGAAGCAAGCTGACCGCCCACACGAAATCCCGCCACTGCAGGACACCTGGCTGGTGTCCGTGCCGCCGCCCCCGCCGCAGCGGTCACTTGCGGCGGACCGGGCGGCCACCGGCCACCCACCCCGCTAGCCGGTGGTCGCAAGTGACCGCAGCGGCCGCTTGCGGCGGCCGGACGGCCAGCGACCACCCACCGAACTAGCCAGCGGTCGCAAGAGAAGGAGTGACCAGATGCGCTGATCAGGGGCCTGGCCTGCGTCTCGCCCACGACGCATCCCCTAGGGTGCTGATCATGGCATGTCGTATTTCCGAGCTGGTCATCGATTGCCGGGATCCGGAGACGCTGGCGGCGTTCTGGTGCGAGGTCCTGGGGTTCATCGTGCTCCACACGGAGGACGGCGCGATCGAGATCGGGCCGTCTGAAGGGTTCGGCGGTCTGCAACCGACGCTGGTCTTCAGTCCCAGCACCGATCCCAGAGTCGGCAAGCTTCCGTTGCACATCGACGTCAACCCCACCGACCGCGACCAGGACGCCGAACTCCAGCGCCTCCTGGCCATCGGTGCGCGTCCGGCCGACGTCGGCCAGACCGGCCAAGAGAACTGGCACGTCCTGGCCGACCCAGAAGGCAACGAGTTCTGCCTCCTACGAGCCCGCCTAACCTGACCCACGACCCCCACAGCACGCACAAACCTGTCGCGGCCCCTGTGCCTACCGTCCGCCCGTGTTCCTACTGTCCGCCCGTGTGTCTACCGTCCGCTTGCGTGCTGCCGTCTGCTTGCGTGCTGCCGTCCGTCTGTGCGGCGCCGTTCGCCGTCGCGCTGGGCTGCTCCGCACCGGGCGCGGCTCCGCATCAGGCCGCGTCGTGCCTGAGGTGCCTGCCGCGTCCGGCCGTGTTGTGCCTTCCCGTGCCCTGCCGTCCGGTGTCGGGCGTGAGTTCGAGGCGGTCAGTGCTCGTTCGGATCGGGGTGTGTGCTCGGTCGGTGACCTGCGGCTCGTGGGGGCTTGCGTGCTCCGAGGCGGGTCCGAGCGCCGTCGCCAGCTGTGACGTACGCCGCTGCCGTCGCGCCAGCGGCTGCCAGGTCGGTGTGGGTGCCGAGGCGGCGGGGGGGCTGTGTACTCAGATCGATTGGGGATTGGTTTCGTCATTTTTGGTCGCTTAAGAAAGTGGATCATGGTTGACTGCGGGGGCGGAGGTGGCGGCCATGTATGCATCTGACCAGGTATGGCGTGAGGTTGACGCCTATTTCACGGGGTCTCTTGTCGCCGAAGACGACGCGCTCAGTGAAGCCCGCGCGTCCGGCGTGGACACCACCATGCCCCAAGCGGAGGTGTCGCCCAACCAGGGCAAACTCCTTGCGATGCTCTGCCAGGTCGCCGGGGCGAGGCGCGTGCTGGAGTTCGGCACCCTCGCCGGGTACAGCACGGTCTGGATGGCGCGTGCCGTCGGGGACGGCGGTCATGTGACCACGCTGGAACTGGAGGAGCAGAACGCGGCGGTCGCCCGGAAGAACCTCGAACGCGCGGGCGTCGCCGATCGCGTCGAGGTCCTGGTGGGTCCGGCGGCCGAGTCCGCGCAGCGGCTCATCGACGACGGCGTCGCGCCTTATGACTTCGTGTTCATCGACGCGGACAAGCCGAGCAACCCGGCCTACCTGCGGGCGTCGCTGGCGCTGACCCGTCCGGGCGCCGCGATCGTGATCGACAACGTCGTCCGCAACGGTGCGGTCACCGACCCGGACAGCTCGGACGAGCGGGTTCAGGGCGTGCGCGCGGTCGTGGCCGACATCGCGAGTGATCCGCGCCTGGACGCCACCACACTCCAGACGGTGGGCGTCAAGGGGTGGGACGGCTTCACCCTGATCCGCCGCACCGGTTGACCGGCCCTACAGGTCGCTTCAGCGGAACTCTCATGTGATTGGCGTGCGACCCCTGACCAGCGCGGGCCGGTTGACCGGCCCTACAGGGCGCGTCAGGGAACTCTCGTGCGTTCGGCGTGCGACCCCCGACTAGCGCGCACCGGTTGACCGGCCCGCGGATCACGTCGGGGAATTCTCATGGGGCTGGCCCTGGCTAGCACTGGGCCGGGAGCCGCTGGCCAGCACTGGGCCGAGGGGTCAGGGGGCTACGGCCTGGCCGGGGGTGCCGGGGTCTATGCGGCGGTCGGGGTTGCGGGCGTTCCAGGCGCGCATGCGGGGCGGATAGCCGACGATCTGGACGTCGTAGACCGGTAGGCCGAGGTCGTGGGCGACCTTGCCGATGACCTTGGGGGAGCCGACGCGGCGGCGCGTCCATTCGCCGTCGTGGGCGACGGCGACGGCGGTGGTGTCGGTGGCGAAGGTCTCCGGCTCGACGAAGAATTCGACGCCGCGCCGTGAGCGGGCGAATGCGATCAATGCCTCGATGTCGGCGTCGGTCGCCTCGCGGTCGAGCTTCGTCACCGTTGACCCGCGGTTCTTGCGGATCCCGAATCGATCCCGGAACCTCATTGCCTGCCCCGTTGTCCGAAGGGCTCCGGAACCATTCCGAAGCCGGTTGCGATGTATGACAATAACGAGTTTTCGGCGTCCGGAGGTTCCCGACACAGCGCTGACATACCCGGCGGGGCGGGGCCCGCGTCCTAGACTGGCGAGTCAAGGGGGACCACCAGCGGGGGTGTTGATGGACGGGCCGGTCCTGGTCCGGCGGGCGGCCGCTGCCGTGCTCGCGGCCGCGATCTGCGGATGGCTGAGCACATTCGCCCCTGGTGCGGGACGTGCCGAACTCACCGCCGCGCACGGCCGCGGGCCCGTCCAGAAGACGCCGAAACGTCCGCCGGAGCCGCCCGAACCGCCGCCCCCTGATTGCGCGCGTGCGAAATGTGTGGCGCTGACGTTCGACGACGGTCCGGGCGAGAGCACCGCCGAATTGCTGGACATCCTCGCCGCCCGCAAGGTCAAGGCGACCTTCTTTCTGATCGGGGAGAACGTCGTGAAGCGTCCCGATCTGGTGCGGCGCGAGCGCGATGCCGGACATGAGATCGCCGACCACAGCTACACGCACGCCGACCTTGGCAGAACGTCCAAGAAGAAGGCTTTTTCGGAGTTGACGAGGACGCAGGACGCGATCCGGCAGGCGTCCGGATACACGCCGGTGCTGCTCCGGCCGCCTTATGGGTCGACGTCCAAACGCCTGACGGAACTCACCCGCGAACTGGGGCTCGCGCAGGTTCTCTGGGCGGTCGACCCGGTCGACTGGGAGCACCGCGACACCGGCTACGTCGAACGCCGCGTGCTGAAGGCGGTCAAGCCGGGCGACATCGTCCTGATGCACGACATCCACCCGACCACGGTGAAGGCCGTCCCGGGAATCATCGACCGGCTGGCAGGCGAGGGCTATGCGTTCGTCACCGTGCCGGAGCTGTTCGGCGGGAGACTGATCCCGGGGGAGGAGTACGACCGGCGGAACTCAGGGGAGGCTCAGGGACTTCCCTGATGGTCCGTCGTGCGTTCGCCGCCGACCATGAGTACATGGACAGCAGCTACGCGGTGGGGGATCTGAGGGTCTCGGACGCCGAACGGGAACCGGTCATCGAGCGCCTTCAGGAAGCGTACGCCGAGGGCCGTCTCGACCACGACGAGTTCGACCTGCGCATGCATTTGGCGATGACCGCCAAGACCCGCAACGACCTGGGCGCGGTGATCCGTGACCTGGCGCCCGTCCCTTCGGCGCCCGTCCACTGGGACGGCGAGGCGCCCACGGGAGAGGATCGCATGCTCGCCGCCGTGTCCCACGCGGTCGCCATTCCGACGTTGTTCGTGGGGCCGCTGGTGCTGATGCTGGTGAGCGGAAAGCGGTCGGGTTACGTCCGGCGGCAGGCGGCGGAGGCCGTGAACTTCCACGTGACGCTGCTGCTCGTCACGATCGTCACCTTCGGTGTCGGCGGCGCGCTCTACGCCGTCGCGTGGATCCTCTCCATCATCGCCGCCATCTTCGCCCTGAGCGGGCAGACCTTCCGCTACCCCTGGATCCTCCGCCTGATCAAGTAGCACACTCCCCGAGCGGCTCATATCCGGAGCTGCTCCGCGCGTCCACCCATTTGAGACGCCGCTACGAACTCGCGTCGGGATGACCGAGCACACCCGCGCGGTATATGCCTGTCTGTCCATCTTCGGGTGATTCTGCGCACCCAGAGCGGCCTGCCCCGCCGGGGATCGATCGACGGCCCGGTCTCAGGGCGGCCGGTGACCCACTGCCGCGCCGCGCTGAGACCCCGTGCCGTCGTGCGCGCGGAATGTCGGTGGCGTGTGGTTCGGTGTGTCGTGGCGGCGTTCTCGGCGCGGGTGGTGAAACTGCGAGGCCGCGTGTCCGTGGGTCGGGACGTGGGGTTTGTCGGGGTGGGGCTTTGGGGAAAGGTTGACGTGGCTGGGCTGTGGCGGTTGTGTCGCCTGCAGGAGATGAAAAGACGTCGATGGTGTGCGCGTGCGGGCTTATTCCCCTCCGTGCCTGTGACTCCCCTAACGTCCGGGTTGTGTGGACCGTGCATGGGATGATCGATTAACTGTGTTCGGGAGGGGTAGATGACGGAACTTGCGGTCAAGGGCGACCACCAGCGGGCGGTGGAGTCGCTCAGGAGGTCGTACGAGGCGATCCCCGAGGGGACGCCGATACGGCTCGCTAAGCGGACCTCGAACCTGTTCCGGTGGCGCGACCCCTCGGAGGCGCCCGGGCTGGACGTGTCCGGCTTCGACAAGGTGCTGAGCGTCGACCCCGAGGAGCGGACCGCGCAGGTCCAGGGCATGACGACCTACGAGGACCTCGTCGACGCGACGCTGCCGCACGGACTGATGCCGACGGTCGTCCCGCAGCTCAAGACGATCACGTTGGGCGGCGCGGTGACGGGTCTCGGCATCGAGTCGACGTCGTTCCGCGACGGCCTGCCCCACGAAGGCGTCCTGGAACTGGAGGTCCTCACCGGGGACGGGCGCGTCGTCACCGCGACGAGGGACAACGAGCACGCCGACCTGTTCTACGGCTTCCCGAACTCCTACGGGACGCTCGGCTACTCCCTCCGCCTGAAGATCGAGCTCCGGCCCGTGAGCCCGTACGTGCGGCTGCGCCATCTGCGCTTCGGCGACACGGCGGAACTGGCCAAGGCGATGGGTGAGATCACCGAGGCGGGGACGTTCGAGGGCGAGACCGTCGACTTCATGGACGGCACGTTCTTCAGCCCCGGCGAGCAGTACATCACCCTGGGCTTCTTCGCCGACTCGGCCCCGTACACGTCCGACTACACGGGCCAGGGCATCTACTACAAGTCGATCCGGGAGCGGTCGGTCGACTTCCTGACGATCCGCGACTACATCTGGCGCTGGGACACCGACTGGTTCTGGTGTTCGCGCGCGTTCGGCGTGCAGAACCCGACCGTCCGGAGGCTGTGGCCCGACAAGTACAAGCGCTCCGACGTGTACCGCAAGCTCGTCGCCTACGACCGCCGGTACCACGTCGTCGCGCACGTGGAGCGGTGGCGCGGGCTCAGGCCCCGCGAGGACGTCATCCAGGACATCGAGGTCCCGGTCGAACGCCTCCCCGAGTTCCTGGAGTTCTTCCACGCGGAGGTCGGCATGAGCCCGGTGTGGCTGTGCCCGCTGCAGGCGAAGGAGCGGTGGCCGCTGTACCCGCTCGAAGTGGGCCGCGCCTACGTCAACGTGGGTTTCTGGGGAACGGTCAGGCTTCCCCCGGGCCGCATCCCCGAACACCACAACCGGCTGATCGAACGCAAGGTCGCCGACCTTGACGGTCACAAGTCCCTCTACTCGACCGCTTTTTACAGCAGGGACGAGTTCTGGCGTTACTACGACGGGGAGACCTACCGGCGGCTCAAGGGCGGTTACGATCCGGCCGGCCGACTGCTGGACCTCTACGACAAGTGCGTACGCGGACGCTGACCATGCGCCCGCTTCGGGGGAGTGTCCCGGTCGGCCGCGTCCATCGGCGCCGGGGCGGAGAGACAGGAGGGAACACATGACGCTGGCGAGGGTCTTCGAGCAGCTCGCCGGGGCTGAGGCGCCAGTGGAGTTCACGGCGTACGACGGGTCGCGCGCGGGGGTGCCCGGCGCCGACATCCGGCTGGACGTCCGTTCGCCGTACGCGGTGTCGTACCTGCTGCACTCGCCGGGCGCGCTGGGTCTCGCCCGCGCCTATGTCACCGGGATGCTCGACGTCCACGGCGACATGATCAGGGCGCTGACGACGATGCAGCAGGTGCTCAGCGACGTGACACGGGTGGACAAGGCGCGGATCATCCGCGCGGTGGCGGGCGATCCCCTGCTGCGCGCCGCGGCGACCCGCCGGCTGGACCCGCCGCCCCAGGAGGCGCCGTTCAGCCGCATCCCGTCGTGGCTGCGGCACTCCAAGAAGCGGGACGCGCGGGCGATCTCGCACCACTACGACGTCTCGAACACCTTCTACGAGTGGGTCCTCGGCCCGTCCATGGCCTACACGTGCGCGTGTTACCCGCGGGCGGACGCGACGCTGGAAGAGGCCCAGTTCAACAAGCACGACCTGGTGGCGCGGAAGCTCGCGCTGAAGCCGGGGATGCGGCTGCTGGACGTGGGCTGCGGCTGGGGCGGCATGGTGATGCACGCCGCGAAGGAGTACGGGGTCAAGGCGCTCGGGGTCACGCTGTCCAAGCAGCAGGCCGAGTGGGCGCAAAAGGCCATCGCCGACCGCGGCCTGTCCGACTTGGCGGAGGTGCGGCACCTCGACTACCGGGACGTCACCGAGACGGGCTTCGACGCCATCAGCTCCATCGGGCTGACCGAGCACATCGGCAAGAAGAACCTGCCGGCCTACTTCTCGTTCCTGCACGGCAAGCTGAGGAAGGGCGGGCGGATGCTGAACCACACCATCACCCGTCCCGACAACACGCTGCCGTCCCGCAAGGAGAACGGGTTCATCAACCGGTACGTGTTCCCGGACGGTGAGCTCGAAGGCCCCGGCTACGTCCAGATGCAGATGAACGACGCGGGTTTCGAGATCCGGCACCAGGAGAACCTGCGCGAGCACTACGCCCGCACGCTGACCGGCTGGTGCGACAACCTCGACGACCACTGGGACGAGGCCGTCGCCGAGGTCGGCGAGGGCACCGCCCGCGTGTGGCGCGTCTACATGGCGGGCTGCGTGCTCGGCTTCAACCAGAACTGGATCCAGCTGCACCAGACCCTCGGCGTCAAGCTGGACGACGACGGCGTGAGCCACATGCCGCTGCGTCCCGACTGGGGATCGTGACGGCGGAACCGCTCCCGACACCGAGGACGGCGGGTCGACCGGGAACACCCCGGACGGCCCGCCGTCGCGGTGTCCGGGGTCAGGGCCTGGCGGCGTCCCAGGCCGCGCTGGTGAGGAAGTAGGTGTCGTACAGCTCCTGGACGTCGAGCAGGCTCTCCGGCGGGACCTTGCCGTAGGCGATGCGCTCCAGGTGCCGGAAGTACTCGAACCGCTCGACGCCCGGCGTGATGACGATGAGGATGTCGGCGTCCTCGCCGGTCGCGGCGGCGAAGGCGTGCGGCAGGCCGGGCGGGACGACGACGAGGTCGCCGCGTTCCGCCGTCACGACCTGCTCGCCGGACAGCAGCTGGGCCGCGCCGTCCAGCAGGTAGAACAGCTCGGCGGAGCCGTCGTGGCGGTGCGGCTTGGCGCCGTCCGCGCCGTCCGCCAGCGTGACGCGCTGGGTGGACAGCGCCCCGCCGGTCGCGCTGCTGTCGGCCAGCAGCCGGATCGTGGTCGGCGACCGCCCGATCACCTCGGCCTCGGCGGAACGGACGATCACGGACTCGTCGAAGTCCGGTGCGATCAATGACATGTCGGTCACTCCTTGGTGCGGGACGAACAGGGCGTGCAGTGAACAAGACGCCGGTGAGCAGGGCGTCGGGGCGAGCAAGGTGCGAGATGAACAAGCCAACCCAATAAACAGGCTGCGGGGTGAGCAGCATGTGGGGGACAGGCCGGACGGGACAAGGCCAGGGCAGAGGTCAGACGGCGAAGAGTAGGGCGGCGCTGGCCAGGACGACGACGGCGGTGGCGGCGTGGATGCCGAGCGCGGCGGCCCAGGTCCCGCCGTGCCGCCGGACGATCAGCGCGTCCCCGGCCGGGACGATGGCCACGACCAGCATGTACCACCCGAGGGCGTGGGCACTCGCGAACGCGGCGAGCGCGAGGCCGAGAAGGCCGAAGACGAGGTCGCGCAGCCCCTTGATCTCCAGGTAGGCGGCGTCGCCGTCCTGCTTGGCGGGCACGCCGTACCCGGCGGCGGCCGGACGGGGCGAGACGAGGAACCGCGCGCCGATGAACGCGACGAACAAGGTCAGCGCGACGGCCAGTCCATAGGCGAGGGGAGTCAGCATCGGTATCTCCAACTGCTAGCACTGCTAGGAACAAGAACGACGCTAACATAGCAACGGCAGAAGCGCTAGCGATGCTAGAATCAGGGTCATGTCGATCCAGACGCGCCGGGAGCGCGAGCGGGCCGAGCGGGAGCGGCTGATCGTCACGGCCGCCCGCGAGCTGGCCGAGAGCGAGGGCTGGGACGCGGTGACCACCCGGCGGCTTGCCGCCGAGATCGAGTACAGCCAGCCCGTCCTGTACAGCCACTTCAAGGGCAAGGACGCGATCATGGCGGCCGTCGCGGTCGAGGGCTTCGCCGACCTCGCCGCCGAGCTGCGAGAGGCGCGGGACGGCGCCCGCCCCGCGCACGAGCTGGCGGCCGTCGCCGCCGCCTACACGGGTTTCGCCGAACGCCGTCCCGCCCTCTACGACGCGATGTTCACCCGCTCCGTCGACCTGCCGTTCGCGAGCCCGGAGGCGCCCCGAGCACTGCACGCCGGGTTCGGCGAGTTGCGCGAAGCGCTGCGCCCGATCGCGGGCGACGACGACCTCGACCTCCTGACCGAGACGTTCTGGAGCGGCCTGCACGGCCTCGTCACGCTCACCCGCGCCGGACGCCTGCCCCCCGAGCGCCGGGACGCCCGCCTCGCCGTGCTGGTCGGCCGGTTCTCGGCCTGACCTCGGGCCGCCCAACGCCGGGTCAACATTCCGCCCTTCCGGATATCGTCGCAGGTCAACGGGGGTAGGCGGGGGACGACGACGCCGACCCGGGGGGACGCCATGCACATCACGTCCCCGGTGAAGCCGATGCTGGCGGCGACGGTCGACCGTATCCCGCCGCCGCAGTCGTGCCCCGGCGGCTGCGCGTACGAGCCGAAGTTCGACGGCTTCCGGACGGTCGCGATCGTGACCGACTCGGGCGCGGTGAACCTGTGGTCGCGCCGCCGCACCAGGCTCGACGAGGCGTTCCCGGAGATCGTCGCGGCGGTCGGGGAGCAGCTCCGGCCGGGGACGGTCGTCGACGGCGAGATCGTCCGCTGGGGGGAGGACGGCCGCCTCGACTTCGCCGCGCTCCAGCGCCGCCACGTCGCGGGGCGCCGCCGCCGCGAGCTCGCCCGCGCCGAGCCCTGCCACTACGTCGTGTTCGACGTCCTCGAGTCGGACGGCGCCGACCTGCGCCCGCGCCCGCTGCGGGAGCGGCGCGCCGTCCTGGAGGCCCTGCTCGGCGGTGCCCCGGCGGACGCGCGGGTCGTCGCGACGCCGCAGACCACCGACGTCGAGGAGGCCCGGATCTGGTTCGACGCGCTGGCCGGGCAGGGCGTCGAGGGCCTCGTCGTCAAGGACGCGGGCGGCGCCTACCGGGAGGGGCGCCGCGCCTGGCGGAAGGTGAAGCGGCGGATCACCACCGAGGCGATCGTCGGCGGCGTGACCGGGACCAGGCAGGCGCCCGAGTCGCTGATCCTCGGCCGGTACGACGCCGACGGCAGGCTCCGCGTCGTCGCGCGGACGACGCCGCTGCCGCCCGCCGCCCGCGTGGAGCTGGCGGAGGTCCTGCGGCACGCCGACCAGGACCATCCGTGGCCCGCCGAGCTGCCCGCCGGGTTCGCGGGCGGCCCGTACGGGGCGCACCCGCCGATCCGCTACGTCCGGACGGAGCCGGAGATCGTCGTCGAGTTCAGCGCGGACGCCGCCGTCGAGCGCGGGCGCTGGCGGCACGGGGTCAGGTTCGTCCGCGTCAGGCCGGACCTCGCGCCCGGCGAGGCGCCTTTCTTCGGCGCATGACGGATGGACGCGGCGGCCCGCCGATGGTAAGCCCGTCCTGAACGGGCCGCCGGCACGGCCCGCGGAGCGCGGGAGCCCCCATGGAACACGACTACGTCATCGTCGGCGCCGGGTCCGCGGGGTGCGCCCTGGCGGCGCGGCTGTCCGAGGACGCGTCCGTCACGGTCGCCCTGCTGGAGGCGGGCGGTCCGGACGACAAGAGCGAGATCCACGTCCCGGCCGCGTTCCCGAGGCTGTTCAAGACCGAGTACGACTGGGACTTCACCACCGTCAGGCAGGCCGAGCTGGACGGGCGCGGGCTGTACTGGCCGCGCGGCAAGATGCTCGGCGGCTCGTCGTCGATGAACGCGATGATGTGGGTGCGCGGCCACGCCGCCGACTACGACGGCTGGGACGTCCCCGGCTGGGCCTACGACGACGTCGAGCCGTACTTCCGCCGCGCCGAGGGGCGGGTCGGCAGCAACGACGGCGGCGTGTACGGGACGTCCGGCCCCGTGACGATCTCCGAGCAGCGCAGCCCGAACGAGGCGACCCGCGCGTTCCTCGCCGCGTGCGCGGCGTCCGGGCTGGCGCGGCTGCCGGAGCTGAACGGGCCGTCCAACGAGGGGTACGCGCTGACGCCGGTCAGCCAGCGGCGCGGCCGGCGGTGCAGCGCCGCGGACGCCTACCTGCGCCCGGCCCGCAGGCGCCCGAACCTGACCGTGGTCACCGGCGCGCAGGTGACGCGGATCCTGATCGAGGACGGCCGGGCCACCGGCGTCGAGTACGGCGGGCGGCGCGTCATGGCCCGCCGCGAGGTGGTGCTGTCGGCGGGGGCGATCGGCTCGCCGCAACTGCTGATGCTGTCCGGCGTCGGCGACCCCGACCACCTGCGCGAGGTGGGCGTCGAGCCGGTCGTGGAGCGTCCGGCGGTCGGACGGCACCTCCAGGACCATCTCGCGGTCGGCGTGATCCGCCGCTGCCCGCGTGCGGTCACCCTCGCGAACGCGGAGTCGCTGCCGAACGTCGCCCGCTACCTGCTGCTCCGGCGCGGGCCGTTCACCTCCAACGTGGGCGAGGCCGTCGTGTTCACCAAGAGCGATCCGGCGCTGGCCGCGCCCGACCTGGAGCTGGTGTTCGCGCCCGCGCCGTTCGTCGGGCACGGGCTGACGCCGCCGACCGAGCACGGCGTGACGGTCGGCGTGGTGCTACTGCAGCCCGAGTCGTCCGGGCGCGTCGCGCTCGCGTCCGCCACCCCGGCCGCCGCGCCGTCGATCGACCCGGCGTACCTGACGTCCGACCGCGACCTCCGCGTGCTGATGCACGGCGTCCGCCGGGCGGAGGAACTGCTCGCGGCCGAGCCGCTGAAGCCGTACATCGGCCCGCCGATGGACCCGTACACCGGCGTGAACGGCGACGCCTCCCTCGCCGGATACATCCGGCGGACGAGCGAGTCGCTCTACCACCCGGCCGGAACCTGCCGGATGGGGACGGACGGCGAAGCCGTCGTCGACCCCGGCCTCCGCGTCCGCGGCGTGGCGGGGCTGCGCGTCGCGGACGTCTCCGTCCTGCCGCGGATCACCCGCGGGCACACCAACGCGCCCGCCATCATGATCGGCGAGAAGGCCGCGGACCTGATCAGGCAGGCCGGTTCCACGGGCTAGCGCAGCCAGGCGAGGACACGCTCGTTCACCTGGTCGGGCTGGTCGAGCTGGACGAAATGCCCCGCGCCTGGGACGAGTTCCGCGTGCGACCCGTCCGGCAGCGCCGCGAGGACGGGCCCGAGGTCGCCGCCGGGCGCGATGACGTCCGCGCTGAGGCAGCCGTCCTCCGTGCCGTGCAGGTAGAGGACGGGGACCTCGCCCTTGGCCGACACCGCCTCCTGCTCGGCCGCGTACCGCTCGGAATGCCGCGAGGTGTCGAACATCGCGCGGTAGTAGCCGAGCGCGGCGGAGACGTTGTCCGGTGCGGCGAGGCAGGCCATGGCGTGGGCGACGTCCTCCGCGCGCTCGGCCGCGCCGGGCGGCGACCAGTCGCGCCACAGGTTCGCGATGAAGCTCCGGTCGACGGCGGCCTCGGCGAACCGCGTCTGGAAGACGAAGATGTAGAACGACCGCTTGAGCTGCTCATAGTCGAAGAACACCCCGGCCATCACCGGGATCGGCGGGACGGACAGCGCCACCGCCCGCCGCCAGCGTTCCGGGGCGATGTTCGCGGCGCCGTAGGCGGCGAAGGCGCCCCAGTCGTGCCCGACGATCACGGCGTCCGGCCCGCCGCCGAGCGCCTCGTGCAGGGCGACGGCGTCGGCGGCGAGGGCCCCGGCCTGGTAGGCGCCGTCCGCCGGGACGGACGTCGGCGCGTAGCCGCGCGTGAACGGGGCGACCGCGCGGTATCCGGCGGCGGCCAGCTCCGGCATGAGGTGCCGCCAGGTGTGCGCCGAGTCGGGGAAGCCGTGCAGGAGCAGCGCGAGCGGCCCGTCCTCGGGGCCCGCCGTGAGAATGCCGAAGTCGAGGCCGCCCGCACCGACGGATCCGGCGGTGATGGCGCCGATATCGTCCAATTCGTCCATGTCATTCGTGTCATCCCTGTCGTTCATGTGGCCTCCCTCGGTTTCGCGGCGCACGCTACCCGGCCCTCCCGCGCCGCCGAAGGCGTTCGGAACGACCCCCTCCGGAGACCGGCGTAGACGAACTGTGATGCGTGTCACCGCGCTGATAAGCGTGCGCTTGCGCTTTACTTTGAGAGAGTTCCTGTAAACCGAATCGGGTTCGGAAGCGGCGAGGTGGTGGCGGGTGGCCAAGGTCGAGGACATCAACCTGACGGACTGGGATTTCTGGCGGCGGCCGCACGCGGACCGCCACGCCGCCTTCAAGGCCCTCCGGTGGCATCCCGAGCTGGTGCTCTTCGAGGAACCCGACATCGTCATCATGCCGCAGGGCCCCGGCTACTACGCGCTGACCAGGTACGACGACGTGGTCGAGGCGTCCCGCCGGCCGCAGGACTTCTGCTCCGGCAGGGGCGCGATCAGCATCCCGGACATGCCCGGCGACATGCACGAGTACTTCGGCTCCATGATCAGCATGGACGACCCGCGGCACGCCAAGATCCGCCGGATCGTGTCCCGGGCGTTCTCCCCGCGCATGATCCAGCGGTTCGAGGACCGGGTGGAGGCGGTCGCCGGGCAGATCGTCGACGGCGTCGCGGCGGGCGGCGGCACCGGCGACTTCGTCGCGGACGTCGCCGCCCGCCTCCCGCTGAAGATCATCTGCGACATGATGGGCATCGCCGAGGAGCACTACCGGACGGTCCTCGACGCCACCAACGTGATCCTCGCGGGGAACGACTCGGAGTTCGTCCCGTCCGACAACGCCGAGGAGTTCGCGATGGCGCTGCTCGGCGCGGGCGAGACCCTCAGGGGCCTGGTCGAGGAGCTCGGCCGCAAGCGCCGCGACGACCCGACCGACGACCTCACGTCCGCCCTGGTCAACGCCAACATCGACGGCGAGTCGCTGACCGACCAGGAGCTCGGCTCGTTCTTCATCCTGCTCGTCGTCGCCGGGAACGAGACGACCCGCAACGCCATCGCGCACGGCCTCGACCTGTTCACCCGCAACCCCGACCAGCGGGCCCTGCTCGCCGAGGACTTCGACGCCCGGATTCCCGGCGCAGTCGAGGAGATCGTCCGGTACGTGTCACCCGTGATCTGGATGCGGCGGACCGCCACCCGCGACACCACGCTCAACGGGCACGAGGTCAAGGAGGGCGACAAACTCGTCCTCTACTACTGGTCGGCCAACCGCGACGAGACGGTGTTCACCTACCCGGAGAGGTTCGACATCCTGCGCGACCCGAACCCGCACGTCGGGTTCGGCGGGCCCGGGCCGCACTTCTGCCTCGGCGCGCACCTCGCCAGGCGCGAGATCACCGTGATGTTCCGGGAACTGCTGCGCCGGACGCCCGGCGTCCGCGCGTCCGGCGAGCCCGAGCGGCTGGAGTCCAACTTCATCAACGGGATCAAGCGCCTGCCCTACGCGCTCTGACTCAACCGGCTCTGACTCAACCGGCTCTGACTCAACCGGCTCTGACTCAACCGGCTCTGGTTCACCAGGGCAGCGGGCCGTCCTCGGCGAGGTAGGCGCCGGACGGGCCGTCCGGGCCCTGCGCCGCGACGCCCGCGATCACCGCCGCGCCCTGCGCCGCCGTCCGGGGCCCGGCGTGCCCGTTCATGTCGGTGGCGCAGTACCCGGGGGCCACCGCGTTCACCTTGACCGGCGTGTCCGCCAGCTCCCTGGCGTAGGCGACGGTCACCGCGTTCAGCGCCGTCTTGGACGTGTTGTACGGCAGCAGGTTCGGTCCGTCGAGCGGTTCGGCCGGGTCGGTCAGCCACCCCAGCGAGGCGAGCCCGCTGGACACGTTGACGATCCGCCCGGCGGGGGAGCGGCGCAGGAGCGGGAGCATGGCGTTGGTCACCGCGACGACGCCGAGCACGTTCGTCTCGAACGCGGCCCGGACGAGCTCCGGCGCGACCCGGCTCGGCGGCGGCGAGGTCGCCGGGCCGGTCGCGTCCGTCGTCGTGATCCCCGCGTTGTTGACGAGGACGTCGAGCCGTCCGTGCTCGTCGTCGATCCGCTTGGCGGCGGCCTCGACGGACGCGGGGTCGGTGACGTCCACCTGGACGAACCGGGCGTCGATCCCCTCGGCGGCGAGCGCGGCCGCCGCCCGCTCGCCCCGGTCCGCGGACCGGGCCCCGACGAGGACGGTCATGCCCCGGCCGCCGAGCGCGCGGGCCGTCTCGAACCCGATCCCCTTGTTCGCTCCGGTGATGAGTGCGATCTGTGTCGTCATGCCGCCCAGGCTCGTCGGCGGCGGCCCGGCTGAGGAGAGACCGCCCGAGGCTGGGACCGGCGGTACCACCGTCCGCGTGGCGCCCGCGCCGCCGCGTCGGACATCCTGGAGGCATGGACAGGCAGGAGTTGGCCGCGTTCCTGCGCTCGCGCCGCGCCCGCATCCGGCCGGCCGACGTCGGGCTCCGGGCCGGGACGCGGCGCCGCACCCCCGGCCTGCGCCGCGAGGAGATCGCGCACCTCGCGGGCATGTCGGTGGACTACTACATCCGGCTCGAGCAGGGGCGGGGGCCGCGCCCGTCGCGGCAGATCCTCGCCGCGCTGGCCCGCGCGCTGCGGCTGACCGACGACGAGCGCGGCCACCTCCACCACCTCGCCGGGGAGCCGCCTGACCCGCCGGGCGGGCCGTCGCGCGACGTCCCGCCCGGCATCCTGCACCTGCTCGACCGGCTGGACGACACGCCCGCCTACGTGCTGAACCCGCGCCACGACATCCTCGCCTGGAACCCCCTCGCCGCCGCGCTCATGACCGACTTCGCCGCCATGGAGCCCCGCGACCGCAACGTCATCCGGTGGCTGTTCACCGGCCCGGCGATCGAGCGCTACGACACCGACGCCTACGTGGCGCAGCTCGCCCGCGAGTCGGTCGCGGACCTGCGCGCCGCGTCCGGCCGCTACCCGGACGACCCCGGCATCGCCGAGCTCGTCGCGGAGGTCTCGGCGCGCAGCCCGCTGTTCGCCCGGCTGTGGGCCGAGGGCGAGGTCGGGATCAGGCGCGGCAGCCGCAAGTCGATGAACCATCCGCTGGTCGGGGAGCTTGAGCTGCACTGCGACATCCTTTACGTGCCGGAACGCGACCAGCGGGTGGTGCTGTACACGGTCGCGCCGGGGACGCCGTCCCACGAGGGGTTCAAGAAGCTCCGGGAGATCGCCGCCGAGAGAGCGGGCGATCTGAAGACGTCCGCCGCGCGGCTCCGCTGGTGACGCGGGCCCATGGACAGGCGGGAGATGGCGGGGTTCCTGCGGTTGCGGCGGGCGCGCGTCCAGCCCGGGGACGTGGGGCTTGAGCCGGGCGTCCGGCGCCGCACGCCCGGGCTCCGCCGCGAGGAGGTGGCGCGGCTCGCGGGCATGTCGGTGGACTACTACATCCGGCTCGAGCAGGGGCGGGGGCCGCGCCCGTCGCGGCAGATCCTCGCCGCGCTGGCCCGCGCGCTGCGGCTGACCGACGACGAGCGCGCCCATCTGTTCAACCTCGCCGGGGAAAGGCCCGCGCCGATGCCGGGGCCGCCGCAGGAAGTGCCCGCCGGAATCCTGCACCTGCTGGAACGGCTGGACGACACGCCCGCCTATGTCCTGGACGCGAAATACGACGTGCTCGCGTGGAACGACATGGCCGCCGCGCTCATCATCGATTTCTCCGCGCTGGAACCCCGCGACCGCAATCCGCTGCGCTGGCTTTTCCTCAACCCCGATTCACGCCTCACCGAGGAAGGCGGCGAATACGGGACGTTCGCGCGGTTGAGCGTCGCGGATCTGCGCACCGCGCTCGGCCGTTATCCGGACGACCCCGGCGTGACGTCCCTGGTGGCGGAGCTGAGCGCGGGCAGCGAGCAGTTCCGGCGGCTGTGGGAGAGGCACCATGTCGAAGTGCGGCGCGGGTCCAGCAAGTGGATGCGGCATCCCGTCGTCGGGGACATAGAAGTGCATTGCGATGTGCTGCACGTCCCCGAGAGGGACCAGAAAGTCGTCCTCTATACGGTCGAGCCGGGGACGCCGTCGCACGAGGCGTTCCGGCTACTGCGCGTGATCGGGACCCAGGACCTCAGCCCGCGCTGAGGCCCCGGGCCCGGACGCCCGGCCGGACGCCGCCCGTCAGCGCAGCTCGCGCTTGAGGATCTTGCCCGTGGCGGTCATCGGCAGCTCCTCGCGGAACTCGACGAGCCGCGGGTACTTGTAGCTCGCGAACTGCTCCTTGCCCCACGCGACCAGCTCGTCCTCGGTCACCGAGGCGCCCGGCTTGCGGATCACGTACGCCTTGATCTCCTCGCCGTGCGTCGGGTGCGCGACGCCGACGACCGCGGCGAGCGAGACGTCCGGGTGGGTGAGCAGGACCTCCTCCAGCTCCCGCGGGTACACGTTGTAGCCGCCGCGGATGATCATGTCCTTGGAGCGGTCGATGATGTAGTAGTAGCCGTCCTCGTCGCGGCGGGCCACGTCGCCGGTGCGGAACCAGCCGTCCCTGATCGCGTCCTCGGTCGCCTCGGGACGGCCGTAGTAGCCCTTCATGATGTTGTGGCCGCGGACGGCGATCTCCCCGGGCCCCTCGCCCTCGATCTCCTTCCACTCGTCGTCGATCAGCTTCATCCGCACGCCCCACACGGGCAGGCCGATCGAGCCCGGCCGCGTCGGGCGGTCCGGCCGGTTGAACGACGCCACCGGCGACGTCTCCGAGAGCCCGTAGCCCTCCAGGATGTCGACGCCGAACTTCTCCTTGATCCCCTTCAGGACCTCCATCGGCAGCGCGGCGCCGCCCGACACCGCGACCCGCAGGTTCTCCCGGATCGCCGCCACGTCCCCGGCGGACGTCTCGTCCGTCAGCAGCCCCCAGTACATGGTCGGGACGCCCGCGAAGATGTTGACCTTCTCCTTCACCATCAGCTCGACGGCCTGCTTGGCGTCGAACCGCGCCTGCATGACGAGCGTGGCGCGGCGGTAGATGCCGACGTTCATCACGCACGTCTGCCCGAAGATGTGGAAGAGGGGCAGGGTCACCAGGGACGTGTCGTGCAGCGTCCGGTAGAAGAGCGTGTCGTCCACCATGGCGTTGGTGAGCAGGTTGTGGTGGGTCAGCTCGGCGCCCTTGGGCTGGCCGGTCGTCCCGCTGGTGTAGATGATGACGGCGGTGTCGTTCGGCTCCGTCAGCTCCGCGTCGAACGTGTTCGGCTGCCCGCCGAGCGCCGCCCAGAACAGCTCCGCGCCCTCGATCGGTGACTCGGTCGCCGCCAGGCTCGCCGGGAGCAGGAAGAGGTGCTCGCACGCGTCGGCCTGGTCGAACCCGGCCTTGCCCATCTCGCCGAGCGGCAGCTCCGGCGTCCCCTCGAAGCAGAACAGCGCCCTGGCGTCGGAGTCGGCGAGGTGGTAGGCGATCTCGCGCGGCTTCAGCAGGACGTTCAGCGGGACGACCACCGCGCCCGCCTTGAGCGCCCCGAAGTACACCATCGGGAAGTAGGGGAGGTTGGGACAGGACAGGGCCACCTTGTCGCCCGGCCCGATGCCCCGCGACCGCAGCAGGTTCGCGACCTGGTTCGCCACCCCGTCGACGAACGAGTAGGAGAGCCGTATGTCGCCGAACACGACCGCGTCCCGGTCGGGCGTCTCCCGGGCGGCGTCCTCCAGCAGCACGGACAGGTTGAGCATGACACTCCTTGGGCGGAATGGTGACCGGCCGGTTTGTTACCGGCGAGTGTATGAACCGTTCCACACATCCTGCTGCATGGGGATACGCGTGCGCCATCCCCGGACGCGGCTTTGACGTGCCGTTTCCGTCCTTGCGTGGGTTAGGAGAGCCGGGAGGACCGGACGGGACGGGCCCGGAGATGGGAGCGGGGACCGGGCGGGAGCGCGGTCCCGCCCGGTCCCCTCTGGGGTGCGGGCGACGGAGAGCGACGCTGCCCGCTGAGGAGTGGTCTGTGTGTCAGCCGAACTCGGCGTCCGAGCACTGGTAGAAGGCGTTGCCGGTGTCGGCGATGTCCCACCCGGCGAGGACCAGGCGCCTGCCGTGCTTGTGCGGCGGCGTGCCACGCCGGGCCGTGCTGGACGAGGAGCGCTTCCCGCCGGCGGGCCGCCGGCCGTCGAGCAAGCCGTCGAGCTGGCCGTCGAGCGGGGCGGAACCGCCCCTGCCCGCGGCCGGCCCGGCGGACGCCGTGGCGGCGAGGGCCAGTGTCCGCGTGTGCGGCGGACGGATTCTGGCTGGCATACGCGCTCCTCCTGGCGGGAGGTGGAAGCGACCGTGATCGGAGTCGTAGCCACGGGCGGACGGATGGACGGGGGTCGAGCCGGGTGGTCGAGCGGGATGTTCAGTTAGGAGCGAGCAAGATTTCTTATAGGAAACCTTCCTATTAGTAGAGCATGAATGATGGCCGCCCGCCCCGTCAACCCCCAGGTTTTCTGGCCGCATCCGGCCGTCCCCGCGCGGCCCCGGCCGCGCCCCGCGCGGTGTCCGAGGTCCCCGTTACGATGAGGCGCTCCACCGACAAAGGGGCGCGCTATTTTGATCATCTTCGGCTGGCGGGTGGTGTTCTTCACCCTGACCAGGGGAACCTTCCACTGTCCCGACTGCGGCGGCGACCGCGACTACCGGCGCCGGCAGGGCCGCAACTTCTTCACGCTGTTCTTCATCCCGGTCATCCCGCTGACGAAGACCGGCGGCGAGTTCATCGAGTGTGACACCTGCCGCGGCCGCTGGAACCCGGGCGTGCTCAACGTGCCGACCACCGCGCAGCTCGCGCAGATGCCCGCGATGCTCCTGCGCCTCGCCATCGCGCAGGTGCTGCGCTCCGGCGACTACACCAACGCGGCCGCGCGCGCCCGCGCGGTCGGCGTCGTCCAGCAGGCGGGCGACGCCGGCTACGACGACGCCGGGCTGACCGCCGACCTCGGGCGCCCGTTCGAGGAGGTCAGGGTCGAGATGGGGCACGCCGCCTCCGCTCTCGCGCCCGAGGCCCGCGAGAGCATCCTGCGCGCCGCCGCCGAGATCGCGCTGATCGACGGGCGGCTCAGCGTGTCCGAGGAGGAGACGCTGTCCGCCGTCGGCGCCGACCTGCAGCTGACCCGCGTCCAGGTGACCGGCGTCATCTCCATGGCCCGCCAGGAGTCCGGCCACTGAGCCCGGAGTCCAGCATCCGGGCCGGAATCCGGCATTCTGAGCACCGGCGCGAGGGCTTGCGGTTGCGCTACTCTTGCTGTATGTCCGCACGGCTGCTCCTCGAACGACCACGTTGACGCACTGACCGTCAACGTGGTGGCCCCTCCTGCGCGAGGGGCCCTTTCATGTCGGAGGACGGCCACGACCTGTGGCGGCATCCAGCGAACGAGCAAGAAACCGGAGTCGGAAGCGTGAGCAGCGACGAGCACTACGATCCACGGGCGGTTCAGGACAAGTGGCAGGCTCGCTGGGCTGCGCTCGAACCCTTCGCGGCGGACGAGAAGGACGAGACCCGCGAGCGTCGCTACGCGCTGGACATGTTCCCCTACCCCAGCGGTGACCTGCACATGGGCCACGCGGAGGCGTTCGCGATCGGCGACGTCCCCGCCCGCTACTGGCTCCAGCGCGGGTACAACGTCCTGCACCCCATCGGCTGGGACTCCTTCGGCCTGCCCGCCGAGAACGCCGCCATCAAGCGCGACTCGCACCCCGCCGAATGGACGTACGCCAACATCGACACCCAGGCGGCGTCGTTCCAGCGGTACGCGCCGTCCTTCGACTGGACGCGGCGGCTGCACACGTCCGACCCCGAGTACTACAAGTGGACGCAGTGGCTGTTCCTGCGCTTCTACGAGCGGGGCCTGGCCTACCGCAAGGGCGGCCACGTCAACTGGTGCCCGAAGGACCAGACCGTCCTGGCCAACGAGCAGGTCGTCGGCGGCCACTGCGAGCGCTGCGGCACGCTGGTCGAGAAGCGCGTGCTGACCCAGTGGTACTTCAAGATCACCGACTACGCGGACCGGCTGCTGGACGACATGGCGCAGTTGGAGGGCAAGTGGCCCGACCGCGTCCTGCTGATGCAGCGCAACTGGATCGGCCGCTCCACCGGCGCCGACGTCGACTTCGTCATCGAGGGCCGGGACGAGCCCGTCACCGTCTACACGACGCGCCCCGACACCCTGTACGGCGCGACGTTCATGGTCGTCGCCGCCGACGCCGCCCTGGCCGAGGAGGTCTGCGCCCCCGACCAGCGCGCCGCGTTCGAGGCGTACCGCGAGGAGGTGTCCCGCGAGAGCGAGATCGAGCGGCTGTCCACCGAGCGGGAGAAGACCGGCGTGTTCCTGGGCCGGTACGCGGTCAACCCGGTGAACGGGGAGCGGCTGCCGATCTGGGCGTCCGACTACGTGCTGGCCGAGTACGGGCACGGCGCGATCATGGCCGTCCCGGCGCACGACCAGCGCGACCTGGACTTCGCGCTGAAGTTCGGGCTGCCGGTCCGCGTCGTCGTCGAGACCGGGCTGGCCGACCCCGCCGAGACCGGCGTCGCGACGCCCGGCGACGGCGCGGTCGTCAACTCCGGGCCGATCGACGGGCTGACCAAGGCCGATGCCATCGCCCGCATCATCGAGATCCTGGACGAGCGGGGCACCGGGCGCGCCGCGGTGAACTTCCGGCTGCGCGACTGGCTGGTGTCGCGGCAGCGCTTCTGGGGCTGCCCGATCCCGATCGTCCACTGCGAGGCGTGCGGCGAGGTCCCCGTCCCGGACGACCAGCTGCCGGTCACGCTGCCCGAGGGGCTGCGCGGCGCCGACCTGGCGCCGAAGGGCACGTCTCCGCTGGCCGCCGCGTCCGACTGGGTGAGCGTCGAGTGCCCGAAGTGCGGCGGCGCGGCCCGCCGCGACACCGACACCATGGACACCTTCGTCGACTCGTCCTGGTACTTCTTCCGGTACTGCTCGCCGCGCTACGAGGGCGGCCCGTTCGACGTCGAGCAGGTCCGCCGGTGGATGCCGGTCGACCAGTACACGGGCGGCGTCGAGCACGCCATCCTGCACCTGCTGTACAGCCGGTTCTTCACCAAGGTCCTGTACGACATGGGCATGGTCGAGTTCACCGAGCCGTTCCGGCGGCTGCTGAACCAGGGCCAGGTGATCAACCAGGGCAAGGCGATGTCGAAGTCGCTGGGCAACGGCGTCGACCTGGGCGAGCAGATCGCCGAGTTCGGGGTGGACGTCGTCCGGCTGGCGATCCTGTTCTCCGGCCCGCCGGAGGACGACATCGACTGGGCGGACGTGTCCCCGCACGGCATGTCGAAGTTCCTGTCCCGGGTGCACCGGATCGCGTCCGAGGTGGCGTCCGCGCCGGGCGTCGACTTCGCGTCCGGCGACGTCGGGCTGCGCCGCGCCGTGGCCCGCACCGTCGACGAGGCCACGACGCAGGTCGAGAACGAGCGGTTCAACGTCGCGATCGCGCGGATCATGGAGCTGGTCGGCACGACCCGCAAGGCGATCGACTCCGGGCCGGGCGCCGCCGACCCGGCCGTCCGCGAGGCGGCCGAGGCGATCGCGGTGATGCTGTCGCTGTTCGCGCCCTACACCGCCGACGAGGTCTGGGAGCTGCTGGGACGCACCGCCCCGGTGATCCGCGCGGGCTGGCCGTCCGCCGACCCGGCGCTGCTGGTGGAGGAGTCGGTGACGTGCGTCGTCCAGGTCGCGGGCAAGGTGCGCGACCGGCTGGACGTCCCGCCCGGCATCGCTGGCGACGAGCTGGAGCGGCTGGCGCTGGCCTCCGCCCGGGTCCAGGACGCGCTGGGCGGCGCGGAGATCGCCAAGGTCGTCGTCCGGGCTCCGAAGATCGTGAACATCGTGCCGAAGCGCTGAGCGGACGCTGAGCCGCGTCACGCGGACGCGGGAACGGCCGCCGGAGGACTCTCCGGCGGCCGTTTCCGTCGTCTCGCGTGGCCGCCCCCGTGCCGGGGCGGGTGATCACATCTTGCGCAGGACCGCCACGACCCGGCCGAGCACCGTCGCCTCGTCGCCGGGGATCGGCTCGTAGGCGGAGTTCTGCGGCATCAGGAAGATGTGGCCGTCGTCGCGGCGCTTGAACGTCTTCACCGTCGCCTCGCCGTCGATCATGGCGGCCACGATGTCGCCCTGCTCGGCGACCGGCTGCTGCCGGACGACCACCCAGTCACCGTCCGCGATCGCCGCGTCGATCATCGAGTCGCCGGTGACCTTCAGCAGGAAGTGCGTGCCCTCGCCGACGAGCTGCTTGGGCAGGGTGAACACGTCCTCCACGGCCTCCTCGGCGAGGATCGGGCCACCGGCGGCGATCCGGCCGACCAGCGGCACGTACGCGGGCGCGGGCTGCGCCGAGCCCGGCTGGCCGCCCGCCGTCTCGTAGGGCTCCTCGTCGGTGCGCACCGGCGTGGCGCCGGGCACCCGCACCTCGACCGCGCGCGGCCGGTTCGGGTCGCGGCGCAGGAAGCCCTTGCGCTGCAGCGCCCGGAGCTGGTGCGACACGCTCGAGGTGCTGGTCAGCCCCACGGCCTCGCCGATCTCGCGCATGGACGGCGGGTACCCGCGACGCTGCACCGAGTCGCGGATCACCTCCAGCACCATGCGCTGCCGCTGGGTCAGCCCCGTCTCGTCCATGGGGCCGTCGGGCAGCTCCCGGACCTTGCTCATCGCTCGTCGCCTCCCGGGCGCCTCGATCCGTCACTCCTTGCAACGAACGCTATCGCGTCAGGGGCCAATGATCAAACAATTGTTCGAAGATGTGCTCGCTTTTTGTCGCGGGCTCCTGGTAGAACATCGTACAGACGTTCGATCGAAAATGCATTCGACCGCGAGGAAGGGAGAGATGCCGGATTCACCCCACGGTGACCGCTCTGGCGACCGGGTTCCGGTCCGGCTGACCCGGCGGGGGCGCGCCGTCCTGATCGGATTCGCGGCGACGGTCACGCTCGTGGGCCTCTGGCTCAACGTCGGGCAGGGCGCGTTCGCGGGCGACGGCGGGTCCGGCGCGTCCCGTCCGGCCCGGACGGTCGTCGTCGGGCCGGGCGACACGCTCTGGAGCATCGCCTCCGCCGCCGACCCGGGCGCCGACCCGCGCCGCGTCGTCCAGCGGATCATCGATCTCAACGGGCTCGGCGGCGACCCGATCGTCCTGCCAGGTCAGGAGTTGCGCCTCCCCTCCGGGTGACACGCCGGGACGAGCCGGGCGAACCGCACGGTCCGTGGTCGGCGGCGACCCGCTGTGACGACACGCCCGGAGGGAAATTCGGGACGCCCGAGATGACCTGCGCGGACGCGCCGGATGTGACGTGTGAGGCATCCGATCAGGTTGCGTACGCGTGCGCCGCGCCGTACCGTTGACCACAACATCTAGTAGTCACACCGCTGTACTTCACCCATATATGGAAGTGTTCGGCGGTGTGAAGCGTTATCGTCAGGGGAGGGATCGAGCGTGCATTGCCCGTTCTGCCGCAACCCTGACACCAAAGTGATCGACAGCCGTTCGACCGACGACGGGGGCGCCATTCGCCGCCGCCGCTCGTGCGCCGAATGCGGGCGTCGCTTCACCACGCAGGAGAACGTCCTCGTGATGGTGGCCAAGCGCAGCGGGGTCACCGAGCCGTTCTCCCGAGAAAAGATCATCGCCGGGGTGCGCAGGGCCTGCCAGGGCCGTCCGGTCGGTGAGGATGCGCTCGCGAAATTGGGGCAGCGGGTCGAAGAGGAGATCAGATCCGCCGGATCCGCGGAGATCCCCTCCCATGAGGTGGGTCTCGCGATCCTCGGTCCGCTTCGCGAACTCGACGAGGTCGCCTATCTGCGATTCGCCTCGGTCTACCGGAGCTTCGAGTCGCTGGACGACTTCGCCAAGGAGATCGAAGCATTGCGTAAGGCCGGTGCCTCGGGGGAGCCCGGCCCGTCCCGGTAGGGGCGATTCCGAAAAACAGCAGCAGAAGTGAGAGCGCCTCCGCGCGGGCATGGCCCGTGCGGCGGCGGGGTTGTTCCTGGACAGGGCCCGGCGGGTGGGCCCGAGAGGGGGAGATGGTCATGACGGAGACGGTGAGCGGCTCGGCGGCACGGCGCGGCAAAGGGAGCCGCAAGGGGCTGAAGATCGAGCGGATCTTCACCACCCCCGGCGTGCATCCTTACGACGAGCTGCGCTGGGAACGTCGTGACGTCGTCATGACCAACTGGCGCGACGGATCGGTGAACTTCGAGCAGCGCGGCGTCGAGTTCCCCGACTTCTGGTCGCTGAACGCCGTCAACATCGTCACGTCCAAGTACTTCCGCGGGGCGGTCGGCACGCCGCAGCGCGAATGGAGCCTGAAGCAGCTCGTCGACCGCGTCGTCCGCGGATATGTGGAGACGGCGCTCGCCGAGGGCTATTTCGCGTCCGACCAGGACGCCGAGATCTTCGACCACGAGCTGAAGTACGCGCTGGTCCACCAGATGTTCAGCTTCAACTCGCCGGTCTGGTTCAACGTCGGCACCAAGTCCCCGCAGCAGGTCTCGGCCTGTTTCATCCTGTCGGTCGACGACACGATGGAGTCGATCCTCGACTGGTACAAGGAAGAGGGCGTCATCTTCAAGGGCGGCTCCGGCGCCGGCCTCAACCTCTCCCGCATCCGCTCCAGCAAGGAACTGCTGTCGTCCGGCGGGACGGCGAGCGGGCCCGTGTCGTTCATGCGCGGCGCCGACGCCTCCGCCGGGACGATCAAGTCCGGCGGCGCGACCCGGCGGGCCGCGAAGATGGTCGTGCTGGACGTCGACCACCCCGACGTCGGGGAGTTCATCGAGACCAAGGCGCGCGAGGAGGACAAGATCCGCGCGCTCCGGGACGCCGGGTTCGACATGGACCTCGGCGGCAAGGACATCGGCAGCGTCCAGTACCAGAACGCCAACAACTCCGTCCGCGTGTCGGACGAGTTCATGCGGGCCGTCGAGGCGGACGGCGACTTCGCGCTGCGCGCCCGGATGACCGGCGACGTCGTCGAGACCGTCAAGGCCAAGGACCTGTTCCGGCTGATGGCGAAGGCCGCGTGGGAGTGCGCCGACCCCGGCATCCAGTACGACGACACGATCAACGACTGGCACACCAACCCCGAGACCGGGCGGATCACCGCGTCCAACCCGTGCTCGGAGTACATGAGCCTCGACAACTCGTCCTGCAACCTGGCCAGCATCAACCTGCTGAAGTTCCTCACCGACGCCGGGACGTTCGACGTCACGCGGTTCGTCAAGCTCACCGAGCTGATCATCACGGCGATGGACGTCTCCATCACCTTCGCCGACTTCCCGACCGAGAAGATCGCGGAGACGACCCGCGACTACCGGCAGCTCGGCATCGGCTACGCCAACCTGGGCGCGCTGCTGATGGCGACCGGGCACGCCTACGACTCCGAGGGCGGACGCTCCCTCGCCGCGGCGATCACGTCGCTGATGACGGGCGTCGCCTACCGCCGGTCCGCCGAGATCGCGGGCGTCGTCGGCCCGTACGCGGGCTACGCCCGCAACGCCGAGGGCCACAAGCGGGTCATGCGCAAGCACGCCGCCGCGAACGAGGGCATCCGCACGCTCGACTCGATGGACAAGGCCATCCACACCGCGGCCTCGAAGCAGTGGCAGGAGTGCCTGAAGGCCGGCGAGAAGCACGGCTACCGCAACGCGCAGGCGTCCCTGCTCGCCCCGACCGGGACGATCGGCCTGATGATGGACTGCGACACCACCGGCATCGAGCCCGACCTCGCGCTGATGAAGTTCAAGAAGCTCGTCGGCGGCGGATCCATGCAGATCGTCAACAACACTGTGCCGCGCGCGCTGGAGAAGCTCGGCTACCAGCAGGAGCAGATCGAGGCGATCGTCGAGTACATCGCCGAGCACGGCCACGTGGTGGACGCGCCCGGCCTGCGTCCCGAGCACTACGAGGTGTTCGACTGCGCGATGGGCGAGCGGGCGATCAGCCCGATGGGGCACGTCCGGATGATGGCGGCGGTGCAGCCGTTCCTGTCCGGCGCGATCTCCAAGACGGTCAACATGCCGGAGAAGGCCACCATCGAGGACATCGAGAAGGTGTACTTCGAGGGCTGGCGGCTCGGCCTGAAGGCCCTCGCGATCTACCGCGACAACTGCAAGGTCGGCCAGCCGCTGTCCGTCGCGGGCAAGAAGGAGGAGGTCAAGGAGGCTCCGGTGGAGACCCGTCCGGTGCGCCGGCGGCTGCCGAAGCAGCGTCCGGCGACCGTCACCCGCTTCTCCGTCGCGGGCGCCGAGGGCTACATGACCGCCTCGTCCTACCCGGACGACGGCGTCGGCGAGGTCTTCCTCAAGCTCGGCAAGCAGGGCTCCACGCTCGCCGGCGTGATGGACGCCTTCTCCATGGCGATCTCCATCAGCCTCCAGTACGGCGTCCCGCTGGAGACCTGGGTGGAGAAGTTCACCAACATGCGGTTCGAGCCCGCCGGGATGACCGACGACCCCGACATCCGCATGGCCACCTCGGTGATGGACTACATCTTCCGCCGCCTGGCGCTCGACCACCTGCCCTACGAGGAGCGCGCGGGCCTCGGCATCCTGACGGCGGGGGAGCGGGCCATGCAGGCCAACGGCGAGGACCCGGCCGCCCTGCACGCCGAGGACGAGGTCGACCACGAGTCCCTGGCCCAGACCGCCGAGATCACGAGGCCGGCGCCCGCGTCGCCCGCCCCGGCGGCCGAGGCCCACTCGTCCATGGAGGTCATCGAAAGCCGCCAGGGCCGCACGGCGGACGCGCCGCTCTGCCTCACCTGCGGCACCAAGATGCGCCCCGCGGGCAGCTGCTACGTCTGCGAAGGCTGCGGCTCCACCAGCGGCTGCAGCTAGGCGAAGCATGAGAAGGGGGACCGGCCGCGGGCCGGTCCCCCTTCGTCGCGTTCTGGCACTGGGGTTGGTCAGAGTTCCTCGGTGACGCCGGGGGTGCGTTGTTTGCGGGCCGCTTTGCGGGCTCCGGCCACCATGACGTCCTCTTCGGAATTGTCGGAGTCGTCAGGGGTTTCGGCGGGCTCCGGTTGCGTCTTCGTCGCGCGGCGTCGCTTCTTCGGCGGTTGTTCTGCGGGTGGGGTCTCAGTTCCGCGGAGGGAGTCGACGAAGCTCGCCGCGTCGTCCTCTTCCTCTTCCTCCGTGTCCGGGTTGTGCAGGCGGCGGGCGACGATCCAGCGGTCGACGGTGAGGCGGCCGCCGCCGCCCGCGGCGAAGAGCAGGCTCGCGAGGCCAAGGGCGAGGACGAGTTCGTAGCCGTCCTCGATCTTTCCGCCGTCTACCAGGAAGACGCCGTTCTCCGCGTGGACGAAGAGGAACGCGCCCGCCATGTCCATGAACAGCAGGACGCCGGTGATCGGCAGGCCCAGTCCGGCGATGAGCGCGGCACCGCCGAGAACCTCGACGAAGGCGGAGTAGATCGCGGCGGCGGTCGGCAGCGGCACGCCGAGGGAGTCGAACGAGCGGCCCGTCGCGGTGATGCCCGCCTCGATCTTCTGCCAGCCGTGCGCCATGAAGATGATCCCGACGCCGACCCGGGCGAGGGCTGCCACGACGTCGTAGAGCGGCCGAGTGCGCATACCGTCGGCTCCTTCGGACGGGGATGGCCGATTTGACGGAGAGTATGACGTCCTGGCTGGTATCCCGCGAGTCGCCCAGTTGAGAGGGCGTTAGCGTGGTGCGGACGCGGCGCTGCCCGCTGCCTGCGCTGAGTTCGGACGAGAGCGAGCCGCATGAAGAAGCACCAGTACGAGGTGTCGGTCACCTGGACGGGCAACACCGGTTCGGGCCGGACTTCTGAGGTTGGTTCTTCGTGAGGTTCTGGTGAGATGATCTGGTGGGTTGGTGAGATGCTGAACGCATGATGGGATCTCGCCAGCTCGAGTACTTTCGGGCCGTCGCGCGTGAGCTGCATTTCACGCGGGCGGCGGAGGCGCTGCGGATCGCGCAGCCCGCGCTGTCCCAGCAGATCCGCAAACTGGAGCGGCAGTTCGGCGTCGCGCTGTTCGAGCGGAACAACCACCGGGTGGAGCTGACCCCGGCCGGGGCGGCGCTTCTGGAGCACGCCGAACGCATCCTGGCCGACATGGCCGCGGTCGAAGACGAGATGCGCGGGTGGACCGAAGGCACTCGCGGGCGGATCCGTCTCGGGGGCGCGCGCGGGTTGACGGCTCGGCTGGCGCGCCTGTTGGCGGAGTTCGCCCGCCAGTACCCGGCGATCGTCGTGGAACTGCTGGAGATGAACACCGAGGAGATGGTCGCGGGCCTGTACGGTGGACGGCTCGACGCCGCGACCGTCGTACGTCTTCCTCCGCAAGAAGAGGGACGACGGCTCGAATCCCTACCGCTCGGTGAAGAGCCTCTCGTGCTTGTTACGGCGCCCTCTGGGCCGCTTGCGGGAAGGTACCGGGTTCCTGTCGCGTCCTTGGACGGGGTCGACCTGGTGTGCTACCCGCAGGGATCGGTCATACGGGAGATCGTCCTGTCGGCCCTGGCGGACGCCGGCGCTACGCCGCACATCCGTTTCGAGACGCGCGAGTACAGCACGGCCAGGGCCATGGTCTCCGTCGGGCTCGCGGCGGCCGTCATGCCGCGCTCGGTGGCGGAGGAGCCGGGGCAGCCGGTCGGCGTCGTCCGGCTCGACCCGGAGCCGACCTGGGCGCCGTCGCTGGCCTGGCCCGCCGGACGCCGTCCCGGCCCCGCGCTGGCCGCGTTCATCGACTTCATGGCGCGGCACCCCGGCCTCGCTTCATAAGCTCTGCATATCACCAGTAGGTTAATCATGTCTTGGACGTCTGACCTTGTCGCGCCGATGATTGACGTGTCCGCGGAGCGCGGGAAATTCTGAAATGGAGCACGCCATGAAGCGCGGTAGGCACGAATTCCAAGGTCTGATGGGCGGCGATCCCGAGGAGGCACTCGCCGAAGTGTTGCGGACCTCCCCGCAGATGTTCGAGACGGTTGTGGACGGGGCGTTCGGCGGCCCGCTGTCCCGTCCGGAGTTGAGCCGTCGTGCGCGCGAGCTGGTGACGGTCGCCGTCATCGCCGCGGGCGGCGGAGCCGACCAGCGTCTGGCCAGTCATGTGCGGGGAGCGTTGCGGCAGGGTGTCGCTCCGTCCGAGTTGCTGGCGCTTTGCGAACACCTCTCGGTCTATGCGGGTTTCCCGCGCGCGCTTGACGCACTCGCCGTAGTGAACGACGTCCTTGCGCAGCAAGGGATACCGGTCCCTCCGCGGCTGCATCGGGTCGCGCTCGCTGACCACGAGACGGTGGTCGCCCAGCGAGGAGACCACGGACCCGCAGTGATTCTGTCCCATTCCTTGGGTGTGGACTGGCGCATGTGGGAGCCGGTCATGGACCGTCTGGCCAACGGCCGCCGCGTCTTCGCGTACGACTTCCGCGGCCATGGCGCGGCAAGGGGGATGTCCCGTCCGTTCACCATGGACGACCTCGCGGCAGACATGCTCGGTGTCATGGACGCTTTCAGCGTCGACCGTGCGCACGTCGTGGGATTGTCCATGGGCGGGGGCATCGCGCAGACCGTCGCCGTCAACGCCCCAGAGCGGGTGGCGTCGCTGGCCTTGCTCGCCACGACCGACCACCCGTTCGATGCGTTCGAGGGCCGCGCGCGCTCTGGCGAGGTGGACGGGATGGAGGCGCAGATCGTCCCGACACTGACGCGGTGGTTCACGCCCGCCGCTCTCGCCACGAACCCTTGGGGTGTGCGGTACGCGCGTGAGCACATTCGCCGTTTCGACCCGTCCGACTGGGCCGCCGCCTGGCGCGCCTTCAAGAGAGTGGACGTTCAGGGACGGCTCGCCAGGGCGAAGTTCCCCGTCCTGGTACTCGCGGGTGAGCACGACGCCTCGACCACACCGGAGATCATGTCGGGCATAGCGGAGCGCATTCCCGGCTCGACTTACCGGGAGCTTCCCGGGACGCCGCACATGCAGACGCTCGAACAACCCGAACTGGTCGCAGAGGCGCTGGACGAGTTCCTCCCCGCCGACCGGTAGGCGCCTGGGCTCTTACCGTGTGCGCCCCCGCGCTTTCAGGGGAGTGGCGGGCATCGCGGGCGCGGGAATGGGCGGACCGTCGTAGCCGCGCACCTCGCCGAAGCGGTCACCGGTGGTCCAGTCCTCGCGCGCCCGCGCGATCTCCTCGCCCGTCCTGGCGACGAAGTTCCACCACATGACGAGCTTCTCCTCGAACGGTTCCCCGCCCAGAAGGACGAGGCCGCTGTCGCCGTCGGCCCGCAAGGGGAGTTCGCGTCGTCCGGACCCGAGGTAGAGCATGGAACCGGGCTCCACGCGCATCCCATCGACCTCGGTTGAGCCCGACATGGTGAGCACGGCGTACTCGAAGTCTGGCTCGACCGGTAGGCGCACGTCGGCTCCGTCGTCCAAGGCGAGGTCCGCACCCACGATCGGCGTGAATGCCGTGCCGGGCGAGGAAGCGCCGTCGAGGTCACCCAGAATGACCGTCGCGTTGAAGCCTGGACCGTCCACGACGGGAAGGTCACCATGATGCTCGAACGCGGGGTCGGTGTGCCGGTGCCCATCGGGCAGCGCCACCCACAATTGGGCCCCGTGCAGGATCGACGGGTGGTCGCGTGGCGATTCCTCCGAATGCGCGATGGCGCGTCCCGCCGTCATGAGCCCGAGCTCCTTCGGGCGGACGGTCTGCAAGCTGCCGAGACTGTCGCGGTGCAAAACCTCGCCGTCGTGCAGCCAGCTCACCGTCTGCAGCCCGATGTGCGGGTGAGGCGGCACCTGCATGCCAGGCTCGTCCGCGATGTCGTCGGGTCCGTAGTGGTCGACGAAGCACCAGGCGCCGACCATGCGCCGTCCCAGGCTGGGCAGAAGCCTGCGGACGACCGTGCTCTCGCCCAACGGCACCCGGCGCGGAGGCAGGAGTTCATGCACGGGACCGCCCGGCACGTCGTCCCGTCCACCGCATTGGACCGGCTTCGGTCGTACATCGAGATTGCTCACCAGCGTCGCCTCCCCCAACTCGACCCCGGAATCAAGGCTAGGACGGTGGGGTTTGAATCTACGTGATGCACGGTGAGTACAAGGTTCCCGGGGGCAAGCTCGTCGTCGCAGACGTCGATGTCGTAGATGGCCTTCTGCGCAACCCCAGGATCAGCGGCGATTTCTTCCTCGAACCAGACGAGGCCCTAGAGCGGATAGACCGCATCCTGGACGGCCTCCCGGCCGGCCTGGACGCGAAGGCGATCGGCGCCCGCGTGGAGGCGGGTCTGCCACGCGACACGGTCATGCTGGGAATCACCGCCGAGGCCGTGGGGATCGCCGTCCGGCGGGCCGTCACGCGCGCCTCGGACTGGCGGGACCACGACTGGCGCCTGATCCACGAGCCGCCGCAGGAGCCCGCCCTCCACATGGCGCTGGACCAGGTCCTCGCGGAGGAGGTGGGCGCGGGACGCCGCCCGCCGACGCTGCGGGTGTGGGAGTGGGCTTCCCCCGCTGTCGTCATAGGCAGCTTCCAATCCCTCCGGAACGAGGTGGACGCGGAGGCGGCCGAACGCCACGGGGTGAATGTGGTGCGCCGCATCAGCGGCGGTGGCGCGATGTTCATCGAGCCTGGCAACACCATCACGTACTCGCTGTACGCGCCGGAAACGCTTGTGGCCGGGATGTCGTTCGCGGAGAGCTACGCCTTCCTGGACGACTGGGTCCTGGGCGCGCTCGGCGAACTCGGCATCAGAGCCTGGTACCAGCCGTTGAACGACATCACGTCCGACCAAGGCAAGATCGCCGGGGCGGCTCAGAAGCGGCTCGCCGCCGGAGCGGTACTGCACCACGTCACCATGGCGTACGACATCGACGCAGAGAAGATGCTCCAGGTGCTCCGGATCGGCAGGGAGAAGATCTCCGACAAGGGCATCGCGAGCGCCGTCAAACGGGTCGACCCACTGCGCCGCCAGACGGGACTCGCCCGCGAGGACATCATCGACCGCATGATTCAGCACTTCCGGACCAGGTACGGCCTGGCCGAAGGACACGTGACCGAGGACGAACTCCGTCTCGCGCACAAATACGTGGGCGACAAGTTCGGCACCCCGGAGTGGACCGCGCGCGTGCCCTGACGCTGGAACGCACGCACAGGCCGGGCGCGCGGAGGCGGGCGGAACTCATGGTCGTTTCCGTGCGTCCTCTCCTCATGCAGGTCGCGGGGCCGAGCGGCCACCCCGTAGGTTGGGCAGATCGGCCGATGATGAGGAGCGTTCATGTCGATGCAGAAGGGCGCCAACACCGCGGTGCCGGTTCCCTCCGTCCGGGTCGAACTCGGCTGGCAGAGCGGGCCGGGCGTGCCCGACGCGGACGCGTCGGCTCTCCTGCTGGCGGACACGGGACGGGTGCGTTCGGACGACGACTTCGTCTTCTACAACCAGCCCGCCCACAAGTCGGGTGCCGTCCGGCATGAGGGCAAGCAGCAGGGACCGACCGTCCTGGACGTCCTCGCCGTCGACCTGGACCGCGTCGAGCCCGGCATCGACAAGATCGTCATCGCGGCGTCCTCGGACGGCGGGACGTTCGGCCGGTTCCAGGGGCTGTACGTGCGGGTCGTCGACGCGGCCGCCGGAACGGAGGTCGCCCGGTTCGACAGCCAGGGCGCCACCACCGAGACCGCGTTCGTGCTGGGCGAGCTGTACCGGCGGCAGGGCGGCTGGAAGTTCCGCGCCGTCGGCCAGGGCTACGACTCGGGCCTCGGCGGCCTGGCCACCGACTTCGGGATCTCGGTCGACGACCCGGGCCGGGCGGCCCCTCCGCCGCCCCCGCCCGCCCCTCAGCAGCCCCAGACGCCGCCCCCGCCGCCCGGCGGGCAGTACGCCCCGCCCCCGCCTCCGCCCGGCGGCCAGTACGCGCCTCCGCCGCCCCCGCCGGGCGGCGGGTACGCGCCGCCGCCCCTGCCCGGGCAGTACGCCCCGCCGCCTCCGCCGCCGGGCCAGTACGCCCCGCCGCCCTCCGGCGGGCAGTACACGCCGCCTCCGCCGCCCGGCCAGTACGCACCGCCTCCGCCAGGGCAGTACGCGCCTCCGCCTCCTCCGCAACAGCAGCAGCCGCAGCAGCAGGGCGGGGCCGTGTCGCTGACGAAGAACGCCCCGTCGGTGTCGCTCACCAAGCACGGCGCGACGTCCGGCCACATGCGCGTCAACCTGAACTGGACCGCGCGTGAGGGCGCCGCCAAGGGACTCCTCGGCAAGCGCCGCCGCGGAGTGGACCTCGACCTCGACCTCTGCTGCCTCTGGGAACTGCAGGACGGACGCAAGGGCATCATCCACGCGCTCGGTGACATGGGCGCGCTCGACCGTCCGCCTTACATCAAGCTCGACAAGGACGACCGCACCGGAGCGATCGAGGCAGGGGAGAACCTCCACATCAACCTCGACCACACCCGCGACTTCAAGCGGATCCTGGTGTTCGCCGAGATCTACGAGGGCGCCGACGACTTCCGCGGCCTGGGCGCGGTCGCCACGCTGTTCCCGGTGGGCGCACCGCCCATCGACATGCGCATGGACGACTGCGTCGACGCGTCCCGCGACGCCGTCCTCGCGCTCATCGAGAACGTCAACGGCGAACTGGTCGTCCGCCGGGAGGGCCGGTTCGTCCTCCCGCCGCCCGGACGCCCGCGCTGGGGGAAGATGACGGTCGACCAGGCGTACAACTGGAATCTGGAGTGGGTCGCGTCCCGCGGTAAGGACTGACCCTCGGGTTCGCGCATGTGCTAGGCAGGGCCCGGAACATTGGCTGTTCCTGCCGATTGTCCCGGGCCCGGCGCCGACGGTAGGAACGTCGCATGACTACTCAGCGGCAGTATCCCGTCGTCCCCGCACCCCGTTTCGACGTTCCGGCCACGGAGGCCGCGGAGCGCGCGCGGGCGTTCGCCGACACGATGACGCTGCGCCGCACCGTGCGAGACTTCTCGCCGCACCCGGTGCCGCAGGACGTCATCGACCATGCGATCCGTGCCGCCGCGACCGCTCCGAGTGGGGCCAACCTCCAGCCATGGCGTTTCGTGGTCGTCACCGACCCCGAGCGCAAGCGGTTGCTCAGGGAGGCCGCGGAGCGGGAGGAGCGCGAGTTCTATGAGCGGCGCGCCTCGGAGGAGTGGCTTGAGGCGTTGGCCCCTCTGGGCACCGACTGGCGCAAGCCGTTCCTGGAGGACGCCCCCGCGGTCATCATCGTTTTCGAGGTGCACAAGGGGCCGGAGACACCGCGCCCCTACTACGTGAAGGAGTCGGTGGGCATCGCGGTCGGTTTCCTGTTGGCCGGGCTCCAC
Organism: Actinomadura decatromicini; assembly: GCF_008121305.1. Taxonomy (NCBI): domain Bacteria; kingdom Bacillati; phylum Actinomycetota; class Actinomycetes; order Streptosporangiales; family Thermomonosporaceae; genus Actinomadura; species Actinomadura decatromicini. The sequence continues at coordinate 681,954 of NZ_VSRQ01000006.1, read as the reverse complement.
CAGGCCGGTCTGGCGACCCTCACGCACACCCCGAGCCCCATGAAGTTCCTGAACGAGGTGTGCGAGCGTCCGCAGGAGGAACGCGCCTACGTCGTGATCCCGGTCGGCTACCCGGCCGACGACGCGATGGTCCCCGACATCACCCGCAAGCCGGTGGACGAGGTCATCGTCCGCCTCTGACCGTGGCGGGGACGCCTCAGGCGGCCTTCACGGCGTCGGCCAGCTTCTTGTCGCGCGCCACCCGCACCAGGGCGGCGCTCAGCCGCGCGAGGTCCTTGTCGGGCACCTGGGACGCGAGCCGGTCGGCGTCGGACGGGAGGCCGATCCGCTCCGCGCCCTTCTTCACCTGGCCGTCCACGTAAGGGCGCAGCCAGGGCCAGATGGCCTGGGCCTCGCGGCAGAAGATGTCCACTCCGGTGGGCCCGATGCCGGGGAACTCCTGGAGCAGTTCGGCCGCCTTCTCGGGATCGCGCCCAGCCTTGGCGGCGAGCCGTCTGAGGTCGCCCTTGTACTTGTCCTGGACGAGGTCGGCGACGTCGCCCAGCCGGGACGCGGTGCTCTCGTCGTATCGGACGTAGTGGCCGCGTCCCAGGGCGTCGACCCGCTCCTGCCAGGTCAGCTTTTCCATGCCGCGTGGCGTGCCGCCCCCGGCGTCGAACAGTTCGCGTGCCGCCGCCATGGCGATGTCCGACGAGATGCGGGCACTGAGCAGGTTGGCCAGGACGAGCAGTTTGAACAACGCGGCCGGCTGGTCCTTCAGCGTGATGCCCGCCTCTGCGGCGAACGTCTGGCCTGACTCGTTCAGCAGCTTCTTCACAACGGCGTCCATGGCGTCCACCTCCCGTTGAGGCCGCACTTACCCGAGGCGGCGGAGATGACTCATGCGCCGACGCCGGGCCCGGTCACAGGAGGCTGAGCTGCCCTTCGCCTGCGAGCGGGTCGCGGTGCTTCTTCAGGTGCTTCCAGCGCGGAAGGTCGTCCAGGTAGGACCACGACATCCGGTGATGCGGCGTTGGCCCGAACTCCTCAAGCGCCTTCTGATGGACGGGCGACGGATATCCCGCGCTGTCCGCGAACCCGTATCCGGGGAATTCGCCGTCGAGCGCTGCCATGAGCCCGTCGCGGTGAACCTTCGCCAAGACGGAGGCGGCGGCGACGCTGACCGAACGCTGGTCGGCCTTGACCTCGCAGCGCACCCGCCAGGGGCGGCTCAGGAAATCGTGCTTTCCGTCCAGGATGACGATGTCCGGAGTGACGGGCAGCGCCTCCAACGCGCGAACGGCCGCGCGGCGCAGCGCCTCCGTCATTCCCATCGCGTCGATCTCCTCGGGACTGGACGCGCCGATGGCGTAACCGGAAAGCCATCCGGACAGGACTTCGGCGAACGACTCACGATGGGTTTCGGTGAGCAGTTTCGAGTCGGTCAAGCCGATGGTCTTCTTCCCACGTCCCTGGAGGACCGGTGGCGGCGTCAGGTCGGTGACCGCCGCGCACGCCACGACGGGGCCTGCCCAGGCGCCGCGTCCGACTTCGTCCACCCCGGCGATGCGGACCTCACGGCCCGCTGGTGACATGGCCCGGAGTTCGTCCTCGATCTCATAGCCCGCTACGCGCGACACCGTGTTGGCCGTATCGGCGGGGCCGGGAGCTAGTCCGGGCAGGGCACGGGTGGGGTCGGTCAAGGGATCTCCTCGGGAACCGTTCAGGGGACGCGCCTCGGGGACGCGCCCCAAATCGTAAGGTCCCCGGGGCCGTGCGCGCCGAAGGCGGGGCGGGGACGTGACGAATTCGGCCGGAGTCGGCTGCGAGTCCTGAACGGGCACTTCTGGACAGTCCAAATGTCCTGGTCTCGGAACCGGCGTTTCCCCGTACCGCAGCAGTTCGGCGGGCGTGACACCAACGAACCGGGCGCGGGGAGTCCCGTTCCGGGCGGTCCTGCGCTTTACTCGCTTCTGATGGCTTTGTTCGGCAGGTCCCGCTCCCGCCCGGCGAAGGACGCCGCGGCACGGGATCTTTTCGAGCGCCTTCGTTGGCGCTATTTCCAGATCACCCCGGGCGTCCGTTTCCTGGCCGGGGTGCTGCTCGTCGCGCTCGCGCTGACGGGCGCGATCCTGCTCGACGGCCCGATCCTCGCTACGGCGGCGTTCGCGGTGGTCCTGCTCGTCGTCGTCCACCTGACGCTGCGCTCGCCCACGGGAATGGCACTCATCACCGTGGTCGTCGCCTGGCTCGCGTTGTCGATCCCGCTGGGCGGGCTCTACTCGGGCGAGGACCACCCGCCGTATCTGCGCGCCGATCTGCTCCTTGCCTTGCTCGCCCTACCGGTGGCGTTCATCGCGTTCCGGTTGCGGGGGTACACGCCATGGCGCACCGCACTCGTCGCGCTGGGCGCGGCAGGGGCGGCCACGGCCGCACTGGCGCATCCGCTGCCGCAGACGAGCGCGGCACCGGCCTGGGCGGCGGCCCTCGCCGTCCTCGTCTACCGATGGGACCGGGCGCGCCGCACGGTGCCCGCGGAGGCGTACGAGACCGGCTGGGTGCAGGAACAGGCCGGACCCAAGGGAGACACGAGCGTGGGGCCGCGTAAGCACTCGTCAGGCAACGACAAACGGGATCGGCCTGAGAAGACCGACCGGCCAGCGCGCTCCGGCAGGCCCGACCGGCGGAACTCCGACGAGGACGACGCAGGCGTCGCCGCGGCCGTGCCCGCCGGCCATGGGCAGCGCGCCGCCGCGCAGGCGGCCGAGGCCGCCGCCGCTCCGGAGCGCACCGCGCCCGGGGAGACCCGCAAAGAGAACACTCCGGAGATCTCCGTGGCGGAGGCGCTCGCCGAACTGGAGGCGATGATCGGGCTCGAACCGGTCAAGCGCCAAGTCCGCTCGATCGCCGCGTCCATCGAGGCGGCCCATATGCGAGCCGCCGCCGGGGTGCCCACGGAGAAGCCGATGCGGCACTTCGTGTTCGTGGGGCCGTCCGGCACGGGCAAGACCACCGTGGCACGTGTTCTCGCCAAAATCTTCTACGCCTTCGGGCTGCTGCCTGAACCGACGTTGGTCGAGGCCCACCGCGCGGATCTCGTCGGTGAGTTCCTTGGGGCCACGGCCCTGAAGACCAACCGGCTCGTCGACTCCGCTCTGGGCGGGGTGCTGTTCATCGACGAGGCGTACAGCCTCGCCAACTCCGCCGAAGGGCAGCCCGACCGGTTCGGTGACGAGGCCGTGCAGACCTTGCTCAAGCGTGCCGAGGACGACCGCGACAACCTCGTCATCATCCTGGCGGGATACGACGCGCAGATGGCCGAGTTCCTCGACTCCAACCCCGGCCTGGCGTCGCGGTTCGGGACGCGCGTGCATTTCCCGTCGTACCGTCCGTCCGAACTGCTGCAGATCGCCGACTACCACACCGGCCTCCGGGAGGACCGGCTCGACGCGGAGGCCCGGCAGAGGCTCGCCGAGCGCTTCGAGGAGGTCGAACGGCGCGGCATCGTCGACGAGTTGGGCAACGGACGGTTCGTCCGGTCGCTGACGGAGGCGGCGGCGCGCGCGCGGGACGTGCGGGTGGTCGACGCCGTGTCCGGCGGGCCCGCGCGGCCCAGCGCCGACGACCTGGTCACCCTGCGCGCCGCGGACGTCGAGGCCGCGTTCGCCGAGGTCACCGAGCGGTACCGGGGCTACGCCGAGACGCCGACGCTGGACGAGGCGCTCGGCTCGCTCGCCGCGATGATCGGGCTCGAACCGGTGAAACGGCAGGTCAGGGAGATCGCCGCGCAGCTCCAGGTGGCCCGGATGCGGCAGGAGCAGGGCCTTGTGACCCGCCCGCCGACCCGGCACTTCGTGTTCACCGGACCGCCCGGCACCGGGAAGACGACCGTCGCTCGTGTGCTCGGACGCATCTTCGCCGCGTCGGGGCTGCTCGCCCGCCCGGAGGTGGTCGAGGCACAGCGCGCCGACCTCGTCGGCGAGCATCTAGGTGCGACGGCTCTCAAGACGAACAAAATCATCGACTCCGCCCTCGGCGGTGTCCTTTTCGTGGACGAGGCGTATTCGCTGAGCAATCCGGGCTACTCCGGTGGGGACGCTTTCGGCGCCGAAGCGGTGCAGACCCTCCTCAAGCGCGCCGAGGACGACCGCGACCGGCTCGTCGTCGTCCTCGCCGGTTACGAGGACGACATGAACCGGTTCCTGTCGTCCAACCCTGGGCTCGCGTCACGGTTCGACGTCCGCGTCGACTTCCCTTCCTACGGGCCTGACGAACTGCTCCGTATCGCCCAGCTCATCGCCGAAGAGGGCGGCGACCACTGGGAAGAGCGTGCCTTGGACGACCTCGCCCTGGTGTTCCAGCGCGTCTGCGGTGCCGGACGTATCGACGAGTTGGGCAATGGACGCTTCGCCCGCTCCCTGTACGAGAAGGCGTGTGCGTGCAGGGCGCTGCGTGCTGCCGGTCTGGGCGACGCCGCCACGGCCGATGACCTGACCGTCCTCACCGCCGAGGACGTCCGTGACGCCTTCGCCGACCTCGCCCATCGCCTGGCGTGACCCGCGGCGCGTTCTGTCCGGGGCGTGCGCTGTAATCGAGGGCATGACCTCGGTGACATGGGCGCAGGTGCTGGCCTGGCGGATGCGGCGGCAGTTCATCGAACGCCCCGAGGACGCGACGGCGGTGCGGATAGCGCGGCGCTTGGCCGGAGTCCAGGCGCAGGTCGCGTCCGCCGCGGAACTCGCCGTGGCGGTACGGCGCACGACCCCCGAGCCGGGGGCCGTGGCACGGGCGCTGACCGACGAACGCACCCTCGTCAAGACGTGGGCCATGCGCGGAACCCTGCACGTGCTCCCCGTCGAAGAGGCCGCCGCCTATCTCGCCCTGTGCGCCACGGCCCGCCCCTGGGAGAAGGCGAGTTGGCAGAAGACCTTCGGAGCGACCCCAGCCGACCTGGAGGCGATCGCGGCGGCCGCCACCGACGCGCTGTCGGGCGGAGCGGCGCTCACCCGCGAGGAACTCACCAAGGCAGTGGTCGGCGAGACCGGGTCGCAGCATCTCGCCGAGGTACTCGGGTCGGGCTGGGGGACGCTGCTCAAGCCGCTCGCCTGGTGGGGTGTGCTCTGTTACGGGCCTCCGCAGGGCACACGGGTGACGTTCGCCTCGCCGCGACATTTTCTGCCCGGCTGGTCGGACCTCCCCTCGGTGGAGGACGCCGCCCGCACGGTCGTCCATGCGTTCGTCGGGGCGCATGGGCCCGCCACCCCTGACATGTTCGACAACTGGCTAATGCGCAAGACGAGCCGCAAGAAGGACGTCAGGGAATGGTTCGCCGCAGCGCAGGACGGCATGTCCACCGTCGACGTGGACGGCGTGCAGATGTACGTACTGGAAGAACACCGCGACGAACTCTTGGCGACCGCGCCGAGCACGTCTGTGCGGCTGCTCGGCGCGTTCGACCAGTACGTCCTCGGAGCCGGGACAGGGGCGGCCTATCTGGTGCCCGCCGAACGTCGCAAGGAGGTCAGCCGGGCCGCGGGGTGGATCTCACCCGTCGTCCTGTACGAGGGGCGAGTGGCGGGCGTCTGGGACGCCAAGGACGGTGACATCGCCGTCACCACGTTCGAGGACGTCCCCGCCGCGCCGCTCAAAGAGGAGGTCGCCCGAATGAGCGCTTTGCTGGCCTGACCGGGTTCGCGCCAGGCCGCGCGAAGCGAACCGGAAACCCTCGTCTAGCGTGACCGACCATGGACGAGCGGGAAGCGCGGGACGATCCGGTCGAGTACCGGCAGGAGCGCTACAAGCCGCCGGACGGCGCGGCCGAGATCCTGCTGATCCGGCATGGCGCGTCCGAGCCCGCCCGACCGGACCGCCCGTTCCCGCTCGTGGACGGCCAGGGCGATCCCGCGCTCGCGCCGGAGGGACGCCACCAGGCCGAACGTGTCGGTGACCGGCTCGCGGAGGAGCGCCTCGACGCCATCTACGTGACGCCTCTGCGCCGCACCGCGCAGACCGCCGCACCCCTGGCACGCAGACTCGGGTTGGAGCCGCGCGTCGAGCGCGGGCTGCGCGAGGTGTATCTCGGCGAATGGGAGGGCGGCCTGTTCCGGAAGAAGGTCGCCGAGAACGATCCGGTGGCACAGCGGATGTTCGCCGAGGAGCGCTGGGACGTCATTCCCGGCGCCGAATCCAACGAGGCGTTCGTCGCGCGGATCGACGAGGCCCTCACCCGCTTGGCCGAGACCCATGCGGGCGGACGCATAGCCGTGTTCACCCATGGTGGGGTGATCGCGCAGGCGCTCGCGTCCGTGACCGGGGCGAGGCCGTTCGCCTTCATGACGCCCGACAACGGCTCCATCTCGCGGCTGGTGAGGCTCGGTGCCCTGTCCTCGATTCGGGGCTTCAACGACGTGGCGCATTTGGAGAGGTCCGCGCCCGCGCCCTTGACCTAAGTACGGAAACGGAGGTGCTGGCCGGGACGCAACTGCGCGGCGTCGTTGACGGCTGGCGACTCCAGTACGGCCACCACGGGGTAGCCACCGGTCGTCGGATGGTCGGCCAAGAAGATGATGGGCAGCCCGTTGGGCGGCACCTGGAGCGCCCCGGTGACCATGCCCTCGCTGCCGAGTTCCCCCTCACGAGCACGGGTGAGCGCTGGACCGTTCAAGCGGACGCCCACGCGGTTGCTGTCCGGCGACACCTCGTACGACGTGGACGTGAGCGTGACCATCGCGTCCTCGGTGAACCAGTCGTCACGCGGGCCGGGAAGGATGCGCAATACCGGTGTCTCGGCCAGAGGCGGTGTGGGGGCGATGTCCACGGCGATGTCCGCGAGCCCAGCAGAAGAACCCAGCGCTAGACGGTCGCCTGGGGAGAGTGGTGCGGGACCAAGGCCGGACAGCAGGTCGGTCGAACGACTCCCAAGTACCTGCTCTGTCTCGACCCCACCGCGCACAGCGAGATAACTGCGCAGCCCGGACGAAGGCGTACCGAACTCGACCAGCGCACCGTCCGGAACATGGCAGGGCGCGTTCGTCCCGCATCCTCGTCCGTTGACGGACAGCGGCACAGGAGCGCCCGTGACCGCGATCCAGGCGTGCTTGTGGAAACGCAGCGACGCCCCACCGAAAGTGAGCTCAACGCCTGCCGCGCCCTCGGGATTGCCGACCAGCCTGTTGGCCAGGCGGAGCGCCCGCTGGTCCGCGGCCCCCGAGCGCGGGACGCCGAGGTGAGCGTGCCCCGGCCTGCCCAGGTCCTGGACGGTCGCCAGCGGCCCGGGCCGTACGACCTCGATCACGGGCGCTCCCCGGGAACGAACCGCACGCGCGTCCCCGGACGCAGCAACGAGGGCGGGTCGCGCGTCTCGTCCCACAGCCGCAGGTCCGTCCGGCCGAGCAGCCTCCAGCCGCCCGGCGACCGGGACGGGTAGACGGCGGCGTACGGACCGGCGATCGCCACCGAGCCGACCGGGACCGACGTCCGCGGCGACGACCGCCGCGCCACATGCAACACGGGGTCGAGGCCGGTCAGGTAGGCGAAACCGGGGGAGAAACCCAGGTAGGCGACCGTGTAGGAGGCGGCGGAGTGGCGCCGGACGACCTCGCCGCTGGACAACCCGGTCAGCCGGGCGACCTCGTCCAGGTCCTCCCCGTCGTAGACGACCGGCACTTCCACCGGGTCAGCGTCGTCCGCCGCGTCCGCGGGCAACCGCAGTTGCGGGAGCCGCGCGGCGAGCCGGTCCAGATCGGCGGACTGGTCCGCCACGACCAGGACCGTCCGCTCCCCGGGGACGACGTCCACCACACCAGGGAGACCCTCGTCGCGCAGGGCCGCGTTGAGGCGCAGCGCGGTAGCGAGGTCCTCGGTCTCCACGAGCAGGGCCGCATCACCGGCACGGAGCACTCTCACGCGAACGACTCCAGCACGACGCCCGCCCCGGACAGGGCCGACCGCACCGACCGCGCCAATTCCACCGCGCCGGGAGTGTCGCCGTGCACGCACATGGAGCGCGCCTTCAGCGCGACCTCACCGCCGTCTACCGCGACGACCGTTCCGTCCAGGGCCATCCTGACCGCACGCTGGACGACGGCGTCCGGGTCGTGGATGACCGCTCCCGGTTCCCGGCGGGACACCAGCGCACCGGACGGAGTGTAAGCCCGGTCGGCGAAGCACTCGGCGACCACGGTGAGCCCGTCGGCCACGTCATGCACCGCCGAGCCGGGAAGGGTCAGCAGAGGCAGCGAGGGGTCGTACGCACGCACGGCGTCTGCCACCGCCCTGGCCTGCACTGCGTCCCGGACCACCCGGTTGTAGAGCGCCCCATGCGGCTTGACGTAGGCGACACGTCCGCCTTCTGTTCGGGCGATGCCGTCCAGGGCGGCGATCTGGTACAGGATCTCGGCGGTCAGCTCGGCTGGGGCGACGTCCATTTCCCGCCGTCCGAAGCCCGCCAGATCCCGGTACGACACCTGGGCGCCGATCGTCACGCCGCGTTCCACGGACGCCGCGCACACCCTCCGCATGATGAGGGGATCGCCCGCGTGGAACCCGCACGCCACGTTCGCGCTCGTGACGACGTCCAGCAGCGCGAGGTCGTCGCCCAGTTCCCAGACGCCGAACCCCTCACCGAGGTCGGCGTTGATGTCCATGATCGCCATGCCCAAGACCTACCACCGAATCCCGGGACTCAGACGGACTCTTCGCGCACGTCCTCGACCTCGTGCCTGGACGCCCACGCCTGGTACACGCCCCGGTCGAACAGTTCCAGGCCGAGGCCCTCGGCCACCGGCGCCTCGCCGCCGCCGTACTCCACGCGCAGCCAGCCCTCGTGCTCGCCGAGCACCACGAACGGCTCGCCCCGCCAGGTGCAGCGCGTCAGGACGTACCGGAACTGCTCCACCTCCGACCGCGGCACCACCTGGACCCACCTGTCCGGCGCCGTCTGGCGGAAGCCGTCGACCGGCTGGGACGTATAGAGCCGCACGCAGTCGCCGTCCGGGCTGGCCTCGTACTCGGCACCGTGCCAGACCGCGTAGAAACCGTGCCGGACGCTCATTCCCGTCCCCCGGGAAGCCGCACGAGCCACCGGCGGTAGTCGGCGTCGTAGGACGCCACCAGGGTCTCGGGACCGTTCGCGACGATCCGGTACAGCTCGGCCCCATGCGGCAGGCGCTGACTCTCGATCTTGAACTCGGGAATGGCCGGGCCATCCGCGGACGTGCGCTCCGACCCACCCAACGGACGTCGGAACAACGGCGGCTTCACCGCGGGCCAGCGGATCGCGAAGACCTCCTCGTCCGTGGGCGCGAACGGCGATCCCTCGTACAGCAGTCCGAGGCCGTGGATCATCGCCGCCGGGGTCTTCATCTCAGCGACGTCCTGGAGCCGGTGCACGTACCCGGCGACGAGGTCGTAGCCGCCTTCCAGGTAGTGCTGCACATGCTCCGGCCGCACCACCTTCTGCATGACCACGACCTGAGCCGTGCCCTCCACGAACAAGTGCTCTCTAGGGAACGGGACTGTCTGCTGCCTCGTAAGAGAGGTTTTCTCCTGGCCCCCTCCGGGCGAGGGTGCGTCCGGTGTCCGCTGCGGACTGGCCGGCCTGTCCGCGACGACGTCGCGAGCGGTGACACTCGGCCCGTGCTCAAGCGTCGGCGTCACCGGCAGCCCCTGCGGATCGCTCGGCGTCTCGCGCGGCGAGGGCGGCGGGGCGGGCGGGGCGGGCGGACGTGTGGGCGGCTGTGAGGCGGCGCGGACGGCGGAGGGTGGGCGAGGTTCGGCCCGCTGGGGAGCGGGGCTCTCCGGCGGGCTGGGAGCCTTCGGCGCGGCGGCGCGTCGCTCGCCGGCGGCGCCGCCGGTCCGGCCGCGGGACGGTGACCGGACCGACGCGCCCGCGACATGGACGTCCGTCGGGGCGGGCGGCGTCGGCGCGGCCGCCGGGCGCGGCTCCTCGGGCTCGAAGAGCGCCTTGGCGTCCAGGAAGGACGCGCTGGGCAGGCCCGGATTGATCGCGAGCTGCCACTCCGGGTGGGGCCACCGCCGGGCCAGCTCCGACAGCGACGCCTCCCGGTGGTGCACCGCCTGACCCTGCAAGGAGCGGTCCATCGCCTCGGGCGAGGTGAACGCCAGCACGAACGTCCCGTCGCCGAACTGAGCAGTGGCGAACTGGTGCCCGCCCGCGCCTGGTTCACCGGGCGCGGGCAGGTACAGGACGGCCCGTGCCAGCAGTTCGAGGTAACCGCTCTGGTCACCGCGCTCACGGGCCTCGGTGAGCGCGCTCTCCAACGCCGAGCCGGACGGACGCGCGGGCCGTGCGGCCGGACGTCCGCCCCCCTCCGGGACGGCTGGCCGGATCCCCAGCCCGGGGAGCGACAGCGGGCCGCCGTCCGGTCCCGACCGGCTGGCCTGGTAGACGAGCCCGAGCGGCGACTCGATCCCGTAGGCGTCGCGGAACGCGCCCACCATCTGCCCGGCGAGCAGGGCGCACGTCTCCAGATGCTCGGCCGCGGTACGGCCGCGCTCGCGTACGGGGAACTGGCGCCACCAGTTCCTGCGCTCCTCGTCGTCCGGTGGTTCCCAGCCGAGCGCCCTGAGCCGCCGCTCCTGGCCCGGGGCGAGCGGCCTGGGCAGGAAGGCACTGCTGACGGCCTCCGCGTCGAACAACCCCTCGGCCCGCATCGCCTGGACGTACGGCAGCCCGCTCAGCCCTTGGACGATGACGAACGAAGTGACCGGCAGGCGTGAGAGCTCCAATGTCAGCCGCTGGGCGAAGTCGTTCCAGTCCACTCGGATCCACTCTCACGTATGTGGGGGCGGGAATGCCTTACTCGACGGTAGCCCAATCGGCGGCGGCCGAGCGGCGCCTCACTCGGATCGCGGAGCGGGAACCGCGTCGGCCCTCACCGGCGTCCACGCGCCGCCGATGGCGTCGTACACCGCCAGGGGGGTCTCGTCGCCCTCACCGGCCGAGTGCCAGAGGCGCGTGCCGTGCGGCGGCCGTAGCGGAACACCGGTCGGTTCCCGGGCGGCGCTCGGCCTGTTCGTGGGCGCCCCCAGAGGAGCGGGCTCCGGTTCGGCGGGCAGCGGCTCTACGGGTAGGGGCTCGGGTGCCGCGCGCTCGACGGGCGGGGTCTCAGGTATCGAAGGCATGGCCGGCACGTTGGGCACGGACGCGCCGGACCCAGCCGCAGACCCACCCGACGCGCCAGGCCCGGACGCCTCCGGTTCCGGCGTCCCGGATTCGAGGGCGGCGTGCAGGTCGGCCGCCGAATACGGATCGATCGCCGTATGGGAATCGTCGTGCGCTTCAGGACCGTGTCCGGCGTGACTCGCCGAGGAACCGTTCAGGGCACTGCTGGGACGCTTGGGCTCACCGGCGACGGGGTTCGGCCCGGCGAGCGCGGTCGGATCGACCGTCCCGTAGGGATTCGCAGAGCCCTGCACGGGCGGAGGCGTCCGACGCGAGTCGCCGTGCAGTTCTCCGTGCAACCGGTCGATGACGGACGAGTCCAGAAGGACCTCGCTGGGCAGGCCCCAGTTGATGGCCAGCCGCCAGGTGGGGTCGGGCCACCCGGACGCGAGTTGGGCGAACGACGTCCGCCGGTACAGGCCGGGACGCCGGTCGCCCGTGCGCGCCAAGGCGCCAGGTGAGGTGAACACCGTGACGTAGGTACTGCTGCCGATGCTGATGGTGGGGAACTCGGCGCGGTCGGGGTCTTCCACCGCGCTCGCGCTTGCGGGGAGGACCAGATCGGCGTTGGCCAGCAACCTGAAGTACGTGGTGTTGTCACCGTTCGCCTTGGCCTCGGCCAGACGTGGCTCCAGCAATTCGGCGTTCACACGGGAGGTGCCCTCAAGCGGCATGGACGTCCCGGCAGGGGGCGTGCCGACGGGCGGGGGAGTCGCCCCCGCCAGCGCGTCGGCTGCGGGCGGGACGCCCGGCGACGCGGCCGGAGGGCCCGCCGACGACGCGCGGCGCTTGTTCACGCGCGACGGGTCGGCCACGTCGATGCCGAAGTCGGTCAGCTCGATGAGCCCCGTGCCGTGCCGGTGGAACGACTCGTACACCAGATCGGACGGCCGCCGGACGCCCTGGACGTCCCGCAGGGCGGTGACCATCACGTCGGCCAGCCGCGAGAAGTCGGCCTCGGTCACGGACCGCATCCCGCCGGGCGTGCCGAACTCGGGCAGCTCCGTCCACCAGTTGCGCGGGGTGGGGTCGGACGGCGGACGCCAGCCCGCCTCGCTCATGACCTCCTCGTCGGCGAGGGTGAGCAGGAGCGGGCCTTCGAGGAAGTTGTTGCTGACGGCCTCGGCGTAGAGCCGGTCCGGTTCCCGCATGGCCTGCACGTAGTGTCGGCTCTCGTCGCGCTCCCGCACGATGAGGATCGTGTCCCGTTCGAGCCCCGCCAGCTCGCGTCCCAGCCGCCAGGCGAACTCGGACCACTCCAACAAGATCACTCCCTACGGCCGGGGGCGGGCCCCCGGGCCCCGCGAGACCATGCCCGAGACCCGATGATTACCGCCGGGGACGCCACGCGCAAACCGGGAGTTCACTCCGGCGCGGGTTCGTGACGAAGCACACGCAGCGCCGCTCTGAGGGCCTCCGGCTCGTCCCCGTTACGGTCCAGCACGTCGATGAGTTTGTGCAGGATCTCGTGTCGTTCGTAGCCGACGTCGAGGAGTGAGCGGGCGGTCTCCCATAGCTGCGGGGGCTCGCCGTCCCAGAGCCGCTCGGTGAGGCGTTCGTGCGCGACGATGTGCTCTTCGTCCGCGCCGGGATGCTCGAACTCCAGAATGGTGCGCCGGTCATCGGGGTCGGCTGGGTCCAGGGTGGACAGGTTGATGAATCCGTGCCGTCCCGACCGCCTATGGGTGCCGGACAGGAAGGGAAGCGCGAACGCCCTGCGCGGAAGCGCCTCCAGATCCCCGTCGGGGAGCAGCCGGTCGACCAGCTCACGGTCGAGACCGAAAGCGGCCGGGTCGCGGTAAGCCTCGGCGAACTTCGCGGTGGCGTCCCACAGGGCGTCCAAGGTCGCCCTGATCCCCTCCTCGGGCAGCCCGGTGCGCTTGCCCGCCCATCTCACCCAGGCGGCGAGGACGTGGGGCACGGCCTCCTGTTCGGACGGGGACAGCAGAACCTTCCGCGGCAGCCAGTCGAGCAGGAACATCTCGCACTTGATGGGGCTGACCCGAAGCGGTCTACCGAAATCGTGCGTGCAGCCGTAGTCGATGATGCGGTCGACGCACCGGCTGGCCGCCGAGAGGTCGGAGAGACCGTCCGCCTCGTCCGAGGCAAGGAACCGGGCCGCGATCGTGGCCCGCCTGTCACGCCCGTGCACCGGCGCTTGGGGGAGGCGTCCACCCGGGGGCAGGATGTCCACGCGCGCGCGGACGAAGGCGTGATACGAGCCGAAGTTCTCGTTCACGGGCGGGTCGTCGGTGTCGTCGGTGAGGTCCAGCGCGCTCTGCAACAGCGCCTTGGCGTCGCGCGGGTCGTACTCCTCGAACCGCATCAGCGGGTTCTCGCGTCCCTCACGGCGGCAGTGGTCGAGAAGGGTGTCGACCCTGGACGAGACCCATGCGTCCCTGACCATCCCGACCGACGGCGGCCGTCCGGGACGCGCGGCGGGTGCGAACGGATAGCCCGCCTTGTGAACGGCCCCGCCCTTGTTGCGGTCGACGAGGATGACCAGGGCGTGCCGTTCTGCGCCGCCGTAGGTGTAGGTGCAGACGACGGAGTCCTGGTCGCCGTAGACGTCCCTGGACACGTAGCACTCTTCGGGGGCGACCATTCCCACGCGGTCGGCCCATCCCGGCCTGGCGACGCCGTTCTCCATCAGTTCGAGTGCCGCGCCCTCCGCCTTCGCGGCCTGCCGCGGGGTGCCCATGTAGGCCATCCCTATGAGCAGCGCCAGCGCGGCGGGGGTGCCCGCGGCCCGTGCGTAGTCGACCAGGGGTTCGCCGATGACCTCTTCGACGTCGCCGTCCGGTACGCGTCGCCCCCACCAGGAACCGAGGATCTCGCTGATGACGAGCTCGGCGTCCAAGGGGCTGCGCAGGGCGAGCAGTTCGCGGGCATGCAGCAGCATTCCGTCGAATATCGCCGAGACCTCGTCGGGGGGTGGGGGACGGTCCCGGCCCGGTTCCCCGGAGGGGCGGTGGCGGTGGCGGGGACTCACCCTTCTAGCCTCTCAGATCGGCCGTGTGCGATGTCCAGGACACGTCCGAAGACAGGGGGCCGCCGGGCGGTCGCTCCGCCCGCTCAGCCGTCCACGCCGCTCGCGGGGCTCCGGCCGGACGGCGGCTCGGACTTCAGTATCCCGGTGAGATGCTCCCGGGCCATCCGCTCCACCCTCGCGGGAGTGGCCTCAAGACCCAGATGGGTCATGCACGCCTGCACGTCGGCCACGCATCGATGCACCGTGTCCGACGTGAAGGTCGCGAACTCGTCGCAGAGCCGTCGCGCGAGCGCCTCACGGGTCACGCTGCGGTGATCGGCCAGTGCATGCATGAGCGCACACCTCCGCGCACGGGGTTCCGATGTCCCATTCCAGCGCGTTTGCGGGGAGAGTCAATACGTTCCGGGCCGACGTTTCGCAAATTCTGGGTCATCTTCGGCGGAGGACTTGTCCATATCCGCGTCCACATCATTGACCTGGGGGTTCTCCCCGTCCGGTGAGGTGCGGACGGTGTCGTGCGACCGCTGCCAGGAGTCCGCCCAGCCCGCGTGGTGCCGGGCGGCCCAGTCGGGATCGACGCGCCCGGTGAGCATTCCCTGGAGCGCACCCCGGTCCCGGAACGCCTCCCAAAGGTGCCCTGCGGTCACCGCCACGATGACGAGGAAGAGCCAGTCGTGGACGAACGTCGAACCCGTCCGCCACCGGTCGCTCCAAGGATCGGGGAACGTCATGATCTCGCCGGTGCCGAGCATCAGCAGGATCGCGCCCGCGACGAAGGCCGCGTTCAGTTTCTGGCCCGCGTTGAACTTGCCCACGGGCAGGACTCCGCGTCCACTCCGGACGGCCCTGCGGTCGCGGCGCCTGAGCCACTCCCAATCGTGCGGAGCGAATCTGTTCAACCGGCGGAGGTCGGCCCTGAACGCCCGAGAAACCAGACCAAGGACGATCGGAACCGGCAACGCGAACCCACACCAGACATGGACGGTCTTGAGCATCTCCCGATGACCCACCACCGTCGACAGTGCCGGGAGGTACAGGCAGGCGGCGGTCGCCATGCAGATCAGCATCAGCGAGCCGGTCACGTGGTGGATCGCACGTTCGGCGCGGGTGAACCGCAGCAACCACGTCCGCGCGGGCGGCGCAACGTCATGTTGGTGCATCATCACGCCCGTTCGACCGTCCCACCCAGGCGTCCACGTCGTATCCGAGGTTCTCCCAGTAGCCGGGCTTCACGCGATCCGTCAGCTCGATCCCGCCGAGCCATTTCAGCGACTTGTAGCCGTACATGGGCGCCACGTAGAGGCGGGTCGGCCCGCCGTGATCGTGCGTGACCGGCTTGCCGTCCATCTGCGTCGCCACGAGGACGTCGCGCCTACGCGCCTGGCTCAACGTCAGCGACTCGGTGTAGACGCCGTCGAACGACGTGAACCGCACCGCACGGGCCTGGGGCGACACTCCGACCGCGTCCAGGAGGTCGGGCAGGGCGACACCCACCCAGCGGACGTCCGGGACGCGCCAGCCCGTCACGCACTGGAAATCTTTGTCGAGCACCGTCTGGGGGAACCCCGCCAGATCGGCCATTCCGAAAGACCGAGGCTTGTCGACAAGGCCACTAACGGTCACGCGGTGGGTGGCGACACCGTGCCGCTTCACACTCCCCGTGACCGAGTAGTAGCGAAAACCGCCCGCCGCCGGGAGGACGTCCCCGATCGACCCCGCCGGCGCCAGCGCGCGGCTCACTTTGTCCTGGAGCGATGCCCCCACGGCGACCCCCGCGACGCCGAGGCCGAGCATCCCGAGTACGACCCGCCGTCCGACGGGGCTGCCTTCCGCCCGTTCGTCCTCGTTCACGTCCCCATTCGAGCACCGCCGCGCTGGGCGCGCCAGGTTCCGGGGGCTCCCGTAAGACTTCTGACAGATCCGGGACCGGCTCTAAGCTGGGCGCATGGCCACGAAGGTACAACTCGCCCAGCGTCCCGAGGCCGATGAGCTGCTCGGACGCAGCCCGCTGGCCGCGCTGGTGGGCATGCTGCTCGACCAGCAGGTCCCGATGGAGTGGGCGTTCACCGGGCCCTACACCATCGCCCAGCGGCTCGGCTCCGACGACCTGGACGCGCACGAGATCGCCGCCTACGACCCCGAGCGGTTCGCGGCGCTCCTGTCGGAGAAGCCCGCCGTCCACCGGTACCCCGGTTCCATGGCCAAAAGGGTGCAGCAACTGTGCCAGTACCTCGTGGAGAACTACGACGGGGACGCAGAGCGGGTGTGGAAGGGCGTCGACAGCGGTAAAGAGCTGTTCAAGCGCCTCAACGGCCTCCCCGGGTACGGCAAGCAGAAGGCACAGATCTTCGTCGCCCTCCTGGGCAAGCAGTACGGCATCCAGCCCGACGGCTGGCGTGAGGCCGCGGGCGCCTACGGGGAGCAAGGCTCTCACCGTTCCGTCGCCGACATCACCGGGCCCGAGTCGCTCGCGAAGGTCCGCGCCTTCAAACAGGAGATGAAGTCCGCGGCCAAGAACGCCCGCTAGCCGTACTCGGCCAGGCCCGGTGCGTTCGCGATCGTGCCCGCACATGCGTCCTCGCGTGCGCGGACGCGCCGAACCCGCCGAGTTGACGCCCTGTGACGCCCGATCGCCGTAACATCTCCTACTCGCCGTCCTCGCGGACCGCCTCCCCGTGTCCAGGGCGACGGCGCCCGAATCCGACCGTGTTCGCTTGGTGTCGAAGTGACGATGATGTTCATCAGGGCTTCCGTCCACGGCGAACCATCGGGATGATGAATACCTGACTCCGACCGGTGTTGTGATGGAGGCGGGAGCGCTAGCCTGCTCCCATTCACTCATAGTGATGAAAACTTGCCGCGCGGTACGGGACCCTCTGGGGCGGAGGTGTTGTCCATGAGCACCGAGACGTCCGTTCCGCATCCTCGCGTCTCAGGGGTGGAGGGCCAGCCCATGGATGCGTCCGACGCCGCGCTGTACGCAACCCTGCTGACCGAGGCGCCCGCCGGGCTGGCCTTCTTCGACCGCGAACTGCGCTGCCGCAGGGCGAACGACGCCCTCGCGGCGCTACTGGGCGTGTCCGTCCGGGACCTGCAGAAGCGCAGACCCGGCGAGGTGCTGCCGGAGGCGCTCGCGACGGCCTTCGAGACGGCCCTGCGCAAGGTCATCGCCGAGGACCGCCCGCTCAGCGACCTCGACCTCGTCGTCCCGTCCGGCGGGCCCGTCGCGCCGGCCGCCGCGCCCGCGCCGCCGGTCCCCACGGCGTCGCCCGACGCGCCGGGCGTGTCCACGGCGACCGAGGAGCGGATCCTCGCCTGCACCTGGCTGCCCGCCAGGGGCGCCGACGGCGAGCACCTCGGCGTCGTCCTGACCGCGCTGGACGTGACCGACCGGCGCAGGGCCGAGGAGGTCATCCGCCGCAAGGAGCAGCGCTACCGCTCGCTCGTGGAGGCCAGCGCCCAGGTGGTCTGGGTCGCGGCGCCCGGCGGCGGCGTGATCGACGACGCGCCGGAGTGGCGGGCGATCACCGGCCAGACGCCGGACGACTACGCGGTCGGCGGCTGGCTGTCGGTGGTGCACCCCGAGGACCGTCCCCGCATCGAGGCCGCCTGGACCGAATGCGTCGACGAGAACCGGGTCTTCGAGACCAACTACCGGGTCCGCACCAAGAGCGGCACCTACCGGCACTTCGACGTGCGGGCGGTGCCCATCTGGGAGGGCGACGCCGTCATCGAGTGGGTCGGCGCCAACACCGACGTCACCGGGCAGCGCGAGGCCGAGGAGATGCGCGGTCGGCTGACGGAGCAGCTCTCCGCTGCGGCGCTGCGCACGGCCCGCCTCCAGCAGGCCACCTCGATGCTCGCCGAGGCGCTGACCGTGTCCCAGGTCGTCCAGGTCATCACCGAGGTCGGACGGTCCGCCATCGGCGCCGACTACTCCGCCGTGGCGCTCCTCGACGACGACAAGCTCCGCCTCAGCATCGTCGGCCAGCCCGGCGCCGAGGGCGAGGCCGGGCTCGCCTCCCGCGACGAGATCAAGGTCAGTGACCAGACCGTGATGTCGGTGGCGGTGCGCGAGAGCCGTCCGTTCCTGGCCGAGCACCCTGACAGCCTGCGCCTGCAACTCGGGCACGGAGAGCGCGACCTGTTCGCCCAGCACACGGAGGAACGTGCCTGGGTGGGTCTTCCGCTCCTCGCGGCGGGTGCGCCCATAGGCGCGCTCCGTTTCTCGTTCACCCGCCCTAGGGAGATCACCGAGGAGGAGCGGGTCTTCCTGGAGGCGCTCGCCGGGCAGTGCGCCCTGGCCGTCGAACGAGCCCTCCTGTTCGAACGCGAGCACAAGACCGCGGAGGAGCTCCAGCGCAGCCTCCTTCCGAGCGACCTCCCTCAGCTGCCCGGAATGGTGCTCGCCGCCCGGTACAACCCCGCCACCCGCCACGTCCAGGTGGGCGGCGACTGGTACGACGTGTTCCGGCTTCCCGACGACCGGCTCGCCGTGGCCGTCGGCGACGTCATGGGCAAGGGCGTCCTGGCGGCGGCCGGAATGGGACGTGTCCGCAACGCCCTGCGCGCCCTGGCCCTCAACGATCCGCGTCCCGCCGCCGTCCTCGCGGGCCTCGACCGCCTGTTCAGCGCGACCGAGGACGAAGAGCAGTTCACCACCGTCGCCTACGCGGTCATCGACCCCGAGACGGGCCACGGCGAGTTCAGCAACGCGGGCCATCCGCCGCCCCTCCTGATCTCTCCGGACACGCCCGCGCGGGTCAGCACGCGCGAGCCCGGGACTCCCCTCGGCTGGCCGAGCCAGCGGCAGCAGACAAGTTTTTCCATCGAGACCGGCAACACTGTGGTGTTCTATTCCGATGGACTTGTGGAGAACCGTAGGCGTGGGGTGGACGCCGGGCTGGAGGAGCTTGTCGCCGTGGCCGCGGACGCCCCACCTGAAGTGGTAGGAGATCCCGAAAGACTCGTCGACTTCCTGGTCGATCGGATGCTTGCCGGGTATGAGCAGGTAGACGATGTGACCGTGCTTGCCCTGCACGTCCCGCCCAAGTCCGGGTGACGCCCGCCGGCAACGGCCGAAGAACGGCGTCGCACGTACGAAGGACCGTCCCGCGCCCTCTAAGGTGGAGAGTTACCGGGTAGGACCTCCAAGGCGGAATGCGCAGCAGTGCCAGAATGCTTGACCCAGAGAGAGCGGGTACGCTGCGGTCCCGCACCGGGAGGTTCGTTCCGTGTGTGGTCCCACTCAGTGTGAGGCCGGGCCCGTCAGGGCACTTGGGTCAGCCAAGCCACACGTTCGTTCGAGAGGTATTTGTGTCGCCTGCTAGCTCGACCTCGAAAGCGTCAGATCTGCACGATCACGTCATCGCGCAACTGATCGAGCGTGGACGGTCCCAGGGCAATCGCCTCGAAGCCGACGACGTACGACGTACGTTCGAGGAGGCCGACATCCCCGTGTCTGCGGCCTCCAGCATTCTGCGGAGCCTCAGCAAGGAGGGTGTGACCGTCATGGTGAGCGCTGCCGACTCCGCGGCGCCTAAGCGTTCGCGCAAGCGCGCGACGCCGCCGGCGCGCAGGCCCAGGACGGCCGCCGCGGCCAAGGAGCAGCCCGACACGGTGACCGCGGTCGTCGGTGACGACGCGGCCGCCGAGGATGTCGTGGCCGAGCCGCGTCCCGCCGCCGCCAAGCCCGCCGCGCCGAAGAAGGCCGCGCCCGCCAAGGGCGCCAAGTCCAAGAAGGCCGCCGCGAAGAAGCGCGCGGCCCCCACCACCACTGCCAAGCCGGCGCCGGCCAAGCCCGCCGCCGACTCCAAGGCGGCCGACGACCCCGAGGTCGAGGACGACGTCGACGTCGATCTCGACGCCGACCTCGCTGATCTCGACGACGTCGAGCTCGTCGAGGACGACGCCGCCGAGACGGACGACTCCTCTGAGACCGAGGAAGAGGAGGTCGCGCCCGCCCCCGCGGCGAAGGAGGCCGCGCCGGGCAAGCCGGCCGGCGGTTCGCCGTCCGAGGAGGAGGGCTTCACCCTCGGCGACGACGACGAGGACGCGCCCGCGCAGCAGATCGCCGCCGCCGGCGCGACCGCCGACCCGGTCAAGGACTACCTGAAGCAGATCGGCAAGGTCCCCCTGCTCAACGCCGAGCAGGAGGTGGAGCTCGCCAAGCGGATCGAGGCCGGGCTGTTCGCCGAGGAGCGCCTCGCCGTCGCGGCGGCGGCCATGTCCGAGGAGGACCTCGAAGACTTCGAGTGGATCGCCGAGGACGGCCGCCGCGCCAAGAACCACCTGCTGGAGGCCAACCTCCGGCTGGTGGTGTCGCTGGCCAAGCGCTACACGGGGCGCGGCATGCTGTTCCTGGACCTGATCCAGGAGGGCAACCTCGGTCTGATCCGCGCCGTCGAGAAGTTCGACTACACCAAGGGCTACAAGTTCTCCACGTACGCCACCTGGTGGATCCGGCAGGCGATCACCCGCGCGATGGCCGACCAGGCCCGCACCATTCGCATCCCGGTGCACATGGTCGAGGTCATCAACAAACTGGCCCGCGTGCAGCGCCAGATGCTCCAGGACCTGGGCCGCGAGCCCACCCCGGAGGAGCTGGCCAAGGAACTCGACATGACGCCTGAGAAGGTCGTCGAGGTCCAGAAGTACGGCCGTGAGCCCATCTCGCTGCACACCCCGCTGGGCGAGGACGGCGACAGCGAGTTCGGCGACCTCATCGAGGACTCCGAGGCCATCGTCCCGGCGGACGCGGTCAGCTTCACCCTGCTGCAGGAGCAGCTGCACTCCGTCCTGGACACGCTCAGCGAGCGCGAGGCGGGCGTGGTGTCGATGCGGTTCGGCCTCACCGACGGCCAGCCGAAGACGCTGGACGAGATCGGCAAGGTGTACGGGGTGACCCGGGAGCGCATCCGGCAGATCGAGTCCAAGACGATGTCGAAGCTGCGTCACCCGTCGCGGTCCCAGGTGCTGCGCGACTACCTCGACTGATCAGAACGCGATCGCAGGGCCCCTTCCACGGAAGGGGCCCTGCCTCGTTTTCGTGGTCTCCGTCAGTCGTGCAGGACGACGTCCAGGTTCGCGCCGTTGAGCTCCGCGGTGTGCCCCAGCCCGGCGACGGTCTTGAGGAGCTCCTCCGGGGTGCGGGGCGAGGCGCCCGCCTTCAGCAGGTCGTGCGCGATCTGCCCGCGGGTCGCCTTGGCCATGTGGCTGACCACGGTCCGCTTGGGGACGCCGCCGACGAGCCGCTCCCGGAACACGCGCACCGCCACGGCCGGGCCGGGCGCCTTCCACACGGCCGCGTACGGCCCCGAGCGCATGTCGACGACCAGGTCGTCGTCCAGATCGTCGTGCAGGCGCAGGGCCTTGCGCATGGGCGGGCGCCAGAGCGTCCCCAGACGGCCGGCAGGGGGCAGCGAGACCGCCATGGCGAGCCGGTAGGGCGGGACGCGGTCCGTGAGCCGCAGAGCGCCCCACAGGCCCGAGAAGACGATGATCTGCTCGGCGGCGGCGTCGGCGTCCAGGTCGGCGAGCCTCAGGTTGTCGTAGAGGACGCCCGTGTAGAGCCGCGCGGCGGGCAGGGTCGGCGCCTCCCGCAGGGCGAGGTTGCGGGCCAGGGCCTCGTCCGCCTGGCCGGGCGGGAGGGCGAGCACCTCCGCCGCGTTCTTCCGCTTGCTCGCCCGCATCAAAACTTTCAGGACGCGCTCGCGCATGGGATTCAGGCCGGGGAAGCTGAGCGAGCCCAGGTCGAGGGGCGGACCGTCCCCGTCGCTAGCCTTCTTCTCCGACGGCGGCAGCAGGATGTGCACGATCCCCCCGAAAGCGGTGGCTGATGGAGCGGTTCCCAGAGGTCGGACGGCTGGTCGCCGAGGCGTGGCCCGCGCCGTCGACCAAGGATATGGGCGGCTGGCTGCTCCGGCATGCGGGAGGTGTCACCAAGCGGGCCAACTCCGTCCTGCCCCTGGGCGACCCAGGGGACGTGGGCCACGCCGTAGGTCAGGCGGAGCGCTTCTACGGGAAGCTGGGCCTGCCGACCGTGTTCTCGATCGACGCCCAGGCGAAGCCTGCGGAACTCGACGGGTTCCTGGAGGCGCGCGGTTACGAACTGGTGGATCCGACACTCGCCATGGTGGCCGCCCTACCGGACGTTCCCGAACGGGACGGCGTGCGGATCGCCGACACACCGTCCAGGGAATGGCTGGATCTCTGGTGGTCCGTGGACGGCCGCTACGGTCACGAGCTCCCGATGGCGGAGCGGATCCTCACCGGCGTGCGGGCGGGCTACGCGTCCCTGGACGGCCTCGCCGTCGGACGCGGCGTCCCCCAGGGAGAGTGGCTCGGCGTGTACGCGATGGCCGTCGCGCCCGACGCGCGCAGGCGCGGCCTGGGACGGCGCGTACTCCGGGCCCTCCTCGCCTGGGGACGGGAGCAGGGATGCGAACGCGCGTACCTGGTCGTCGTCGAACGGAACGCCGCGGCGGTCGCCATGTACGAGGCGGAGGGCTTCGAGCGGGCCGCAATCTACCACTATCGCGTGAAGAAAGACCCGTCGAGTCACGATAAGTGATTCTCGAATTACTCTTCGAAGTCATCGCGTTCCGGCTCGGGGAATGCGAACGGCGGCCACCGTTTCCGGTGGCCGCCGTTCATCGGGCCCTGTCTATGGGGAACTACCGCTCCTCGACCGGGGCGGAGGCCGGGGTTTCGATGAGTCGGTCGGTCTCGTCCTGGATGTCGGCCCCGTTGGCGCGGAGAGCCTCTGCGTACTTGCGCCCGTGGTGGGCACAGAACAGAAGGTCGCCGCCGCCTACAAGGACTGCACGGACGTAGGCCTGGGCGCCGCAGCGGTCGCAGCGGTCTGCGACGGACAACGGCTTGGTTGGGGCAAGGGCTCCAGTCACGGCACCTTCCTCATGCTCGGGGTCGGTACTTAGGACAACATCTAACCCGACGCTGGCGTTCCCAACCTGGTTCTTCGTACGCCCACAGCAGAATGGCCCAATTAGTGACTGACGTCACAGCGGGCTACATCGCCTCAAGCGGCGTCCCAACGGAACAAACGCATGGCGATCAGGGTCCCTACCACCGCGACACCCAGCAGAACGCCGATTTGCGGCAGCGCGGACATCGGCCCTAGGCCGCGTCCCATCACGTTCAGCATCCCCTCGTTCAGGTAGCGCAGGGGGAAGATGTACGACAGACCCTTCAGCCAGGTTGGTGCGTCGTCCAGGGGGAAGAACGATCCGCCCAGGAAGGCCATCGGCAGGACGACCAACTGCGTCACCGCCTGGGCCGTCTCTTGTGTCTTGGCCCATGCGCCGATCAGCATGCCGATCGCCAGGAAGGCCAGCACCCCGGACAGGACCATCGGGATCGCCATCCACCACGAGCCCCCGAGTTGCAACCCGAACATGGGCAATTGCGCCACCAGGACGAAGAGCGCGAACTGCACGAGCGCCACGGCCAGGCTGACCGCGACACGCGCGGCGAACACGGTGGGGATCGGGGCGGGGGAGAGCTGGAGTCGGCGCAGGATGCCCTTCGTCCGCCACGTCACCAGCGTCTGGGAGGCGCCGAAGACGCCCGCCGACGCCAGGGCCCACCCCAGGAGGCTGGGCGTGAAGAACTGGATGGCCTTGAGCGAGTCGTCCTCGACCTGCTGGTTGGTCACCTTGTAGGCGGGCGGCTTGCCGGTGGCGGCGAGGTTGGCCGACTGGACGAGCGAGTCCATCAGACCGCGCACGGTCCCCGACTTGACCTGGTCGGCGGCCGAGTAGTGGACGACGAGCTCCGGTCCGTGCTGCTCGATGACGGCGTCCGCGTCGCCCTTCTCCACCTTGCGCAGGGCGGCGGCACGGTCGGACGTCTTGGTCACCTTCATGACCTTGGCCAGATCGCCATGGGCGACGGCCTGGTCCAGGACGACTGACGGGCCGACCTCCAGCACCTTGACCTTCGACGTGGTCTGGTGGCCGAAGATGCCCCCGAACACGACCAGGAACATGAGCGGGAACAGCACCGTGAAGAACAGCGCCGTCCGGTCCCTGCGGAAGCCCAGGAACATGGCCCGGGAAAGGCTCTTGAAACTCTCGAACGTGCTCACGCCCTGTACTCCCGTCCGGTGAGCTCCAGGAAGACGTCCTCCAGCGTCGCCCCGTGGATCTGGACGCCGTCCAGGGCGTCCTTGGCGGCCATCGCGGCGATGACCGCGGAGGGGTCGCGAGTGGTGATGATCAGCGAGACGCCGTCGTCGGCGACGTCGTCCGCGCCGGGCAGGAGCCGCGCGTCCTCCACCGCGAGGACGCCGGTGGCCACGCTGATCCGCGCGGGCGCGTCCAGGCCGCGTACCAGCGTCGCGGGCGGGCCCAGTTGGAGGATCCGGCCCGCGTCCATGATGGCGACGCGGTCGCAGAGGCTCTCGGCCTCGTCCATGTAGTGCGTGGTGAGGACGATCGTGCGTCCCTCTGTGTTGATCTCCCGTAGGACGTCCCACAGGTTGCGCCGTGCCTGCGGGTCCAGTGCGGCGGTCGGCTCGTCCAGGAACACGAGTTCCGGATCGTGCACGAGCGCGCACGCTATGGACAGGCGCTGCGCCTGCCCGCCCGACAGCTTCTCCACCCGGACGTCGGCCTTGTCGCCGAGCCCCACCAGGTCGAGCATCGCGTCCGCCTTCTTGGAGGCGACGCCGTAAAGGGAGCCGAACGTCCGCAGTTGTTCGCGCGCGGTGAGCCGCTCGAAGAAGGACGACGCCTGCAACTGGACGCCGATCCGGGGGAGCAGCTTAGAGTTCCGCGGCCATGGGGGCAGGCCCAGCACGGACACGTCCCCCTCGTCGGCCTCCCGCAACCCCTCGATGATCTCCAGGGTCGTGGTCTTGCCCGCGCCGTTCGGGCCGAGGATGCCGAAGAACTCGCCCTCCTTGACCCCGAACGTCACCCCGTCCACGGCCCGGACGTCCCCGTAACGCTTGCGGAGGCCCGTGACCTCGATCGTTTGAGCCATGCGGAGGACGATAGGGAAGCCGCGTCTCACCGCACACCCACCTAAAGGTGGACGTTCGGGTCTAGATGCCGGAGCGCGGTAGCCTGGCGAGTCGACCGGGTGCGCCGCGCCGGACGTGCCGGAACGTCCGCGGCGGCGAGCCTTTCGGAGGATTGTCGGTGGCCGGGGGTACCCTTCTGCCGACCGTCCCACCCCCGAGGAGCGCACGCACGTTGACCGCCGCGACCGCCGAAGCGACCACCGATGACCCGCACGGCTACTCCGCCCGGCACCTCTCGGTGCTGGAGGGGCTGGAGGCCGTGCGCAAGCGACCCGGGATGTACGTCGGGTCGACCGACAGCCGGGGCCTCGCCCACTGCCTGTGGGAGATCGTCGACAACTGCGTCGACGAGGCCCTCGCCGGATACTGCACCCACATCGGCGTGACGATGCACGCCGACGGGTCCTTCGAGGTGTCCGACAACGGCCGCGGCATCCCGGTCGACCTGGAGCCCAAGACCGGCCTCCCGGGCGTCGAGCTGGTCATGACCCGGCTGCACGCGGGCGGCAAGTTCGGCGGGGTGTCCTACACCGCGTCCGGCGGGCTGCACGGGGTCGGCGCGTCCGTGGTGAACGCGCTGTCCGCGCGGCTCGACGTCGAGGTCGACCGCGACGGGTACACCCACGCGATCAGCTTCCGGCGCGGCCTGCCCGGCGAGTTCGCCGACGAGGGGCGGCCGAACGCCAGGTTCAAGAAGAAGTCGGGGCTGCGCCAGACCCGCAAGGTCGCCAAGAAGGTCACCGGCACCCGCGTCCGGTTCTGGCCCGACCTGCAGATCTTCCTCAAGGACGCCACGATCGACCAGTCGCTCGTGCTGGACCGGATGCGGCAGACCGCGTTCCTCATCCCCGGCCTCACGATCGACGTCCGCGACGAGCGCGGCGAGGAGGTCGTCGACGAGACGTTCCGGTTCGACGGCGGCATCAGCGAGTTCTGCGCCTACCTCGCCAAGGACCAGCCCATCGTCGACGTCCTGCGGTTCCAGGGGCGGGGTCACTTCACCGAGACAGTTCCCGTACTGGACGACCAGGGCCACCTGACCCCCACGGACGTCGAGCGCGACCTTGAGGTCGACATCGCGATGCGCTGGGGCACCGGCTACGACACCATCACCAAGTCGTTCGTCAACGTGATCGCCACCCCCAAGGGCGGCACCCACGTGCGGGGCTTCGACCGCGCCGTGCTCAAGGTCCTGAACGAGCAGTTGCGCTCCACCAGGCTGCTCAAGAACGGCGACGAGGACGTCATCAAGGAGGACGTCCTCGAAGGGCTCACCGCGGTCGTCACGGTCCGGCTGCCCGAGCCGCAGTTCGAGGGCCAGACCAAGGAGGTCCTCGGCACCTCCGCGGCGACCCGCATCGTGTCCCAGGTCGTCGCCCGCGAGCTGCGCGAGATCTTCGAGAACCCGGCGCGCGGGCAGAAGCAGCAGCTGCGCGCCGTGCTGGAGAAGGTCGTCGGCGCGGCCAAGACCCGCATCGCGGCCCGCACCCAGCGCGACAACCAGCGCCGCAAGAACGCCCTGGAGAACTCCGCCCTCCCGGCCAAGCTCGTCGACTGCCGTACCGCCGACGACCGCAGCGAGATCTTCATCGTCGAGGGCGACTCGGCGCTCGGCACCGCGAAGCTCGCCCGCAACTCCGAGTTCCAGGCGCTGCTGCCGATCCGCGGCAAGATCCTCAACGTGCAGAAGGCGTCCGTCGCCGACATGCTGAAGAACGCCGAGTGCGCCGCGATCATCCAGGTGATCGGGGCCGGCTCGGGCCGCACCTTCGACCTCGACTCGGCCCGCTACGGCCGGATCATCCTGATGGCGGACGCCGACGTCGACGGCTCGCACATCCGCACCCTGCTGCTGACCCTGCTGTACCGCTACATGCGGCCCATGCTGGAGGCCGGGCGCGTGTACACCGCCGTCCCGCCGCTGCACCGCATCGAGCTGATCAAGCCCAAGAAGGGGCAGGACAAGTACGTCTACTGCTACAGCGACGGCGAGCTGACCCGCAAGCTGGTCGAGTTCGAGCGCAAGGGCCAGCGCTGGAAGGAGCCCGTCCAGCGGTACAAGGGCCTCGGCGAGATGGACGCCGACCAGCTCGCGGAGACCACCATGGACCCGCGGCACCGCATCCTGCGCCGGATCCGCATCGAGGACGCCGACGAGGCCGCAAAGATCTTCGACCTGCTGATGGGCAGCGACGTCGGGCCCCGGCGGGCGTTCATCACGGCGGGCGCGTCCGAACTGGACACCGAGCGCATCGACGTGTGACCGGCGGCCGTGCGTCCACCCGGGCGTCCGTCCTGGCGTTCGTCCGGGCGTGTCCACCCGGCGGTGGAGAAGGCGAACTCCAGCCGAGCGCCGATCCGCACGCCGCCCGCGTTCTCTAGCGTCGGACGCATGAACGCGCTGGGCAGCACGCGCCCCGCCCGCACCGTGCCGCGGTGCGCGGACGGGCGCACAGGGCACACGGTGATCGTCCGTCTCCGCCGGGACGGCCCCGCCGGGTGGCGTCCCGTCCGGGGACGGACGGCGCACCGCCCCGCAGCGGTTAGCGTCGTACCGTGAACTGCGGCATCCCGAGGCCCAAGGAGCGGGCCATCTCGCGGGTCCTCGTGGTGATCCTGCTGACCTGGGGCGCGTTCGCGTACCTGCGCGGGCTGGTCCGCTCCGAGCAGCCGCCCGCGCTGCACGGGTTCGGTCTCGGCGTCGTCGCCATCAACGTCGTCATGATCACTCTGCTGGCGGCCGGGGCCCGCGCGGACCACCGGAGGGACGGCCGGTGGCGCACGGCGTCGATCGTCCTGCTGGTCGCCGCCCTGGTGACCTCGCTGGCGTTCTACGGGCTCGACCCCGAGTTCGGCGGCTCCTTCATCGTCCCGATGATCGCGCTCTGGGCGCTGTTCAACCGGCTTCCGCTGCCGTGGGGCGTCGCGACGAGCGCCCTGACCATCGTGATGCTCGGCGCCCTCGGCGAGGTGTTCCGCGACCGCGGCGCCGACTTCGGGCTGCTGGTCGCGTTCCTGGGCGTGACGCTGGGCGCGGTGGCGAGCAGCCAGGGCGCCGCCGCGCGGGAGGCGACCAGGCGCGCGGAGGCCGCGAACGCCG
Source organism: Actinomadura decatromicini (assembly GCF_008121305.1). Lineage (NCBI taxonomy): Bacteria > Bacillati > Actinomycetota > Actinomycetes > Streptosporangiales > Thermomonosporaceae > Actinomadura > Actinomadura decatromicini. The sequence continues at coordinate 653,651 of NZ_VSRQ01000006.1, read as the reverse complement.
TGCTCGCCGAGCGGTCGCACATCGCCCGGGAGATCCACGACATCCTCGCCCATTCGCTGTCGGCGCAGATCGTCCACCTGGAGGGGGCTCGGCTGCTGCTGGCCCGGGACGGCGACCGCGTCCAGGCCCTCGACCGGGTCGAGCGGGCGGGCAACCTGGCCCGCTCCGGCCTGGAGGAGACCAAGCGCGCGCTGGCCACCCTGCGGGGCGAGATACCGGAGCCCAAGGAGGCGATCGCCGAACTCGCGGAGGAGTTCTACGCGAGCACGGGCCGCCCGTGCGACGTGGAGGTGACGGGCGTCCCGCGCGAACTGCCCGCGCAGGCCGGGCTCACGGTCGTGCGGACCGCGCAGGAGGCGCTGACGAACGTCCGCAAACACGCTCCGGGCGCGCGCGCACATGTCGCCCTGCGCTACCTCGGCGACAGGGTCGAACTCGAAGTGACGGACAGCGGCGCCACGGAGTCCGTCATCGAACTGGACGGCGGCGGCTACGGGCTGGTCGGCATGCGCGAGCGCGCCGAGCTGATCGACGGGACGCTGATCACGGGCCCCGACGGCAAGGGCTTCCGGGTGTCCCTCAAGGTGCCGGTGTGACGGGAGACTGGACGCGGTGAGCGAGAAGACGAGAATCCTGGTCGTCGACGACCAGACCGTGGTGCGCGAGGGCCTGGTCCTCCTGCTGGAACTGCTGCCCGGCCTCGACGTCGCCGGGTCGTGCGGGGACGGCGAGCAGGCCGTCGCGATGGTCGCCGAGCTGGAGCCCGACGTCGTCCTGATGGACCTGCGGATGCCCCGGGTGGACGGCGTGGAGGCCACCCGCCGGATCAAGCAGGACCACCCGGACGTGGAGGTCGTCGTCCTCACCACCTACGCCGACGACGAGTCGATCTTCGCCGCGCTGCGCGCCGGGGCCCGCGGCTACCTCACCAAGGACGCGGGCGCCGACGAGATCGCCCGCGCGATCGCCGCCGTGCGCGGGGGAGCGGCGCAGCTCGACCCGGCCGTCCAGCGGCGGCTGGTCGAGGCGGTCGCGACGGAGGAGCGTCCGCGCCGTCCCGCCCCGGGCGGGCTGCCGGACGGGCTGACCCGCCGCGAGGCCGAGGTGCTCGCGCTGATCGCCCGGGGACGCTCCAACGCCGAGATCGCCGGTGACCTGTTCATCTCCGAGGCGACGGTGAAGACGCACATCAACAACCTGTTCGCCAAGGCGAACCTCCGCCACCGGGCGCAGGCCGTCACCTACGCGTTCAAGCACGGCCTCGCCGGATGATCATCGGTCACCGGGCGGCAAGACCTCGGTCAAAGCGCGTCCCCGGCCGTCCGGACGCGCCCAGCATGGGACCGTGCTCAGAACCTGCATGATCGCGGACTACCTGCGCCCGTACGCGCAGTGGCGGATCAACCGTCCCGACTCCCACCGCGACGACCGCAACGCCCGCGCCGCCATCGGCCTGATCGACGCGGCGGCCTACGTGGCGCAGCTGGACGACGCCGAGCGCGTCATCGTCCGCCTGATCGTCGCGGGCTGCTTCCGCGACGGCCGGTTCGACCCGGGCCCGGAGGGGGAGCGGATCATCCGCTTCTGGCATTACGACGACCCGTCCGGGGGCCCGTCCGACCTGCTCGAAACGCTGGCGGCCTGCGCCGAGCGCGGGCTGCGCTCCGGGCGGGCGGAGATCGGAACGTTCCCGCGTCCGCGCAGGGGCGAGACGACCCCGGCGTAATACAGCCGGTGTGGTTCGCCCGGTGTGGTTCAGGCGGCGTAATTACACCGAATTCACACGGGGTCGTTTCCGGGCTTCCACTTGATGCCGCAGCCGAGGCTCGGCGTGTGCGGCTCGGGGACGCCCTTTCCGGCCAGCACCAGGTCGAGCGCGGCCCGCAGCGACGCCCCGTCGGCCGGGACGTCGTTGCTCGGCCGCGCGCCGTCGAACTCGCCCCGGTAGGCGAGGCGGCGGTCCCGGTCGTAGAGGAAGAAGTCGGGGGTGCAGGCGGCCTTGAACGCCTTCGCCGCCTCCTGCGACTCGTCCACCAGGTACGGGAAGCCGAACCCGGCGCGCTCGGCCTGCTCGCGCAGATGCTGGGGGCCGTCGTCGGGGTAGTTCACGACGTCGTTGCTGCACACGGCGACGGTGGCGAGGCCCTTGGCGGCGTACTCCGCGGCGAGGGCGCCGATTCCCGCCTCGACCCGCCGCACGTAGGGGCAGTGGTTGGACATGAAGATGACCAGCAGAGCGGCCGCCCGCGGAAAGTCCTCGTCCGACACGGTCCCGCCCTCGACGGACGGAAGCCTGAACGCCGGAACCGGAGACCCGAGCGGCACCATGAACGATGCGATCGCCATCCCCCCATCATCACCCACCGGCACCCGTCCCACCCGAAGACCGGACCCGCCTCCGTCGTCCGGGCCGGCGACTGCTAGGCTCCATACCAAAAGGTTTGGTATGGAGGTCTGAGTGGGCAGCGAGGACTGGCTGGACGAGGGGCTGGCGCTGCTGGCGGAGCAGGGGGCGCCGGCGGTGACGCTGGACCGGATGTGCGAGCGGATGGGGATGTCCAAGGGGGCCTTCTACCATCACTTCGGGTCGATGCCGAAGTTCCGGACGAGGCTGCTCGCGCACTACGAGGAGCGGCACACCGCGGCGATCATCGAGCGGGTGGAGAGCGCGGGCGACATCTCGCCGCGGGCGAAGCTGGGGCGGCTCGCGGCCGTGGCCGTCGACGGCACCGGAGCCGATCTCGGGGTCGCCATGCGGGCCTGGGCGAAACAGGATCCCGAGGCGGCGGCCATGCAGGAACGGGTCGACGCGGCCCGGATCGCATACCTGCGGGAACTGTGCGCGGGGATCGGGTACCCCGCCCCGGAGCGCATGGCCACGCTCATCTACCTCGTGGTGATCGGTGGCGCGCACGTGATGCCTCCGCTGCAAGGCGAGGAGATGCGCGACCTGTACCAACTGCTCTTCCCACTCCTGGACGGCAGGGAGGCCACATCGTGAGGATCATCGACCGCGTCCCCGAACTGCGGGAGCTGCTGGCGGACGCCGACCACGTCGACGTCCGCGAAGCCGAGTCGGAGGTGAGCCTGCGGGAGTTCGTCGCCGGGGCGATGGGACGGAACCCGGCCTGGATGCGCGGGCTCTTCCGCGCCAGGGGAGTGCTGGCGAGGATTCTGCGCCTGCGCGAACCCGATATCCCGATCCGCGCGGTGCAGCGTCCGGAGGAACTGCCGTTCGCGCCCGGTGGCCGCGTCGCGTTCTTCACGGTCAAGGAGGCCGCCGAGAATCGCTTCGTCGTACTCGAAGCGAAGGACAATCATCTGTCGGCTTGGCTGGTGGTGGCCACGGAACCCGCGGCGGAGGGCCGTGCGCGGTTCGAGCTGGCGACCCTCGTCAAATACCACCGCTGGACGGGGCCGGTCTATTTCGGCGTCATCCGTCCGTTCCATCATTTGATCGTCGCGGGGATGACGAGGGCGGGGGCGCGCGGTTCGTCCGTCGCGAGAGAAGGGGGAGTCGACCGGTGGGTTCCGCGGTTGCTGTTGACGATCGCCGCCGGGCACGTCGCGGTCGGGCTGGTCGGCGACCGGGCGCGGTGGGGCGGCATCGTGTCGGAGGGGTTGTGGAACACGGTCGCGGGCGATGACGACGCCCGACGGTCGACCCTGTGGTTCATGCTCGGCGGAATCGCCCTCGGCGGGCTCGCCGTCCTCATCCGCCGGTCCGTGATCGACACCGGAAGGATGCCGCCCGAGACCGGCTGGATTCTGCTGTCCTCCGCCATTCCGGTCTGCGTCCTGGAACCCAATTCCGGTGCTTGGACGCTTCTTCCCCTGGGTGCGCTCGCCCTGTGGGGCTCGCGCCGTGACCATTCCGCGGCGTCCGGAACTTTGGAACACGGAAAGCCCGCTCCGACCCAATGAGAAAGTCCCGGCGCCGCAGGGCGCCGGGACTTTCCGTGTTACTCCGCGGGTTCGGGCTCGTCCGGGGGCGGCGGGCCGAGGGGGCCGCTGATGGAGGTCAGCGGGCTGTCGAGCGGTTCGCCGGAGCCGTCCCGGCGGCCCAGGGTGACGTTCAGCATCGCGGGCCTGCCGCCGGCGGCGGCGGCGCGCAGCGGCGTCGGGGCCGCCCACGCCTGGAGGAGGACGTCCTCGCCCTTGAGGAAGCGGTGCGCGCGGACGCCGCCCGTCGCGCGTCCCTTGGACGGGAAGTCGGCGAAGTCGGCGAGCTTGATCGCCCCGGTCTGGGTGCCGGGCAGCGCCGACGACGAACCGGAGATCGTGATCACGCGCGCCTCCCTGGCCGGATCGATCGCCCCGAACCACAGGACGCGCGCGCCGGCGCCGAGCTTGATGCCCGCCATCCCCCCGGCCGCCCGTCCCTGCGGACGGACGAGCGACGCCGCGAAGTGCAGCAGTTGAGCGTCGGTGGTGATGAACACGAGGTGCTGCTCCTCGGAGAGCAACTGGACGGCGCCGACCACCCGGTCGCCCTCCTTGAGCCCGATCACCTCGAACTCGTCGCGGTTGGCCGGGAAGTCAGGGACGACCCGTTTGACCACGCCCTGCGCGGTGCCGAGGGCGAGCCCGCCGCCCTCCTCGCCCACGGCGGCGAGGCCCACGATCGTCTCGTCCGCCTCCAGGTCGACGTACTCGGTGACCGGGGCGCCGCCCGCGAGGGACGGCGGCGTCGCCGACGGCGGCAGCGTCGGCAGGTCGAGGACGTCGATGCGGATCATCCGGCCGAGCGAGGTGACGGCGCCGACCTGGCCGCGCGCCGTCGCGGGGACGACCGAGGTCAATACGTCGTGCGCGGAGCGGGGGCCGCTGTCGGGCAGCGGACCCGGGCCGTGCGTGCGGGCCATGAGCCCGGTCGAGGAGAGCAGGACGGTGCAGGGGTCGTCGGCCACCTCCAGCGGGACGGCCTCCGCCGCCGTGTGCCCGGACGACTCCAGGAGGATCGTCCGGCGCGGGGTGGCGAACTCCTTGGCGACGTCGCCGAGCTCCTTGGACACGACGCCGCGGAGCTTGCGCTCCGACTCCAGGATCGCGGTCAGCTTCGCGATCTCCTTGGCGAGCTGCTCCTTCTCCTTCTCCAGTTCGAGCCGGTCGTAGCGGGTGAGGCGGCGCAGCGGCGTGTCGAGGATGTACTGGGCCTGGATGTCGGAGAGGTCGAAGATCTCCATCAGCCGCGCCTTGGCCTGCGCGGCGTCGTCGCTCTGCCGGATGACCTGGATGACCTCGTCGATGTTCAGCAGGGCGACGAGCAGGCCGTCCACGAGGTGGAGGCGGTCCTCGCGCTTCTTGCGGCGGAACATCGAGCGGCGCCGGACGACCTCGATGCGGTGGTCGACGTAGACCTGCAGCATCTCGCGCAGCCCGAGCGTGCGGGGCTGGCCGTCGACGAGCGCGACGTTGTTGATGCCGAACGTCTCCTCCATCGGCGTCAGCCGGTAGAGGTCGGCGAGGACGGCCTCCGGGTTGAAGCCGTTCTTGATCTCGATGACCAGGCGGAGGCCGACGGTGCGGTCGGTGAGGTCCTTCAGGTCGGCGATGCCCTGGATCTTCTTGGCGTTGACCAGTTCCTTGATCTTGCCCTTGACGCGCTCCGGGCCGACCGCGTACGGCAGCTCGCTGACGATGATGCCCTTGCGGCGGGGCGTGACGTTCTCGATCGACGTGGTGGCGCGGGTGCGGAAGGTGCCGCGTCCGGAGGCGTAGGCGTCGCGGATGCCGTCCAGCCCGACGATCTTGCCGCCGGTGGGCAGGTCGGGGCCGGGGACGAAGCGCATCAGGTCGTCGAGGGTGGCGTCCGGGTTGTCGATCAGGTGCCGGGCCGCGGCGATGACTTCGCCGAGGTTGTGCGGCGCCATGTTCGTGGCCATCCCGACCGCGATCCCGGACGCGCCGTTGACCAGCAGGTTCGGGAACGCGGCGGGGAGCACCTCGGGCTCGGTCTCCTGGCCGTCGTAGTTCGGCCGGAAGTCGACGGTGTCCTCGTCGATGGACTCGACCATGAGCATCGCGGCGCGGGTCATCCGGGCCTCGGTGTACCGCATGGCGGCGGGCAGGTCGTCGCCGCCGAGCGAGCCGAAGTTGCCGTGCCCGTCGACGAGCGGCATCCGCATCGCCCACGGCTGCGCCATCCGGACCAGCGCGTCGTAGATGGCGCTGTCGCCGTGCGGGTGCAGCTTGCCCATCACCTCGCCGACCACGCGGGCGCACTTGACGTGCCCGCGGTCGGGGCGCAGCCCCATCTCGTTCATCGAGTAGAGGATCCGCCGCTGGACGGGCTTCAGCCCGTCGCGGGCGTTGGGGAGCGCCCGCTGGTAGATCACCGAGTAGGCGTACTCGAGGTAGCTGCCGCGCATCTCCTCGGAGACGTCGACGTCGACGATGTTCTCCTCGAAGTCCGGCGGGGGAGGGGCCTGGGATCCGCGTCGTGCCATGCCCCACATTGTGGCCGGTCCCACGGACATCTTCGGCCCGCCCCACCGGTTCGGGCGCTCTCCCGAGAAGATCGGTGTCGTTCCGTCACCTTCGCGGACGTGTTCAATGAGCCGGGACGGTTTCGTTTCCGCAGGCGGAGGTTCCCTTGAGCGCGCTGGCCGACTTCCAGAACTCGATCTATCTGCAGGGGCTCGGCGACGTCGTCCCGCAGCTTCCGACGGACCTGACGAAGCTGGAGGGGCTCGCCGAGCGGGCGCTGTCGGCGCGGGCGTTCGGGTACGTCGCGGGGTCGGCGGGCAGCGAGGCGACGGCGCGGGCCAACCGGGCGGCGTTCGACCGGTGGCGGATCGTGCCGAGGATGCTGAGGGACGTGTCCCACCGCGACCTGTCCGTGGAGGTGCTGGGCACCGAGATGCCGTCGCCTGTGGTGCTCGGGCCCATCGGCGTGTTGTCGATCGTCCATCCCGATGGGGAGTTGGCCGTCGCACGGGCTGCGGCTGAGGAGGGCGTGCCGATGGTGCTGAGCACGGCGTCGTCCTACGGCATCGAGGACGTGGCCCAGGCGAACGGCGACGGGCCGCGCTGGTTCCAGTTGTACTGGCCGAAGAACCAGGATCTCGCCGTGAGCCTCCTGGAGCGGGCCAAGGCGGCCGGGTACACGGCTCTAGTCGTCACGCTCGACACGTTCACGGTGGCGTGGCGTCCGCGCGACCTCGACCAGGCGTACCTGCCGTTCCTGCGCGGTGTGGGCGTCGCGAACTACTTCAGCGACCCGGTGTTCCAGGGGATGGTCGGCGGGCCTATCACCGACGCCAACCGGGACCAGGCGATCCTGCACTGGGTCGCCACGTTCGGGAACCCGAGCCTCACTTGGGACGACCTCATCTTCCTGCGCGAGCACTGGGACGGGCCCATCGCGCTCAAGGGCGTCCAGCATCCGGACGACGCCCGCCAGGCCGTCGACGCGGGCATGGACGGCGTCATCGTCTCCAACCACGGCGGACGCCAGGTGGACGGCGCCGTCGCCTCCCTGGACGCCCTGCCCGGCGTGGTCGACGCCGTCCGCGACCAGGCGACGGTCCTCTTCGACAGCGGAGTCCGCACGGGATCGGACGTCGCGAAGGCGCTCGCGCTCGGGGCCAAGGCGGTGTTGGTGGCGCGTCCGTATGCCTATGGGCTGGCCCTCGGGGGACAGGCGGGAGTGCAGCACGTCCTACGCTGCATCCAAGCCGAACTGGAACTGACGCTGGCGCTCTCAGGGATATCGCGTCCGGACGAGCTGACCCCGGACCTTCTCGTGCGCGCGTGACTCGCGCCGGCCCACTCGGGCCGGCTCTCAGTCGTTGAAGGCGCGGCGGGCGACGACCAGGCTGCCGCGCTTCGTGACCGGCAGCGGGGTGCGCAGGCGCCGCGCCGCCTCCGCCGCCTCCGGCCGGGGGACGCGCCGGGCGACCAGGTAGTCGCGGACGGCGTCGTGGTCGGGCAGCGTGAGCAGCGGCGCGTCCCAGCGCTCCACCTCGACCTCGCCGAACACCTCGCAGACGCGGGCCGGGGCCTCCTCGGCGTCGAACCCGGACGGCTCGGGCCGCCACACCGGCGCGAGCTCCGGGCTGTCGGTGCGGCAGACGGCGGTGACGAGCAGGACGCCGCCCGGCGCGAGGACGCGGCGCGCCTCCCGCAGGGCTCGGCCGGGATCGTCCAGGTGGTGGAGCAGGTTCACGGCGACGGCGGCACCGAACGTCCCGTCGCGGAAGGGGAGCCGCAGCGCGTCGGCCCGGACGCGCGGACGCGGGTGGGCGCGCAGCAGGGCGGCGGACATGTCCAGCCCCACGAACCGGAACGGCGGCGGGTCGGGGAGGGCGTCGCTGAGCGCGCCCTCCCCGCAGCCGATGTCGAGCACCCGGGACGGCCCGTCGTTGAGCAACTTGGCGGCGATGTGGTCGTGCAGGCTCCGCGCCCCGATCAGGTACTTCCTGACGACCCTGGCGGCGAGGCGGAAGGACTCGGTGTCGGAGTCGTGCTCGGGTGTGCGGGCCATGCCCTGAGTCTGCCCGGCGGGACCGCCGCGAAAAGCCGGGAGCGTCGGGGGCGCGGCGCGTCAGGCGGTGACGCCGCCGTCGATGACCAGGTCGTGCCCGACGACGTTGCGGGACGCGTCCGAGGCGAGCCACAGGGCCGCGTCGGCGACCTCGGCGGTGTCCGACACCCGGCCGGACGGGGCGGCCGTCCGCATCCGCTCCGCCCGCTCGGCGGGGGTCTCGCCGGGCAGCAGCGACATCGGCGTGTCGGTCGGCCCGGGGCTGACCGCGTTGATCCGGACGCCGTCGGCGATGTGGTCGAGCGCGGCCGTCCGGGTGAGGACGCTGACCGCCGCCTTCGACGCGGCGTACGCGGCGAGCCCCGGCCGCCGCCCGTGCGCGCCGATGTTGGACGAGACGTTCACGATCGTCCCGCCGCCGTGCCCGCGCATGTGGGCGATCTCGTGCTTCATCGACAGGAACACGCCGGTCAGGTTGACGGCGAGGACGGCGTCCCAGGCCGCCTCGTCGACGTCGGCGACCGGCCCGGCCGCGCCGAGCACGCCGGCGTTGTTGACCGCGACGTGCAGGCCGCCGTGCCGGGCGACGACGGTCTCGACCATGCGGGCGGCGGCGGCCGGGTCGGTCACGTCGGCGACGACATGGTCTGCCCTGCTTGTCCCGTATGCGCCGATCTCTTTGGCGGTGGCGGCGAGCGCGTCGGCGTCGCGTCCGGCGAGGACGACGGTGGCGCCCGCGCGGGCGAGCGCGTGCGCGATGGCGCGGCCGATGCCGCCCGCGCCGCCGGTGATCAGGGCGACGCGGCCGTCGAAGCTCGTCATGGGTCGACTCCTAAACTAGATCGAACGTTCTCGAATAAGGGCAGGGAAACCCGCTGCCCGAGCAGGGGAGGGGTCAGTCGAGGAGGGCGGCCGCCTGGCGTGTCGCGTCCCGGAGGCGGCCGTCGTCGGCGGGGACGCGCCCCAGCACGCGGACGCCTTGGAAGAAGACGACCAGGAACCGGGCCAGCGCGCGCGGGTCGCGGTCGGGCGGCAGTTCGCCCTGGGCGCGGGCGCGGGTCAGCGCCGAGGTGAGGGACGCCTCAAGGAAGTTCCAGCTCGCCTCGACCAGGCGCGCGGCAGCCGGGTCGCGGGCGGCGAGCTCCACGGCCGAGTTGACCACGAAGCAGCCGTGCCGTGGCCGGTCGCGCGCCGACTGCTTGCCGTACCGCTCGATCAGCCGCCTGATCGCGGGCAGGACGGGCCCCGGCTGCGACAGCGCCTCCGCGATCGCCGGGTCGGTCGTCTCCAGGTAGCGCTCCAGCGCCTTCAGGTACAGCTCGTGCTTGCCGCCGAAGGTCGCGTAGATGCTGGCGCGGGCGACTCCGAGATGCTCGACCAGGTCGGCCATGGACGTCGCCTCGTAGCCGCGCTCCCAGAACAGCTCCAGGGCGCGGTGGAGCGCCGCGTCCGGGTCGAACTCCTTCGTCCGTGCCATGGCAGGACGATCCCATATCAAGAACGATCGGTCAAATATCAGTGGGACGCGCGCGCCGGGACGGCGGGCCGCCCGAGGTCCAGCGTGTCCAGTACCGAGCCGTCGGCGGCGAGCGCTTCCACGACCGGGCCCTGCCGCGAGCCCCACACGACGGCGGCGTGGCCGTGCGCGGGGACGTCCAGCAGCCGCGTGCCGACCCGGATCCGGGCGACCTCGGCCGACGCGCGCAGCCGCGCCTCGTTCACCCACTTGGCGCCCCACGGCAGGAGGCGTCCGGCGTTGCGGACCGTCCGGCCGGACCCGTACTTCAGCAGGTACCGCCCCATCTCGCCGGACGAGCGGCGCGCGAGCGCGTCGTCCGGGGCCGTGCCGCCCCCGCCGCCGAGCTCCATCCACTCGCCGTCGCGGCGGTGGAACGTGAAGCCCTCGATGAACGCGCCCGGTCCGGACGCGGGGTCGCCCCAGTGGTGGAGGAGCGTGACGACGGCGACGTCGCCGTCCATGTCGAGTCCCAGCGGGAGGAAGTCCCGGCCGTCGTCGAAGGCGGCGGGCGCCGGGTCGGGCAGGCCCTCCCTGAGGAGACGCAGGCACTCCTCGCGCACCTCGTGATGGTTCATAGTCGGGGACCTCTGGATCGTGCGGGCCGGGTGGACGCCGTGGCGGCGGGGTGGACGCCGTGGCAAGCGGGTGGACGCCGTGGATCGACCTGGGGTGGGAAGGCGAAAGGCCCTCCCGCGGAAGGGCCCGGCGTCGGACACACTCTAGAGGTCCGGCTCGTCTGGTTTCACCTGTCGGGTGCGCTCCCGTCAGCGGCTCGTCATCCGTCCTTCACCGGCCCGCCGTCCACCGCCTCACCGGGCGTGAACGCCCGCACCGCGAGGGCCGCGCACAAGATCGCGATGGGCAGTTCGGCTCCGACGGCGAGCGCGACCGAGAGCGCGCGGTGGGCGCCGGGCGTGGCGGTCGTCACATCGAACCAGGCGTCGGTGACCAGCAGGGTCGCGGTGACGGCGGCGACCGTCCGGTACCGCTCGTCGCGGCGGACGAGCAGCAGGCCCGTGCCGAGCAGCGCCGCCGCCTCCATCAGGTCGAGCCCGACCCAGGCCGTCGACCAGTTCGGGACGACGGCCGTCGACGGCATCGTCCGCGCGAGCCCCCATATCCAGGGGGCCATGGCCGCCGCGCCTCCGATGAAGGCCCAGCCCAGCCACCGTCCGCGCGGCCGCCGCGCTCGTACGGGCACGGGCCGCTTCCGTGCGGGAGCGGCCGGACGCGCGGGCGCGGGTCGCGGCGGACGTGACGTGAGCGGCGGACGTGATGTGAGCGGCGGCGCGGTTCCGGCGACCATGGCGAACCCCCTGGAGACGTTGATCGATTCGAGTCCAAGCCTCGCCTTCCGGCGGGTCGCGGTCGGTAGCGCGGCTATCCGACTTGGGGTGGCACTAGGTTCACCCTCCGCTCTGCAGCCTGGACCATGGCGGGCCCGCGGGCGCCGCCCCTACGGTTGCGCCATGGCATCCATCACCGCGGCGACGCGGCGTGCGCGCGCACACGCGCCGTGGTCGTCCGCGGCGTGGCGGGACACCGCGTTCGTCGCCTCCGGGGTGCCGCTCCAGTCCGCCGGATGGCTGATCGTCGGCGTCCTCTGGACGGTCTGGACGCCGGTCAAGGTCCTGCCCGTGCTCGTCCTCACCGGGGCGTCGGTGATGCTCCTGCTGCTGGCGCTCCGGCCGCTGACGTCCTGGCAGCGGGAGCGCTGCTGGGCGCTGCTCGGCCTGCGCGTCCCGCGCATGCCGGGCTTCGAGGACGGCCGCGCGTGGGACGCCCTGCGCGACCTGCGCTCGCCCGAGCTGTGGCGCGTCCTGCAGTATCACCTGGTCGTCGGGCCGTTCCTCGCGGTCGGCGGTCTCGCCGTCATCGCCGCCTGGGCGGGCGGGCTCGTCCTCGCCGTCTCGGGGCTGTACGCGTGGGCGCTGCCTCCCGGCGGCCCCGACCTGGCCGAGCACCCGCCGCGCGTCGTCCTGCTGACCGTGATCGGCGTGCTTCTCCTGGCCATGGCGCCGTGGGTGGCGGCGGCCGTCCGCCGGGTGGACGCCCGCGCTGTCGCGTCCCTGCTCGGCCCGGACCGCGCGAAGGAGTTGCAGCGGCGCGTCGACGACCTCGCCGAGAAGCGCGCCAGCGTCGTCGACGCCGCCGACATCGAGCGCCGCCGCATCGAGCGCGACCTGCACGACGGGGCGCAGCAGCGGCTCGTCGCCCTCGCGCTGAACCTCGGGCTCGCCCGCGAGACCCTCGCCGGCGTGCCGGACGACGCCATGCGCGTGATCGTCGAGGCGCACGAGGAGGCGAAGGAGGCGCTCAGCGAGCTGCGCACGCTGATCCGCGGGCTGCACCCGGCCGTCCTGGAGGACCGCGGCCTGGACGCCGCCCTGTCCGGCATCGCCGCGCGGGTGCCGCTGCCCGTCCGGCTCAGGGTCGAGGCGGAGCCGCGCGCGTCGTCCACGGTGGAGGCGGTCGCGTACTTCGTCGTGTCGGAGGCGCTCACCAACGTGGTCAAGCACGCGCGGGCGAACGAGGTGGACGTCGCCGTGCTCCGCCGCGGCGACACGCTGCGGGTCCGCGTCTCCGACGACGGCGTGGGCGGCGCCGACCCGTCCGCCGGGACGGGCCTCACCGGGCTCGCGCGGCGCGTCCGGTCCGTGGACGGTACCTTCCGTATCGCCAGCCCCGCCGGGGGCCCGACGACCGTCACCGTGGAGTTGCCGTGCGCGTTGTGATCGCCGAGGACTCGGTGCTGCTCCGGGCCGGGCTGATCAAGCTGCTGGAGACCTCGGGCTTCGAGGTCGCGGCGGCCGTCGGGGAGGCCGAGGGGCTGCTCGCGGCGGTGCGCGAGCACCGTCCGGACGCGGCGATCGTGGACGTGCGGATGCCGCCCGGCTTCACCGACGAGGGCGTCCGCGCGGCGCTCGTCATGCGGCGCGAGTCGCCCGAGGTGGCGGTGCTGCTGCTGTCCCAGTACGTCGAGGAGCGGTACGCGGCGGACCTCCTCTCCACCAGCACCAGCGGAATCGGCTACCTGCTCAAGGACCGGGTCGCCGACGTCTCCGTCTTCCTGGACGCGCTGCGCCGCGTCGCGTCCGGCGGCACCGCGCTCGACCCCGAGGTCGTCGCGCAACTCCTGCTCCGCCGCCACCGCGACCCGCTCGACCGGCTCACCCCGCGCGAGCGGGAGGTCCTCGCGCTGATGGCGGAGGGACGCTCCAACGCCGGGATCGCCGCCGCGCTGGTGGTCAGCGAGAGCGCGGTCGCCAAGCACATCAACAGCATCTTCGCCAAGCTCGACCTGCCGCACGCCGAAGGGGACCACCGGCGGGTGCTCGCCGTCCTGCGCTTCCTGGACGGCGAAGCATGACCGACACGCCCACACCCCTCTCAGACCCGGACCCGGAGCGCGCGCCGCAGCGAGACCGCGAGGCGGGGCGGGAGCGCGAGGCAGGCCGGGACCGGGAGGCGGGACGAGAACGAGAGGCAGGCCGGGACCGGGAGGCGGGGCGAGAACGAGAGGCAGGCCGGGACCGGGAGGCGGGACGAGAACGAGAGGCGGGGCGGGACCAGGAGGCTGAGGGGGAGCCGAGGCCGCGGCGGCGCGGCGTGTGGATCGTCCTCGCCGTCGTGACGGCGCTGGTCGTGGTCGCCCCGGCGGGCGTGTACGCCTTCGGACGGGCCGTCCGGCAGACGGCGGAGAGCGTCACGCCCTACCACGTCGCGATCAAGGAGCTGCGGCTCGACATGGACGACGCCGAGGTCTCCGTCGGGCCGGGACCCGAGGGCGAGGCCCGCGTCTACCAGCGCCTCACCTGGGGCCTCCACAAGCCCGCCGTCACCGAGTCGCTGGTGGAGGACGTGCTGTTCATCACCTTCCGCTGCTCACGGGCCGGCCCGGTCGTCGGCCGCGAGTGCGGGGCGGACGTCGACGTCCGGGTCCCGCCCGGGGTGCGGGTGTCGGCCGTGACGGGCTCCGGCCGCGTCGTGGTGCGCGGCCTGGCCGGGGACCTCGACCTGCGCACCGGCTCGGGCGAGGTCCAGGTCGCGGACGTGCGCGGACGGCTCCGCCTCCAGGCCCGCTCCGGCGAGATCACCGCGACCGGGCTCGCCTCGCGCAAGGTGGTGGCGGAGGCGTCGTCCGGGGCGCTCGACCTGCGCTTCGCCGAGCCGCCCGACCTGGTGACGGCCATCGTCCACTCGGGGTCGGCGAAGGTGATCGTCCCGCCGGGGTCGCAGTACCAGGTCCTCGGATGGACGGGCTCCGGCTCCGCACACCTCAACCCCGCCGTGGTGGACGACGCCTCACCTCGCCGGATCTCCGTCCAGAACAACTCGGGCTCGAGCTACATCGACTACCGCGACGACTGACGACACCTCCTCTGTGACGTGCCTGTGGTGGAGGCAACACCGTCAACGTTTGCGTCATTGGTGTCGAGGCGGTTTACTGCTGACGTGACCTTCGTGCGCCCGTTCCCTGAGCACCGCTCGCCGACCGTGTCGGCCGCGCGGGCCGCTCGCCGCGCGCGCTGTCGTCGAATGTGTGACCGCTGAGGGCCCCTGCCGCCTGAGCCTCGCGCCCCGAAGCGAGCGAGTCCCCGACACACGAGCCGTCATGAACTTTCAACGTCACCTCCTGGCCCACGCCCCCTATCCACCGGGCCGCTCCTGACCATGTCCCCACCCGGCCAAGCCGCGCCTAGCACCACGCGCAGCGACGCCTCCGCCTTCCGCATCGCATCCGCCCCAGCGGCCGGCACCGCATCGCGGCCCAGCCCGGGGTCGCAGTCGGCGCCGCATCCCGTTCCAAGCTGGGAGCGCGCTCGGCATCGCGTCGCGGTCCAGGCTGAGACTGCGGTCGGCGTCGCATTCCGGTTCGCGCCGGGATCGCGGTCGGCGTCGCGCAGCGGTCCAGGCTGATCGCGCTCGCGCTGCGGTTGCGATTCGGGTTGGGATCGCGGTCTGTGGCGCATCGCGTTTGTGGCGTGTTGCGGGCGTGCTGCCAGTGCGGTCCGCATCGCGGTGCCCGTGGCCGGGGGATCACGAATCGCGGTTCGCGTCCGTTGCCTTCGCCGGGACGGGTCGCCGATCGCGAGGTGGTCCCGCGTCCGTGGCCGTCGCATCCAGCGTGTGGCCGTCCGCTCCTACCCGTCGTCGCCGCCCATCAGGCGACCCCGATGAACTGGTTTCCTGTGATTCAGATCGAAAAACTCAGAAAGGTCTATCGCGGTCGCGGCCGCGAGGTGACCGCCGTCGACGGCGTCGACCTGACCGTCGCCGAGGGTGAGGTCTTCGGTGTGCTCGGTCGCAGCGGCGCCGGGAAGAGCACCCTGTTGCGCTGCGTCAACCTGCTGGAACGGCCGGACTCCGGGCGCGTCGTGGTGGACGGCCGGGACCTGCTGGCCCTCCGCGGCGGGCGGCTGCGCCGGGCCAGGCAGGGCATCGGCATGATCCACCAGCACTTCGGCCTGCTCGGCAGCCGGACGGTCGCCGGGAACGTCGCGTTCCCGCTGGAGGTCATGGGCGTGCCGCGCGGCGAGCGCGCCCGCCGGGTCGCCGAACTCCTGGACCTGGTCGGGCTCACCGAGCACGCGAAGGCGTACCCGGCGCAGATCTCCGGCGGGCAGAAGCAGCGCGTCGGCATCGCCCGCGCGCTCGCCGGACGTCCGAAGGTGCTCCTGTCGGACGAGGCGACGTCCGCGCTCGACCCGGAGACGACCGCGTCGATCCTCGCGCTGCTCCGCGACCTCAACCGGCGGCTCGGCCTCACGATCCTGCTGATCACGCACGAGATGGGCGTGGTCAAGAGCATCTGCGACTCGGCCGCCGTGATGCGGGACGGCCGGATCACCGAGTCGGGACCGGTGACCGGGCTGCTCGCCCGTCCGGGATCGGAGCTCGCCCGCGGCCTGTTCCCGCTGCCGCCCGCCGAGCCGCGTCCCGGCACCACCCTGGTCGAGGTCACGTTCACCGGCGGCGCCACCGACGAGCCGTTCGTGTCGGCGCTGGCCCGCAAGTACTCGGTGGACGTCAACATCCTCGGCGGCGCCGTCGAGACGGTCGGCGGCGAGCGCGTCGGACGGCTCCGGCTCGAACTGCCCGGCGACCCGTCCCTGAACGCCGCCCAGCTCGCCTTCCTCCGCGAGGCCGGGCTCACCGTGGAACTCCGCACCCCCGAGGAACAACCCCGAACCCCTGTGGAATCCGGGAGCCCCGAGGAACTCCGCACCCCCGAGGAGGACGTCCGATGAGCTGGGACGAGGTCATGCCGCTGCTGTGGCCCGCCACGGTCGACACCCTCTACATGACGGGCGTCGCGACGCTGTTCACCGCCGTCCTCGGGCTGCTGCTCGGCGTGCTGCTCGTGATCACCGAGCGCGGCGGGCTGCTGCCCGCGCCGCCGGTCAACCGGGCGCTCGGCGTGGTCGTCAACATCGGGCGGTCGCTGCCGTTCCTGATCCTGATGGTGGCGATCATCCCGTTCACCCGGACGGTCGTCGGCACCAGCATCGGGAACGCGGCCGCGATCGTCCCGCTGACCGTCGGCGCCATCCCGTTCTACGCGCGGCTCGTCGAGATCGCGCTGCGCGAGGTCGACCCCGGCGTCATCGCCGCGGCGGACGCGATGGGCGCCACCCGCCGCGAGATCGTCGGCAAGGTCATGCTGCGCGAGGCGCGCCCCGGCCTGGTGTCCGGGCTGACCGTCACCGTGATCGCGCTGATCGGCTACACCGCCATGGCCGGCACGGTCGGCGGCGGCGGGCTCGGCAACCTCGCCGTCGTCTACGGCTACGAGCGCTTCGAGACCAAGGTCATGGTCGCCACCGTCGCGCTGCTCATCGTCATCGTCCTGGTCATCCAGGCGGCGGGGGACCTCGTGTCCCGCCGGCTGACCCACCGCTAACAAAGAGAAGGGCACCTGTCGTGCTTCGCAAGATCACAGTCGCACTGGCCTCCGTCGGTCTCCTCGCGGGGCTGACCGCCTGCGGCTCGTCGGGGGCGTCGGACGATCCGGACGCGCCGCTGAAGGTCGCGGTCAACCCCGTCCCGCACGGCGACATCCTGTCCTACGTCAAGGACAATCTGGCCGCCAAGGAGGGCCTCAAGATCGAGATCGTGACGTTCAGCGACTACCAGCAGCCGAACACCGCGCTGACGGAGAAGCAGGTCACGGCCAACTACTTCCAGCACGTGCCGTTCATGGAGGAGTTCGAGAAGAAGTCCGGGAAGAAGCTGTCGTTCGTCGCGCCCGTCCACCTGGAGCCGCTCGGCGTCTACTCCAAGAAGCTGAAGAGCCTGCAGGACGTCCCGAAGGGCGCGACCGTCGCCGTCCCGAACGACCCGGCGAACGAGGGGCGCTCGCTGAAGCTCCTCGCCGCGAACGGGCTGCTCACGCTGAAGCCGGACGCGCCCGCCAGCGCGACCGAGCGCGACATTACGAGCAACCCCAAGGGCCTGAAGTTCAAGCCGCTGAAGGCCGCGCAGCTGCCCCGCTCCCTGGAGGACGTCGACCTCTCGGTGATCAACGGCAACTACGCGATCGAGGCGGGCCTCGCGCCGAACAAGGACGCGCTCGCCGCGGAGAAGCCCGAGGGCAACCCGTACGCGAACGGCGTCGTCACCCTGCCGGAGAACAAGGACGACGAGCGCGTGAAGAAGCTCGTCAAGCTGCTCCAGGGGCCCGAGGTCAAGAAGTTCGTCGAGGAGAAGTACAAGGGGTCGGTGCTGATCGCCTCTTGATCCGGAAAGCGCGGCGTTCTGTCCTCGGCTCCTGATAGGACATGGATCCACGATCGCATGAAGGGGACCCATGGGCGTTTATCAGCATCTTGAGGAGTTCGCCGGGCTGCCGGTGGCCATATTCAACGCGGAGCCGGGGTCGGACGACGAATTTGACACCGGCTCCGCGAAGGCCGACGGCCTCCCGGCCGCCGCCGAGGCCGCCTGGCACGTCGGGACGTTCTTCGACGACGAGCCCTTCGCGGACGTCTTCCAGCGCTTCCTGGCCACGGTCGACACCACCGAGGTCACCGCGCTCGTCATCGGCTACTGGGGCGCGTCCTACGACGACAACGTCGCCGACCCGGCGGCCCTGCTGGCGGAGTCCGCCGCGTCCTTCCCGAAGCTGCGGTCGCTCTTCCTGGGCGACATCACCGGTGAGGAGTCGGAGATCTCCTGGATCGAGCACTCCGACATCTCGCCGCTGTTCACCGCGTTCCCCGGCCTGGAGCGGTTCGAGGTCCGCGGCTCGCAGGGCCTGTCGCTCGACCCGATCCGGAGCGAGAGGCTGACGGCGCTGCGGTTCGAGTCGGGCGGGCTCCCGGCGGCCGTCGTCCGCGCCGTGGGCGCGAGCGACCTGCCGAACCTGGAGCACCTCGACCTGTGGCTCGGCGAGGAGAACTACGGCGGCGACGCGACCGTCGCCGACCTCGCGCCGTTCCTCGGCGGCGAGCGCTTCCCCGCCCTGCGCCACCTCGGCCTGGAGGACAGCGAGATCCAGGACGAGATCGCCGCCGCCGTCGCGGGCGCGCCGATCGTCGCCCGGCTGGAGTCGCTGAGCCTCGCGATGGGCATCCTCACCGACCAGGGCGCCGAGGCGCTGCTGTCCGGCCAGCCGCTCACCCATCTGCGGAAGCTCGACCTGCACCACCACTTCCTTTCGGACGCGATGGTGGAGCGGGTGCGGATCGCGCTGCCCGGCGTCGACGTCGACCTCGACGACCAGGAGAAGCCGGACGGCGAATGGCAGTACATCGCGGTGTCCGAATGACCGCCTGGCACAGCTGCCCCGTGGGCGCGGGATGACGTTCGCCGTCGTCGGCACGCCCGGCGACCGGCGGCCCGCGCTGTTCGCGGCGGCGTGCCGGTCGGCCGGGCTGCCCGAGCCCCGGCTCGTCCCGTGGACGGACGTGCTCCGCGGCGCCGAGATCGTCCTGGCGCCGGGCGAACTGCTCCGCGTCGACTCGCCCGGCGAGGACGCCGAGGCCGACGCGCTGCTGCGCGGCCCGGGGCCGCCCGCCCGGGTGGGCGGCGGTGCGCGCTGGCACCGGACGTTCACGGCCGCGCTGCGGCGGCTGTCCGCGGCGGCGTCGGCGTCCGGCGCGCGCCTGCTCGGCGACGCCGACGAGATCGGGGTCATGTTCGACAAGCGGGCGACGCACGCGCGGCTGCGGGCCGCCGGGGTGCCCGTCCCGCCCGCGTTGCCGCAGGTGGACGGCTATGCTGCGCTCCGCGCTCGGATGGCCGAGGCGGGGCTGAGGCGCGTGTTCGCCAAGCCCGCGCACGGTTCGTCCGCCTCCGGGGTCGTGGCCGTGCAGGCCGCGCCGGGACGAGTCAGGGCGGTCACGTCGGCCGTGATGGAGGGCGACCGGTTGTTCAACTCGCTGCGCGTCCGCACCTACCAGACCGAGGACGAGGTCGCAGCGCTCATCGACGCGCTCACCCCGGACGGCCTGCACGTCGAGCGATGGCTGCCCAAGGCCACGGTCGGTGGGCGCGTGTTCGACCTGCGCGTCGTCGTCATCGACGGCGAACCCACGCACGCGGTCGTCCGCACCAGCTGTCATCCGATGACGAACCTTCATTTGGGTGGAGCCAGGGGAGACCTGTCCGCTGTGCAAAGCGCGTTGGGCGAGGCGGGGTGGCGACGGGCGTTGGACGTGTGCGCGCGTGCTGCCGCCTGTTTCCCCGGCAGTCTGATGGTGGGAGTCGACCTGCTCATCGGCCAGGGCATGCGCCACATGGAGGTCGGCGAGGTCAACGCGTTCGGGGACCTGCTTCCCGGGCTGACCGGTCTCCCCGGTGGCCCGGCCCAGGGGCTCGATACCTATGCCGCCCAGGTTCGAGCCGCGTTGTCCTTCGCGTGTACGGCGTGACCCGCATGCACGACATGAACCGCATCATCGGCACCCATGATCTGCTGCTGATAACGCTCGACACGCTCCGGTACGACGTGGCCGAGGAACTGGCCGAGTCGGGTCAGACGCCCAATCTGGCCGGGCTTCTCCCAGGCGGGCGTTGGGAACGCCGCCACACGCCGGGCAGTTTCACCTACGCCGCGCACGCGGCGATGCTGGCCGGATTCCTCCCGACGCCCGCGTCCCCCGGGCCGCATCCGCGGCTTTTCGCCGGAACGTTCCCGGGCAGTGAGACGACCGCGTCCGGCACGTGGACGTTCGACGCGGCCGACCTGCCGTCCGGGCTGGCCGCCGCCGGATACCACACGGTCTGCGTCGGCGGCGTCGGGTTCTTCAACAAGGTGACGCCTCTGGGACGCGCGCTTCCGTCGCTGTTCGCCGAGAGCCATTGGGAACCCGAATTCGGCGTGACCGACCCGGATGCGCTGCCCAACCAGATCGACCGCGTCGCCGAAATCGTGGCGAGGCTGCCCGCCGAACGCTGCCTTTTCCTGCTGCTGAACGTCGCGTCCCTGCACCAGCCGAACTGGTTCTACCTGGACGACGCCACGCACTCGAAAGAGGAGGCGCGCTCGAAAGGCGACACGCGAGCCAGCCATGCCGCCGCGCTCCGCCACGTCGACGCCCACATCGGGCGCTTGTTCTCGCTGATGCGCCGCCCCTGCTTCGTCATCGTCTGCTCCGACCACGGAACGGCGTACGGCGAGGACGGTCACACCGGCCACCGTTTCGGCCACGAGGTCATCTGGACAGTTCCATACGGGGAGTTCGTTCTGCCGTGAATCCCTACGAGGCGTATGTGTACGCCTATCCGCACAAGACCGCCTACCGTCCGCTTGAGCCTTTGCGTCCGCTGCGCGACGTGTGGGCGGACGAGCCCCTCGACACCCTCTTCCTCTACCTCCACGTGCCCTTCTGCGAAATGCGGTGCGGCTTCTGCAATCTGTTCACCCGCACGGGCGCGCCCGAGGAGCTGACCAGGGCCTACCTGGACGCGCTCGACCGGCAGGCCACCGCCGTCCTGGACGCCCTGGGTGCACAGGACCGCGACGCGGCGTTCGAGACGGCGGCCTTCGGCGGCGGCACGCCGACCTTTCTCAACGCTTCCGAGCTGGAACGCCTCTGCGACATCGCCGGACGGTTCCCGGGGTTCGGCGCGATTCCCTTGGGCGTGGAGACGTCACCGGCCACCGCGACCACCGACCGGCTGACCGTCCTCGCCGAACGCGGGACGAGCCGTATTTCCATCGGTGTTCAGTCTTTCCTGGACGAGGAGGCGCGGGCGGCCGTCCGCCCTCAGAAACGCGCGGAAGTCGAGGCCGCCCTTGACCGGATTCGCGCTGTAGGTTTCCCGACCCTCAATATCGACCTCATTTACGGCATCGACGGCCAGACGCCCGCGACGTGGACGCATTCACTGGACGCGGCCCTCGCCTGGCGGCCCGAGGAAATCTACTTGTATCCCCTCTATGTTCGTCCCAAGACAGGGCTTGAACATCGCACCCGAGAATGGGACGACCAGCGCCTCAGCCTCTACCGAATCGGCCGCGACCACCTCCTGGCCGAAGGCTACGAGCAGGTGTCGATGCGAATGTTCCGCCTCCCCGGAGCCGCCGCCAACGGGACGGAATACTGCTGCCAGACTGACGGCATGGTGGGCCTCGGCTGCGGGGCCCGCTCGTACACGTCCCGACTGCACTACTCGTTCGAGTACGCGGTCGAGACAAGGCTGGTGCGTTCGATCATCGACGAATACGTGGCGGAGAAGGACTTCGAGTTCGCCCACGTCGGCTTCGAACTGGACGACGACGAACGGCGCCGCCGCCACCTCATCCAGTCTCTCCTCCAGGCAAGCGGCCTCGACCTCGGCCTCTACCGATCGCGCTTCGACGCAGATCCTCACGACCACTTCGCTGCCGAACTTCGCTCATTCGACGACCGGGGATGGCTGGAGACGACCGGCGAGGTTCTGCGCCTCACTCCCGAAGGGCTCGCCTACTCCGACGCCATCGGGCCAGCATTGTTCTCACCGCACGTTCAGGCGCGGATGAAGTCCTACAAGGTGCGCTAATGGAGCACCTGACGATCCTCTACCGGGGCCCATTGGCCAGTTGCGACTACGACTGCCCGTACTGCCCGTTCGCCAAACGCCGCGACTCGGCGGAGCAACTCCGCGCCGACCGTGCGGCCCTCGAACGGTTCACGGAATGGGTCTCTGGGCAGAATTTTCGCATTTCCGTGCTGTTCACGCCGTGGGGAGAGGGGCTCGTCCGCTCCTGGTACCGGCGCGCCCTGGTCGAATTGAGCCACCTGACCCATGTCGAGCGCGTCGCGATCCAGACCAATCTCAGCCACCGCGTCTCGTGGACGTCCGAGGCCGACCTCGCCCGGCTCGCGCTCTGGGCGACCTACCACCCCGGCCAAGTTCCCTACGACCGGTTCCTCGGCAAGTGCCAGGAACTGGCGGGACGCGGCGTGCGGTTCAGCGTCGGGATCGTCGGGCAGCCCGACCACCTCGACGCCGCCCGCCGCCTCCGCGCCGACCTGCCCTCCGGCACCTACCTGTGGGTCAACGCCGCCGAGGGCCGCGTCTACGACGACGCCGAGGCCGACCAGTGGACCGCGATCGACCCGCTGTTCCCCGTGAGCCGCCGCCCGCACCCGAGCCGCGGCCTCGCCTGCCGGACGGGCGACACCGTCGTGTCCGTGGACGGCGACGGAACCGTCCGGCGCTGCCATTTCGTCCCGGCCGTGCTGGGAAACCTCTACGACGGATCGTTCCTGGACGCGCTGGCTCCGCGCCCGTGCCCCCTCGATGTCTGCGACTGCCACATCGGTTATGTCCACCTCGAGCCGCTCGGCCTTTACGACACCTTCGCGGGAGGCGTCCTCGAACGCATTCCGCTGCTATTCCCGTGACCGTCCCGTAGAGCCGATCCGGGCAGGTGGCGCCCATCTCGGCAAGGGAGGCGGAATGCCCCGGGCGACTGCGGGGTAAGGCGGACCCTGGCAGCGGCGGTGAACCTAGGCGGACATGTGGACCATTTACAGCGCCCCCATTTCGTTCTCGCGCTCGCGCCCGCCGAGGTGGCGGTGCGCGCGGCGCGCGACACGGTGCGCGCCGTGATGGAGCGCTGGGACCGGGAGGACGTCAACGGCGACCTCGAACTCATCACCAGCGAACTCGTCACCAACGCGATCCGGTACGCGAAGGCGATCACGGTCGTCCTCTCCCTGCCCGACGCCACGACCGCGATGGTCGAGGTCTGGGACGACAACCCGGACGTCCCCGCCGCGCCCACCATGGACCTCCAGGCGGAAAGCGGCCGGGGGCTGATGCTGGTCGGCGCCCTGTCCCGCTCCTGGGGCTGCCGCCCCACCGGAGCGGGCAAGGTCACCTGGGCCCGAACCCACACCAACTGACGAGGCCCGTGGTCAGGTCTGTTTTTCGGGGTGGTAGTCGGTTTCGTCTATGCCGAACGTCCAGGCGACGCCCGCACGGGCCGTGCGGGTGTCGGGTGGGACGCGGAGGTAATAGGTGCGGTGGGTGCCGTCGGGCTCCGGGGTGGAGTTGACCACCTCGACCATGACGACGGGTTCGTCGCCGGGGAGGTCGATCGACCAGAGGACGCCCGTCTCGTCCCGGTGCACGGGGCGTGCGCCCGTCTCCGCGAGGTAGCGGTCGTAGCCGAAGATCTCCAGCATGACGCGGCGCAGCTCGGCGTTCTGCTCGGCCGAGATGCGGTCGGGGGTGAGGCCGGTCAGCGACTCGACGAAATCGGGCGGGATCGGCATGCCGCGCCAGGCGTGCAGTGCGAAATCGTCCGGGTAGGCGAGGGCGGGGCCGTCGCCTCGGTGAAGGCGTCCGGGCTCGTCGCGGTGCAGTTCACAGGGCCGCTCCGACAGGATCACCAGGTTTTCGTAGGGCCACCACCAGCCCGCCGAGCGGGCCGCCTCGGCGAGTCCGGCGAGGGGGCCGTCGAGGCGTCCGAGCGTCTCGAAGAGGGCGAGCCAGGGCGCGTCG
The DNA here is from genome assembly GCF_008121305.1 of Actinomadura decatromicini. Lineage (NCBI taxonomy): Bacteria > Bacillati > Actinomycetota > Actinomycetes > Streptosporangiales > Thermomonosporaceae > Actinomadura > Actinomadura decatromicini. Next base: position 629,703 of record NZ_VSRQ01000006.1, on the reverse strand, counting down.
TGCTGGCCGAGGACCGCGTCGAGCGTGGCGCCCCGCAGCAGCGCGACGGCCTCGTCCTCCCGCGGGTCGGGCGAGCCGGCGCGCCGCGCGTGCTCGCCCACGGCGGCGCGCACGCGCGTGACCAGCGCCTGCACCTGGTTCCAGAGCATCCCGCCGGTCTCGGCCCAGGTGCGCGGCCACTGCTCCGGCCCCTGTTCGGAGCAGGCCGCCGCGCGTTCCGCCTCCCACGGGCGGGTCCGCACCTCCGTGAGGACGCTCCTGCCCGCCGGGACCGTACCGAGGTCGGCGCGGGCCAGGTCGACCAGGTCGCCGAGCCCCGCCGCCCGCAGCGCGCCGCCGTGCCCGGCCAGGACCGCCGCCGCCACCGCGCCGCGCGCGGGGGAGGGCACCCAGACGAACCGTGCGGGCGCGACCAGCCCGGCGGCGGCGTAGGCGGCGGTGACACCGGCCTCGGCCCGCACACGGTCGGCGGGACGGGTGTCATAGGCGGCCGACTGCCAGTCGCCGACCACGTAGTGCGGTTCGCGTGCCGTCGAGGTGAGCATCCCGTCCCCCTAGTCGGCCACGACGCGGACGGCGCCGGGCACGTACTCGCGCTGGCGGATCACCCGGTACCAGCCCCTCGGCAGGGTGATCGCCGCGTGCTCCTCGTGGACGAGCCGCCCGCCGGACGGCAGGTGCAGGTGGTCGGGAGCGAGCGGGTCGGGCGAGCGCAGCAGCGTCCCGGGCGCGGTCAGCGCGTGCGCGTGCCCGGTGGCCTCGCCGAGCGCGAGGACCATGCGGCCCCGCCCGTCGCGCGGCGCGGGCGGCAGGTCGCGGACGCCCACCGGAAGCGCCTCCTCCGGCACGGGCAGGATCAGGATGTCTCCCTGTCGGTACATGCCGCGAACGTAACGCCCGCCACCGACAGAACTCGTTCGCGCTGGTCGCGGCCCTAGAACCCGCGGGTTCTGCGGGCGGCGGGACGAGCCCAGCGGCCGGACGCGCTCAACCCGACGTGCTGGAACGCGCGCACGAGCTCGCCGCCGAGGTTGACGCCCGCCGCCAGCGCGAGGGCCACCGACACGGCCCCGATGAGGCTCAGCACACCGGCCTCGGGGGAGCCCGAGTTGAGCTCGACCATGCCCCGGTACAGGGCCGTCCCGGGCAGGAGTGGGCCGATGGACGGCACCACATAGGGCATGACGGGTTGTCCGCTCCTCCGTGCCTGCCAGTTCGCCAGGACGCCGACCACGGTGGCGGCCATGCCCGCCGCCAGGACGGGTGGAACGTGCCACCCCCGTGCCATGACGTAGAGCACCCAGATGAGCGCCCCACCCAGGGCCGCCGCCATCAGCACGTCCCGCGGCACGGCGAGGGACACCGCGAACGTCAGCGAGATCCCCGCCGCCGCGATGACCGCGATGGGACGCAGCTCCGCCGCCGGTGTGGGCAGGTGCCGGACGTCGATCTCCACGCCCAGGTTGACCGCGAGGTACACGACCGCGCCCAGCCCGGCGACGATCGCCGCGATCATGAAGAACACCTCGAGCACGCGCGCGCCCGCGCTGACGAGGTCCCCGGTGATGCCGTCCTGGATGCTGGCCACGAGCGGTCGTCCCGGAAGCAGCGCCAGGATCGCGCCGGTGACGATGGTGGCGGCCTGCCCCGGGTTGCCCATGGCGACGACCACCGCCGCCGCCCCCGCGCCTATGGCCGCGGCCACGGTCAACTGGAAGAACTCCGCGATTCCGCGGCGCGCCAGGGCGGCCGCGGTGCGGTCGCCGAGGAGGGTGGCGATGAACGCCGTGGTCGCCACGAGCGGTCCACCACCGGACAGGACACTGCCCGAAGCGGCGATGAGACCCAGCGACACGACCAGCAGCCAAGCCGGGTATGGAGGACGGGCCCGCTTGATCTCGGCGAGCCGCCGGTGGGCCTCGTCCAGTTCGAGCATCCCGATGGACGCGTCCTGGACGAGTTGGTGCAGCGCGGTAAGCCGCCAGAACGCCGGGACACGGCGGCGGATGGCCCGCGTCCCCGTCATGGGCGGCGCGCCCTTCCCCGGATGGGCGGACACCAGGAGGCTCGTCAACGTGACCTGTACCTCGCACCGAGGCAGTTCGTAGGCGACCGCGAGGCCGAGCATGGCCTCGTTCACCCGTTCGGTGGTCTCGCCACTGGCCAACAGGAGCTCGCCGACGCGCAGAACAAGGTCGACCGCACGTGGGTCGACGATCTCACTGGGTTCCTCTTCGGGGGGCTCCGGGGGTGAGTGGTCCATGAGGACCCGCCACGTCCGTCGCAAGCGTTCAGCCGCGCTCATTACGCCGCCCGCGTTCCTTCCGCACCCGTGATCGATCTTGTTGGCAGGCTACCCGCGGCCTCTTCGCCGCGACTCGGCGGCCTCGCCGGACGGGCTGTCCGCAGCGAAACGCTCGCCTCCGCGGGGCGGCGTCCGAGCGATCGGATGTCGCCCCGTTCACGTGCGGGATGCCCGCTGACCTGAGGGCTAAGCGTTCTCACGTCCGCCGGGCCTGATGCCCTCGTCTCACTGGCGACCGCTGATCGCCCGGTGAGCGGCATGGGCGGCGACCGGCATCGGCAGGACGAACTCCTTCATGGTCGGGTTCCTTCCGGTGAGGTTGGTGAGGTCCGACCCGCTCTGAACTTAGCGCGTATGTTCAGTTACCTATAGTGACATTCTTGTTGGGGGTGAAGATGCCTGGGTGCGCCAGATCCTGCTGAGAGGCGTGGCCCGCTGGCGGCGGCTGCCGATCAACGGCGTGGGCGGTCGACGCTTGACCGCGTAATCCACAGAACGCGGTTCTGGTGCGGGGGCTTCTTCGGCGCTGGTACCAAGGACGCATGACTGATTCCGACGGACTCCGGGAGCAGGCCGAACGGTGCCTGCGCGCGCTGGCGGGCGACCACGCGCGGCTCCGCGACGACCAGTGGACGGCGATCCGCGCCCTCGTCGTCGAACGGCGGCGGGCGCTCGTCGTGCAGCGCACCGGGTGGGGCAAGTCCGCCGTCTACTTCGTGGCGACCCGGCTGCTGCGCGAGCGCGGCGCCGGTCCGACAGTGATCGTCTCGCCGCTGCTGGCGCTGATGCGCAACCAGATCGACGCCGCCGGGCGCGCGGGCATCCACGCCCGGACGATCAACTCGTCCAACACGGGCGACTGGGACGCGGTGTTCGGCGAGGTCGACGCGGGGGACGTCGACGTCCTGCTGGTGAGCCCCGAGCGGCTCAACAACCCCGAGTTCCGCGACTTCGTCCTGCCGAAGCTCGCCGCCGGCGCGGGCCTGGTCGTGGTGGACGAGGCGCACTGCATCTCCGACTGGGGCCACGACTTCCGTCCCGACTACCGGCGGCTCCGCACGCTGCTGGCCGAGCTGCCGCCCGGCATCCCGGTGCTCGCCACCACCGCGACCGCCAACGCCCGCGTCACCCAGGACGTCGCCGAGCAGCTCGCGGGTGACGACGCGCTCGTCCTGCGCGGCCCGCTCGAACGGGAGTCCCTGCACCTCGCCGTCGTCACGCCGCCCACCGCCGAGCAGCGCATCGCGTGGCTGGACGAACACCTCGCCGACCTCCCTGGATCGGGCATCGTCTACACCCTCACCGTCGCCGCCGCTCACGAGATCAGCGGCTACCTGCGCGACCGCGGCCACGCGGTCGCCGCCTACACCGGGCAGACCGAGCAGGCCGAACGTCTCCAGGCCGAGCAGGATCTGCTCGACAACAAGCTCAAGGCCCTCGTCGCCACGAGCGCGCTCGGCATGGGCTTCGACAAGCCCGACCTCGGGTTCATCGTCCATGTCGGCGCTCCGCAGTCGCCGGTCGCCTACTACCAGCAGATCGGTCGGGCGGGCCGCGGCGTCGACCGCGCTGAGGTCATCCTCCTTCCCGGCAGGGAAGACCGCGACATCTGGGCCTACTTCGCCAGCCTCGCCTTCCCGCCGGAGCCCGTCGTCCGGCGCACCCTCGACGTCCTGGAGGAGGCGGGCCGCCCGCTCTCCACCGGAGCCCTCGAACCCCAGGTCGACCTCAGCCGGACGCGGCTCGAAATGATGCTCAAGGTGCTCGACGTCGACGGCGCGGCCCGCCGCGTCAAGGGCGGCTGGACGTCGACCGGCGTCCCCTGGTCCTACGACCGCGAACGCTACGAGCGCGTCACCGCCGAGCGGCGGCGCGAACAGCAGGCGATGCTCGACTACATCTCGACCACCGGGTGCCGCGAGGAGTACCTGCGCCGCCAACTCGACGACCCCGCCGCCGCGCCCTGCGGCCGCTGCGACAACTGCACGGAACGCCGCTGGTCCGCCCACGTCACCGGGCAGGGCGCGTCCGAGGCCCGCGAGCGGCTGCACCGTCCGGGCGTCGACATCGCCCCCCGCCGCATGTGGCCCACCGGCGTCAAGGACGACCTCGGCGTCGCGGGCCGCATCGAACCCGCCCTCCAGGCCGAGGTGGGCCGCGCCCTCGGCCGCCTCACCGACATCGGCTGGGGCAACCGCCTGCGCGCCCTGTTCGCAGGTGACGACACCGACCTTCCCGACGACATGCTCAACGCCGTCGTCCAGGTCCTCGCCGCCTGGGACTGGCCCGCCCGCCCGACCGGCGTCGTCACCATCGGTTCGCGCTCACGCCCGCGCCTGGTCTCCACGTTCGGCCACCGCATCGCCGAGGTCGGCCGCCTGCCCTACCTGGGCGAACTCACCCCGGTCGGCGATCCGACCCCGCGCCGCCACAACAGCGCCCAACGACTCCGCTCGGTCTGGCACTCGCTGACCGTCCCACCCGACCTGGCCGCCCTCGTCTCCGACACCCCCGGCCCCCTCCTCCTGATCGACGACCGCGTCGAAACCGGCTGGACGATCGCCGTGGCAACCCGCCTCCTCAAGGAAGCCGGAGCCCAATCCGTCCTCCCGCTGACCCTGGCCACCCCGTCCTAACCCACCCTCCGACACGCCCGCCAACCAATACCCGCGTGTGTTCCTCTGGGGGGGCCGGCTTTGCGGGCCTCCCGAGTGGGGAGGCCGCGCGCCACCCCGGGCCCGCGTGCCCCTGTGACGCGGGTGGGGTGGCCGACCCGTGCGCGCGGCCCCGCGCACGGGTCGGCGTCCGGTCCCGGCGCCGCGGCGGAGAAGAGCCGCGGCGAGCGGGAGTCGGGTCCCCGGGCGGCGGCCCCGGCGGCCGGCACCGCCGGGGCGCGCCCGGGAGCGCCGCCGTCGGTATGGGACGGCTGACGGCGGCGAGGAGCGGCCCACGACGAAAGTGTTCTAGAGGTTAGAAAAGTCTGTCCAGTTGTTTAGGAGAACATCTTGAGATAAGTTCAGCGGGAAATGTCATCATTTCCCGGCGAGATGGCCCCCCGGCCATTTCAGCGGGACGACGGAACAGGTAGTAATGTCCGACCCCGTGTCACCGACCCTTGACGCGCTCCTCGACTGCCCGTCCGGACTGCTCGATATGACGTTCGATCAGCTTCGGACCCTTCTGGCGGTGCACGAGTCCGGGTCCGCGCTGCGGGCGGCCCGCGCCCTCGGACGCGAGCAGTCGAGCGTCCAGAAGCAGCTCGACACCCTGAACCGCAACAGCCAGACCTTGTGCGGCGAGGTGCTCACCGTCCGGCAGGGGCGCGGCAAGGACTTCCTGTTCACGCCGACCGGTGAAGACACGGTCGAACTGGCGCGTTTGACGTTCGAGAAATGGCTGGAGTCCATTCACTGGAGCAGGCGCAGGCTCGGCCGGATGCTCACCGTGGGCACCACGGAGTTCACCCTGCCGATCGTGTCGCGGGCATGGAACCGGGTGTCGGAGGAGTTCCGGCAGCGCGAGGTCGAGTTCAAGGTCGCCCACGTCCGGACGAAGGAGCTGTGGTCGCGGCTGGAGACCCGGCAGGTCGACTTGATCTGCGGCAGCATCGTCAGCACTCCCGAGGGCGACCTGCGGCTGAGGGAGTACGAGGTCGTCGAGTACGCGCGCGGCCAGGCGTGGTTGCTGACCAACCTGCTGGAGAACGAGCTGCCGGACACGCCGGTCGAGACCAGCAGGCTCGGCGGGGTGCCGCTGGTCGTCCCGCCCGCCGGGCTCGTCGCCGACCTGCTCGCCACCTGGTACGGGCCCAGCTTCCGGGAGCGGCTGAACGTGGTCGCCGACATCGACGACGTGCACTACGGGCTGTCGCTGCTGCGCTCCGGCTTCGTCCGCGGCTGCATGATCGTGACCGGCTCGATCGGCCGGGGCATGGCGGCGCAGGACGAGCCCGGCACCGTCCCGCTCCGCGCCATCGCCCTGGACGACGACCTGGAGCCCAAGGCCGAACTGATGACCGGCGCGTTCGTCCGCCGCGCCGACCTCGAACGCTACGACGCGGGCCACCCCCTGAACCGGCTATGGGCAGCGGTGAAGGAGGACGTCCGCACCTACACCCCTCTCGCCTAACCCGGCTGAGCGCGCGTAACCCGGCTGAGTGCACGTGACACGGCTGAGTGCACGTGACTCGGCCGAGTTCGCGTAAACCCGGCTGAGTTCGCGCAATGCCGCCGGTCTCACGTGACCCGGCTGAGTTCGCATAACGCCGCCGAGTTCACGTGCCCTGCCGAACTGGCGCGGCCCGGCCGAGTTCGTGTGGCCCGGTCGAAGAGGATTCTGGCCGCCCACACGAGCGACCACACCGAACGCTCAGACACGAGTGCCCGTGCACGAGTGCCTGGACCGCCGCCCGAAGCTCCTCTTCATGAGCCCCGCTCGACCTCTCTTCTGAGCGCTGTGCGCCCCCTTTTGCTTGGATGACGCACCTTCACGCTCTTGGACCGAAGCCCAGCCGGGGTCCCGGTTCGTGCGGCCGCAGGCGCCCCAGCGCCGGAGGCCGCACGAACCGCGGAGCGAGGGGCCGTTTCCCGAGAGCGAACGCGTTCGGGAAACGGCCCCTCGCGACAACCGGGGGTTCCAGGGGGGCGCCCCCCTGGGCAAACACAGCTACTTGATCTGGTTGTCCACCACGTCGAGCGTGGGGCGGGCGCCCAGGTGCTGCATGGCCCGGGCGGCCAGGCGGCAGCCGGCGGTGAGGGCGTCGGCGGGCTGCTTGCCGTCCAGCCAGGGCGGGAGGAAGCCCGCGACGAAGGCGTCGCCCGCGCCGGTGCCGTCGATGATCTTCTCGACGGGTTCGGCGGCGACGGTGACGGGCTCGGGGCGGCCGTTGGTGTACCAGAGGGCGCCGTCGGGGCCGCTCTTGATCACGACCTGCGGGTACCAGGCGGTGAGCACCTTGGCGGCCTGCTCGGGCGACTCGCGGCCGGTGAGGATCTCGGCCTCCTTGGCGTTGACCACGAGGAGGCGGGCGCCCTGCGTCCATTCCAGGAAGGGCTCGGCGCCCATGCGCTTGAGCGGCGAGGACGAGCCGCCGTCCACCGACACCGACATCTGCGCCTTGCGGGCGAGGTCGAGGGTGTGGATGGCCGCCTTGCGCGACCCCTCGTTGATCAGCGCGTACCCGGACAGGTGCAGGTGCGTGCCCTGCGAGAACAGGTCCTTGCAGCGCTCGATGTCCTCGGGGAGGAGGGCGCCGTTGGCGCCCGGGTCGGAGAGCATCGTCCGGTCGCCCTTGTGGGTGACCATGATCACGCAGGTTCCGGTGGGACGCTCCTGGTCCATGACGAGGCGGGCGTCGACGCCGTACCCCATCAGTTCCATGTCCCGGTTCCGGCCCGCGATGTCGGAGCCGCGGCGTCCGACGAAGGCGGCCTCGGTCCCCTCCACGGCGAGCCAGGCGGCCACGTTGGCGCCCGAGCCGCCCCCGTGGATCGTCACCGCGGCCGGCGTGTCGCTACCCTTGGCGAGAGGGAACGCGGCACGCGCCACGGTGTCTGTCATAAGATCGCCGACCACGACCACGCGCGTCATGGAGTCATCACCTCGATCAACACGGCCCGCGCGAGCGGCAATTCTGGGCGTGTGCTCGACCGTAACAGCTATCGAGCCCTGATTAGGTCTCGAACGCGCAGCGAAACCGAGGAAGCCCATTTTTTCGATCGCGGGCCAGGGGTCGCCTGTGCCTTACCCTCGGGTACGTGACCGAGCGTTACCCGGATCAGTGGGAGGCCGACGTCGTCCTGAGCGACGGCGGGACGGCCCATCTGCGCCCCATCCGGAGCGCCGACGGCGCGATTCTGCGCGATTTCTACGCGCGCCTGTCACCGGAGTCGATCTACTACCGGTTCTTCTCGCCGCGCCCGCACCTGTCGGACCGTGACATCGAACACTTCACCGGCGTCGACTACGACCGCCGGGTCGCGCTGATCGCCACGATCGGCGAGGAGATGGTGGCGGTCGTCCGGTACGACCGGCTCGGCGAGCGCCCGGAGACGGCGGAGGTCGCGTTCCTCGTGGAGGACGCGCACCAGGGCCGCGGGCTCGGCCCGGTCCTGCTGGAGCACATCGCGGCGGCGGCGCGGGAGCGCGGGGTGCGCCGGTTCGTGGCGAGCGTCCTGCCCGACAACCGGCGGATGACCAGGGTGTTCCGGGAGGCGGGGTACCGGGCGGAGCAGCGCTTCGAGGAGGGCGTGATCGAGCTCGTCCTCGACCTGGAGCCGACCGAGACGTCGCTGGAGGTGATGGCGGCGCGGGAGCATCGGGCCGAGTCGCGGTCGATCCAGCGGCTGCTGTTCCCTGGGTCGGTCGCGGTGATCGGGGCGAGCCGGGCCGAGCACAGCGTCGGGCAGACGGTGCTGCGCAACCTGCTGTCCGGGGACTTCAGCGGGCCCGTCTACCCGGTGCATCCGACGGCGGTGGCGGTGGCAGGGGTGCGCGCGTATCCGTCCGTCCTGGAGGTGCCGGACGATGTCGACCTCGCCGTCGTCGCTGTCCGCGCGGATGCCGTCCACGAGGTCGTGGAGCAGTGTGCGAGCAAGGGCGTGCGCGGCCTGGTGGTCGTGTCCTCCGGCTTCGGGGAGATCGGGGACGAAGGCCGCGCCAGGCAGGAGGAGTTGGTGCGGCTCGCCCGCGCCTACGGGATGCGGGTTGTCGGGCCCAACTGCCTGGGGATCGCCAACACCGACCCGGACGTCCGGCTGAACGCGACCCTGGCCCCGACGATGCCGGGACGCGGCCCGGTCGGCTTCTTCTCCCAGTCCGGCGCGCTCGGCATCGCGATCCTCCAGCGGACGGCGGAGCGCGGCCTCGGCCTCTCCACATTCGTTTCCGCAGGGAACCGGGCAGACGTCTCGGGCAACGACCTCATGCAGTACTGGGAGGAGGACCCGGCGACCAAGGCCGTCCTCCTCTACCTGGAGTCGCTGGGCAACCCGCGCAAGTTCGCGCGGCTGGCGCGCAGGCTCGGCCGCCGCAAGCCGATCGTGGCGGTGAAGAGCGGGCGCAGCACGCAGGGCGTCCCGATCGGGCACGCGGCACGGGCGCTGACGCTGCCCGACCACGCCGTCAGCGCGCTGTTCGAGCAGGCGGGCGTGATCCGCGTCGAGGACATCTCCGAGCTGTTCGACGTGGCGCAGGTGCTCGCCTACCAGCCGCTCCCGGCGGGCGACCGCATCGCGATCATCGACAACTCCAACTCGCTGGGGCTGCTCGCGCAGGACGAGGCCGTCGCGCTCGGCCTGGACGTCCGGCCCCGGATCGACCTCGGTCCGCGCGCCGACGCCGACGACTACGAGGCCGCGCTCGCCGGGGCGCTGGACGACGACACCGTCGACGCGGTGGTCGCGCTGTTCGCGCCCCCGACGATCGGCGGCTACGACGTGCGCGTCCCGGAGAAGATCCTGCGGCTGGCGGCACAGGGCCGCAAGCCGATCGTGGCGACCTACCTCGGCACCGAGGGGATGCCCGCCGACCTGCGCGTCCCCGGCCCGGACGGGACGGCGGCGGAGGGCTCGGTGCCGTCCTACCCCTCGCCGGAGGACGCCGTCCGGGCGCTGGCGTACGTGATCGGGTACGCGCGGTGGCGGCGGCGCCCGCCGGGGCGCATGCCGGTGTTCGACGGGATCGACCGCGACCGCGCGCGGGAGCTGGTCGCGTCCTGGCTCGGCGGCGACGGCGCGGCGGACGTCGCGCCGGAGCGGGCGGCCGAGCTGCTGTCCTGCTACGGCATCGACGTCGAGGACGACGCGGACGGCCACGGCGTCCCCACCCGCATCGTCGTCCGGGAGGACCACTCGTTCGGCGCGGTGATCTCCTTCGGCATCGCCGACGAGACCGCCGCGCTCCTGGACGACCGGGCGCACCGGCTGTCGCCGCTCGCCGACGCGGAGGCGGCGGAGATGGTCCGCGCCATCCGGACGGCGCCGCTCCTCCTCGGCCATCGCGGCGCGGAACCGGTGAACCTCGCCGCCCTGGAGGAGTTGCTGCTGCGCGCGTCCCGCCTCGGCTACGACCTGCCCGAGGTGGCGCGGCTGGAGCTGAACCCCGTGCTGGCGGACGCGTCCGGCGCCACGGTGCGCGGCGTGACGCTCAGGCTGGAGCGGCCGCCGGGCCCGCGTCCCGAACTGGGGCCGCGCCGCCTGTCCTGACGGCCTTCTCTCCCTGACCCGGCGGCCTCCCCCTCCTCGCCGCACGACGCCGACACCGCGCCGTGCCCAGCAGCGCTGACGGCCTCCTGCTTGGAGGAGTACGGGTCAGGCCGGTGGGCCGGGCGGGCTCGGGGACGGGGTCGGTGGGATCGGGTCGGGTTCCGGCCCTGGCGGGACCGGGTCCGGGTCGGGCGTGGGCGGCGTCGGCTCGGGCGCCGGTCCGGGCGGCGTCGGCTCCGGCGGCGGGCCCGGCGGGACCGGCTCGGGCGACGGCCCCGGCGGGACGGGCCCGGGCGGCTGCGGGGACGGCCCGGGCGGCCCCGGCGGCGGCTCCACCGGCGGGACCAGCGGTTCCGGCGCGGGCGCCGGGTCGGGGCCGGGCGGCGGCACCGGCGGGGGCTTCGGCAGCGGCTTCTCGTCCATGCCCGCCTCGTACCCCGCGTGGGCGCGGCTGACCGCCCGTCCGGCGGCCATGTGCGCGTCCGGCCCCGGACAGGGCAGGATGGGCCCATGAGGGAAACCCGAGCGACCGCCGGCGGCCTGCGCACGGCGATCGAGCGCAGCGGCTACTACCCGGACCTGGTCGCGGACGCGGTCGAGTCGGCCGTCGGGGAGGAGCCCGTCGTGGCCTACGTCGTCCACCACGAGGCGACGTTCGACCCCGCGATGGAGGTGCGGCGGCACGTGACCGTGCTCGTGCTGTCCGCGAGCCGGCTGCTGGTGTGCCACACCGACGAGCACCCGCCCGGCGACGGCATGGCGCAGCCGCACGCGTCCACCACCACCGAGGCCGTGAAGCTGGAGCGCGTCCAGTCGGTCGCGGTGACCAGGGTCGTCCCGGACCCGGCGTCGTACGTGCCGGGCGTGCCGCCGACCGAGGTGGTCCTGACGATCGGCTGGGGCGCCATCGCGCACATCGACCTCGAGCCCGCGACCTGCGGCGACGAGAACTGCGAGGCCGACCACGGCTACACCGGCAGCGTCACGGCCGACGACCTGTCCCTGCGGGTGAGCGAGGCCGCGGACGGCCGCGACGCCGTGACGCAGGTGCTGGCGTTCGCGGAGGAGCTGTCCGCCGCGACCGCCCGGTGACCGCCGGGACGGCGGGGCCGCCGCCCGTCCCGCGGTACGGGTCGGGCGCGCTCGCCGACCTGCCGCCGTCGGTGCTGGCGGCGCTGGGCGTCCCGGACGCGGTGAACGTGCTGGGCCTCGCGCCGGTGCCGCGCGCCTGCGTGCTGATCGTCGACGGGCTCGGCTGGGAGCAGCTCCGCGCCCACCCGGACGAGGCCCCGTTCCTGTCCGCGATGGACGGCGGCCCGATCACGTCCGGCTTCCCGGCGACGACGGTCAGCAGCCTCGGGTCGCTGGCGACGGGCGCGCCGCCCGGCGCGCACGGTCTGCTCGGCGTCCAGGTGGCGATCCCGGGGACCGGCCGCCTCCTCAACTGCCTCCGCTGGCAGGACGACTCCGTCGACCCGGCTCGGTTCCAGCCCGTCCCGACCGTGTACGGGCGGGCGGCGGCGGACGGCGTCGCCGTCTCCTACGTCGCGCTCGGCCAGTACCGGGGGACCGGCCTCAGCCGCGCCACCGTCCGCGGGGCCCGCTACCGTGCCGCGAACGGCCTCGGCCAGCTCGTCGGCCGGACGGAGCTGGCGCTGCGCGAGGGCGACCGCTCGTTCGTCACCGTGTACCACGCCGACCTCGACGCGACCGGGCACCGGTTCGGCGCCGGGTCCGCCGACTGGCGGCACCAGCTCCGCTTCGTGGACATGCTCGCCGAGCGGATCGCGGACGTCCTGCCGCCCGGCTCGGCCCTGCACGTCACCGCCGACCACGGCATGGTCGACCCGGTTGAGCGGGTCGACTTCGACGCCGTCCCCGAGCTGCGAGACGGCGTCGCCCTCCTCGGCGGCGACGCCCGCGCCCGGTACGTCTACAGCGAGCCGGGCGCGCACGACGACGTCCTCGCCGCCTGGACGGCCCTGCTCGGCGACCGGGCGTGGGTCGTCCCGCGCGAGCGGGCGGTCGCGGACGGCTGGTTCGGCCCGCTCGGCCCCGGCATGCTCGACCGCGTCGGGGACGTGATCGCCGTCCCGCACGCCGACCTCGCGATCGTCGCGTCGGAGCGGGAGCCGTGGCTGGACCGGATGGTCGGCATGCACGGCTCCCTCGTGGCGGCGGAACAACTCGTCCCGCTGCTGACCACGTCGAGGCACTGACCAGGTTCAGGCACTGACCACGTCCGGCACCGACCACGTCCGGCACTGACAATGTCCGGCACTGACAATGTCCAGGCACTGACTCTCGGGGGACTTGAGATGAACCAGGAATCGCCCCTCCCTAATCCGGGCGACGCCGGTCAAACTGACGGTGTGCACCCTCTCATCGAAGCGCCCGCGCTCGACCGGCTGCTCCGGCGGCAGACGCCCGTCGTCCTGCTGGACGTCCGGTGGCATCTGGGCGGACCCCCGGGGATCGAGTCGTACCGCAAGGGGCACCTGCCCGGCGCCGTGTTCGTCGACCTGGACCAGGACGTCGCCGGGCCGCCGGGGCCGGGCGGCCGCCATCCGCTGCCCGACCCGGCCGCCTTCGAGTCCGCCATGCGCCGCGCCGGGGTGTCGGGCGACAGCCTCGTCGTGGTCTACGACGACGCCGACTCCACGTCGGCGGCGCGGGTGTGGTGGTCGCTGCGGTATTTCGGGCACGAACGCGTCCGGGTCCTGGACGGCGGCTACCGCGCCTGGACGGAGGCGGGCCACCCGGTGAGCACGACGGAGCCGGAGGTCAAGCCGGGCGACTTCGTCGCGAGCCCGGGACGGCTGCCCGTCCTCGACGCGGAGGGCGCCGCGGAGCTGGCGACGGCCGGGGTGCTGCTCGACGCGCGCGCCGCCGAGCGGTACCGCGGCGAGCTGGAGCCCGTCGACCCGGTCGCCGGGCACATCCCGGGTGCCCGGAACGCGCCCACGTCCGGCAACGTCGGCGTGGACGGCCGGTTCCTGCCCCCCGAGCTGCTGCGCGAGCGGTTCGCGCAGCTCGGCGCCACGGACGCGCTCGACGTCGGCGCCTACTGCGGCTCCGGCGTGACGGCCGCCCACGAGATCCTCGCGCTGAACCTCGCGGGCATCCCGGCCGCCCTCTACGTGGGCTCCTGGTCGAACTGGGTGACCGACCCGTCCAACCCGATCGCCACCGGCGACGGCTGACCCGGCCCCGCCGGGCCTCGACCCGCGCGGCCCGGCCGCCATCGGCCGGGCCTCGACCCGCGCCGACCGGTGGCACCGACCGAGCTTCCAGCGGCGACCGGTCGCCACCGGCTGAGCCTCCAGCGGCGACCGGTCGGTGTTGGCGGGGTCAGCCCGCGCCCAGGCAGAGGAAGCCTGCGAGTTCTGGGGGGCGGGGGAGTGCGGCGAGGGCTCGGGACGGCGGGTCTCCGGCGGACAGGCGGGCGTGGAACGCGGCCATGAAGCCCGGCGTCGACTCGTCCCGGACGGGCGCGACGCTGGCGATCACGGTCGCGGCGCCGAGCGCGAGCAGGACGCCCGCCATGCCGAGCGCCGCGTCGCCCCCGTCGGCCCGTCCGATGTCGCAGGCGGACAGCACGACGACGCGCGGCGGGACGGCCAGCTCGTCCAGGTCGTGGACCATCAGCGGCCCGCCCGCGAGCCGCAGCCGCGAGAACAGGGCGTTGCCCTCGCGGAACTCGCCGTGCGCGGCGACGTGCGCGAGGGCCGCGCCGTCCAGGGCGTCGCGGACGGCCTCGGGACGCGCGTCCGGGCCGTCCAGGACGGTGGCGTGCGGGTGCAGCCGCCGCAGCGCGTCGATCTCCCGCCGCGCGTGCCGGAGCCCGGGACCCGCCACGAGGACGGTCCGCCCGCCGCCGCGCGCCGGTTCGCGGGCGCGCGCCCACGCGGACGCGGACGGCACGACCGTGAAGGCCCGCCCGTCCAGCGACGGCAGCACCGCCCAGGGCAGCCCGTGCAGCGTGCCCGTCGGCGCGATGACCAGCTCGCGGTCGCCGACGGCCCGCGCCAGCGGGGCGAGCAGCCGCCGGTCGAGCCGGCCGGCCGTGTCGGCGAGGGCGTCGAGGGCGCGCGGGTCGTCCCGCTCGGCGAGGCGCCGGACGGCGTAGCGCAGCAGGCCGGTGTCGCGGACGGCCTTGTCGGCCGCGCCCAGCCGGTGGCGCTGGGCCTGACCGGCGACGACGGTCACCGCGTGCAGGTCGCGGCCGACCGCGACCAGCTCGACGAGCGCCCGGTCGCCGAGCGCGGCGGCGACCTCGGCGAAGCCGGGGGAGTGCCCGCCGGACGCGCCGGACGGACGGTGCCGCGTCCGCGCCCGGACCGTCGCCTCCAGGGCCGCCATGTCCGCGGGCAGCGGGGTCCCGGCGCCGCCGCGCGCCGTGTCGCCCGTCCGCTCCGCGCTGAACGCGCGCAGCCTGGCCAGCGCCGCCGCCCGCTCCGGATCCCGCGGCGGACGCACCCGGACCGGCCGCGCGATCGCCCGCCGCCGCTCCTCGACCGTGAGCAGCTCCCCCGCCGACCGGGCGAGCGTGAGCCCGAGGTCGGCCAGGTCGGTGACGAGCCCGGTCGTCCGCGCGCGGAGGTCGAGCGCGTCGAGCGCCTCCGCGTACTGCTCCGTCACCCTGAGCCCGGCCCTGACGGCGGCGACCGCGCCCTCGTGGTCGGCCCGCGCGGAACGTTCGAGCGCGACGGCGTGCCAGGCGGCGATCTGGGCGGACGCGGGCCCGCGCGAACGCCCGACCCGGGACAGCAGGTGCCCGGCGGGACGGCCCAGCGACAGCGCGACCCGAGCGGCGACGATCCGGACCTCGTCGGCGGCGTCGGTCCACCCGCCGCCCTCCAGCCGGTCCGCCGTCGCGATCGCCGTGCGCAGCAGCACGCCCGACCGCTCGCCGGACGCCCATCGCGCCTTCACCAGGACGTGTTCGGCGAGCAGCATCCATCCGGCGCGTTCCTGGTCGGCGAACGCGGCGCGGGCGCGTTCGGCGGCGTCGGTGCACTGTTCGGGGTTGCCGTCGGCCAGTTCCGCGTGGGCGAGGAGGAGGAAACCGTCCGCGATGTCGCACCGGTAGCCGTTCGCTGTGGCGGCGTCCAAGGCCGCATGGAGAAGAGGACGCGCTTCACCTGGAAGACCCACCGAGATGAGGGTCTCCGCTTGGTCGAACCGGCATTGCGCCAGACGTTCACCGGACAGATGGGCTTCGGCCTCGGCGAAGAGGCGCAGCGCGCGCGGGACGTCCCCACGCCGCGACACCGCGAACGCCAGGTTCCCCTTGGACATCGCCGTCAGGTGCCGCAGCCCGGCGGCCTCGCCCACCGCGACCGCCTCCTCCAACGCGGCCTCCGCCTCGCCGAAGTCGCCGCGTAACGCGCAGGCAAGGCCCAGGTTGCCGAGGAGCCCGCCGAGTGTCACCGGGTCGTCGCCCTCGCGGAGGCCGGGAAGGGCCCGCGCGGCGACGTCGTGCGCCTCGTCCAGGCGTCCGGCCCTCGCCAGGGCGCAGGCCCGGTTGGCGGCGAGGCGGTCCGCGTCGGTGCCGCGCAGGTGGGGCGCCGCCTCGTCCGCGTGGGACAGCGCCTCGCCGATGTCACCGGCCGCGGTGAGCAGCCCGACGAGGCTCATCCGGATCTGCGCCGCCGCGTAGCCGTCCGCCGCGGCGAGGGCTCGGCGGAGGTAGGCGAGGCCCTCCTCGAGAAGCCCCAGCTCCTTGGCGGCGAGCCCGGCCGCCCGCAACACGCCCACACCGCCACCGTCAACGCCGCCGCCGTCAACGCCGCCACCGTCGTCCACGGCGTCGCCGTCGAGGTCGTCGCCGGTCTCGTCGCGGTCGTCCTCGTCGCCGTCGAGCAGGGCGCGTGCCCGGGCGAGCGCGGCGGCCGGGTCGGCGGCGGCGAGACGGAGCAGGGCGCCCTCGTCCCCGTCCGTCTCGTCCCCGTCAGCGGAGGATCGGTCCGGGTGGGCGGGGTCCGGGTGGGCGGGGTCCGGGTGGGCGCGCGTCACAGGCGGACCCAGCTCGTCACGATCGACGTGCCGTCGTCCAGGTGGAACACGAGGCTCGCCAGGCCGGCGGGCACGCTCGGCACGCAGAACAGCCCGGCGGGCTCCGCGCGCGCCGTGATCCCGTCCGGCGGGAGCTCCAGGTGCCGGACCCGGACCAGCGCGGCGGACGGCGGCACGAGCCGCCCGGTCAGCTCGCGGTCGCGGCCGTGCGCCGCCACCTCCACCTCGACCTCGACCGTCCCGCCCGGGCAGGCGAACGTCAGGACGCGTCCCGCCGTGCCGCGGACCCCGGCCGCCGTCCGCCCGGCCCGGTCGTGCGACAGCTCCGCCAGCGTCGCGGACGGCACGCGCAGCGCGATCGCCGCGCGCGCCGCCGCGAGGACGCCGGCCGGCACCGGGTCGAGCGTCTCGAACGCGCCCCGCACGCCCGCCATCAGCTCGTCGTCGTTCACGGGACGAGCCTCCGCAGCGCGTCCAGGCACCGGGCCCTGGTCGGCCCGACGCTGCCGACCGGGATGCCGAGCGCGGCGGCGAGCTCGGCATGGCTGGACGCGACCGCGAACAGCCGCAGCAGCGTCCGGCAGCGGCGCGGCAGCGCCTCCAGCGCCGCGCCGACCAGGCCGAGCCGCTCGCGGCTCAGCGCAACCCGGTCAGGGCCGGGCTCCGGCGCCCGCGGCGCGGGCACGAGCGGCAGGTCGCGGCCGCGCAGCCGGACGAGCCGCAGGCTCTCGTTCCGCGCGGTCGTGGCGAGCCAGCACCCCGTGGCGGCCGGGTCGCGCAACCCGTCGATCCGCTCCACGAGGCGCAGCCAGGTGGTCTGCACCACGTCGCCGGAGTCGGCGTCGTTCAAACCGTGCGAGCGGGCGATCGACCACAGCAGGCCGCTGTGGCGCTCCACGAGCCGGGCCCACGCGGCGCCGTCGCCGCCGCGGGCCCGGACCACCAGCTCGTCCGTACCGTCGTTCTTCTGGGCCACCGAAGTCTCCTCCCGAGGCCCCCCGCGTTGTTCACCCTACGACATCGACACCTCACTCCGCGTGGACGACTCCGGCCATCTCAGACGCCCCCGGCCCAGCCGCCCCCGCTTCCGCCGTCCCGGACGTGCCCGCCTCCGCCGCCTCGGACGCGCTCGCCTCCGCCGTCCCGGGCGCGTCCGACTCCGTCGTTTCGACGAGCACGCCCAGGTCGGGGAGGGACGGGTGCGTGGACGGGGCGAGGACGCGGTCCGCCGCCGCGACCGCCGACACCCCTTCCACTGCGGCGACGGCGGCGATCCGGCCCGCCACGGCGGGGGCGGCGAACGACGTCCCGCTCCATGTCGCGTAGCCCTGGAAATGGTCGGGGTCGATGCCGCGCACGGGCGGGTGCGTCCCGTCGAAGCGCACGAAGGCGCCCGCGACGTCCACGCCCTGCGCGCAGGCGTCCACCCACCAGCCGTGGTTGGAGAACGCGGCCCGGTCGGCGCCGTCCAGCGCCGCGACGGCGACCACCGGCTTCATCGCGGCGGGCCAGAACGGGCGGTCGGTGGCCGCGTTCCCCGCGCACGCCACGACGACCGTCCGGCGGCCGAGCGCCGCGATCGCCCGCGCCAGCACCGGGGACGGACGGTCGTCATAGGTGTGGCAGCCGAGTGAGACGTTCACCACGTCCACGCCGCCGCGCTCGGCGAGCCACGCCAGCGCCCGGATCACGTCGAGCTCGTCGCCGACCCCGTCGCCGCCGATCACCCGGCGGGCCAGCAGCCGCGCCGCCGGCGCCCGCTTGAGCACCTCGCCCGCGACGAACGTGCCGTGCCCGGCCTGCGCGTCCAGGTCGTAGTCGAGGTCGGCGTCCAGGATCTCCGCGACCTCGTCGCGCTGCTCGCGGAACCAGTCCGCGTCCTCCCACCAGGGGTGCGGCGCCAGGCCCGTGTCCAGGACGGCGACCGTCACCTCCCGGCCCGCCTCCGCCGCCGGACGGGGCGCGGGCACCGGCCCGGCGGGACGCGGCCGGTCCGCGGGACCGCTCCACCACATCGGCTGCCCGACGACGAGGTGGTTCGGCGCCGCGCTCAGCCGCCGCCGCGCCGCGCCCGTGGCGGCGGTGCGCACGCCGTCCGCGCGCAGCCGGGACGCGAGCTCGCACACGTCCACCTTCGCCGCCGGGCGCAGCCGCAACCGGGTGACGCCGTGCTCGTCCCGCCGCCCGTCGTGCCAGCGCCGGATCGTCGACTCGGCCGCGGCGGCGTCCCGCCCGGCCACCAGGAGCTGGTCCCTGCGGATCAGGGCCGGCCGCCCCGGCAGCGCCTCCACCACGACCGCGTCGCGGTGCCGCGCCAGCACCCGCTCCAGCCGTGCCTGCTGATCGAACATCGGTCCTCGCTCTCGTCGCCCGGCTCCGGCACTCATCGTGTCGAATCGGAGACCAAGAGTGACCGGAATCGGACATGCGACCACGACCGGACCCGGTCCCGCCGGTTGCCCGGCTTTCCCCACACGGCGGCCCAGCACGCCCTAACCTGTCGTGGAGGCCCGTGAACCCTGTGCATGCAGTCCTCCACCGTTCAACAAACGACGGACTCACGGTGGTGCGACACGTGCCGATGATGCACAATGAGGGACGCGGACGCCGACTTGGGACGTACGAGGCCGTAGGGGAAGACGAGCCTCGGTACAGATCCAGGAGGTCCGGTGACCGCACGTGGCGTTTTCTACGTCCACTCCGCGCCGCCTGCGCTGAGCCCGCACATCGAGTGGGCCGCCGCAGGTGTTCTCGGTGTGCCCGTTTCCCTTGAGTGGACCGATCAGGCGGCCGCACCGGGAACGCTGCGCGCCGAGCTGCATTGGGAGGGGAGGCCGGGCACCGCCGCGGGCATCACCTCCGCGCTGCGCACCTGGAAGCTGGTGCGCTTCGAGGCCACCGAGGATCCCACCCCGGGCTCCGACGGCGTCCGGTTCAGCTTCACCCCGTCCCTCGGGGTGTTCACCGGCGTCATCGGGGCCAGCGGGGACATCATGATCCCCGAGGACCGGCTCCGCTCCGTCATGGCGAACGCCGCGGTCGGCAAGATCACCCTGGAGCACGAGCTGGAGCGGCTCCTCGGCACCCCGTGGGACAACGAGCTCGAACCCTTCCGGCGGGCCGGGGACGGCGCGCCCGTCCGCTGGCTGCACGCCGCCGTGTGACGGCCGGGGCGTCCGCCGACGCCGCCCGGTGGAGCGTGCCCGTCCCGCGGCTCGCGCGCCCCGCCCGGCGAACGTCCGGCGCGCGGCGCCCGCCGCCCGGCACGGCCGCGGAAACACGCGAAACGGCCCGGCGAGGTTTTCCTCGCCGGGCCGTTCGGCGTGCCGTGCGGTCGGTCAGATGGCGCGTTCGAAGGCGACGGAGACGTTGTGGCCGCCGAACCCGAACGAGTTGTTGAGCGCCGCCGCCGGGCCGTCCGGCAGCTTGCGCGGCTCGTCGCGGACGATGTCGAGGTCGACCTCGTCGTCGAGGTCCTCCAGGTTCGCCACGAACGGGACGAGCCCCTCCTTCAGCGCCAGGATCGTGAAGATCGACTCCAGCGCGCCCGCGCCGCCGAGCAGGTGCCCGGTCATCGACTTGGTCGCGGTGATGACGGCCTTCCGGGCGGCGTCCTCGCCGAGCCCCGCCTTGATGGACGCGAGCTCCGCCACGTCCCCGGCCGGGGTCGAGGTGGCGTGCGCGTTGATGTGGATGATGTCGGCGGGCTCAAGCCCCGCGTCGGCGAGGGCCCGCTGCATCGCCTTGGCCTGCCCGCGCCCGCTCGGGTCCGGCAGGACGATGTCGTAGGCGTCGTTGGAGTACCCGGCCCCGGACGCGTACCCGTTGATCTTCGCGCCGCGCCGCCGGGCGTGCTCCTCCGACTCCAGGATCATGACCGCGGCGCCCTCGCCGAGGACGAACCCGTCGCGGTTCTTGTCGTAGGGCCGGGACGCGCGCGACGGCTCCTCGTTGCGCGTCGACATCGCGCGCATGATCCCGAAGGAGGCCATCTGGAGCGGGTGGATGCACGCCTCGGTGCCGCCGCAGACGATCACGTCGGCGCGGCCCGCGCGGATCATGTCGATCGCGTAGCCGACCGCCTCACCGCTGGACGCGCACGCGCTGACCAGGGCGTGCGACCCGGCCGTCGCGCCGAACTCGATGCCGACGTGCCCGGACGCGCCGTTCGGCATCAGCATCGGGACGGTGAACGGCGAGACCCGCGACCAGCCCTTCTCCCGGTACACGTCGTAGCTGTTCAGGGCCGTGTGCAGGCCGCCGATGCCGCTGGAGAGCACGACGCCGACCCGGTCGAGGTCGACGACGAACCCGCCCTCGACGCCGGCCTTCTCCATGCCCTTCTGCGGCTTGCCGCCGGGGGACGGGGCGAACCCGGCGTCCGCCCACGCCTCGCGGGCGGCGATCAGCGCGATCGCCTGGTTGCGGTCGAGCCGGCGCAGCGCCTGCCGCGGCATCACCTCGTCCGGCGGCACCTTGAGCGTCGCGGCGAAGCGGACCGGCAGGCCCTCGACGCCCTCCCACTCCAGTGTGCGGATCCCGGACTCTCCGGCGAGCAGGGCGGACCAGGTCGACGGCAGGTCTCCGCCGAGTGGGGTCGTTGCACCGAGACCCGTCACGACGACTCTGGTCTGGCTCTTGCTCATGTGGATGCTCCTTGCGGGCTGTGAGGGGCGGTCGCAGCTACCCGGACGGCCCGCGGGCCGCCGCCGTGGCGGGTCCCGCGGGCCGGCGCGTGCCGTCCCCGCGTGCTAGCTCTTGACCGGGGCCTGCTGCAGGTTCTGGACGAAGTCGATGACGTCCTTCACCGTCTTCAGGTTGCGCAGCTCGTCGTCGGGGATCTCGACGCCGAACTGGTCCTGCGCGGCCACCGCGATCTCGACCATCGACAGCGAGTCGATGTCCAGGTCGTCGATGAAGTTCTTCTCCGGGGTCACCTCGGACTTGTCGATGCCGACGATGTCGTCGATGATCTCGGCGAGGCCGGCCAGGATCTGCTGTTCGGTGGCGACTTCTGCCATGGTCTGCGTTTCTCCTTCGGTGGGTTGGTCCAGAGCCTGCGAGCAGGTGTGACGGCCTACGGGATCTGGATGACTTGGGCAGCGTAGGACAGCCCGGCGCCGAACCCGACCAGCAGGGCCGGGGCGCCGGACGGCACGTCGCCGCGTTCGATCATGCGGGACAGGGCGAGCGGGATGGAGGCTCCCGACGTGTTGCCGGAGTGGACGATGTCGTCGGCCACGACGGCGTTGTCGGCCTTCACCTTGCGGGCGATGGCCTCGATGATCCGGAGATTGGCCTGGTGGGGGACGATCGCGGCGAGGTCGGCCGGGCTGATCCCGGCGCGCTCGCACGCCTCGGCCGCGACGGGGGCGATGGCGGTGGTCGCCCAGCGGAACACCGCCTGCCCCTCCTGCCGGATGAACGAGTGCCGGTCATCGATGATGATCTTGTCGTACTTGTCGCCGGCGCTGCCCCACACGACCGGGCCGATGCCGGGCGTCTCGCTGGCGGTGACGACCGCGGCGCCCGCGCCGTCCGCGAAGATGATGCAGGTGGAGCGGTCCGTCCAGTCGATCCACTGGGACATCTTCTCCGAGCCGATCACCAGCACGTTGCGGGCGCTCCCGGCGCGGACGGCGGAGCTGGCGGTGCCGAGCGCGTAGCAGAACCCGGCGCACGCGGCGTTGATGTCGAACGCGCCGGGCGCGTCGATGCCGAGCCGGTGCGCGATCTGCGCGGCGTGCCCCGGCATCGGCGACTCCGCCGAGCAGGTGGCGAGGATCACGAGGTCGATGTCGGACGGGGCGAGTCCGCTGCCCGCGAGCGCCTTGCCGCCCGCGTGCACGCCGAGCTCGACGATGCCCTCGTCGTCGCCCGCGATGCGCCGCTCCGCGATGCCGACCCGGCTGCGAATCCAGGCGTCGTCGGTCTCGACCGTCTTGGCGAGGTCGTCGTTGGTGACGATGCGCGCCGGCCGATAGTCGCCGAACGCCAGAATCCGAGCCCCCGGAGCCGCCTCAGGAATCCGAAGCCCCCCGCTCATGCCGCGGCCTCCGCGTCAATCAGCGCGCGGGCTTTGTCGAGGTCCGCGGGGGACTTCAGGGCGACCAGTTCGACGCCCTTCAGCTCGCGGCGGGCGAGGCCGGTGAGGGTGCCCGCGGGCGGCAGCTCGATGATGCCGGTGACGCCCAGCCCGGTCATGGTCTCCATGCACATGTCCCAGCGGACGGGCGCGCTGACCTGGGCGACCAGCCGGTCCACGAAGTCGGCGCCGGACGCGACGACCGCGCCGTCGCGGTTCTGCAGCAGCCGCGTCCGCGGGTCGGCGACGGGCGCCCCGGAGGCGACGCGGCCGAGCGCGTCGACGGCGGGCGCCATGTGCTCGGTGTGGAACGCCCCGGCCACCGACAGCGGGCGGAGCCTGGCCTTCGCGGGCGGCTCGTCGGCGAACCGGGCGAGCTGCTCCAGCGTCCCGGCGGCGACGACCTGGCCCGCGCCGTTCACGTTCGCGGGGGTGAGCCCGTGCTTGTCGATCGAGGCGAGGACCTCGGCGGGGTCGCCGCCGAGCACGGCGGTCATCCCGGTCTCGGTGACGGCGGCGGCCTCGGCCATCGCGCGTCCCCGCTCCCTGACGAGCACGAGCGCCGTCTCGGGGCTCAGCACTCCGGCGATCGACGCCGCGGCGAGCTCTCCGACACTGTGCCCGGCAACCGCGCCGGGCACGGCACCGTCCTCGTACAGGACGCCGTAGGCCGCCAGCGCGGCGGCGACGAGCAGCGGCTGGGCCACAGCGGTGTCACGGATCTCCTCGGCGTCCGCGACCGTCCCGTAGCGAACCAGGTCGAGCCCCGTCACCGCGGACCACCAGGCCAGGCGATCGGCGACTCCGGGTATCTCTAGCCATGGCTGCAAGAAGCCGGGGGTCTGGGCGCCCTGGCCGGGCGATGCGAGGAGAATCACTCGACCAGCCTGCCGCCAACGCCCCTCCCATCACGATGCCTGACGGCACAACTTTGCCCAGGGCCCTTTGTACGACCCCTACAACCCTGGTCACTTAGGGGACGACCCCCTAGCCACGCAGCGAGAAGAGTCGTGACGTGCGTCTCAGCGGGCCGCCCCCGGCGTGGGTCAGCGGGATTGGAAGCGGCCGAGAACCAGCGCGATGCGCAGGGTGAAGGCGTTGCGTCCGTCGGTCGGGGCGAGGCCGGTCAGTTCGGTGACGCGGCGGAGCCGGTACCGCACCGTGTTCGGATGGACGAACAGCAACCGCGCTGTGGCCTCCAGCGACGAGCCCTGTTCGAGGTAGGTGGTGAGCGTGTCGAGCAGGGGTGCGCCCGCGGCGAGCATCGGGTTGTAGACGCTGTCGACCAGGTAGCGGCGCGCCTCGTCGTCGCCGTCGAGGGCGCGCTCGGGAAGCAGCTCGGTCGCCTGGACGGGACGCGGCGCGTCTGGCCATCCGGCGGCGGCGCGGAGCCCGGCGACGGCGGCCTGCGCGGACAGCGTCGAGTCGTAGAGGTCGGGGACCCGCGGTCCGACGACGACCGGCCCGGGCCCGCACTTGGCGGCGATCGGACGGGCCGCGTCCATCGGGTCGGTGTCGCCGCCGACGATGACGATCACCCGGTGCCCCTGGACGCCCGCCAGCACGTCGGCGCGCGCGCGGCGGGCGGCGAGCTGCATCTGGTCGATGGTGACCTCGGGTTCTTCGTCCTCGGGGGTGAACCCGGCGATGACGGTGACGGGCTTGGACGTCCAGCCGAGCGCGGCCGCCCACGAGTGCATGCCGTCGTCGACCTCCCCTTGGAGGACGGCGTTGACGACGAGGGCTTCCAGCCGCGCGTCCCACGCGGCGCGCGTCTCGGCGGCGCGCGCGTACACCTGCGCGGCGCCGAACGCCACGTCGCGGGTGTAGCGCAGGATGGCCTCGCGGAGCTGGGCCTCGCCGCCGGGCGCGGCCAGCTCGTCCAGCCGGGTCTCGACCACGTCGATGATGACGCGGACCATGTCGATGGTGTGCTGGAGCTTGATGGCGCGCAGCAGCTCGCGGGGCGCGGTGCCGAACACCTCCCCGGCGATGGCCGGACGGGTCCGCTCGTTGTTCTTGAACCACTCGACGAACGCGGCGATGCCGGCCTGGGCGACGAGCCCGATCCAGGACCGCTGGTCGGCGGGCATCCGCCGGAACCAGGGGAGTTGTTCCTCCATGCGGGTGAGGGCCGCGGTGCCGAACGTCCCCATCGCCTTCTCCAGGCGCCGGGTCGTCTGCTCGCGGATTTCGGCATCGTTCGCGGTGTCCACCACCCCAGGGTGCCACCCCCGACGACGTGGACCGGCCCGAAGCGCGCCCCGGAGTCAGCCGGAGGTGACCTCGGCGGGACGTCCGAGCGCGATCGCGGTGAGGTTGCGGAGGGACGCGGAGCCCGGCGCGAATGGTCGCTGTGCCCGCCGTTCCCGGCGTCGAAGACCCGCGCGCCGAACGAGCGGGAGACCGTGTCGGCCCCCAGTTGTTCAGGCATGGGTTACTTCTTTGGGGCGGCCCAGGGCTATCAGGGCCAGGTTGTGCAGGGAGCGGGAGCCTGGGGCCAGGTAGCCGCTGTGGGGGCCGGTGCCGGCGTCGAAGGGGAGGGCGCCGAAGCCGGACGAGACCGGGTCGGGGCCGAAGCCGAGCCCGGCGACGCGGACGTTCGGTACGTAGCGCATCCAGTCGCCCTTGGCGCGGCCCGCCCAGATGTGCGCGGACGTCCCGAGGTCGGCGGCGTGTCGCACCGTGGTGCCGGGGCTGCCGAACAACGCGATGTCGTCCACCGGCAGGGGCGCGAGACGCGGGGCGGCCTTGGCGCAGACCACCGAGCCGTAGCTGTGGCAGAGGAGCGCGAACCGGGTGTGGTCATTGACGCGGTGCACGTCCGTTAAGAGTTCGCGGAGGGTGCGGGCACCGGATTCGGCGCGTCCGGTGGTCAGGACGGCGGTGCTCCGGGTGGACGGCGAGTCGTAGCCGAGCCAGGCGATCACCGCCACGTGCGCGCCGGGAGCGTCCGCGCGTAGCCGCCGGTAGAGCGCGCGGCTGCCGCCGCCGACGAACTTGGCAGAGTCGTAGTCGGCCAGCGAGTTGTCGGCGCCGGGCACGACCACCGCGACCCGGTCGGCGTGCCGCAGGTCGCCGAGGACTTCGACGGCCTGCCCGTCGCCGCGCGCGTCGAACGACAGGAATCGGCGACCATTCGAGAGGAAGGCGGGGAGGGCCCGCAGCTTGGTCTCGTCGTGGGCGCGCCGGGCGGTCGCCAGCGCGCGGCCGATCTCTCGGTCGGTGGCCCGGTAGCGGGCGTTCAAGGTCGCCGCCGTCAGCTCGGGCGGCGGCGCGGGCGCGCTGTACAGCTCGGCGCGGGCGGTCGCGGCGGTGGTGGAGCCGGTCGCCGCCAGGACCGACAGCACCGCCGCGACCGTGCGGATCCTGGGCATCCGGGCCGTCCCTCTCGGTGAGTCGAAGCACTGAGTAGGACGCTAGAAATCCGGCCCCCGATCGCGGATCAACCGGCGGAGTGGTCTTTCGAGGTGCGACTCCGGTAGCACCGATGCCACCCCGGTATGGCCCGCCCGCCGGCGCCGTCGCTCCGGGGTATCAGTCGCCGGGCCTGACCAGGCCGATCTCGTAGGCGTAGACGATCGCCTGCGGACGGTCGCGGAGTTCGAGCTTCATCAGGATCCGTCCGAAATGGGTCTTGACGGTCTGCTCGGCGACGACGAGCCGTTCGGCGATCTCCCCGTTGGACAGCCCCCGCGCGACCAGCGCCAAGACTTCGGTCTCCCGCCCGGTCAGCTCGTCCAGCCGCGCGCGGGTCGGCGTGCGCGGGCCGCCGAGCCGGGAGAACTCCGCGATCAGCCGCCGCGTGATCGACGGGGACAGCAGCGCGTCGCCCGCCGCGACGACCCGCACCGCGTCGGCCAGTTCGGTCGCGGACGCGTCCTTGAGAAGGAAGCCGCTGGCCCCGGCGCGCAGGGCCGCGTAGACGTAGTCGTCCAGGTCGAAGGTGGTGAGCATGAGGATCTTCGGTGCGTCCTCGTCGGCGTCGGCGAGGATCCGGCGGGTGGCCTCCAGGCCGTCCATCACGGGCATGCGGACGTCCATCAGCACCACGTCGGGGCGCAGCGCGGCGACCCGCCGCACGCCCTCCTCGCCGTTCACGGCCTCGCCGACGACCTCGATGTCGGGCTGGGCGTTCAGCAGCACGCCGAATCCGCTGCGCACCATGCCCTGGTCGTCGACGATCACGACCCGTATGGTCACGTGGCGTCCCGCGCCAGCACGGGCAGGTTGGCGGTCACGGCGAATCCTCCCTCGGGGGCGTGCCGCGCGGTCAGGGCGCCGCCGAGCGCGGCGGCCCGCTCCCGCATCCCGACGAGGCCGTGCCCGCCGCCCCGGATGCCCGGATCGGGGGACCGGCCGTCGCCGGGCGGCCCGTTGACGACGCCGAGCCACACTACGCCGTCGTCGTGGGTCACCTCGACCTGCACGTGCGAACCGGGCGCGTGCCGCATGGCATTGCTCAGCGCCTCTTGCAAGATGCGGAACGCGGTGAGGCCGACGCCCGGCGGGAGCCCGGCGAGGTCGCCCTCCACGCGCGTCTCCACCGACAGCCCGGCGGCCCGCGCGTTGCCGACCAGCTCGCCCAGCCGGTCGAGGCCGGGCTGCGGAGCGGTCTCGGCGCCGTCCTCGCCGCGCAGGACGCCGAGGACGCGGCGCAGCTCGGTCAGCGCGTCGAGCGCCGTCGCGCGGATCTCGGCGAGGTCGCCGCGGGTCTCGTCGGGCAGCGACTCGACCTTGTAGGGCGCGGCCTCCGCCTGGATCGCGATCATCGACATGTGGTGGGCGACGACGTCGTGCAGCTCCCGCGCGATCCGCTGCCGCTCGGTGAGCACGGCCTCGGCGTCCTGGTGCCGCCGCGCCTCCTCGGCGAGCTGCCGCTCCCGCTCGGCGAGCTGGCGCCGGGACGTCTGCCGCAGCCGGACGGCCGCGCCCACCGCCAGCGGCAGCAGGAGCAGCACCATCGCGTTCGGCGCGGTCTCGGCGTCCTTGATCCACACGCCGCCGAGCGACAGCAGCCCGACGCCGAGCGTGACGTCGCGCGGGCAGCGGACCGCGACCGTGTAGAGCGCGGCGACCCCGGCGATCGCGCCCGCCGGGACGTACGGCATGCCCACCCAGTCGCCGACGTCGACCAGCGCCGTCGCCGCGAAGCTCCACCGCCACGCGCCGAGCGGCCAGCGGTCGCGCAGCGCGAGCGGCGCGGCGACCGCCACCGCGATGAACAGCTTCGTCGCGCCGGACAGCAGCACGCCCCGCTCGACCGCCTCGTCCGACAGCAGCGCGACCGTGCTGGCCACCATGACGACGGTCAGGGCCGTGCCGAGCATGTTGACCACGTAGCCGAACGGCAGCCGCCCGACGCCGACGTGCCGCGTCCAGCGCAGCGGCCGGGGCCAGGGCCGGTCGAGGGGCGCGGGATCGGCGCGTCCGGTGACCGCCGCGGCCAGCAGCACGTCCCGCAGGACGTACCGCGGGACGTTGGTCTCGGCGGCCATGAGCCCAGGCTAGAGAACGCCCGCCGTCATCCGGATGACACCGTGGTAGGACACGTCCCGTCATACCTGACGGTTACGAAGCCCGGGCGCTCTACAGTTTCAGCCGAGCGGCCCGCGACTCCAGGTAGCGCTGCTCGGCGATGCTGGCGGTGGCCTTCGCGGCGAGCCGGTAGTGCTCGTAAGCCCCGGCCGTGTCGCCGGTCTTCTCCAGCAGGTGCGCCCGCACGGCCAGCAGCCGGTGATGCCCGGCCATCCTCGCGTCATCGTCCAGCGTGGACAGCAGGGCCAATCCGGCCTGCGGGCCTTCGGTCTCGGCGAGCGCGATCGCCCGGTTGAGGGTGACCATCGGGTTGGGCGCGATCCGCTCCAGGATCAGGTAGAGGGCGTGCACCTGCGCCCAGTTGGTCTCCTCGGCCGTGGCCGCGTCGGCGTGCGTGGCGGCGATGGCGGCCTGCAACTGGTACGGCCCGAGCGCCGGGCCCGCCAGCGACGTCTTGATCAGCTCGGTGCCCTCGTCGATCAGGCCGCGGTCCCACTTCGCGCGGTCCTGCTCGTCCAGCGGTATGAGGTCTCCGGTATCCGTCGTGCGGGCGTCCCGGCGGGCGTGGGTCAGCAGCATCAGCGCGAGCAGGCCGGTCACCTCGGCGTCCTCGGGGAGCTGCGCGTGGACCATCCTGGCCAGCCGGATCGCCTCGCGTGCGAGGTCGGCGCGGTGCAGCTCGCTGCCCGACGACGCGGTGTACCCCTCGTTGAAGATCAGGTAGAGCACGTGCAGGACGACCCGGAGCCGCTCCTCCCGCTCCGCGCCCTCCGGCAGGGTGAACGAGCTGCCCGCGGCCTTGATCCGCTGCTTGGCCCGGCTGATCCGGGCCGCCATCGTGGCCTCCGGCACCAGGAACGCGCGGGCGATCTCGGCGGTGGTCAGACCGCCGACCGCCCGCAGCGTCAGGGCGGTCTGGGACGCCGCGGTGAGCGTCGGATGGCAGCACAGGAACAGCAGAAGCAGGGTGTCGTCGGTGTCCGGCACGTCCTCGGGGACCACCTCGGCGGCCGTCGCCGACTCCCGCTCGCGGCGCGCGTGGTCGCTGCGCATCTGGTCGACGAGCCGCCGGGACGCGACGGTCACCAGCCAGCCGCGCGGGCTGTCCGGCACTCCCTCGTCCGGCCACTGCACGCTGGCGGCGAGGACGGCCTCCTGCACGGCGTCCTCACACCCCTCGAAGCGACCGTACCGACGTACCAACGTGCCGAGGACCTGCGGCGTGAGCTCACGCAGCAGGTCCTCGATGCCTGGGCTGGTCATGCCTCCAATTGTCCGTCAGCGAACATGACCTGCCGCACCTCGATCCCGAGACCCTCGATCGCGGCGTCCGGGATCTGCGCCGCGAGCTCGATCGCGCGCTCCTTGTCCTCGCAGTCGATCAGGTAGAAGCCGCCCAGGTACTCCTTGGCCTCCAGGAACGGGCCGTCGGTCACCACCGGCTGGCCGCCCCGCACGGACACCACGGCGGCCTGGGACGGGTCGGCGAGCGCCTGCGTGGTGATCAGCTCCCCGGACGCCTTCAGCTCCTCGATGAACCGGCCGTGGCCCTCGCCGATCGCCGCCCGCTCCGCGTCGGTCAGCGCGTCCAGCACGGCCGGGTTGATGTGCATGCTGATCAGGAACTTCATCTCGTACCCCTCGTCGTCTCGCGGCCCCGGGCGGGCCCCGTTCCGCGGGCCCCTGCTGGGCCCCTTCGACCGTTGGTCGGAGCCACCGCCGCCGCCTTGACGTCCCCGCGCCAAGAATCTCGGACGGATTCTCCCCGGTCTCGATGTCGAGAACCGCTCGGCCGCTCCGACCAACCGTCGAAACGTCGAGAGAACGGACCTTCGGATATGCGAATCGACCGGGCATGGCTGGGCGCGGCCCTCCTCATGCTGCCGACCTTCATCGTCGCGATGGACGCCACGGCGCTGCTCCTCGCGCTCCCCGAACTGAGCGCCGACCTGGGCGCGAGCGGCGTCGAGCAGCTGTGGATCAGCGACGGCTACGGGTTCCTGGTGGCCGGCATGGTCATCACGATGGGCACGCTCGCCGACCGGATCGGCCGCCGCCGACTGCTGATCGTCGGCGCGGCGGCGTTCGCGGCGCTGTCGATCGTGGCGGCCTTCGCGGCCGACCCGCTGATGCTGATCGCCGCGCGGGCGCTGCTCGGCGTCGCGGGCGCGACCCTCGCCCCGTGCACCCTCGCCCTGCTCACCAACGTCTTCCGCGACGAGAGGCAACGCGGGAAGGCCATCGCGATCTGGGCGACCTGCCAGTTCACCGGCGGCGCGCTCGGGCCGGTGCTCGCCGGTGTCCTGCTCCAGCACTTCTGGTGGGGATCGGTGTTCCTGGCCGCCGTCCCGCCGATGCTGCTGCTGGTCCTCGCCGGGCCCGTCCTGCTGCCGGAGTTCCGCGGCGACCACGCCGGACGCCTGGACCCGACCAGCGTCGGGCTGTCCCTGGCGGCGGTGCTCCTGATGATCTACGGGATCAAGCAGGTGGCCGTGGAGAGCGCGCGGGCCGTGCCGGTGGCGGCCATCGTCGTCGGCGCGGCCATCGGGTTCGTGTTCGTCCGCCGCCAACTGCGGCTGGAGACGCCGCTGCTGGACCTGCGGCTGTTCCGCAACCGGCCGTTCACGGCGGTGATCGTCGCGCTGGTGCTCGCCGGGATCGCCATGGCCGGGACGGGCCTGCTCGTGACCCAGTACCTGCAGAGCGTGCTCGGCTACTCGCCGGTCGCGGCGGCGACGCTGTTCGCGCCGATGGGCCTGGGCGTGGCGGCCGGCACCATGGCCGCGCCGACGCTGGCCAAGCGGATGAAGCAGACGACCGCGATCGCCGGTGGGCTGGGCGTGTCCGCGCTGGGCAGCCTGCTGCTGGTGGGCGTCGGCGGCGCGGGCACGCTGCCACTGGTGATGATCGGCATCGCCGTGCTGGCGCTCGGCACCGGTCCGCTGTTCGCCCTGGGCACCGGTCTCGTCGTCGGGTCCGTCCCGCCGGAGCGGGCGGGGTCGGCGGCGTCGATGTCGGAGACCGGCAACTTCTTCGGCGGCTCGCTCGGCTTCGCGCTGCTCGGCGTGGTGGCCGCGGCCGTCTACCGCGACCGGATGGACGGCGGCTCCGACTCCCTGGCGGGTGCGATGGCCTCCGCCAGAACCCTTCCCGCCGACCAGGGCGCTGACCTGGTGGACGCCGCGCGGGAGGCGTTCACCGCCAGCCTGCACGTCACCGGCCTCGTCGCGGCGGTCATCTTCGTCGGAGCGGCCGTGCTCGTCCTGGCCATGCGCCGCCCAGCGGACCGGCCCGCCCCGACTCACCGTGTACACGATGGCGAGCTCATGGAACCGCCGAGTGCGGCCCGCTCCACGCTTTGAGCGGATCGGATGTCTGGGTACGGTGCGAGGCGTGGAGCCCGTCGAAGCCCTGCGCCGCATCGCGTTCCTGCTGGAGCGCGCCCACGAGCCGACCTACCGGGTGCGGGCCTTCCGCACGGCCGCCGACCTGGTCGGACGGACGCCTCCCGACGAGGTCGCGGCCCGCGCCCGCGAGGGCACGCTGACCGCGCTGCCCGGCATCGGCAAGGTCACCGCCCTGGTGATCGAGGAGGCGCTGCGCGGCGAGACGCCCGTCTACCTGCGCCGACTGGAGGCCACCGAGGGGCAGCCGCTCGACGAGGCGACGGCCGCGCTCCGCGCGGCGCTGAAAGGCGACCTGCACACGCACAGCGACTGGTCGGACGGCGGCTCCCCGATCCTGGAAATGGCCGAGACGGCGCGCGGGCTCGGCCACGAATACCTCGCGCTCACCGACCATTCGCCGCGCCTCAAAGTCGCCAACGGCCTGTCCGCCGACCGGCTCCGCGAACAACTCGACATCGTCGCCGAGTTGAACGGACAGCTCGCCCCGTTCCGCATTCTGACCGGTATCGAGGTCGACATCCTGGAGGACGGAGCCCTCGACCAGGAAGCGGACCTCCTCGACCGCCTGGACGTGGTCGTCGCCAGCGTCCATTCCAAACTGCGCATGGACCGCGTGGCGATGACCAAACGCATGGTGACGGCGATCTCGAACCCGCGCGTGAACGTCCTCGGCCATTGCACCGGACGCATCGTCAAAGCCGGAGGCAAGCGCGGCGGGCTGCGCCCGGAATCCGAATTCGACGCGGCCCTCGTCTTCGACGCCTGCGCCGCCTACGACGTCGCCGTGGAGATCAATTCCCGGCCCGAGCGGCTCGACCCGCCGAAACGGCTGCTGCGCGTCGCCGTCGAGGCGGGCTGCCGGTTCGCGATCGACTCCGACGCCCACGCCCCCGGCCAGCTCGACTGGCAGCCCTTCGGCTGCGAACGCGCCGCACGCTGCGCCGTCCCGCAGTCCCAGGTCGTCAACACGCTCCCGGCCGACGACCTCCTCTCCTGGACGCGTTCGAAACTCTGACGCCTGCGAGGGCCGAAAGGGCAAGGCGTCTGCACCCGAGCCTGCCCGTCCGGACGTATCGCCGAGCAGGACGGAACGGTGACACTGGACGCTCCCATCCGGTGGTCCAGAGGGGGACGCACGTATGCGAGCGCAGAAGCCCGGCGAGGAGCAGCGGAGGGAAACGCAGCGCCCGGGAAGGGCCGCGCCCGCGCGGCAGACCTCGTCCGGCGGCGGAACGACGGCGGACTCGATACTGGGACTCCAGCGCCTCGCCGGAAACGCGGCGGTGTCCCGCATCCTGGGGCGGCGGCACGCGCCCGCGACCCCCGTCCAGCGCATGAACCAGGACGAGTTGCACCGGAATCCGCAGGGTCCCTCGCTGCGGATACGGGGTCCCCGCCGCTCCCACGCGAGCGGCCGCACACCGAACGCGCTGACGCGGGAGGAATGGGAGACGCTGCCGGAGGCCACCCGGAACGGCAGCCACAAGGAGCGCGTGGAATCCGACGAGGATCCGAACACGCTCCAGGAGACCGATCCGGGGCTCCATTACTCTTTGGGCAGCGTCCGCAGGCTGGCGCCGGGGATTTCCGAAGAGGCCGGGCGCAACGAGGTACTGGAGGGCATCGGCCGCAGCGACCCGGCGACGCGCGACTACTGGAACCGCCAGGACGCACGCGACGCCCAGCTCGGCCGCGACGCGCGAGCCACGCTCAACGCGTACACGGGCACTCCCGCGAGTCGGCACCAGCGCCACCAGGACGTGGAGCAGGCCCTGGACGACGACAACTCCCAGGACGCGATGGACGACCTGCGCGCACTGCTGGAGAATTACGAGGGCGTGGCCATCGGCGGCCCCCACTCCGGGGCGCCGATCTGGGGGTTCCTGTGCGCGCACATGGCGGAGATCCGGCAGGCCGGCGTGCGCACCCTCTACCTGGAGAGCATCCGGGACGACGCCTACCAGGCGCGCGTCGACGCCTACCTCGCAGGCGGGGCCATGAGCCCCGAGCTGCGGGCGTTCGCCGTCCGCTACGACGGCAGCCACAACCTGGGCGCGACCGGGCTGAGAGCCCTGCTGGAGGCCGCCCGGACGCACGGCATGCGGGTCAAGGGCCTGGACGGCCGCCCCGCCCGCCGTCCCACGATGCAGGCGAACGCTCTTTACCAGCGGGCCGTCGCCATGAACACTTACGCCAACCAGGTCGTCGCCAACGACCGACGCCGTCCGTCGGCGGCGGGCGCCTACCTCATGGAGTTGGGCGCCCGGCACACCGGCATGCACCCGGGCCCGGCGCAGGACATGACGGTGCACGGGACCCCGTTCCAGGCGGGCGAGGAGTTCCCCGGCGTCGACGACCTGCTGGACATCCCGGCGGTCTCCTTCCAGGACGACGGCCGCCTCCGCCGCCTGTCCAACTCCTGACCGCGGCGGAGCCCGCCGTCCGGTCGCGCTGGACTGTCGGAGGCGCCGCGTACGGTCGCCGTGTGAACCGCACCGACCGCTTGTACGCCCTGGTGGAGGAGTTGCGGGCCTGCGCGCCGCGCCGGGTCAGCGCACGGGAGCTGGCCGCGCGGTACGAGGTGAGCGCCCGCACGATCGAGCGCGACATCTGCGCGCTGCAGCAGGCCGGTGTCCCGATCTTCGCGGACGTGGGCCGGGGCGGCGGCTACACGCTCGACAAGAGCCGCACGCTGCCGCCGCTGAACTTCAGCCCCGCCGAGGCGGTGGCCGTCGCGATCACGCTGGCCCGCGCGACCGGCTCGCCGTACACCCGGTCCGCGCGGACCGCGCTGCACAAGATCGTCACGGCGATGTCGGCGGCCGACAGCGCCTCCGCCCGCGAGCTGGCCGACCGCATCCGCTTCCTCGGCCCGGCGGACGGCGACGACCCCGCGTCGGCTGTGCCGTCCGTTCCGTCCGTGCTGGAGGAGGCGATCGTGACGCGCCGGGTGGTCCGCCTCACCTACGTCGACCGGGAGGGCGCCGAGACCGAACGCGATGTCGAGCCTGTGACGTTCACGGCGTCCGCCAACGGCTGGTATCTGACGGCCTGGTGCCGGATGCGGGGCGGCTGCCGCATCTTCCGCACCGACCGCGTACGCCGCGCCGTCCTCCTGGAGGAGACCGCCCCCGAACGAGCCCCCGACGCCATGCACAAGGACGCCCCGCGCGACTTTGTCGCCCGTCCCCTCGAATTCGTCTGATCCACCCTCCCCGCGAGAGCCATTGTCAACTCCCCAGATCCCGGGATGTCGCCTTCCATCGCCGCAGCGCATATTCGGGGCATGCCTTCGGCGACGGACGGAGGCGGCGGGGAATTCTCCGGAGGGGGAGAAGTGAAGAAGTCAGCACGGTTTCTCGTAATGGCGGCGGCGTCCGCGGTCATCGCCGGTGGCGCTTTCGCCGTCGTGGGGACGGCGGCCGACGCCGGTACGGCGGGACGGACCAACCAGCGCGTCGCCGCGACCACGCTGTGGGCCAAGGTCGCCGCGAACGGCGCGTTGCTCGACGCGTCGGGCATCGGCGGCGTCAGCCACACCCCTGGGCGCTACAACCTCACCACGAGCGTCGACATCATCAGGTGCGCGCTGACCGGGACGGTCAACACCGAGGGCGGCGAGGACCCCGGGCCGGGGAGCGCCTGCTAGCCCGACGGGGGAAGGCCCGGAAACGCGATCCCAAATCGCGTTTCCGGGTCTGGCCGTCCCGCCGGCCAGGGCCTCGTGAAAAGTGAAAATTGAAGGGTTGGAACATTTCACCGTTGATTGAAAGTGAATGGCGTGAAAGTTACCCTCCGGGTTGCTCGCAGCCGCCGGTGCAGGCGGCGCCGCTCCCAGTGAAGGGAACCGCATGCGCAGAGGGATCGCCATTTCCGCCGTCGCCGTCGCGCTGACCGTGGCCGCGGCGTCGGTCAGCCCGGCGGCGGCGAGCCCGCGCCTCGTCCGAGGTTCGAACGGGCTCACCGTCCAGATCGTGAGCGTCAACGGCTCCGGCTGCCCTCGCGGCACGGTCATGGCCGCCGTCAGGGAAGACAAGGGCGCGTTCGTCGTCGGCTACAGCCAGTTCATGGCCCAGGCGGGCGGCTCGTCCAGGCCCATGGATTCCCGCAAGTGGTGCCAGGTCGCCTTGAAGGTCGGGGGTGTCCCGAAGGGGTTCACCTACGCCATCGCCTCGACGGACCACTACGGCTTCGCCTCCCTGGAGGACGGCGCGAACGCCACTCATGAGGCCGCCGCCTTCTTCTCGGGTCAACCGGGGCACGTCACCACCACGCACAGCCTCAACGGCGCCTTCAACCACACCTGGTCATTCACGGACCTGACGCCGCCCAGCCAACTCGTCTACAAGCCGTGTGACGAGGAGCCGAACCTCAACATCGATACCGACGTGCGGGTCGACAAGGGCACATCAGATCCGTCGAAGGTCAGCTTCATCTCCGTGGGCGACGAACTCCAGACCACCTACTACGTCACTTGGAAGATCTGCCCGTAACCACACCCAGCCGGACGAGAAGGGCAGCAAAGCTCTGGCGGGTGAGGTTCAGGTGGCCGGTGTCAGGGGCTTTGCTGTCGCGGATGCCGATGTGACCGTTCAAGTCCGCGATCTCGAC
This sequence comes from Actinomadura decatromicini, assembly GCF_008121305.1. NCBI lineage: Bacteria > Bacillati > Actinomycetota > Actinomycetes > Streptosporangiales > Thermomonosporaceae > Actinomadura > Actinomadura decatromicini. The sequence goes on along the minus strand of NZ_VSRQ01000006.1, from coordinate 593,535 downwards.
GCAATTGTTTTCGACCGCGCCGCTGTGGGTGCTCTTACGCCATTGGACCGCGTTATTCATGGCTGCGATGCCAGGCGGCCCAGGAGGGCGGTGAAGTCTTGGCGAGTGAGGGTGACATGGCAAGTGTGGGGTGACTTGCTGTCGCGGATCGCGATGCGGCCGTTGAGGTTGGCGATCTCGACACACTCGCCTTCGTTGCCGCCGCTGTAGGTGCTCTTGCGCCACTGGGCTTGGGACAGTCCGGGGGTGTTCATGGCTGTGACGCTATCTCGTCGATGAGTTCCATCGAAGCGGTTCTGTTCAGTGTCGCCGAGAGCAGCAGGTCGAAGATCTCCTCGTGAGACGCGACTTCGTCCTCGTTCTCTACAAAGATGCTCTTGTCCCATTGGTCGCCCACGGTCACGGTAAGCCGTCCAGGCGGGCGCAAGGAGATGAGATGACACGGGGTGATGAGCGAGAGGTATTCGCTGGACGTACTGGGAAGGATGCGCAGGTCCACGTTTTCGAGCCGGGCGACTTCTGCCAGCCGCCGTATTTGTGCGCGCAGGATCACGGGATCGCCGCCGACCTGGTTGCCGAGGACTGTCTCAGCGATGATCGGCACATAGCGGGGCGGGTCGGGGCGGCTCAACACCTGCTGCCGGGACATCCGGAAGTTGACCAGCATCCTGGCGGTGTGTGAGTTCTTGGCGGGGCCGACGGCCATGAGCTTCCAGGTGTAGGCGGGGATCTGGAGGAGTCCCGGAATGATGTTGGGCTGGAAGGTGCGGATCATGGCGGCGTCCTCTTCCAGACTGGCAAGGTCCAAGGCCGCAGCGGAGATCCGGTACTCGAACGCCCGAACCCACTTGCCGGGTTTGTGGGTGGCGAGGTGGAGGAGGGACTCGCGGAGCGGGCCGTCCGCGATGTCGTAGAAGTTGAGGAGGGCGCCCAGTTCCTCCGGGGCGATGGGGTGGAGGCCGTTCTCGACCATGCTCAGCCAGCCCTGGGAGCGGCCGAAGCGGCTGGCGGCGGTCCCCACGGTCAGCTTGTGGTGTTCGCGGGCCTTGCGGAGCGCCGAGCCGATCCGGCGCTGGCGGACGGTTGGAGCGTTACCGAAAGACATCCTTCAAGAATGTCACCGAGGGTGGCCGATTGTGTGCGAACAGCGCGTGGCCGAACGTTCAGCGGCTAAACGTTCAGGCGGGCGCGCGCGAAGGCTTCGGGCGGCGAATGTGGCGGGCGACTCCGAAAGGAAAGGAGGCGCTCCATGGAAGCGCCCAAGACGAGGACGCGGGGAACGGCGACGCGGAAGGAGGGTTCCGAGTCCGCCGTGCGGCGGCGGCGAGGTGTGTCGTGGATCGCGTCGTGATCGGTTGCGGCGGGCAGGACGTGGTGGGCGCGATCACGTTGCCGGGTGTCCGGCGGTCCGTCCGGTACGCGCGGCTGTTCCTGCGGGACATGCTGCCGCCAGGTCACCCGCTGCTGGACGACCTGGTCACGGTCGGGAGCGAGACCGTCTGCAACGCCATCACCCACACGGCGTCCGGTGACGGCGGACGGGTGACGGTCAGCCTGCTGACCGGTCCCGGCCTGTATCGCCTGGAGGTCGCCGACGACGGGGCGGACGGCAAGCGGCCGTACGTCAAGGCGGAGTGCGGCGACGAGAGCGGGCGCGGGATGCGGGTCGTCGAGGCGCTGTCGGAGCGGTGGGGCTTCCGGGTGGACGGCCATCGCACCGTCGTCTGGGCGGAGTTCGGATTCGGGAACTCGCGGGAAAACTCCGACAGAGGGTTGTCGCCGTGTCCTCCCAGGCTGGTCTCGACAGCGTGCAAGGAGGAAACGGATGAGTGTTCCCGCGTTCAATACGGTGACGTGGTTCCAGGTCGGGACCGACGCGCCGGATGAGGCCCGCCGCTTCTACGGCGACATGTTCGGCTGGCAGTTCGCGCAGGACGAAGGCGAGGACGGCTACGACCTCATCACCTACCCGGGCGCCGAGCGTCCGAGCGGCGGGATCGCGCACAGCGCGGACGCGTCCGAGAACCACGCGATATTCCTCGTGATGGTGGAGGACGTGGACGCCACCTGCGCGCGGACGGAGAAGAACGGTGGGAAGGTCGCCGTCCCGGCGACGACGACCCCGAACGGGCTGCGATTCGCCTACCTGGACGACCCGTCCGGCAACCGCTTCGGCGTGTTCAAGCCCGCGGCGTCCTGACGCGCGAGTAACCAAAGGGCCCCGAGGCGAACCTCGGGGCCCTTTCCCGTGATCGCGGCCTACACCTCCGCGATCACCACTTCCTGGACGGAACCCAAGCCACCGCCACGGGCCGGGCGGCCGGAGGGCGCCCAGCGCCCGGAGGCCGCACGGCCCGCCGAGCCGGTCGACCGCAGCGGCACGACACGAACCCGCACGGTCCCGGTGACCCGCACCGTGCCGTGAGGATCGACCGGCTCGCGACGGGGGTCTGGGGGGCGCCCCCCAGGTAGATCACGCGTCCCCGCCGGTGTTGCTTTCGGGGCTGCCCGCGCCGCCTGCGAAGACGTCGGAGACGTCGGCGTTCAGGCGGTACTTCTCGATCGCCTGGTGGAGGGTCTCCGGCTTGATCTCGCCGTTGCGGGCGAGGCGGGTGAGCACCGCGAGGACGATCGAGGCCGCGTCCACGTGGAAGTAGCGGCGGGCGGCGGCGCGGGTGTCGGAGAAACCGAAACCGTCGGTGCCGAGCGACGTGAAGTCGGAGTGGACCCACGGGGCGATCTGGTCGGGGACGGCGCGCATGAAGTCCGACACGGCGACGATCGGCCCGGCGACGCTGTCGAGCCGCCTGGTCACGTACGGGACGCGCTGCTCGGCGTCCGGGTGGAGCAGGTTCCACTCGTCGCAGTCGCGGGCCTCGCGGGCCAGCTCGTTCCAGGAGGTGGCCGACCAGACGTCGGCGGCGACGCCCCAGTCCTCGGCGAGGAGGCGCTGCGCGGCGAGCGCCCAGCGGCCGCCGACGCCGGAGGCGAGGATCTGCGCCCGCGGCGTCTCGCCGTTCCCCGAGCCGACCTCCGACGCCGCCTGGTACAGGTAGAGCCCCTTGAGCAGGCCGTCGACGTCGAGGTTCTCGGGTTCGACGGGCTGCTGGTAGGGCTCGTTGTAGACGGTGAGGTAGTAGAAGACGTCCTCGCCGTTCGGGTGGGCCTCGGACGTCCCGTACATGCGTCGCAGCGCGTCCTGGACGATGTGGGCCAGCTCGAACGCCCACGTCGGGTCGTAGTGGACGCACGCCGGGTTCGACGCCGCGAGCAGCGGGGAGTGCCCGTCGGCGTGCTGGAGGCCTTCACCGGTCAGGGTGGTGCGTCCGGCGGTGGCGCCGAGCAGGAACCCGCGGCCCATCTGGTCGCCGAGCGCCCACATCTGGTCGCCGGTCCGCTGGAACCCGAACATCGAGTAGAAGATGTAGACGGGGATCATGTGCTCGCCGTGCGTGGCGTACGCCGTGCCCGCCGCGATGGTCGAGGCCATCGAGCCGGCCTCGCTGATGCCCTCGTGGAGCATCTGCCCGCTCTCCGACTCCTTGTAGGAGAGCAGGAGCTTGCGGTCGACGGCGTCGTAGGTCTGCCCGTGCGGCGAGTAGATCTTGGACGTGGGGAACAGCGAGTCCATCCCGAAGGTGCGGTACTCGTCCGGGGCGATCGGGACGAACCGCGCGCCGATGTTCTCGTCCTTGATCAGGTCCTTGAGCAGCCGGACGAACGCCATGGTCGTCGCGACGTTCTGCTTGCCGGAGCCCTTCTTCAGCTCGCTGTAGACCGGGTCGCCCGGCAGCTTGAGCGGCTTCGCCCGTACTACTCGTTTCGGTACGAACCCGCCGAGGGCGGCGCGGCGCTCGCGCATGTACTGGATCTCGTCGGAGTCCTCGCCCGGGTGGTAGTAGGGCGGGAGCGGCGCTTCCAGGGCCGAGTCGGGGATGTCGAGGTAGAGCCGGTCGCGGAACTCCTTCAGCTCGGCCTTGGTGAGCTTCTTCATCTGGTGCGTGGCGTTGCGGGCCTCGAAGTCGGAGCCGAGCGTCCAGCCCTTGATGGTGTGGGCGAGGATCACGGTCGGCTGGCCGACGTGCTCGCGGGCCGACTTGAACGCCGCGTACACCTTGCGGTAGTCGTGGCCGCCGCGCGACAGCTTGCGCAGCTCGTCGTCCGACAGGTGCTGGACGATCTTGCGCAGCCGCGGGTCGGCGCCGAAGAACTTCTCCCGGATGTACTCGCCGGACTCGACGCTGAACGTCTGGAACTGCCCGTCCGGGGTGGTGTTCATCTGGTTGACGAGGACGCCGTCGACGTCCTGGGCGAGCAGCGGGTCCCAGTCGCGGCCCCAGATGACCTTGATGACGTTCCAGCCCGCGCCGCGGAAGAACGACTCCAGCTCCTGGATGATCTTGCCGTTGCCGCGGACCGGGCCGTCGAGCTGCTGGAGGTTGCAGTTGACGACGAAGGTCAGGTTGTCGAGTTCCTCGCGGGCGGCGAGGCCGATCGCGCCGAGCGACTCCGGCTCGGACATCTCGCCGTCGCCGAGGAACGCCCACACGTGCGAGCGGGACGTGTCCTTGATCTTGCGGTTGTAGAGGTAGCGGTTGAACCGGGCCTGGTACACCGAGTCGATGGCGGTCAGCCCCATCGACACGGTGGGGAACTCCCAGAAGTCCGGCATGAGCCGCGGGTGCGGGTAGGACGACAGCCCGCCGCCCGGGTGCGAGTGCTCCTGCCGGAACCCGTCGAGCTTGTCGCCGGGGAGGCGTCCCTCCAGGTAGGCCCGGGCGTAGATGCCGGGGGACGCGTGCCCCTGGATGAACACCTGGTCGCCGGACTCGCCGTGGTCCTTGCCGCGGAAGAAGTGGTTGAAGCCGACCTCGTAGAGCGAGGCGGCGGAGGCGTACGTGGCGATGTGCCCGCCGACGCCGATGTCGGGCCGGTTCGCCCGCGACACCATGATCGCCGCGTTCCACCGGATGTAGGCGCGGATGCGCCGCTCCACGTGCTCGTCGCCGGGGAACCAGGGTTCGTGCTCCGGCGGGATCGTGTTGATGAAGTCGGTGCTGCGCAGGCCGGGCACCCCGACCTGGAGCTCGCGCGCCCGTTCCAGCAGCCTGAGCATCACGTAGCGGGCCCGGCCCCGGCCCTCGGTCTTGATGACCGTGTCCAGCGACTCCAGCCACTCCCGGGTCTCGTCCGGGTCGATGTCGGGCAACTGGCTCGGCAGGCCGTCGCTGATGATCGAAAAGCGTTGACGTCCGGAAGCCACGGGTTCCCCTCTGTCCTTACCGTCCTTGCTGGTGAGACCGCCGCCGCCGGGTCGGCGGCCGGCGGTCCCCGGCTGACTGTTCGTCGCCTCGGTACGTGATCCATCGTCGCCGTTTATGACGGCTAACGCATCTCTACCAACCGGTAACCATTGTCCCCGGCCGGCCCCGGGGCAGACCCCGGGCCGGCCGGTTCTTCCTTGGATCGGAGGGGTGATTCCCCTCGACGGGGGGCGGGGAACGTATGAGGCTGGAAGTGCACATGCCGGCACCGTCCGTCCTGGTGGCGGACGTGCGAACTTGGGGGAGCGATGAACGGACGAGTCGGAGACCGGCTGCTCGTGCACGGCAACGTCGTGGGCCAGGCCGACCGGGCGGGAGAGATCGTCGAGGTGCGCGGACCGGACGGCGGCCCGCCCTACGTGGTGCGGTTCGAGGACGGCCACGAGACCCTCGTCTACCCCGGCCCGGACGCGGTGATCGAGTCCCGCGAGGAGATCACGCGCTAGGCGGGCCCCGGATCGGGTAGACCGGGGGCATGGAGAGCACCGTGGTCAGGGTCGCCACCGGCGGGCGCGAGGCCGTGCACGACATCACGGCCGAGTGCGAGCGGTTCGCGGCGGCGGCGGGCGGTGACGGGCTGCTGCACGTCTTCGTCCCGCACGCCACCGCCGGCGTGGCGCTCATCGAGCTCGGGTCTGGCAGCGACGACGACCTGCTCGCGGCCCTCGGCGACCTGCTGCCCGCGGACGACCGCTGGCGGCACGCGCACGGGTCCCGCGGGCACGGGCGGTCGCACGTGCTGCCCGCGATCGTCCCGCCGTTCGCGACGCTGCCCGTCGTGGGCGGCCGGCTGGCGCTCGGGACGTGGCAGTCGGTGGCCCTCGTCGACCTCAACGTCGACAACCCGGAACGTCAAGTCCGCTTGTCTTTTCTCAAAGGATGAGCGAAAGCGAACCCCGGGCACAGGGCCGGAGAACTCCGAGATCGGACCAATGAGGCCACCAAAAGCCGGGAAGACACTTGCGCTAGGGGCCCTCACTTGTGTGGACTGTCCCGCAAACACCGCGCAGGTGCGGACGGGCCACCCGGCCCGGGGGCCGGAATGACAAGCACGGCACCGTGCGGAATGGCGACAATGGGAGGACTTTCGTGAGCGCGACCGCGGGTCAGGCGCAGTCTGAGCGCAGCCTGGCCGAACGGCTCGGCCTGAAGGCGGGCCAGGTGGTGCAGGAGATCGGCTTCGACGACGACGTCGACGAGGGGCTCCGCGAATCCGTCGAGGCCGTCACGGGGAACGAACTGGTCGACGAGGACTACGAGGACGTGGTCGACGTCGTGCTGCTGTGGTGGCGCGAGGAGGACGGCGACCTGTTCGAGGGCCTGACCGACGCGATGATCCCGCTCACCGGAGGCGGCGACATCTGGCTCCTGACCCCGAAGGCGGGCCGGGACGGGCACGTCGAACCGAGCGACATCGGCGAGGCCGCGCAGACGGCCGGCCTGTCGCAGACCAGCAGCGTCAGCGCGGCCAAGGAATGGTCCGGCACGCGGCTGGTCGCGCCCAAGGTTCGCAAGTGACGCCCGAACGGCGAGTGACGCCCGAACGGCGAGCGAGGCCCGGTCGGCTGGTGACGCCCAGGGTCGGCGAGTGACCCGGGCGCCCGCGACCGCGGGCGCGGGCGGGATGCCAGACTGGACCCGTCCTCCACGCCCGTGGGGGACGGGCGCATCCCGCCGCGCGCGGGACGGATCACGGGAGCTGTATTGGCGGTAGAGGTGGGCGAGGTCGCCCCCGACTTCGAGCTCAAGGACCAGCACGGCACTCCGGTGAAGCTGTCGGACTACCGCGGCCGGAAGAAGGTCGTGCTGATCTTCTACCCGCTGGCGTTCAGCGGGGTCTGCACCGGCGAGCTGTGCGAGGTCCGCGACGAGCTGCCCTCGCTGGGCGACGCCGACGACGTGCAGGTGCTCGCCGTGTCGGTCGACTCGATGTTCGCGCTGCGCGCCTGGGCCGACCAGGAGAAGTACCAGTTCCCGCTGCTGGCCGACTTCTGGCCGCACGGCGGGACGGCGCAGCGCTACGGCGTGTTCGACGACGCCAAGGGGCTCGCCGTGCGCGGCACCTTCGTCATCGACACCGAGGGCGTGGTCCGCTGGAAGGTCGTCAACGCGATCCCGGACGCACGCGACATCGGCGAGTACCGCAAGGCGCTCGCCGAGATCTGAGCGAATCGGACCGGATCACCGTGGGGGGCGTCCCCCGCGGGCCCCGGAAGGGGTGGCCGGAACCGGTCCCCGCACCGCTGGAGGTGTGATGCCCTGCTTCCGTTGCGGGGCGCGGCAGACGGACCCCGTCCGGGGCGCCAGCCCGTGGAAGCGCGGGGTCCGCGCGGACCGGCAGGTCCTGATCTGCCCCGGCTGCCAGTCCGCCCGCGACTGGGCGGACGCGCTCGACCGCTGCGCCGAGTGCGGCTCGGCGGCGCTGGTGTGCCGCCTCGGCGAGGTCGAGTGCCGCGACTGCGGCCACACCCGCGACGCCGCCCCGGGCGACCTCGTGCGCTCGGGAGCGGCGCCCGCCGCCCCCGGCGACGGCGACCTCTCCGCGGAGGTCGCGGCGGCGCTGAGCCGCGTCCTGCGCGGCGGTCCCGCCCGCTAGCCCCGCGCCGCCGGGGCGCCGGCCGGGTGCCGCGCTGACCGCTGGAGCGGCGCTGACCGTGTCCGGTCGCGCTGACCATGGCATTTCGGGCTTGACGCGACATTTCGCACGCTGGCACGCTGCGCGGATGCCGATCGTGCTGATGCGCCTGGTCAACCGGATCACCGGGCGGTCCTGGCGCGCGCCCGCGCTCGTCCTCCTCGCGGCGTTCGTGGGGGGCTGGGCGCTGATCGCGGTGTTCGAGCCGTCCGGCGCCGACATCAAGCGGCCGGACGAGTACGTCTGGTACTTCCTCGTCAGCGGCACCACCACGGGCTACGGCGACCTGTCCCCGGAGACGACCGGCGGGCGGATCGGCGGCGTGCTGATCATCGTGGCGGGGCTGACCGCGGGGCTCGTGATGTTCGCCGAGCTGACGCTCTGGATGGGGAAGGGACGCATCATGAGGGCGACCGGGCAGGCGCGGCTCCACAAGCGCGGGCACATCGTGATGGTCGGCTACGACCGGGACGGCCTGCGGGCCATCATCGGCCAGTTGCGCGCCGACCCCGAGTTCGCGCGGACCCCGGTCGTGACGATCTTCTGGCCGGGTGAGCTGACCGGTGAGAACCCCGACCCGGGCCTGTACGACGTGGTCGCGTTCGACGAGTCCGCCTACGAGCGCGCCTGCCTGGAAGCCGCCCGGACGGTCGTGGTCGTGGGCCGCAGCGACGACGAGACCGTCCGGGTGATGCTCGGCGTGTCCGCCTACCTGCGGCGCAACGGGGAGCCGTCCGTCCACCTGCTGGCGGGGGTGCACGACGGCGGCCGCCGCGCGGAGATCACCGAGGCGCTCGCGCTGATCGGCCCGGACATCGAGCCGGTCGACATCGACGACCCGGCCGTGGTCGCGGTCGCGATCCGCAACCCGGGCGTCGCCGCGATCTACCACAACCTCGCCAGCACGCTCGACACCGATGGAACGCTCTACCGGGTGGACGTCCCCGCCGACGCGGGCGAGTGGTCCCGCCTGGACGTGGCGGTCTTCCTGCTGCGCCGCGGCAGCACGCTGCTCGCGGTGGGCGAGTCGCACCGTCCGAACGCCCGGTTCCGGCTGACGGCCGCGCCGGACGAGCGGGTGCGCGGCGGCCAGTCCCTCGCGGTGGTGGCGCCGTCCCGTCCCGAGATCCCCTGGCACGAAGTGGGCTAGGGCCCGGAGCGGGCCAGCGGAGACCGCAGGAGCGACGCCGTCCTCGACGGAGGGCGGCGTCGCCGCTTTTGACAACCTTGACCCGCCTTAAAGTCCCCTGCTAGCTTTTGCCGCAATCTGGAATAGCTTTCCGTATCACGGAAATCTATGGAGGTGCTCCGGTGCACAAGCTCATCCCGGTCCTCGTCGCGGCGCTGGTCGGCGTCGCCGCATGCTCATCGTCCGGGGACGGGGACTCCTCCGGCCCGGTCGAGCTGATGGTCTGGCACGGCCAGGACGACACCGCGGCGCGGTCGATCGAGAAGCTCGTCCAGTCGTTCAACGCCTCCCATCCCGGGATCAAGGTGAAGACCGACTCCGGCGGCACCACCGCCGACGCGATGCTGCCCAAGGTCACGGCCGGGTTCGCGGCGGGCACCTACCCCGACATCGCCTACATGTACGGGTCGTGGGGCGCCGCGCTCGCGCGCAGCCCGAAGGTCCCCGATCTGAAGAAGTACCTCGGCCCGGACGCGAACTGGGACGACTTCTGGCCCAACACCCGGCAGACCGCGACCGTCAACGGCAAGGTGATCGGGTTCCCGGCCGTCGTCGACGACCTGACCGTCCTCTACAACAAGAAGATGCTCCACGACGCCGGGCTCAAGCCACCCGCGCCGACGTGGACGTGGGACGACTTCCGCGCCATGGCGAAGAAGCTCACCGACGCCAAGAACAAGAACTACGGCACCACGTGGGCGGTCAGCGGCGGCGAGGAGACGACCTGGACGCTGTGGCCGCTCGTCTGGCAGCGCGGTGGAGCGATCCTGTCGAAGGACGGCAAGAAGGCCGCGTTCAACGCGCAGCCGGGGGTGGAGGCGCTCACGTTCCTCCAGCAGATGGCGACGCAGGACAAGTCCGTCTACATCGACTCCAGCCCGGCCGAGAAGGGCCAGAAGCTGTTCGAGTCGGGACGGCTCGGGCTGTTCCTGTCCGGCCCGTGGGTGCTGCCGGACGTCCAGACCGCGAAGATCGACTACGGGATCGCGCCGCTGCCCGGGACGAACGGCGACCACCAGACCGTCTCCGGGCCCGACAACTGGGCCGTCTTCGACCACGGGAAGCGGCGCGTCAAGGCGGCGGCCGAGTTCCTCACCTGGCTGACGAAGCCGGAGCAGCAGCTCGTCTGGATGAAGGACACCGGCCAGTTGCCGACCCGCCAGTCGATCACCAAGCTCCCCGGCTACCAGGAGTTCGTGAAGAAGTACCCGGGCATCGACGTCGTCACCCAGAACCTCGCGAACGCCAAGCAGATCAGGCCGGTGAACTCCAAGTACCCGCGGGTGTCGTCGTTCGTCGCGACCGCGATCGCCGCGGTGCTGCTCGGCCGGTCGGACCCGAAGAGCGCGCTCGACGACGCCGCCCGCAAGTCCGACGCGCTGCTCGCGGTGCCCGGCCAATGAGCACGGCGGTCACGACGAAGAAGGACGACCGGCGGGCGGCCCCGCCCCGTCCGGAGCGCAGGGGCAGGCGCAGGCTCGGCGACCAGGCCGCCGGATGGTCGTTCGCCGCGCCGTCCACGCTGCTCGTGCTCGGCTTCTCGCTGCTGCCGATGGGCTGGGCGTTCCGGCTGTCGCTCACCGACTCCGACCTCGTCAGCGAGGGGCAGGGCGTCGGCTTCGCCAACTACCGGACGCTCGCCGACGACCCCGTGTTCTGGAAGGCGATCCGCAACACGCTGGAGCTGACCGGCATCTACATCCCGGTGTCGCTGCTGCTCGGGCTCGGGGTCGCGCTGCTGCTGAACAAGCCGATCCGGGGGATCGGGTTCTACCGGGCGTGCTTCCTCGTCCCGTTCGTCGCCTCGGCCGCCGCCGAGGGGCTGCTGATGGCGTTCGTGTTCGACAAGGACTTCGGCGTCGTCAACGGGCTGATCACCCGCGCGGGCCTGCCCGCGCAGGGATTCCTGGACGACCCGTCCCAGGCCCTCATCGTGATCAGCGGGATCTTCATCTGGACGCAGTTCGGCTTCAACGTGGTGATCTACCTCGCCGCGCTGCAGGACATCCCGAAGGAGGTGCTGGAGGCGGCCGCCATCGACGGAGCGGGGGCATGGCGGACGTTCCGGCACATCATCGTCCCGTCCGTGCGGCCGATCTCGCTGTTCCTCGCCGTCTGGGGGCTGATCGACTGCCTCCAGTTCTTCGACCTGCTGTTCACCTCCACCAAGGGCGGGCCCGTCAACTCGACGATCACGATCGTCTACTACGTCTGGCAGCTCGCCTTCGAGTTCTTCACCGCCGGGTACGGCGCCGCCGTCGCCTACGCCCTGTTCGCGGGGAGCCTGCTCGCGATCGTCATCGGCATGGTGTTCGGCCGCAAGAAGGGGTTCCTGCTATGACGACCGCGCCGTTCTCCCGGCTCCGGCCGCGCCTTCGTCCGACCGGGCGGCTGCCCAGCGCGCGGCACCTCGTGCTGCTGCCGCTGTCGCTGCTGATGGTGGTGCCGTTCGTGTACATGCTCGGCGCGTCGGTCATGACGCGGGCGGAGCTGAACCGGTTCCCGCCGCCGCTCGTCCCGCCGGGGATCGACCTCGCCGGGTACCGGGGGCTGCTGACGGACTCGCAGTTCCCGCGCTGGTTCCTCAACAGCGTGATCGTCGCCGGGGTGATCGTCCTGTCGCAGATGGTGCTGTGCAGCATGGCGGGCTACGCGTTCGCGCGGCTGCGGTTCACCGGGCGGAAGGTCGCGCTGGTGCTGGTGATCGCGACGACGCTGATCCCGTTCCAGCTCACCGTGATCCCGACGTTCCTGATCTTCAACAAGCTGCATCTGATCAACACGCTGGGCGCGCTGATCGCGCCGCAGCTCGCGTCCGCGCTCGGCGTCTACCTGATGACGTCGTTCTTCCAGAACTTCCCGCGCGAGCTGGAGGAGGCGGCGCGGATCGACGGCTGCTCCCGGTTCGGGGTGTTCTTCCGCGTCGTCCTGCCGGTCGCGCGGCCCGCGCTCGCGGCGCTCGCCGTCATCACGTTCATCTACGCCTGGAACGATCTGTTCTGGCCGATGGTGGCGATCTCGTCCCAGGAGAACTACACGGTGCAGGCGGGGCTCGCCACGTTCCAGGGGCAGCACCGCGCGGACTGGCCGCAGATCATGGCCGGGACGGTGCTGACGACCGTCCCGGTCCTCGTGGTGTTCCTGATCGGGCAGCGGCGGTTCGTGCAGGCCCTGGCGGGAGCGGTGAAGGGATGACGGGTCAGGGGCACAGGCCGAGCAGGCGCGCGGCGTTGTCCGCGTAGACGCAGGACAGGACGTTCGCGGAGAGCCCGAGGCCGCTGATGTGCCACCGGCCCATCAGCGGCGGGTCCTCCGCGGAGTGCGGGAAGTACTCGTCCTTCGTCTCCAGGAAGCGGAAGTGCGTCGTGTAGGTCTCGCGGTTCGGCGGGAACTCGTCCGTGCCGAACAGGACGCGGCCGGGGAAGCGGGTGATCAGGTCGAGCGTCGCGCGCGGCTGCCGGCCGAGCTCGGCGATCCGCGCGGCGATGTCGATGTGCAGGTTCGGGTAGGCGGCCAGCATCCGGGCGACGCGGCCGAGGTCCTCGGCCTGGCAGCCCGCGTGGACGGCGACGAACACCGTCCGCGGGTGCGCGGCGATGAGGTCCTCCAGCGCGTCCATGAGCCGGTCGAAGCGCGGGAACCGGCCCGGGTCGGCGAACGACCAGTCCGGGTGGGCGAGGAGCTGCTCGTACCGCTCGTTGCGCTCGTCGACGGGGTCGAAGAACGCGATCGGGTCGGCGGTGTGGATCGCGACCGGGATCCGCAGCTCCGCGGCCGTCTCCCAGAGTTCGGCGAGGCGCGGGTCGTCGGGCAGGACGAGCTGCCCGGCGGAGTCCCGGATGTGCAGGCCGAGGTCCTTCCACACCTTCAGGCCGCGGGCGCCCGCGGCGACGGAGCGCCGCAGGCTCTCGGCGAGGGCGCCCTCGCGGCCGATGTCATCCCAGTCGACGTGGCAGTACGTGTAGAAACGGCCGGGATGGGCGCGGTCGTAGCGGTCGAGGTTGGCCTCCAGCTCGTCGCCCCAGCGGCCGTCCAGGTTCACGATCGTCCGGACGTTGCACGAGTCCATGAGGGCGAGTAACGCCCCCACGTCCTGGACGGCCCAGTTGCCGGTCAGCCAGCGGCCGAGATGGTTGTGCGCGTCGATCGCCGGGACGGCGGCGCGCGGCACGGACGTCTCCGGCACGCGCAGCCGCGGCCGCGGCCGGTACTCGCTCAGCTTCATCGGGAGTCTCCTCGGCGCGCGCGGCGGAGGCCGGCGGGGAGCGCGTCGCCGTGCGCGTCGATCATGTCGTCGACCAGGTCGTGGATCTGGTCGAGGGTCAGGGTGGCGGCGGTGTTCGGGTCGAGCATCGCCGCGTGGTACACGTGCTCGCGGCTGCCCTCCAGGGCGGCCCGGACGGTCAGCTCGCCCACGTTCAGGAACGTCCGGTTCAGGGCGGCGAGCTGGGGCGGCATCGCCCCGATCCGGGTCGGCCGGACGCCCGCCCGGTCGACCACGCAGGGCACCTCCACGCAGGCGTCCGAGGGCAGGTTGGTGATCAGCCCGTCGTTGCGGACGTTGCCGTGCACGATCCTCCGCTCGCCCGTCTCGATCGAGTGGATGATCTCAGAGGCGAGCTCCGACATCGGCTCGATCTCCACGTCCTCGCCGGCCGCGAGCTTGCGGCGCGTCTCCTCGTAGGACGCGAGGTTCTCCTCCGACCACTCCAGGTAGGCGCCGACGTGGATACCGAACTTCTCCACCTGGTCGTCGTGCCGCAGGAACCACGGCAGGTACTCCGAGCCGTGGACGCTCGACTCGGTCGGGAAGTGGCCGAACCGCGTGAAGACCTCGGCCCGGACCGTGTTCCGCAGCTTCGGATCCGCCGCGACCACCTCGGCCAGGCGCGGATACATGTTCCGTCCCTCGTGCTCGAATCTCAGCACGAAAGCCTGGTGGTTGACCCCGGCGGTGACGAACGCGGTCTCGTCCACGGGGACGCCGACCAGCTCCGCGAGCCGCGCCTGGGTGTCGCGCACCGAATGGCAGATGCCGACGACGTTGCGGAAGGACGTCCCCTCCCACACCGCCCTCGGGATCATCGTCATCGGGTTGGTGTAGTTGAGGAGCAGGGCGTCCGGGGCCAGTTCGGCGAGGTCGTCGCCGAGCGCCGTCATGACCGGGATCGTGCGCAGCGCGCGGAAGATCCCGCCGATGCCGAGCGTGTCGGCGATCGTCTGGCGCAGCCCGTGCCGGGCCGGGACCTCGAAGTCGATCCGGGTCGCGGCGAATCCGCCGACCGCGATCTCGTTGATCACGTAGTCCGCGCCCGCGACGGCGGCGCGCCGGTCGGCGTGCGCCTCGACCTTGGCGGGCAGCCCCCGCCGGGCGACCATGCGGTGCGCCATCGCCTCGGCCGTCGCGAGCCGGTCGGCGTCGATGTCGTGCAGGACGAGCGTCGAGCCGCCGAGCCCCGGCAGCGTCAGGAGGTCGGACAGGACGTTCTTGGTGAACTCGACGCTCCCGGCGCCGATGAAGACGATGCGTGCCACTGCTCTTTCCCTTTACATGATCGCGAGCTGGCCGCCGTCGACGACCAGCTCGGCTCCGTGGACGAAGGACGCCTCGTCCGAGGCGAGGAACGCGTAAACGGACGCGACCTCCGCGGCCTGCCCGGCGCGGCCGAGCGGGATGTGGTCGCGCTGGTAGGCGGCCACGAACCCGGGGTCGAGGCTCGCCTCGATCGACGCGTTCAGCGGGGTGCGGATGTAGCCGGGGCAGACCGCGTTGACGCGGATGCCGTACCGGCCGAGCTCGACCGCCATCGTCCGCGTGAGCTGGAGGACCCCGCCCTTGGACGCGTTGTAGTGCGCGTAGTCCTCCTCGCCGCCGAGCGCGTTCGTGGAGGCCATGTTGACGATCGAGCCGCGCGTGCCGCGCTCGACCATGTGCCTGCTGACCGCCTGCCCGACGAGGAACATGCCGCGCAGGTTCACCGCGATGATCGTGTCCCAGTGCGCCGGGGTGATCTTCAGGAACGGCTCGCGCCAGGACGTCCCGGCGTTGTTGAGCAGGACGTCGATCCCGCCGAGCGCCGCGTCGGCCTCGGCGACCAGGCGCGCGACGTCGTCCTCGCGGGAGACGTCGCAGACCGTGCCGGAGATCTCGCCGAGGGCCCCGAACTCGGCGACGACCTCCCCGACACGGTCGAGCCCGCAGACGAAGACCCGGGCGCCCTCCTGGAGGAACCGCTGCGCGGCGGCCTCCCCGATCCCGCTGGTGCCGCCCGTGATCAGGACGTTCTTGCCGATCAGCCCGCGCATGGCCGCCACCTCCCGCGGCCGCCGGTCGGGGTGGACGTGGACGTGTGCATGGACGGACCTCTCAGACTCCGAGCACGACCGGCCGGCCGACCTTCGGCACGAAATACTCCTGGTCGGGGAACCGGCGGTCGAGCGTGTCGACGAACGTGGTGACGGACTCGGCGTTGACGGCGAACAGGTCGTGATGGCTCGGGACCAGCCAGCGCGCGTCGGCCGCCGCCGCCAGGTGCGCCGCCTCCCGGACGGTCAGGTTCCCGACGATGCCGAGCTCCTCGCGGATCCGGTCGCGGCCGTTCACCGGCAGCAGCGCGACGCGCGGGCGCAGGCCGTCCAGCGCCCGGTCGATCTCCGGATGCAGGACGGTGTCGCCCGCGTGGTACACGGACACGCCTTCCTGCAGCTCGACGACGTAGCCGAGGAAGCGGTGCGCGCCGTCCTGGACCATCACGTCGTAGCATTCCGGGCCGGTGTACTCGGGGGAGTGCGCGGCCGGGATCGGATGCACGCGGACACCGCCCAGCTCAAGGGGCCGCCCCGCGTGCGCGGGCTCGAAGGGCGCGCCGAGCGCGGCGACGTCGTCGCGCAGGGCGGGCGGCGCGACCACCGTGAACCGCGTGCGCGCGAGCGCGGGCCCGAGCGTGTGCGGGTCGAAGTGGTCGGCGTGCTCGTGCGTGACGAGGACGACGTCGGCGTCCAGCTCGCCCGGCGGGAACGGCGGCGGGAACCTGCGCGCCCACCGTCCCGGCGGGCCGAACTCCGAGTCCTCGGCCAGCCGGTCGGACAGGTAGGGGTCGACGGCGACGACCGTCCCGTCCGCGCCCTTGAGCAGGAACCCGGCCTGGCCCAGGGCGCAGACGCCGACCATGCCGGACGGCACGGCCAGCTCCCGGAACCCCGCGCTGACGTTCATGACCCTCTCCTTTCTCGCCTCTCTAGGGGGTGAGGAGCGCCTTCACGGGCTCCATGCCGCCGTTCATCAGCTCGGTGAAGACCCGCGCCCCGTCCGCGAGGGGGAAGGTGTCCACCCAGCTCAGGTCGCATTCGGCGGCGATGTCCGTGGCGGCGGCGAACTCGGCGGCGGTGTAGCCGAACGAGCCGAGCAGCCGCTTCTCCGCTCGGACCAGGTCGGCCGCGTCGAAGCCGGGGTCGGCGCTCGCCAGCCCGAGCGCGACCGCGATCCCGCCGGGACGCAGCCGGGCGAGCGCGTCGGCCCGCGTCGCCGGGAGCCCCACCGCGTCGAAGACGACGTCGAACTCGCCGGTCAGCGCGGGGCCGGCGGCGTCCGCGCCGAGCCGCGCCGCGATCGCCGCGCGCCGCGGCGACACATCCGCCGCGACGACCGACGCGGCGCCGCGCAGCCGCGCGAGCTGCACGCACAGCAGCCCGATCGTGCCGCAGCCGATCACGCCGACCCGCGCGCCGTCCGGGCCGTCGGCGACGTTCCAGCTGTGCAGGGCGTAGGCGATCGGCTCGATCAGCCCGGCGGCCGTCCACGTCATGCCGTCCGGCAGCTGGTGGACGGCCGACGCCGGCACGGCGACCCGCTCGGCGAACCCGCCGGGCCGGTGCACGCCGATCAGCGCCCGCTCGCGGCAGAGCTGGCGCTGCCCCCGCCCGCAGAGGTCGCAGACCCCGCAGGAGAGGATCGGGTTCACCACGACGCGGCGGCCGTCCGGCAGGGTGCCGGCGAACTCGTGTCCCATGACGAGCGGCGGCGTGCGGAACCCGGGTGTCCGGACGCCGTGCAGCTCGCTCCCGCAGATCCCGGCGGCGGCCACCGCGACGAGGGTCTCCCCGGATCGCACGGACGGCTCGTCGATGTCCTGGAGTTCCACCACACTCGGTGCGGTGAATACGAGTGCCTTCATCACGCGGCGAATGTAGCAGGGCATCCGTATTGTGGGCTATCATTCCGTATCACGGAAATCCGGAAGAGGGGCGTATGAGCACCAAAGAGTCGCCGGTCGCCAGCGTCGACCGGGCGCTGCGCATCATTCAGTTGCTCTCCGAGAGCGGGCGCGGCGTGACCCTGGAGGACCTCGCCGTCCGCTCCGGCATCCCGCGCAGCTCCCTGCACCGGCTCCTCGGCGCGCTCCGGCACCGCGGCTTCGCCGCGCAGCCGGAGCCGAACGGCCCGTACTTCCTCGGCACGGAGCTGCTCGCCGCGGCCTTCCGCTTCTACGACCGGATCGACCTGCGCTCGCTCGTCCACCCGGTGCTGCTGCGGCTGCGCGAGGAGCTGAACGAGACCACGCACATGGCCGTCCTGGACGGCGCCGAGATCGTCTACGTCGACAAGGTCGAGGCCATCCACCCCATCACGATGACCTCGGTCATCGGCGGGCGAAACCCCGCGCACTGCACCGGCGTCGGCAAGGCGCTGCTCGCCTGGACCTACCCCACCGACGAGGCGATCAAGCTGTGGGCCTCCACCCAGGACCTGCGCGCGGTCACCCGCAACACGATCACGTCCCCGGCCCGGCTGGCCGAGGAGATGGCCGCGATCCGCGAGCGCGGCTACGCCCTCGACCTGGAGGAGAACGAGGAGGGCGTGCGGTGCGCGGCCGTCCCGGTGTTCCTCGGGCGGGGCGTCCCGTCCGCGGGGGTCAGCGTGACCGCGCCGAAGGACCGCTTCCCGAAGGGGCGGCTGACCGAGGTGGCGGTGCGGCTGCAGGCCGTCCTCGCCGAGGAGCTGGACCGCCCCGCCGGCTGACCTGGGACAGAGTCTATAATGCGAAATAGCCTTCCATAATACGGAAAGGATGTTCGCTGGATGGACGCTGTCGCCGCGCTCGCCGACCGGCTCCCCTCCGGCCGGGTCATCGCCGACCCGGACGCGATGGACGCCCACAGCCGCGACCAGACCTACGCGGTGCCGGGCGCGCCGCTCGCCGTGGTGCTCGCCCGCGACACCTCCGACGTGGTCACGGCCGTGCGCTGGGCGGCCGAGCACCGCGTCCCCATCGTGCCACGCGGCGGCGGGACGGGCCTCGCGGGCGGCGCCACCGCGACCGACGGCTGCCTCGTCCTCTCCCTCGCCCGGATGACCGCGATCCGCGAGCTGGCCCCCGCGGACCAGCTGGCCGTCGTCGAGCCCGGCGTGATCACCGCCGACCTCGACCGGGCGGCCCGCGAGCACGGCCTGATGTACGCGCCCGACCCGTCCAGCCACGAGATCTCCACCATCGGCGGGAACCTCGCCACCAACGCGGGCGGGCTGCGCTGCGTGAAGTACGGCGTGACGCGCGACTCGGCACTCGGCCTTGAGGTCGTCCTCGCGGACGGGCGGGTGATCCGGACCGGCGGGCGGACGGTCAAGCGCGTCACCGGCTACGACCTCACCGGCCTGTTCGTCGGCTCGGAGGGGACGCTCGGGGTGATCACGTCGGCGACCGTCCGGCTGCGGCCCGCGCCGGCGGGCCCGCCGGTGACCGTCCTCGCCACGTTCGGGTCGGTCTCCGCCGCGGGCGCCGCCGCCGCGTCGATCATGGGCGCGGGCCTGCGGCCCAGCCTGCTGGAGCTGATCGACCGGGCGATGCTGCGCGCGATCGACGACTGGCGCCGCATCGACCTCGACACCGACACCGCCGCCATGATCATCACGCAGACGGACGGGCCCGAGTGCCCGGCCGAGGAGCTGCTCCGCCACTGCGAGGAGGCGGGCGCCGACTTCGCCGCGATGTCCACCGACGAGGCGGAGGCCGCCGCGCTGCTGGAGATCCGGCGGCTCGCCCATCCGTCCGCCGAGCGGCTCGGGAACTGCCTGGTCGAGGACGTGTGCGTGCCCCGCTCCCGGCTCCCCGAGATGGTCGGCCGCGTCGAGCGCGCGGCCGAGCGGCACGGCGTCACGATCCTGACGGTCGCGCACGCGGGCGACGGCAACCTCCACCCGGTGTTCATCTTCGAGCGCGGGCTGACCGAGCCGCCGCCCGACGTCCAGGCCGCCGCGGACGAGGTGTTCACCGCCGCGATCGAGCTCGGCGGCACGCTGACCGGCGAGCACGGCGTCGGCGTGCTGAAGCGGCCGTGGCTGGACGGCGAGCTGGAGCCCGGCGTCCGGGACGTCCAGCGGCGGATCAAGCAGGCCCTCGACCCCGATGGGCTGATGAACCCGGGTAAAGCGATCTGATCTTCATCCGCCTTGGCGGACGCGGAAGGTGATGCCCGCCTTGACCAGCCTCTCGATGAGCGCGTCGCCCATGGCGGCGGCGGTCGTGACCTGCCCGGACGTGTCCGGGAGGTCGTCGTGGGCGAGGCACAGCGCCGACTCGGCGAGCATCTTGGCCGTCTCGCCGTAGCCGGGATCGCCGCCCGCGACCTCGGTGACGACGCGCGCGCCGCCGCCCTCGCCGACGAACGTCACGCTGAACCAGCTCCGCTCCCGCTCCCGCGCGGACGGCCCGTCGCCGGGGGCGCGCAGGCGCCGCAGCAGCGACCGTGTGGGCGGAAGCAGCGCGAGCCCGACCAGCACGGGGGCTCCGGCGGCGAGCGCGGCGGCGCCCGCCAGGCGCTTCACGGCGACGTAGTGGCCGTAGCTGAAGTCGGGCCCGTACCGGTCGAGCGCGGCGGCCGAGCGGACGACGATCTGCGGGTCGAGGGTCGGCATCGGAAGCGTCCAGCCGCCGCCGACGCGGGTGCGCGGGATCGGACGGCGGGAGATCCGCACCGCCCGGCCCTTGGGCTTCTCCTCCATCCGCGCGCGCTCCTGCTCCGCGCGGCGCATCCCCGCCATGTCGGCGAAGACGTCGATGGCCGAGTGCCAGGTGCCTCCGGACGGCGAGACGCGCCCCCGGACGAAACCTTCCACGCGCAGCGGCACGCCCTCCGGCAGGTGCTTGACCGTGAAATAGGCGCCGAGGTCGTGCGGGATCGAGTCGAACCCGCAGGCGTGGACGATCCGCGCGCCGCTGCGCACCGCCTCCTCGTGGTACTTCACGTACATGCGGTCGACGAAGGTGGGCTCCCCGGTGAGGTCGACGTAGTCGGTCCCGGCGCGCGCGCACGCCGCGACCAGGGGCTCGCCGTATTTCGAGTACGGGCCGACCGTCGTGATGACGACCCGCGCCGCGTCCGCGAGCTTCTCGATCGACGCGAGTTCGGCGATGTCGGCGTGCAGCAGGGGGAGGTCGGCGCAGGCGGGGTTCAGCTCGGCCAGCCGGTCGCGGACGGCCGCGAGCTTGGCCTCGTCGCGTCCGGCCAGGGCCCAGCGCGTCCCGGGACCCGCGCGCCCGGCGAGGTACTCGGCGGTCAGTGCGCCGGTGAACCCGGTCGCGCCGAACAGCACGACGTCGTACGGGCGCCCAGCCCGGGACGGTCGGTCGTCGGTCATGCGTCCCTGCCTCTCTGGGGGGCGTCCCCCAGGCCCCCGTGGGGTCGGCGCCATGATCCTCGCTTCGCTCCGGTCATGCGTCCTCCCTTTCGCGATTCCGAATCCGATTCTGTCGTGTCCGGGCGGGGATGCGCACGCCGACGCGGCGGGGCGCGGCCGTCGGTCGGCTGCGGTGGGGCGGCGGTGTGATCGTCCGCACTCCTCTAGGGTTTGCTCAGATGAGGGAAAAGGTGGTGCCGTGACCGCGCTCGCAGTGGCGATGGACGTCGTCGCGGCGGGCTTCCTCGCGTGCTCCGCCTTCCTCCTGACGCGGGGACGGGGCGTCTCCGGCGGCGAGGGCGGAGGCTCCACCGCGATGCTGCTCATCGCCGTCAGTCTGGGCCTTCTGTCGGTCTCCCTGTGGAGCCTGCCCTAGAGGCTCTCCGCTGTACGTCCCCGGCGACTGTGGCCTGGAGGCAATCCAAGTTCTCCTCCAGGTAATGCAGAACAGACGGGGCGACCCGGTCGTGCCGTCGCCCCTGATCACCCCTCCGCGCGGAAGCTTTCAAGCCGGCCGCGTGTTATCCGACACCCTTGGCCACTGGGCTTCGAGGCATGTCCGGGGAGCCCGGCCGGACGGTCCCGGGGCCCGGCGGCGACGGGCCCGGAATGAGTACTGTGGATGTTGGACACGGAGATGGGGGAGACGTTGCTTAACCCTGAGGATCTGTACGAGCTCGACACCGACCTGCCAGAGCTGACGGGTCCGGTGCTGCTGCACAGCCTCGACGGCTTCGTGGACGCGGGGTCCACCGGGCAGCTCGTGCGCGAGCACCTCCTGGAGGCGCTGGAGCACCGTGTCGTCGCCCGCTTCGACGTCGACTCGCTGATCGACTACCGGGCCCGCCGCCCGCCGATGACCTTCGACCGCGACCACTGGGCGTCCTACGAGGCGCCGGAGCTGGTCGTCCGGCTGCTCCGGGACGAGGCGGGCAGCCCGTTCCTCATGCTCTCCGGGCCCGAGCCCGACCGGCTGTGGGAAGGGTTCACGTCGTCCGTCCTGCATCTGGTGGAGCGGCTCGGCGTGGGGCTGGTCGTCGGGTTCCACGGGATCCCGATGGGCGTCCCGCACACCCGTCCGGTCGGCATCACCGCGCACGCGACGCGGCCCGAACTGGTCACCCGGAACTCCTGGTTCGACAAGGTGCAGGTGCCGGGCAGCGCCGCCGGCCTGCTCGAACTGCGGCTCGGCGAGGCGGGGCACGACGCGGTGGGGCTCGCGGTGCACGTCCCGCACTACCTCGCGCAGTCCGCGTACCCGGCCGCCGCCGTCGCGGCGCTGGAGGGCGTCATCGACGCGACCGGGCTGGACCTGCCGGTCGAGCGGCTCCGCGAGGCGGCCACCGCGACCGACGCCGACATCGCCGAGCAGGTCGACGGCAACGACGAGGTGGAGAAGGTCGTCCGGGCGCTGGAGCAGCAGTACGACGCCTTCGCCGGGGCCGCCGCCCGCGACAGCCTCCTCGCCGAGTCGCAGGACATGCCCACCGCCGACGAGCTCGGCGCCCAGTTCGAGCGCTTCCTCGCCGAGCAGGACGGACCCGACTCCCAGGGCTAGCCGCCCACTCCCCACCGCGTCGGCCGCACGGACATATCCGGCCCGCCGCTGGGTAGGCGAGCCAGCAAGAGGGGAGGCTCGCTCATGCCCCAGAAGGTCAACGAGGTGATGACCCCGGTGCCCGTCGCGGTGCCGCCGGACACGTCCCTGACCCGGGCCGGGGACCTCATGCGCCAGCACGGGATCGGCGACGTCCTGGTCGTCCACGACGGACGGCTGCGCGGCATGGTCACCGACCGCGACATCGTGGTCCGCGCCGTCGCCGTCGACCGCGACGTGTCCGCCACGACCGTCGCGGACATCTGCAGCACCGAGATGGTCACGATCCCGCCGGACGCCGACGCGGACGCCGCCGTGCAGCTGATGCGGCGGCACGCCGTCCGCCGCGTCCCGGTCGTGGACGGCGACCGGCCGATCGGGATGGTGTCGATCGGGGACCTCGCCGTGCAGCGCGACGAGCGCTCGGCGCTCGCCGACATCAGCGCCGAACCGCCGAACCGGTGACCCCGCCCGCCGGTCGCGAGGTGTGATGCGGGACGTCATCGTCGTGGGCGCCGGTCCCGCCGGATCCGCCGTCGCCCGGCACCTCGCGGGGTCCGGCTTGGACGTGCTCGTGCTGGAGAAGTCGTCCTTCCCGCGCGAGAAGGTCTGCGGGGACGGGCTCACGCCGCGCGCCGTCGACGAACTGCGCGCCCTCGGCGTCGACCTCACCGGGCCCGGCTGGTTCCCCAACAAGGGCATCCGGCTCGTCGGCGCGGGCCGCCGCCTGGAGATCGCCTGGCCGGACGGCCCCGGCCTCACCCGCACCCGCGCGGGCCTCGACGAACTGCTCGCCCGGCACGCCGCCGCCGCGGGCGCGACCCTGTGGGAGGACACCAAGGTCATCGGCCCGGTCCACGCCGACGGACGGGTGACCGGTGTCCGGACCGCGGGCGGCGTCGAGCACGCCCGGGTCGTGATCGCGGCGGACGGCGCGTCGTCCCGGCTGTCCGTCGCGCTCGGGGTGCGGGCGCGCCGGGACCGTCCGATCGGCATCGCGGGCCGCCGCTACTACCGCAGCCCCCGCCACGACGACGACCACCTCGAAATATGGCTCGACCTCGCACCCGCCGGATACGGCTGGGTCTTCGGCATGGGAGACGGCACCTGCAACGTCGGCGTGGCCCTGCTGCGCGGCGAGCACCCCGACTACCACGGCCTCCTCGCCCGCTGGCTGGCCACGCTCCCGCGCGACTGGGGCTTCACCGAGGACGGCGCCACAGGCCCCCTGCGGGGCGCGGCCCTGCCCATGGGGTTCAGCCGCCAGCCCCACTACCTGCCGGGGCTGCTGCTCGTCGGCGACTCGGGCGGGATGGTCAACCCGTCCAACGGCGAGGGCATCGCCTACGCGCTCGAAGCCGCCCGGATCGCCGCCGAGGTGGTCGCCAAGGCGTCGTCCGCGCCCGTCCCGGAACGGGTCCTGCGGACGTATCCGGCGGCGCTGAAACGCGCCAACGGCGGGCCGTTCACGCTGGGCCGCGCCTTCACCCGCGCCATCGACGACCCGCGCGTCATGCGCGTCGCGACCCGGCAGGGGCTGTCCCACCCGTGGCTCATGCGGTTCGCGCTCAAGGTCGTCGGCGGGCTGCCCGCAGCGGCCCGGCCCACCGCCGCCGACCGGTTGGCCGACGCCCTGACGCGCCTCACTCCCGCGTCCTAGGGTGCTGCCACAGACAAGGGTGTGCTTCCACAGACAAGGAGTGTTCGGATACAGCCAAGATCCAGGGCCGGGCGAGCCGCTGGACTTGGCCGGACACTGGGAGAGGGATGCATATGAGCAGCGAGGCGTACGACGTCGTCAAGGCCCACTACGCGGCATCCGACCGCGGCGACCTGGACGGCATGGTCGCGGACTTCGCCGACGACATCGCCTGGACGGAGATGGACGGCTTCCCCTACGCGGGCACCTACGTGGGCGTCGACGCGATCAAGGCCGGGGTCTTCGGCCGGCTCGGCCAGGACTGGAAGAACTTCCGCGCCGACCCCGACGAGCTCGTCGACGGCGGGGACGGCACGGTCGTCGGGATCGGCCACTACTCCGGGACGTATCGGGCGACCGGAAAGGCGATGCGCGTGCGGTTCGTCCACGCGTGGCGGGTGAAGGACGGTAAGGTCACGGCCTTCGAGCAGTTCACCGACACGCATCTCGTCCGCGAGGCCATGCAGTGAGCACGGTTGCCACTGGCGCGACCCCGGTCCGAGGGTGCACCATGTGAACGACGGAGCAAGCGGGGCTTCACCTGGGGAAACGCGCATGTCCATGGTCATCAGGACAGCCGATCTGCCCGCCGCCGAGCGGTTCGACTTCTGGCGCAGCTCGGTGTCGGACACGTTCGTGCCGCTCCGGGCGGAGACGACCCGCCCGGAGCTCTTCGAGGGCCGCATCCGCGGCCGCGAGCTCGGGGCGCTCAAGGTCACGGAGGTCGCGTCGACGCCGAGCGTCGTGCGGCGCACCGGCGCGCTGATCGCGCGCTCCGACCCGGGGCACTACAAGATCGGCGTCCAGCTCAACGGGTACTGCCTGCTCACCCAGGACGGGCGGGAGGCGGCGCTCGTCCCCGGCGACTTCACCATCTACGACACGACGCGCCCGTACACGCTCGCGTTCGACGACTCGTACCGGCAGCTCGTCCTGATGGTGCCGCGCCGCCTGCTGCACCTGCCCGAGGACGCCATCGCCCGGGTCACCGCCACCCGCATCTCCGGGCGGCAGGGCGTCGGGGCGCTGCTGTCGGCGTTCCTCGTCCAGCTCGCCGAGCAGCTCGACGAGCTGGACGACCACGGCGGCGTCCGGCTCGGCGACAACATCGCCGACCTGCTCGTCACGCTGCTCGCCGAGCACATGGACATGTCCGCGCCGACCCCCGAGTCGCGCCGCCGCGCCCTGCTGCTGCGCGTCCGCGCCTACATCGAACGGCACCTGGACGACCCCGACCTCTCGCCGGACGACATCGCCGCCGCGCACTTCGTCTCGTCCCGGCACCTGTACAACCTGTTCCGCGAGGAGGGCACGACCGTCTCATCGTGGATCAAGGAGCGGCGGCTGGAGCACTGCCGCCGCGACCTGCGCGACCCCCTCCAGCTGAACCGCCCGGTCAGCGCCATCGCGGCCCGCTGGGGGTTCGTCGACGCCGCGCACTTCAGCCGCCTGTTCAAGGCCGCCTACGGCGCCAGCCCGCGCGAGTACCGGGTGACCGTCTCCGGCGACTGATCGATACAGGTTTGGGCAAGCTCCGTACCGGCACAGACAAGACACGCCGGGGGCGGCGGCCGAGACTGGCCTCATTCCGCGACCAGGGGGAGGCCACCATGAACACCCGGCTCTACGTCAACGGCGAGTGGGCCGCCGCGGCGGACGGCGCAGAGTTCACCACGACCGATCCCGCCACCGGGAAGCTCCTCGCCACCTGCGCGGAGGCCGGTCCGCAGGACGTCGAGGACGCGGTCGACGCCGCCCGGGCCGCGCTGTACGAGCCGTCCTGGGCCAAGATGCTGCCCAACGCGCGCGCCCGCCTCCTCTGGCGCGTTGCGGAGCTGATCGAGAAGAACGCGGCCGAGCTGGCCGAGTTGGAGACCCGCGACCAGGGCCAGCCGCTCGGCGTCGCGAAGACGGTCAGCGTGGACGGCGCGGCCGACCACTTCCGCTACTTCGCCGGCTGGGTCACCAAGCTGGAGGGGGCCGTCTCCCCGATCTCGTTCCCGGACACGCTGCACTACGTCCGGCGCGAACCCGTCGGCGTCTGCGCGCTGATCACCCCGTGGAACTTCCCGCTGATGATCGCGTCGTGGAAGCTCGCCCCGGCCCTCGCCTGCGGCAACACCGTCATCATCAAGCCCGCCGAGCAGACGCCGCTGACCACCGTCCGGCTGGTCGAGCTGTGCGCCGAGGCGGGCTTCCCGCCCGGCGTGGTCAACCTCCTCACCGGCGGCCCCGCCGTCGGCCGCGCCCTCGTCGCGCATCCCGGCGTCGACAAGATCTCCTTCACCGGCTCCAGCACGGTCGGACGCGAGATCGTCAAGTCGTCCGCGAGCAACCTCAAGCGCGTCACCCTCGAACTCGGCGGCAAGGCGCCCTCCATCATCGCCAGAGACGCCGACATCGACGAGGCCGTCGCCGGCAACCTCCAGGGCGCCCTCCTCAACAGCGGCCAGGTCTGCGCCGCCTACACCCGCCTCTACGTCGACCGCCGCCGCGCCGACGAGTTCACCGAGAAGCTCGCCGCCGCCGCGTCCGGCCTCCGCGTCGGCCCCGGCCTCGACCCGGAGACGCAGATCGGCCCCCTCGTCTCCGCCGAGCACCTCGACCGCGTCGACTCCTTCGTCCGGACGGGCGGCAAGCAGGGCGCCGAGCTCGTCACCGGCGGCCACCGCGGCGACGGCCCCGGCAACTTCTACGCGCCCACCGTCTTCGGCGGCGTCACCGACGACATGACGATCGCCCGCGAGGAGATCTTCGGGCCCGTCCTGCCCGTCCTCGCCTACGACGACGTGGAGGAGCTCGCCGTCCGCGCGAACGACACCGAGTTCGGCCTGGCCGCGTCCCTGTGGACCCGCGACCTGTCCACGGCCCACCGCCTCGCCGCCGACATCCGCGCGGGCGCCATCTTCGTCAACATGCTCCCCATCCCCGACGCCGCCGCCCCCTGGGGCGGCTACAAGTCGAGCGGCTGGGGCCGCGAGATGGGCCCCTACGCCCTGGACGCCTACACCGAGATCAAGGGGGTCTGGATCCACCTCCCGTAACCTCCCCGTCCAAACCGTTTCGCGATCGCCACCACCGACCGGGTACGCTTTCCCGGCAACGCGGGCGCGTAGCTCAGGGGTAGAGCACTCGCCTTACAAGCGAGGAGTCGGCGGTTCGAAACCGTCCGCGCCCACCTGCGCAAAGACCCCGTTTCCGATCTAGGAAACGGGGTCATCGTGCCATTAGCGTGCCATTAGCCGACGAGCGCGAGCCCTCCGGCGGACCCGTCATCGTCGTCCGGGTCGTCGTTGATCATGTCGTCCATCGCTTGGGCGATCGCCCGGTTACCGCCCGCCGTCCGGTGCTGGTAGATCATCGCCGCCCGCACGCTGTCATGGCCCATCCGTTCCATGAGGTCGCGGAGCGTCGCGCCGGACTCCGCGGCGAACGTGTTGCCGGTGTGCCGAAGGTCGTGAAAGTGGAGGTTCGGCACGCCGAGCGTGGTCACTGTCTCGCCCCACTTGGTTGCGCGGCGGAAGTTGGCCCGCCGCAGGACGCCGCCGCGCTTGCCAGTGAAGACCAGCGCTTCGGGTTCGGGGCCGGTGAAGTTGCCGAGATGGCGCTTGAGTTCGGGGATGATCGCTTGGGGGAGTGCCACCGTCCGCAGGCCCGCCCGTGACTTGGGCGGCCCGATGATCAGTTCGCCCGTGTCCAGCTCTACTTGTGCCTGCCGGACGGTGACCGTGCGCGCGTTGAGGTCGATGTCCTTCCGGCGCAGCGCGACGACCTCCCCCCACCGGAGGCTTGCGAACGTCGCGAGGAGGACGAGGGCGCGCAGATGCTCCGGCATCATCTTCGCCAGCTTGAACACCTGGGCGACCGTGAGAACTGGTCGCTCGTCCGGCTTCTCTTCGCCCGCGCCTTTGATCCGGCATGGGTTGCGCGGAATGATCAGGTCGTCCGTCGCCGTCATGAGGACGGCCCGCAGCAGCCGGTACGCCTTCGCCACCTCGGACGCGCCGACGCCCGCACTGACCAGTTCGGCCCGCCACTCTCGTACGGCCGCCGTGTCGATCTTGCCAATGGGCACATTGCCGAGATACGGCACGATGTGACGCCGGAGCAGACCCCGGTAGATCTCGACCGTCCGCACGCGCAGGTCTGGCCGCTCCGTGATCCATTTGGCCGCGTACTCCGACAGCTTGACCTTGGCCCGCTTCGGGTCCGTCCAGTCGCCCGTAAGTAGTTTCGCCTCGATCAGCGAAAGCTGTTTCTCTGCCTCACGCTCGGTGGCGTAGGTGGTACCGCCGGAGCGCATTTTGCCGTCCGGTCCCGGATACCTGATCTGAAAGCGCCCGGAAGGCAGTTGACGGACGCTGCCGAACCGACGCTTGCCCTTCTTGTTCGCCATCAGGCTGCCTCCCTGATCTCAGTTGCCGAAAGTTCGCGGGTGGGGTTGTGGGTCGCGGCGTCGAGCTGGCGGCGCCGTTGGATGCGTTCGTTGACGAGGAGCAGGAGCCGTTGATCGGTCGGTTTCACCTCCGGGTCGCTGGGTCCGGCGCGTTCCCAGATGTGCACGGCTTTCGGGTCGGCGGGGTTGGCGACGGGTATTCCGGCCTCGGCCAGCCGGGCCAGGACCCATGCCTTCCGGTCTGCCTTGTGATCGGCCAGCGTCTTGCCGGACCACTTGCGGGAGACCAGGACGCGGCGGCCGCCGTAGCCGAGGTGTTCGCGTCGGTGGGCTTTGCCCTTGCAGAACCCCGGCGCCATGCCCTTGCGCGGGTTCTTGGGCTGGACGCCGTAGCGCAGCCAGTTCGCGCACGTAGGCGAGCACGGCTCATAGCGGAGTGCTTCGGCCATCCGGTCGACATGCTCCTGCTGCGCGTCAGTTTGCGCCCGGTGGCATTCGGCGACGCCTTTGACCAGGTACTTGGTCAGGTAGCCGATCAACTTGCGGGATGGCGGGGAGTCGGTCAGGACGCCTTGCGCGTCGATCTGTCGCCCGAACCGCGCCACGTGCAGCGGCTCGGCGTCCTCGTCCGCGCCGAGGGCATCCAGCGCCTCATCCCAGGTGGGCACTCTCCAGGAGACGGACGAGAGCACTGCGTTCCGATGGGTGACAGTCGACGAGGTTGCCGATTTGGCTGATGAAGCCTTCGCCGTCCGCGTTCGAGACGCCCTGGCTACTCACGCCACTGTTCCTATCCGCCAACACAATGGCATCCATGTCCTCGGCTGATGGAACGGCGGAAAAGTGAAGAAGCATGTGAGTTTGCCTCGTCACTCAGTGAGTGTGTCGGGAATTGTGCAACGCCCGGACGGCTGCATCCTGGCAATCAAGAGAGCTGACGACGGCCGGTTTGTGCCACCAGGCGGTGTGTTGGAGTTGGACGAAACTCCGTATGAGGGCGTAGTCCGCGAGGTGCTCAAAGAAACCGGCGTAAAAGTCGCGCCGGAGCGACTGGCCGGTGCCTACAAGAGCATGAAGCTA
Organism: Actinomadura decatromicini; assembly: GCF_008121305.1. Classification (NCBI taxonomy): domain Bacteria; kingdom Bacillati; phylum Actinomycetota; class Actinomycetes; order Streptosporangiales; family Thermomonosporaceae; genus Actinomadura; species Actinomadura decatromicini. Next base: position 563,941 of record NZ_VSRQ01000006.1, on the reverse strand, counting down.
GGTGTGGTCTCCCTGGCCATTCTCTGTCGACCGGTCGATGGACGGCCTCAAACATCAGACGAAGCCGTCTCAGTTGCTTGGCTCCGCCCTGCAGAAGTAATCGAAGCAATGCCGGAGGCTCGGGCTATCCGCGTCACAGACGCCCTCAGCGAGGGTGGTCTATTCGTCCGAGCCCACGATGGAACCTCATTGCTGTAAGCGCAGACGGTCGTCACTCGGTCAGCGTGGCGGGTTCCGTCGTCGACGACTAGGGCCGCGCTCTCCTGATCCAGCGCCGAGACAACAGCCGTTGGGAACTCCGGCCGGGGAGCTCGATTGCCACCTTTGATTTTCGAGTGGTCAGGGCTCATTAGCCCTGTGCTCTGAGCTAGCCTGCACAATGGTCGGGATCGGCGGTGACTGGTGAGCCGGTAGAGACGGTTCAGTGCGGGCTCCTGACAGTCCCCGACGAACTACATGGGCTTGCCGTTCGCGGCGCCGGATCTCCTCTAGTGAGGTCAGGCTGACGTACGCGCAGACGACACCGGCCAACGCGCCGATGGTAGGGGCGATGGAGGGGAAGAACGCGACGGCCGCGGTAACAGCGCCGAACAGGGTTCCTCGGATGATGAGCGACCAGAACCGCATGGTCAGTCCAGGTAGTCACGTAGCACTTGAGACCGGCTCGGATGCCGAAGCTTGCGGAAGATTGCTGTCCGTAGCTTGTCGAGCTCGTACCGGGTTAGGCCAAACTCCTCTGCGACCACGGTCCATGGCTTTTCTTCGAGGTATGCAGCCCGGACAATCGCCTCTTCCTTCTTCGGCAAGGTGTCGAGGACAGCAAGAATCTGCTCATCGCGAAAGGCCATGGTGACCTGATCGACAACATCAGCGCTGGTGTGGCTGATCGCTTCAGTAAAGGTGAGGGATCCAAAGCTGTTCTCGGGGTTGGGTAGCAGGTCCGAGAGCAGCGCAATGGGTGCCCCGCGCAGTTGGGTCTCCCACACCGGACGGTGCAGGCGGTGTTGCCTTTTGGCCTCCCGCTGAAGCCGGTTCGTGGCTTGGATCCGCAGGTTGGTGACGGTGTCGCGGGAAGCGGACAACTCCGGGGCGGTCGTATTCGGCCACCAGCCGTTGGACAGCAGTGCCGCGGTAGCCCCGTCGACGCGAGTATCGGTGGGAGCGAGCCCGAGCCAGCGGTCGACGAACCAGCACACCGTCTCGGCATCGCCGTCGAGTGCGGCGCCTCGGGCCAGCAGTGCCGCCGCCAGGGTGAGTTGCGCGACCTCGCTCCGCGCACCATTCGCATGCAGGGCGATGTCGCACCAAGCGCGCAGCACTCGCCGCAGGATGGGAACGATCTCAGCCTCGTGGTCCCAGTCGTTGAGCAGTCCGTCTGGCAGCCGCGGCCGGGGCGCCGGGATGAGCATTCCCGGCGCAGTCGAGTCAGGCTCCTCCTGATTGATGATTGACGCGACAAGGGCCTGCGCAGGTTCGGCGAAGGCCAGCCAGATCTTGCGGCGGTCCGGCGCGGTCAGATTCAGCGTCCCGAACAGCGCTGCGGCATCTTGGATGGTGTCGGCATTGATGTTGTGACCGGTCTGGTTTTCGCCCAACCGGCGGAGGAACCCTACGGTCTCGATCGAACCGCGCGCCTGTCCCGCGATGCTCCAAGCGGGTTCGAGCACTGGCGCGACGTCCCCGAGAAGTCGCCGGGCACGGCCAACGATCGCGGTATTGGCGATCCGATCGAGCTGGTGGTGCAGCCACTGAGTGTCCTCGGGCGCCGGCGAGGGCTGTTCCTGATCCTGTCCGTCCACGAATGCTCCTTGGGGTCAGCGTGCTGCAGTTCTCTCTACAGAGGGTGAGAACGAGGGGGCCTGCTGACACCCTGGGCGTGTTTCATCTTGATGAGGCATCTCGCACCATGCGTGAGCTGGGAAATGTAGCGGATAGGGGACGCTTTTCTTACCACCCCCGTAGCGGTTACCGACACGGCCACTCGCTAAGAAGGCGGCGGCACCTTTCTAGCCGCTGTGCTCACCAGTCCCCGGCACTGGCCCGGCCACGTCGCTCGTGGTGCGCATCACCTGCTAGGGGGTGATGCTGAGCTTCCATCCCTCGTGGTTTGCTCAGTCCGGGTGGGCCTGTAGGGACGAGAGCCGTGAACTTGCGCACCAGGGGTGCTGCAGCGGCGGCCGGGTCGGCACTGCCTGACGGACTGCTTGACGATGGCCGCGCAGGCGTGGGGACTTTGGTGGACATCGGCGGTTGTGTGCACCCTCGTCAGGATGCGCTTTGAGTTGCTGAAACGTGGGTTGGTGTGCTTCACGCTGAAGAGCGCACTGGTTCGAGTCCAGTCGCAGGAGTTTGCCGGTTGTCCCGACCCCGGTCAGCCCCCTTTGGGCGCATCGGGCCCGGGGCCGTCCCTGCCTGACGATGTTCCGGAAACGTGCTCGCGGTGACGTCCTGGTCGCGGCGGACCCTCGCAGGGGCGATGAGGAAGCGTTCGGGCACTTCTCGGCGAGGCGGGCCATGTCGATGTTGCGAACCCTCGTAGGGGCGATGAGGACCGGTTCTGGCACGACATCTTCAAGGGAAACCCCCTGTTGCGAACCCTTGTAGGGGCGATGAGGACCCGACCGGCGCATCCTGGACGGCCTGCCCGCCCTCGGGTTGCGAACCCTTGTAGGGGCGATGAGGACGTGGAGACCGCGCGGGCGGGGACGTACGACCTGTGTTGCGAACCCTTGTAGGGGCGATGAGGACCCAGGTGGTGATGGTGGGGCCGATCAAGCTGATTTGTTGCGAACCCTTGTAGGGGCGATGGGATTTGAATGGCGTTGCGGACGAGCGTGTCGTTTCCGCGTTGCGAACCCTTGTAGGGGCGATGAGGATCCCATGGTAAAGCCGCTGGCCGGATGCCGCGTGGGCGAGCGTACATGGAGTGCGATTGCAGCGAACCTCCGGTTGTGCACGAGCCCCCGGCGTGTCGCTGAAACGATCAAGGTCGATCTCGACAGCAGGCACGTCTGTAGCGTTTCAGACAGGTCCGGTCGCCAGCGCCTCCTTCGGGTGGCTCAGGTGCCGCGGAGCAGGCCACCTCGATCGCGTGGCAATAGTTCCTATCAGAGACGGGGGACCATACTGTCCATGGCCTCGGCGTCCCTCATGGCCGGCCCATTAGGTACCGTTGTGCAGGGGCCGGGAACTGCGTATTGCAGGGTGATCTTGGCTTACAAGCGAGGAGTCGGCGGTTCGAAACCGTCCGCGCCCACCCACGTCAAGGCCATGATCCGCAGGTGCGGATCATGGCCTTTGATGTCTGGGGTCTCGGTGTCGGGAGCTTGGATCATCCTGAGGTGGGGCCCTTAGGGTGATCGGATGGGGCAGTTCGACTTGGAGCCGTACTGGAATACCAATGTTGCGCGTCATCCGGGCATTCTGCGGGCTGTGCCGGAGGGGTGTAGCGATGCGCTGGACGTTGGTTGCGGGGATGGTCTGCTTGTGCGCAAGTTGGCCGGGTGCGCGAAGCGTGTCACTGGAGTTGACTGTTCGGCGACGATGATCGAGCGTGCGCGTGAGTTGGGTGGTGGGGAGCCGGAGCTCACGTTTGTTGAGGGCGACTTTCTTGCCGTTGAACTGCCGGTCGAGGGTTATGACTTCATCTGCTCGGTGTCCACGATTCATCACATGGATTTTGAGGCGGCTTTGAGTCGGATGCGGGAGTTGTTGCGTCCTGGCGGGACGTTGGTGGTGGTCGGTCTGGCACGCGAGAAGGGGCCGAGGGAGTGGGCGGTTATGGTTGCGGCTGCTCCTGTTGTGCGGACCGTGAAGGTCTTACGGCGCGCGCGTGGGCCTGAGGGGATGCCGGTCGCCGACCCGCGGATGAGCTACGGGGAAGTGCGGGCGGCGGCGCGGCGGTTGCTGCCCGGCGTGCGTTATCGGCGGCATGTCCTCCGTCGGTACTCGCTGACGTGGGAGAAGCCGCTTACCGGCTGACGTGCCTTAAGCGCTTGCGCCGTAGTTCGCGGCTATGCCCTTGGAGGATTGCCAGCGGGAGTAGGCGGGGGACTGGGGCCAGCCTTCTGGGGAGTCCTGCCATTCCTCCTGGCGGCCGTAGGGGAGTAGGTCTATCAGCGGGAAAGTGTGGCTCAGCTGTTCGGTGCCTCGGCCGGTGGTGTGCCAGGTGCGGTAGACGGTGTCGCCGTCGCGTAGGAACACGTTGACGGCGAAGCCGCCGCCAGGAGGTGCGCCCACGTCGGCGCCGAAGGGGCTGTTCGCGGTGGAGTACCAGGTCATCTTGTTCCCGACACGGCGTTTGTAGGCTAGGGCCTCGTCGATCGGGCCCTGGGTGACGATGACGAACCTCGCGTCGTAGGCGTCCAGGAACTCCAGGCGTGTGAACTGGGACGTGAAGCCGGTGCAGCCGTCGCACTGCCATTCCTCGCCCGGGAACCACATGTGGTTGTAGACGATGAGCTGGGACTTGCCGTCGAAGACGTCGGGCAGGCGTACGGGGCCCTCCTCGCCCTCCAGGGTGTAGTCGGGCAGCTCGACCATCGGCATCCGGCGGCGTTGGGCGGCGATCGCGTCGAGTTCGTGGGTCGCGGCCTTCTCGCGGGCGCGAAGGTCGTCCAGGTGGCGCTGCCAGGTCTCGACGTCCACGACGGGCGGTAGCGGCTTGGCGGTCATGGGCTCCTCCGAGGGCACGGGTTGTGGTCTATGCGTATAGACCGTCTCCGTCCGCCAGAATCATCGCTGCGAGACCAAGAGGGTCAGGAACCGCCTATGGCGGCCTGCACCGTCTGCGTGAGTTGGCCTACGGCCGCGACCAGGGGAGCGACCGGCTCCGCGTAGGTGTTCAGGCGGTCCAGTGCGCGTCGGAGGAAGGGGAGTTGTGGTTCGTCCTCGTCGAGTTCCTCTCGCACGCGCTGTACTTCCCTGGCGGCGCCATCCGGGTCGGTCAGTGCCGCGCGGTGCTCCTCCAGCAACCGCTCGATAACGGCCAGGAGTTCGCTTGCCTGAGCGCGGTGATTGGAGTTCTGTGCGTTGAAGGTGACCGCGTTGGAGAACGCCTGAGCGTTTTGGCCGACCGCCTGGTTGGCCACGTAGTGGGTGCCGCCCATAGAGACGATGCCGTAGTTCACGGAAGGGGTAGCGGGCTGCTCGTCGTCGCGCATGGTGCGATCCCTATTCGCTGGAGGCGGGGGCCATGTCGGAGTGGCCCGCGGAGTTCTGTGTGGCGCTGGCGCCGGTGCCGACCGCCTGGTTGCCGACGATGCTCGTGCCGCCCTGCTGGATGATGCCCTGATTGACGATGGTCTGCTGCTGGCTGCGGAAGTCGGTGGTGTCGAAACCGCGCGAGTCGAGGAACTTGCGGATGATGGCCAAGGTGTGGAGTTGGACCGACGAGGTGATCCGCTCGGCATCGATGACCTGGAAATAGTTGTGATATGTGGAGCTCAGCGCCATTTCCCGGATGCTGACCCGCGCGCCGAGGTCGTACATCGGGTCCTGCTTCATGGCCGCCAGTTCGTGCTCCATCCGCTTGGCCTGCCGGCGCTCGAAGCGGGCGTGGTCCAGTGCTCTGAACGGCGCCCCGAAGAGCGTCGTGCCGGTGCGGGAAAGAGCTTCGATCAGCACTTCTCGCCGCCGCTCCGGGGTGAGCGGGTCGCGCAGGCGGTCCACGAGGTGGTAGTCGGCGACGACCGGGCCGAGCACGTGGTTGCTGCACTGCAGGTGCAGCGTGTCGCCCACGGTCGAGAAATGCAGGAAGACGCTCGGCACCACGTCCCCGCCCCAGAGCGGGAGGTGCACCGCGAGGTAGTGGCGGACCGTCCCGGTCGGATTCAGGATGATCTCGTGGACCGCGTCGGACGACAGCCGCATGACCGGGGCCAGGGCGTAGATGCTCATGAACCGTTCGTCGTCGCCGATCGTCGCGCCGTCGGCGAACACCCGGTCCTCGATGAGGAGGGACCCGGAGGCCCCCGCGTCCCCCGTCCCGGGGGCGCCGTCGCGCTCGACGGCCGCGCCGAGCCGGTCGCGTACGTGATCGACGAGTTCGGCGACGGAGAACGGCGTCGGAGCGTCGGGGCGCGGGACCCCGGCCGGACGTTCGGCGGGCAGGAGCGGAACGGCCAGCCTCCAACTGGAGTGGGCGTTCGCGAAGCCCATGAACGGCGTGTACCCGCTGTACACGGTGACGTTTCCGTCCTGCGCCTGCCTGATCGCGGCGAGGCGGTCCTTGATCCAGTCTCTCCGCGGGACGAGCGGCAGGGCCGGACAAGCGAACGCCTCGCGACTCAGGGAGGTGCGCAGAAGCTCGTCGGTGGCGAGGTCGTACCGCATCATCGTCATGGACGCGTACAGCGCCGCCCCGACGGACGCGAGCACGGCCGGGACGCCGAACATGTACATGCCGAACAGCCAGCTCAGAATGCTGTTCAGATGCAGTTGCGAGAACATGGCGACGAGCATGAAGGCGACGAGCACGATCCATCCGGCCTGGAACCCGACGCGCAGTAGCGCGCGCTCGTCGGGCTGGCGCCGGCCGCGGGCGCCGAGGGTCCGCTGGCGGTCCGCCTGACCGACGGCGGACGCCAGGAACGCGACGAACAGCAGCCACAGCGGTGCGAACAGGGCCACGACCCCGAAGGCGCCCGCCAGCTTCAAGTCGCGCGGGTACCGGATCTCCCGTGCGGCCAGGCAATGGCGGGCCACCGCCTCCAGATCGACGTCGGGGGAGGGGGCCACGGCGCTGATCTCGTCGGCCAGCACCTCCTCCACCACCCGATCGGCGAACTTCTCATCGAGGTAGGCCGCGGCGCATAAATAGCGGGTGACGTCGCCCTGAACGCTCCCGACCGGCGCTCGCACCTGTGTGGTCGTCATGCCGACCCCTCTCTTTCCTGGACGAATCGGCGCCCTCGCGGCGCCGATGGACGTGCCGGCGCGTCGTCCCGGCGGCCCGACCGTCAGGAAGGCGAGGAGCGCGCCGACCGGCAGGCCGAATACGAGACCCGGCAGCGATAAAACATAAATGAGGAACAGTTGCGGAGGGGCGGAAAGGCTGCAAAGGGCATGGTCAAGGTCGGAGGAATAGGTCTGACCAGTACCGATGGTAGTACGCCCGCGGCGAGGCGATGCGGCCAATTGAGGACGCGGTTGTTCGGTGGCGTACCACTCGATGCCCGTTTCCTCCCGAATGCGGCGTGCCGGGTATATGCGGGAGCCCCCTGTTCGGGAACAGGGGGCTCCGGGCGGATCGGTCAGCAGAGGCCGCGCGGGTTCGACGTGCGGCAGTGGTTGCGGACGAAGCGGTTCGTCCTGCTGCCGCTCTTGTCGACCAGGTCGAACGGCTCGTTGCCGTGGAGCCGGTTCTTCTTGATCAGGTTGTCGCGGGCCGGGCGGCTCTGCGGCGGGACGCCGCGGAACAGGACGATGCCCCCGGAGTAGGGGAGCCTGCCCCGGTTGTCGGTGACCGTGTTCCGCTCGACGGCGTTGTGGTCGCCGCCGAAGAAGAGGATGCCGGTTCCGCCGAGCGCGGGGACGGGCCCGTGCGCCGCGCAGGAGCGGTTGTTCTTCGTGACGTGGTTCTTCCAGACCAGGTTGTTGCCCTGGCCGGTGCGCTGGCCGTCGTCGACGAGCGCGACGCCGACGCAGTTGTAGGCGATCGAGTTGTCGTGCACGAGGACGTGCCGCGCGTGCCGGACGAGCACTCCGAGCGTGTTGCCGGTGGAGTGGTTGTCGGCCACCTCGGTGCCGCGCGCGTCGGCGGTGTCGCCGACGTAGAGGCCCGCGTCGTCCTTGTTGTCGACGGCCCAGTTCCAGCGGAAGCGCCCGCGGGTGGAATTGAACTCCGCGATGCCGTATTCGCCGTTGTCCCGGGCGAGGACGCTCAGCACCGACAGGCGGTCGGTGTAGATGCCGAAAACGCCGGTGTCCGCGAAATCGCGGACGACGAGGTTCCGGATCGTCACGCCGCTGACGGGATGTCCGGCCCGGCCGACGACGCAGATCCCCATTCCGGGGTGCTTGGCCCTCGCGCAGTGGTCGGTGCCGCCGGGGCGCAGGATCGTCCGGTTGCCCTCGCCCTGGATCGTGAGGCGTTTGCGGACGATGACGCCCCCGTCGTAGTGGCCGGCCTTGAGCTTGATGACGTCGCCCGGTCTGGCCCGGTCGACGGCCCGCTGGATCGAGTGCCCGGGCGGGACGACGTGCACGCGGGCGCGCGGCGCCGCTGCCTCGGCCGACGGCGTGATCCCGGCGATTCCCGCCAGGGCGGCCGTTGTTCCGAGCGCGGCCGCAATAGTCCGCCTCATTCCTTTTCCCCCGATTCTTTGGCACGCGCGGGGTCCATGGCCCCGCGCGGCAACGGAATTCCTAGATCATCTTGAACCCGCAACGCTATTCCGTTGATGTACGTGAAGTAAAACATTCCGAGGGTCTTTTGAATGGGCGGCGAGGTGTGCCGATTTTCCGGGAAGGGGAGAATTGTCGAACCGGCCCGGCGGGCGTGACGTGCGTCACGGGCCGGGCCACGCGGTTTACATGCCGTTCACAAACGGGCAACAGGTCCGAAATGCCTGGTTGGCACCGTGAGACCCAGCCGAAACCGCCCGAAGGGACCGACGTTGAGCTACAAGGCCGAGTACATCTGGATCGACGGCACCGAGCCGACCGCGCGGCTGCGGTCGAAGACGAGGATCCTCGCCGACGGAGCCGACCTCCCGGACTGGGGCTTCGACGGGTCCAGCACGAACCAGGCGCCGGGCGACCGCTCCGACTGCGTCCTCAAGCCGGTCTTCACCTGTCCCGACCCGATCCGGGGCGGGGACAACAAGCTCGTCCTGTGCGAGGTGTACCTCGTGGACGGGACGCCCCACGAGACCAACACCAGGGCCAAGCTCCGTCCCGTCGCCGAGCAGTACGCCGGCCAGGACTCCTGGTACGGGATCGAGCAGGAGTACACGTTCTTCAAGGACGGCCGCCCCCTCGGCTTCCCCGAGCGCGGCTACCCGGCCCCGCAGGGCTTCTACTACTGCGGCGTGGGCTCCGACGAGGTGTTCGGCCGCGAGATCGTCGAGCGGCACCTGGACGCCTGCCTCGACGCCGGGCTGAAGATCTCCGGGATCAACGCCGAGGTCATGCCGGGGCAGTGGGAGTTCCAGATCGGCCCGGCGGGCCCGGTCGAGGTCGGCGACCACATGTGGATCGCCCGCTGGCTGCTGTACCGCATCGCCGAGGACCACGACGTCTCCGCCACCCTGGACCCGAAGCCGGTCGAGGGCGACTGGAACGGCGCGGGCGCGCACACGAACTTCTCGACCAAGGCCATGCGCGAGGGCTACGACGCGATCATCACGGCGTGCGAGGCGCTCGCGGCGAAGGCGGACGAGCACCTGGCCGGGTACGGCGCGGACATCGAGCGCCGGCTGACCGGCATGCACGAGACGGCGGCGTGGAGCGAGTTCAGCTACGGCGTGTCGGACCGGGGCGCCTCCGTGCGGATCCCGTGGCAGGTCGAGGTCGACAAGCGCGGCTACATCGAGGACCGGCGGCCGAACGCCAACGTCGACCCGTACACGGTGACCCGGCTGATCACCGGCACCTGCTGCGCGGCGCTGGAGCGGGCCGGGCAGGTCTGACCGGACGAGGCCACGGCCCCCGAGGGAGCGCTCGCTCCCCTGGGGGCCGTCGTGTTTTCCCAGGTCAGTGGGTATGACTGGCCGTCCGTCCAGGCGAGGCGGTGCGGCAAGCATCGGCAAAATGTCAGCTTGAGGGAGTTCCGCCCCACGGTGCCGGGTAGCACCCCTACGTTCGCACCGGGGGAGGAGAAGATGCCCGATTCGTCGTTCGGGCGGTACTCCGGCGGCCCGCACGGCAGGCGCGCCGGCCGTCCCGCGCCACGGCCCTGGGAACGGTCGATCCGGTGTCCCGCCACGGCGCGGCGGCGCCCGCCGGAGACGGCCCCGGCCCGGCGCTACCAGGACTACGTCGCGCTGCACGAGCGGATCTCCGCCGCCGCCGGGCCGCCGCTGCGCCCGCTCTGGTGGACGGGCGTCTGCGCCGCGCTGACCGCGGGCATGCTGGGGTTCGCCGCGGTGGTCGGGCTGCGCACGACGTTCGGGACGGAGGTCCCGGTGTTCGCGGGCGGGCACGCCGCCGCCGCGCCCGCCGCGACGAGCTACGCGCTGTGCGCGATGGCGGGAACGATCCAGGCGACCGCGCTGATGCACCTGCTGCTCGCGTCGGCGGCGCGCCCGGTCCGGGCGTTCGCGTGGATCGGCGGGTTCGCCGTCCTGCTGCTCGCGATCCTGCCGCTGACGATGAACGGGCCGTTCGACGCGGCGCTCGCGACGTCCGGGCTCAACCTCGTCGGCGGGACGGCGGTGGTGGTGCTGCTGTCCGCCGTGGTGGCGGGCACCCGGCCGTTCACCTGGGAGTCCGGCCCCCGGCCCCGCCGCCGCGGGCCCCGCTTCCGCTGAGCGCGCCGCCCCTCAGGGGACGACGGTCACCGGCCAGCGGCCCGTCCGGACCAGGCGGACGGCGACCGACCCGATCAGCCGGTGCCCGGCCTGCGCCGACGCGCCGACCACGACGACGTCCGCGCGGGACTCGTCGGCGACGCGGGCGAGCACCGTGTACGGGTCGCCGGACTCGGTGACGAACTCGTACCGGACGTCGGCGCGCCCGGCGGCCTCCTCCAGGTTGCGGCGCAGGTCGGCGGCGACGTCGTCGGCGGTCTCCCGCATCGCGGCCGCGCCGCCGGGGGTGAGCGCCGACAGCGACGACACCGACGCCACGTGCACCGCGATCAGCCGCGCCCCGTTGCGGCGCGCGAGGCCCCAGGCGTAGGCGCCCGCGCGCAGCGACGTCTCGGACCCGTCCACGCCGGCCACGATCACCTTCGGCCCGTCGACGCCGTACTCGAACCCCAATGCGATCACCTCGGCGCCAGCGTAACGACCCCCGCCCGCACGGCCCGCCCGCGAGCCCCGCTCAGGCGCGGGTGAAGCGGTCGAGGAGGTCGTCGAGGGCGAGGGAGCCGTCGTCCAGGGCCGCGTACATGTCGTCGACCTCGGGGTAGCCGAGTTCGCGCGCCACCGCGAGGGAGTCGCCGCGGGCCTCGGCGGAGAGCAGGTCGACGCTCCGCCGGGCGAGGGCGCGGACGAGGCGGCGGCGGCCCGCGTCCGCGGCCTCCTCGGCGCGCCGCCGGGCGAGGCGCTGCTGGATGTGGACGCGCGCGGGCACCGTGACCGCGAAGCCGAGCCAGTCCTCGGACGGCGTCCCGCCCGGGTCGGTGAGGATCTCGATGACGTTCCCGCTGCGGACCTGCACCGACATCGGCGCGAGCCGCCCGTTGACGACGGCGCCGATGCAGCGGTCGCCGATCCGCGGGCCGAGCGCGTAGGCGAAGTCGAGCGCGGTCGCCCCGGCGGGCAGCGGGACGATGTCGCCGTCGGGGGTGAACGCGGCGACGTTCCCGGCGGCGAGGTCGGCGCGCAGCCGGTCGAGGAACTCGCCGGACGGCGCGTCCGACTGCCAGGCGAGCAGGCGGCTCAGCCAGACGAGGTCGCGCCGCTCGGTGACCGCAGCGCCCGCGCCCGCGTCCCGGATGTGGGCGACGATCCCGTACTCGGCGACCGGGTGCATCGCCCGGCTCCGGATGATGACCTCGAACGGGTCGCCGTCCGGGCTGATCACGCGGGTGTGCAGCGACCGGTACAGGTTGTCCTTCGGCGTGGCGATGAAGTCGCGGACCTGTCCGGCCACCGGGTGGAGCGCGGCGTGCACGGCTCCGAGGGCGATGTAGCAGTCGCGTTCGGCGCCGTCCACGAGCAGCAGCAGCCGCGCCGCCTCGCAGGGCCGCAGCCCCGCGAGGTCGCCGCCGGACGTCTGGTGCACCGCGTACAGGTGCGACGGCCTGACCCGCACCTCCGCCGCGACCCCGTGCTCGGCGAGGGACGCGCCGAGCAGCGCCGTCGCCGGCCCGAACGCCTGATCGGCGCCGCGCAGGGCGCGCCGGACGGCCCGCGCGGTCGCGGCGTGCGCGCGGGGGTCGCGGGCGGCGAACGCGAGGTCGTCCATCTCCCGCTTGAGGACGTGGATGCCGAGCCGCTCCGCGAACGGGACGAGCAGCTCGTGCGACGCCTTCGCGATCCGCGCCCGCTTGTGCGGCGACTGGAAGCCGAGCGTGCGCAGGTTGTGCAGCCGGTCCGCCAGCTTGATCACCAGGACCCGCAGGTCGGCGGCCGCGGCCAGCACGATCTTCCGGAACGTCTCGGCCTCGGCCCGGTCGCCCCACCGCTCGCCGTCGAGCTTCGTCACGCCGTCGACCAGGACCGCGATCTCCTCGCCGAACTCGGCGCGCAGCTCCCCGAGCGTGTACGGGGTGTCCTCGACGGTGTCGTGCAGCAGCGCGGCGACGAGGGTCCGGGTGTCGAGGCCCATCCCGGCGAGGATCAGCGCGACGGCCAGCGGGTGGGTGATGTACGGGGCGCCCGACTTGCGGAGCTGCCCGCGGTGCAGCCGCTCCGCGACCGCGTACCCGCGCAGCAGCTCCGCCTCGTCCGCGCCCGGGCAGGCGGCCCGGTGCGCGGCCAGCAGCGGCGCGAGGGCGGCCCGCACGGGGTCCGGGCCGCCGGACGCCTCCCCTCGGCGCGCCGGCGGCCGGAGCCGTCCGATCGCCGGAATGAGCGTCGCCATCACGCACCCACCTGGCCCGACGCCCGTCGCAACGCCGCTACGGGCTGTGACCGCCATTATGCGGGAAATTCTCTGCCGAGGCGAGACCCTGGTCAGCGGCGTCCCACAGCGGCCAGGCAGCCGGGGCCGCCCGCGATTGGCGGAAGGCCGGAATCCCCATTGAGGGTCAACAGACGGTTCAAAGTCCTTTGCGGCGCCGCCACGGGCGGGCCCGGTGGTGTGTCGTCCCGGTTTCCGGGCGGTCACCGACCGTAGTCTGGCGCACCGTTGTCACGGGCCCGCGGAGGGCCGGCGTACGTCGGGGGGCAGTGCATTGGCGGCGGACGAGTACGGACAGTGGCCGGGAGACCGCCCCCGGCCCGCGACCCGGCCCGGAGCCATCGGGGTGACCCCGTTCGGCCGTCCCGTGCCGGGGCTCGCCGTGGCGGTCGCGCGGGCGGGCGGGACCGGGGTGCTCGACCTCGGCGCCGACCGGGCGGCCGCGCTCACCGCGCTCGCGGACGTGCGGCGCTGGTGGACGGGCACGTTCGGGGTCCGTGTCCCGGCCGGGTGCCGGGTGCGTCCCGGCGAGCTGCCGGACGCGGTGGACACCGTCCTCGTCGACGCCCCGCTGCTGCGCCCGGACGGCCTCGTCGACCTCGCCGGGTTCGCCCGCGGCCGCCGCCTGGTCGTCGAGGTCGTCGGGCCGGCGGAGGCCGCCGCCGCGCTGCACGTCGCTCGCGGCCTCGGCGGGGACGTCGCGCTGATCGCGCGCGGCTCGGAGGCGGGCGGGCGCGTCGGCGGGCTGAGCACATTCGTGCTGCTCCAGCGGCTGCTGGCGGACCCGTCGGTGGACGTCCCCGTGTACGCGGCGGGCGGGATCGGCGCGCACTCGGCCGCGGCGGCGGTCGCGGGCGGCGCGGCCGGGGTCGTCCTCGACGTGCAGCTCGCGCTCGTCCGGGAGATGGACCTGCCCGCCGGCGTCGTGTCCGCGCTGACGGCGATGGACGGCGGCGAGACCGCAGTCGTGGACGGCCACCGCGTCTACACGCCTCCGGCGGCCGGCCCGTCCGCCCCGGCGAGGCTGGGCGCGCAGCCGCTCCCGGTGGGGCAGGACGGGCCGCTCGCCGCCGCGCTCGGCGGCCGCTACAAGACGGCCGGGGGAGTGGTGCGGGCCGTCCTGGACGCGATCGACGCGCACCTGCGCGCCGCCGTCCGCGCCGAGCCGCTCGCCCGCCGGGACGGCGCCGACCCGGTCGTCGTCCAGGGGCCGATGGCGCACGTCAGCGACGGTTCGGCGTTCGCGGGCGCGGTCGCGCAGGACGGCGGCCTGCCGTTCCTCGCGCTCGCCCGCATGGACGGCGACCGCGTCCGCCACCTGCTCCGCGAGACCGCGTCGCGGCTCGGCGGGCGGCCGTGGGGCGTCGGCGTCCTCGGGTTCGCGCCGCCGGAGGTGCGGGACGCGCAGCTCGCCGCCGTCCGCGAGAGCGCGCCCCCGTACGCGCTGATCGCCGGGGGCGGCCCGGCCGAGGCCGAACCGCTGGAGGCGGCCGGGATCAGGACCTACCTTCACGTGCCGTCGCCCGACCTCCTCGACCGGTACCTCGCGGGCGGCGTCCGCCGGTTCGTGTTCGAGGGCGGCGAGTGCGGCGGCCACGCCGGGCCCCGGGCGAGCCTCCCGCTGTGGGACGCGCAGGTCGAGCGGCTGACGGAGTCCGGGATCGACCCCGCCGAGCTGTCGGTGATGTTCGCGGGCGGGATCCACGACGAGCGGTCCGCCGCGATGGCGGCGGCGCTCGCCGGGCCGCTCGCGGAGCGGGGCGCGGACGTCCGCGTGCTGATGGGCACCGCGTACCTGTTCACGTCCGAGGCGGTGGCGGCGGGCGCGATCCTGCCCGGCTTCCAGGACGTCGCGCTCGGCTGCGACACGACGGTGCTGCTGGAGACGTCCCCCGGACACGCCGTCCGCTGCGCCCGTACCCCCTACGTCGACACGTTCTACGACACCCGCCGCGAGCTGGAGCAGGCCGGGACGCCGCCGCAGGAGGTGCGGCGACGCCTGGAGAAGCTGAACCTCGCCCGCCTCCGCGTCGCCGGCAAGGGGTTGCGCCGCGCCACGCCGGTGGACGCGGCGGCGCAGCGGTCGGACGGCATGTTCATGATGGGCGAGGTCGCCGCGCTGCGGACGGCGACCACCGGCGTCGCGGCGCTGCACGAGCAGGTGACGTCCGGCGCGACCGCCTTCCTCGCCGCCCGCGCCGCCGAGCTGGGCGTGGGGCGCTCCGCCCCGGCGGCCCCGGCGCGCCCGGTCGACGTCGCGATCATCGGGATCGGGTGCGTGCTGCCCGGCGCGGCCGACGCGGACGCCTACTGGGCGAACGTCGTCGGCGGCGTCGACTCGGTCACCGAGGTCACCCGCTGGGACCCGGAGATCTACCACGGCCCGTCCGGGGAGGAGAGGACGCCGTCGAAGTGGGGCGGGTTCGTCCCGGACGTGCCGTTCGACGCGCTCGCCCACGGGATCGCGCCGGACGCGCTCGGCGGCGTCGAACCGGTGCAACTGCTGGCGCTGGAGGTCGCGGTCCGCGCGCTGCGCGACGCCGGATACGCCGACCGCCCGTTCGACCGCTCGCGGACGTCGGTCGTGTTCGGCGCGGGCGGCGGCGGCGACCTCGGCGACGCCTACGGGATGCGGGCCGCGCTGCCGTCCTACTACGGCGAGGTACCGCCCGCGCTGGACGCCCGGCTCCCGCGCCCCACCGAGCACTCCCTCCCCGGCGCGCTGACCGGCGTGATCGCCGCGCAGATCGCGAACCGGCTCGGCCTCGGCGGCGCGAGCCACACCGTGGACGCCGCGGGCGCCGCGTCCCTCGCCGCGCTCGACGCCGCCTGCAAGGACCTCGCCGCCGGGTCCGGTGACATGGTGCTGTGCGGCGGCGCCGACCTGCGCACCGGCATCCGGGACTACCTGCTGTTCGCGTCGGCCGGGGCGCTGTCGCCGTCCGGGCGGTGCGCGGCGTTCGACGCGTCCGCCGACGGCGTCGCGCTCGGCGAGGGCGCCGCGTGCGTCGTGCTGAAGCGCCTCGCCGACGCCGAGCGCGACGGCGACCGGATCTACGCCGTGGTCAAGTCGGTCGCCGGCGCGGGCGACGGGCACGCCGCTGGGGGACGGCGGCTCGCGCTGGGCCGCGCCTACGAGCGCGCCGGGGTGCCGCCCGCGTCGGTCGGGCTCGTCGAGGCGCACGGCACCGGCGCCGAGGCGGACGACCGCGCCGAGCTGGCCGCGCTGAACGCCGTCTTCGCGGACGCCGCGCCGGGCGCCGTCACGCTCGGCTCGGTCACCTCGCAGATCGGGCACACCGGGTGCGCCGCCGGGCTCGCCGGGCTGATCAAGACCGCGTACGCGCTGCACACCGGCGTCCTGCCGGGGACGCTGCACCTGTCCGAGCCCAACGCCGCGTGGACGCCGGACGGCCCGCTCGCGTTCGGCGCCGCCGCCCGCCCGTGGGCGGTCGCGCCGGGCGAGCGGCACGCGGGGGTGAGCGGGTCGGGGTTCGGCGGGGCGACCTTCCACGCCGTCCTGTCCGGGTACGGCGGGGCGCCGGAGCCGGTGTCCGGCCTCGCGGAGTGGCCCGCGGAGCTGTTCCTGATCCGCGCGGCCGACCGGGCCGCCGCGCGGGACGAGATCGACCGCCTGCTGGCCCTCCTCGACGGCGACGGCGGCCCGCCGCGGCTTCGCGACCTCGCCCGGACGGCCGCCGCGCTGGACGGCCCCGTCCAGGCCGCCGTCGTCGCGACCGGCCCGGACGACCTCCGCCGCGCCCTCACCGCCGCCGCCGAGTTCCGGGCCGAGCCGGGCGTGTTCGTCCCGTCCGGCGAGCCGGGGCAGGTCGCGTTCCTGTTCCCGGGTGAGGGCGGTGAGCGGCCGAACATGCTCGCCGGGTTGTTCGTCGCCTTCCCGCGCCTCCAGCGGCTGCTGCGCCTCGACGGCGGACGGCACGCGCCCGCGATGTTCCCGCCCGCCGCGTTCACCTCCGAGGACGTCCGGCGGCAGGACGCCGCGATCACCGACACGCGGGCCGCGCAGCCCGCCCTCGGCATCGCCGGGCTCGCGGTGCACCGGCTGCTCACCGCGCTCAGCGTCCACCCCGACCTCGCCGCCGGGCACG
Organism: Actinomadura decatromicini; assembly: GCF_008121305.1. Taxonomy (NCBI): domain Bacteria; kingdom Bacillati; phylum Actinomycetota; class Actinomycetes; order Streptosporangiales; family Thermomonosporaceae; genus Actinomadura; species Actinomadura decatromicini. The sequence continues at coordinate 547,100 of NZ_VSRQ01000006.1, read as the reverse complement.
GCTACGGCGAGCTCGTCGCGCTCTGCGCCGCCGGGGTGTTCGACGACGCGGACCTGATCGAGCTGAGCTCCGCCCGCGCCGAGGCGCTCCTCGCCGCCGCCGGGGACGACCCCGGCGCGATGGCCGCCGTCGCCGCACCGCTGCACGCCGTCCGCGAGCTGCTGGCCGGGTTGCCGGACGTGGTCGTCGCCGGTCATGACGCGCCGCGCCAGGTCGTGATCGCCGGGACGTCCGCCGGGCTGGAGCGGGCGCTCGCCGTCCTGTCCGGGGCGGGTGCGGCGGCGGAGCGGCTGCCGGCGGCGTGCGCGTTCCACAGCCCGCTCGTCGGCGCGGCGTCGGCGGTCCTGCGCGCCGAGCTGGCCCGCCGCGACCTGCGCTCGCCCGCGTTCCCCGTCTGGGCGAACACGACCGCCGCGCCCTACGACGCCGATCCCGCCGAACTGGCCGTGACGCTCGCCGGGCAGCTCGCCACGCCCGTCCGGTTCGTGGAGCAGGTCGAGGCGATGTACGCGGCGGGCGCCCGCGTCTTCGTCGAGGCGGGGCCGGGGCGCGTCCTGACCGGGCTGGTCGGCGAGATCCTCGGGGAGCGTCCGCACACCGCCGTGAGCTGTGACGCGCCCGGCGAGAACGCCCTCACCCGGTTCCTGTACGCGCTGGCCGAACTCGCCGGCGCCGGGGTGCTGGTCGACCCGCTGCCCCTGTTCGCCGGACGGGACGCCCGCGCCCTCTCCGGCACGCCGGCCCCGGCACCCGGCTGGATCGTGAACGGCCATCTCGTCCGGACGGCGGACGGCGGCTACCCGCCGGGCGCGCTCCGTCCCGCCGAGCGCGTCCAGGAGGATGGCGGGTCGCGCGGGTCGGAGGCGGCCGTCCTCGAATACCTGCGCGCGGGACGCGAGATGATCGCCGCGCAGCGCGAGGTCATCCTGCGGCACCTCGGCGCGATCCCGCCCGCCGCGCCGGAGCCGGAGCCGGGTCCCGGGCCCGCCGACGTGCCCGCGCCGCGCCCGGTCCTGCCCGGCGAGACCCTGCCTGGTAAGACACTGCCCGGCGAGACGCTCCCCGGCGAGGCGCTGCCCGCGCCGGTGGAGGCGCCGCGCGACGACTACGCCACCGTCCCCGAAGCGGTCACCGCGCCGACCGGCCACTCCGAGACCATGGCCGAGGCCGTCGCGTTCCCGGCGCCGGTCGTCCCGGCGCAGGCGCCCGGGCCCGAGCCGACGACGCGGCCCGGCGTCGTCCGCCAGGTGCCGCGCGTCGTCGAGCTGGACGCGCTGCCCCGTCCGCCCGAGTCGGGCACCGCGTTCACCGGACGCGGCTTCCAGATCGTGGACGACGGCTGCGGCGTGGCGCTGGAGCTGGCCGTCCTCCTCGAACGGCACGGCGCGCACGCGCGGACCGTGCACGACGTCGAGCCGGACGCCGACCACCGCGACGGGCTCGTCCACCTCGCGGCGCTGCGGCCGGGGGAGCCGGGCGTCCTGCCGCGGGCCTACGGCGGGATCCGCCGCGCGCTGGCGGGCGGGCTGCGCTGGCTCGCCGTCGCGAGCGGCGCGGGCGGGACGTTCGGACGCCGCTTCGCCGGAGGCGGCATCGGCGACCCGGCCCCCGGCGCCGGACTCGGCGGCCTGGCCCGGACGATCGCCCTAGAGCACCCCGAGGTGCACGTCCGGGCCCTGGACGTCGACACCAAGGAAACGCCCCGCGCGATCGCCCAGCGGATCCTCGCCGAACTGCTCAACCCGGACGGCCCGGTCGTCGTCGGGCACGAGGGCGAGCGCCGGAACGGGCTGAGCGTCGTCCCGGCGGACCTGGACGGCGACCCCGTCCCGCCCGTGGAACCGGACGGCGTCGTCCTCCTCACCGGCGGCGCCCGCGGCGTCACCGCGCGCCTCGCCCTCGAACTGGCCCGGACGAGCGGCTGCCACCTGGAGATCATCGGCCGGACGCCGGAGCCCCGCGGCGAGCCCGCGTTCCCCGATGCCCCGGACGAGCCCGCGCTGCGCCGCACGCTCGTCGCCGAGGGGAACCGGCAGCCCGCCGAGATCGAGGCGACGATCCGCACGGTCCTCGTCGAGCGGGAGATGCGGCGGAACCTGGACGCGCTGCGGCGGCACGCGGCGTCCGTCCGCTACCACGCGGCGGACGCGCGCGACCCGAACTCCGTCCGCGGCGTCGTCGACAACGTCTACCTCCGGCACGGGCGGCTCGACGGCGTCGTGCACGGCGCGGGCGTCGTGGAGGAGAGGCTCGTCCGCGACAAGAGCCCCGAGTCGTTCGACCGCGTGTTCCGGACGAAGGTGGACGGCGCGTGCGCGCTGGCCCAGGCCGTCCGTCCCGACCTCGGGTTCCTCGTCGTGCTCGGCAGCGTCGCGGGCGTCCACGGCGGCCGGGGGCAGGCCGACCACGCGGCGGCGAACGACGCCTGCGACACGCTCGCGCACGTCTGGCGGACGCGGCTGCGCGGCCGCGTCCTCGTCGCCGACTGGGGCCCGTGGGCGGGCGGCGGCCCGGCGGCGCCGGAACCGGCGCGGCGCGGCACCGGCCTGATCGACCCGGACGCGGGCGCCGCCGCCCTCCTCCGCGAGATCGCGCACGGCCACGAGACGCAGGTCGTGTTCACGGGGGCCGTCCGGTGAACCGCCGGGCGGACGCGGCGCGCGAGCCGATCGCGATCGTCGGCGCCGGGGCGGTGTTCCCCGGCGCGGGGTCGGCGGCCGAGCTGTGGCGCAACGTCCTCGCCGGGGTCGACGCGATCACCGACGTCCCGGCCGGGCGCTGGGACCCGGCCCTCTACTACGACCCGGACGCCTACGACCGCGCCCCGGAGAGCGACCGGTTCTACTGCAAGCGCGGCGGGTTCGTCGACGAGCACGCCACCGTCGACCCGGCCCGGCTCGGGATCACGCCCGCCGCCGTCCCCGGGATGGAGCCCGACCAGTTGCTCGCGCTGCGCGCGGCGGCCGCCGCGATCGCCGACGCGGGCGGCGACGAGCGGCTGCCCGACCGGTCCGGGATCGGCGTGGTCGTCGGGCGCGGCGGCTACATCACCCCGGGCGTGGCGCGGTTCGACCAGCGGGTCAGCATGTCGCATCAGGTCGCGGGGGTGCTCGCGGAACTGGTGCCGGAACTCGGCCCCCGGCGGCTGGAGGAGATTCGGCGCGCGTTCCGCGACCGGCTCGCCCCGGACGGGCCGGACGCGCCGACCGGGCTCGTCCCGAGCTTCGCCGCGTCCCGCATCGCGAACCGGTTCGACCTGCGCGGCCCCGCCTACACGCTGGACGCGGCGTGCGCGTCGTCGCTGCTCGCCGTCGAGCACGCGGTGCGGGCGCTGCGCAGCGGGCAGGCCGACGCGATGCTGGCGGGGGCCGTGCACCACGCGCACCACGTCACGGTGTGGAGCGTGTTCAGCCAGCTCCGCGCGCTGAGCCCGTCCGGGACCATCCGCCCGTTCGACCGGTCGGCGGACGGCACGCTCCTCGCGGAGGGCACCGGGATCGTCCTGCTCAAGCGCCTGTCGGACGCCGAACGCGCCGGGGACCGCGTCCACGCGGTGATCGTCGGGGTCGGGTCGTCCAGCGACGGCCGCGCGACGAGCATCATGAGCCCGCTCGTGGACGGCCAGGTCCTCGCCGTGGAGCGGGCCTGGCGGGACGCGGGCCTCGACCCGGCCGAGCCCGGCGCGGTCGGCCTGATCGAGGCGCACGGCACCGCGACCCCGGCGGGCGACGAGGCGGAGCTCGCGACGCTGCGCCGCGTCTTCGGCGCGGACGGCCCGCCGATCGGGCTCGGCACGGTCAAGTCGATGATCGGGCACCCGATGCCCGCCGCCGGGATCGCCGGGCTGATCAAGGCCGCGTACGCGCTGCGCGACGGCGTCCTGCCGCCGACCCTGCACGTGGACGACCCGCACCCGGCGCTTGCGGACGGCCGCCTGCGGCCCCTCCGGGAGGCCGCCGAGTGGGAGCGCGGACCGGGTCCGCGCCGCGCCGTGGTCGACGCGTTCGGGTTCGGCGGCGCGAACGCGCACGTCGTCCTGGAGGAGCCGCCGTCGTGCCGCGCCCGGCGACGCCGCCCGCCCGACCCGCCACCGGCGTCGTCGTCGGAGGAGGGCGTGCTCCGGCTCGCCGCCCGGACGGCGGAGGAGCTGGCCGCCGCGCTCGCCGTCCCCGACGAGGAGCTGCTCGCGCGGGCGTCGGACGACCCGCCCGACCTGCCGTGCCGCCTCGCCATCGTCGCGCCGACCCCGCGCAGGCTCGACCTCGCGCGGGCGGTCGTCCAGCGCGGGACGCCGTGGCGCGGACGCAGCGACGTGTGGTTCGCGCCCCGCCCGCTGCTCGCCGAGGGCGGGCGGCTGGCCTTCCTCTTCCCCGGTTTCGAGCCCGCCTTCGACCCCCGCGTGGACGACGTCGCCGCGCGCTTCGGCCTCCCGCGCCCCGCCCTCACCGGACGCACCGACCTGCCCGGACACGCCGCCGACGTGCTGGGCGTCGGCCGCCTGCTCGCCGCCGCGCTCGCCGGACTCGGCGTCGAGCCGGACGTCGTCGCGGGCCACGGCGTCGGCGAATGGACGGCGATGACCGTCGCCGGGATGTGCGACCCGGACGCGGTGGAGGCGTTCGTCCGCTCCCTCGGCGGGGAGGCGCCGGACGTCCCCGACGTCCTCTACGCGGCGCTCGGCTGCGGCGCGGACCGGGCGGCCGACGCCGTCGCCGGATGCCCCGGCGTCCACGTCAGCCATGACAACTGCCCGCACCAGTCGGTGGTCTGCGGCCCGGCGGACGAGGTGCGCGACGTCCTCGGACGGCTCGCGTCCGAGGGCGTCCTCGGCCAGGAGTTGCCGTTCACACCCGGGTTCCACACGCCGCTGGCGGAGGCGTACGGGAAGCGGGCGCGGCGCTCGTCCGAGGCCCTGCCGGTGCGGGAGCCGCGCGTGCCGGTGTGGTCGGCGACGACGGCCGCGCCGTTCCCGGGGGAGGCCGCCGCCGTCCGCGAGCTGGCCGTGCGGCAGCTGCTCGAACCCGTCCGGTTCAGCGAGCTGGTCGAGGAGCTGTACGGCGCGGCGCACGTCCGGGTGTTCGTGCAGGTCGGGCCGGGCGGCCTCACCGGGTTCGTCGCCGACCGGCTGGACGGGCGCGAGCACCTCGCCATGGCCGCCGCCGTGCCGGAACGCGACGGGACCGCCCAGCTCCGCCGCGTCGTCGCCGCGCTGTGGGCCGAGGGGTACGGGGCGTCCGCGCCGCCGCCCGAGCCCGCCGGGGGCGTCCGGCTCGACCTCGGCACGCCGCTGGTCACGCTGGGCGGCGCCGTCCCGCCGCTGCGCCTCGCGTCCGAGGTGCCGCCGCTGCCCGCCGGCGATCCCGTCCTCGCCGAGCTGGAGGCGCTGCTCAACGACGCGGCGGCCGGGGCGCAGTCCGTCGTGGAGGCGTTCGGCGGCGGACCCGCCGTGGGCGCCGCGGTGCCGCCGCCGGGGCCCGCCGAGCTGTCGGCGTCCCGGGTCTTCTCGCTGGACGCCATGCCCTACCTCGCCGACCACTGCGTGTTCCCGCAGGCCCCCGGCTGGCCCGACCCGTCGGACCGGTTCCCGATCGTCCCGCTGGCGACGCTGCTCGAGGTCATGGGGGAGACGGCGCGGGAGCTGCTGCCGGACCTGGTGGTCGTCGGGTTCGAGCACGTCCGGGCCGTCCGCTGGGTGGTCGCCGCGCCGCCGACCGCCGCCGACGTCACCGCCTACCTGGTGGACGAGGGCGACCGTCCGCGCAAGGTGAAGGTCGTCATCCAAGGGCACGCCGACGGGACGGTCCTGCTCGCCGAGCGCCACCCGCCGCCGTCCGCGCCGGACCGCACGCCGCTGACCGTCGAGGGCCCCCCGATCGTCACCGCCGAACGGCTGTACGAGGAACGGTGGATGTTCCACGGCCCGCTCTTCCGCGGCATCAAGGAGATCACGGCGCTGGCGGAGGACGGCGTGCGGGCCGTCCTGACCTCGCTGCCCACCCCCGGCGCGCTCCTGGACAGCGCGGGCCAGCTCTGCGGCCACTGGATCCAGGTCTACGGCGACACCAACCAGACCGTGTTCCCGGTGGGGATCGAGCACGTCGCCCTGTACGGGCCGCTGCCGCCCGAAGGCGAACGCCTGGACACGACGATCTGGAACCAGTCCCTGACCGACACGACCATGCGGTGCTCGGCCGAGCTGGTCAGCGAGGACGGGACGGTCTGGGCCCGCGTCGACGGCTGGACGACCCACCGCTTCTACACCGACGAGGCCCTCTGGCGGATGAGGTTCACCGCCGAGGTCTCCGGGACGGGAGAGCCGCAGCCCGGCGGCTGGTGCCTCGCCCGGCGGCGGTGGGACGGCACCGCGTCCCGCGACCTGCTCATGCGCCAGTACCTGCGCGCCGCCGAACGCGCCGAGTACGAGGCCCTGCCGCCGTTCGCGCAGGGGACCTGGCTGCTCGGACGGATCGCGGCCAAGGACGCCGTCCGCGACCACCTCTGGCGCAACGGGCACGGGCCGCTGTTCCCCGCCGAGCTCACCGTTCAGTCGGGCGCGTCCGGACCGGTCGTCACCGGGCCGTTCGACGAGCCCCTCCGGGTCTCGATCGCGTCGGACGCCGAGCTGGGCGTCGCGCTCGTCCGTCCCGGCCGCGAACCGGCGGGCATCGGGCTCGCCCTGAGCGACGCCGACGGGCGGCTCCGCGCGGCCAGGCAGGCGGTGCTCCAGGCCATGGACGCCGGCCGGGCCCGCCCGGAGCTCGTCGTGACCGTCGCCGACGCCGAACGGCTCCTCATCGCCGCGGACGGCACGGTCACGACCGTGGAGACCCGCGAACTCGAAGGACACGTCATCGCCTGGACGGTCGCGTCCGGCGGCACCGACATGGAGGAGGCCCGCGCATGAACCCACCCGCACACGACGTCCTGGCCGAGGTCGTCCGCGCGCTGACCGACGTGGTGGGGGAGGACCTCCCGTGCGCGGAGATCGGCCACGGCACCGCGCTCGGCGGCGACCTCGCCCTGGAGAGCATCGAGTTCGTCGCGCTGGTCGACCGGCTCCGCGCCCGCTACGGCGACCGCGCCGACCTGCCCGGCTTCGTCGCCGGACTCGAACTCGACGAGATCATGAACCTGACCGTGGGTGATGTGGTCGACCACATCGTCGGGCGGCCGTCGGAGGCTCCGGCGGGCGGCGGGACCGCCCGATGAGCCGGCGTAGGCAGGTGCCGTCCCTGCTCGACGACCCCGGGATCCGGCGCGCGAAGACGCCGGAGCGGCGCTTCCTGTTCGCCGTCCCGCCGCTCGCCGGGCACGTCGAGCCGCTCGCCGCGGTCGCCGCCGAGCTGGCGAGGCGCGGCCACAAGGTCGCCTGGACGGGCCACCGCCCGACCCTCGAACGGCTGCTGCGGCCCGGCGCCCGCCTCTTCACCGCACTTGAACCCGACTTCGAGGCCCGCCTGCCCGCCCTCCGCGACCGCCTTCTGGAGCTGCGAGGGTTCGCCGCCCTGCGCTTCCGGTGGGAGGAGTTCGTCGTCCCGCTCGGGCACGCGATGATGCCGGGCGTCGAGAAGGCCGTCGACCGGTTCCGGCCGGACGTGGTCGTCGCGGACCAGACCGTCCTCGCCGCCCCGGTGGCGGCGCGGCTCCGCGAACTCCCGTGGGCGACGTCGGCGGCGACGTCCGCCGAGTTCACCCGCCCCCTCGCGCACGTGCCGAGGGTCGAGGAGTGGGTCCGCGAGCGCATCGCCGACTTCCAGCTCGACCACGGCATCGACGACCTGCTCGACCTGCGGTTCTCCGACCACCTCGTACTGGTCTTCTCCACCGGCGCGCTGGTCGGGGACGTGTCCTTCTTCCCGGACCACTTCGCGTTCGTCGGGCCCGTCCTCGGCCGCCCGGCGCCGAGCGCGTTCCCCTGGGACCGGCTGGACGGAGGTCCCGCCGTCCTCGTCTCGGCGGAGGGGCAGCGGTTCCTCCGGGCCGCCGCCGACGCCGTCCGCGACCTGGACGTCCAGGCGATCCTCGTCGCGCCGCCGGGGACGGTGCCCGACCCGCCGCCGAACGTCCTCGTCCAAGCGCAGATACCGCGCCTCAAACTGCTGGAACGCATGTCCGCCGTCATCTGCCACGGCGCACACGACACGGTCTGCGAGGCCCTGTCGCACGGACTTCCGCTGGTGCTGGCCCCGATCCGCGACGACCAACCGGAGATCGCCCGCCAGGTGGAGGCGGCGGGCGCCGGCGTCAAGACCCGCTTCGCCCGTGTGAACGCAGCCGAGCTCCGCACCGCCCTAACGACCGTCCTTCCGGAAAACGCTCCGCACCGCGCCGCCGCCGCCCGCATCCGCGACGCCATAAGCACCTCGAACGCCCCAGCCGAAGCCGCCGACCGCCTAGAAAAACTGACGTGATCGTGAGTGGGCCGCCGGGGTCGGCGGGCGGGGCGTATCGTGCTTCGCATGGCTGGGAAGAAGATCAATCCGATTTTCGTGGTCCTTTGTTTCGCGGGCCTGTTGATCGTGGGGTTCGCGCTGGTCGCCAGCACGGTGGCGGGGGCGAAGATTGACGAGACGGACGCGGACAAAGGGGAGGTCCAGCTCCAGCTCGCCGCGATGCTCAATTACGCGATCATCGGCGCGGTCCTCGTGCTGGCCGGGATCGGGTTCCAGTTGACGGCCGGACAGAAAACGCCTCCGCCGCCGCTCCCCGGGCAGGCGCTTCCCTATGGGCAGCCGCAGTATCAGGGCGCACCGCAACAGCAGCAGCCGCAACAGCAGCATCAGGCGCCGCCCGGAGGGCAATGGGGGCAGCAGCCGCAGGGGCCGCCGCCGTCCTGATCAGGACGCGCGGGCGCCGAAAAGGCGGCGCGCGTTTCTCAGCGCGGTGTCGAACGACGCTTCGGTGATCGCCTTCGTCATGAAATGGCACGTCCAGGTGACGAGGAAGGTGCCGAGGATGAGCACGGGCGCCCATGTCCAGGTGAGCTGGACGACGATCCGCTCAAGCGCCGCGTGCGGGGCGACGACCGGTTCCCAGCTGTTGAGGCGGGCCCATCGGCCGAGGAAGATGCCGATGGCGCAAACGGCGTGCGCCGCGATCGTCGCGCGGCCCTGCCACGCGCCCAGGCCGAGCCGGGAAAGGTGCCGCAGGGCGGCGCCGAGCGCCAGGTAGTAGGCCAGGAAACCCGAGCCTATGAGCAGCGCGTAGACGGGGAGGACCGCGGTCACGACGGGGCCGCCCTCGTCGGCCAGCAGGATGTCGCCCCGCAGGTGGACGAGGTCGGTGACGACGTACGGCGCGTTCGGCAGAAAGAGCACGAACAGCACGAGCCCGGCCCACCAGAACGGCGAGCGCGAAAGGCGCCGTCCGCGGAAGAGGACGCAGGCGAGGGCGACGGGTATCCAGGCGAGAAGGGTGTTCCAGCCCATCCACCAGATGTCACGGCGAAGAACGTCGACCAGATTCGGTGCCACCTGCTCCAGGGTCCCCATGCTTTCTATGATGCATGAGCGCCCTCTTCGGGGGGCGCGATGTAGGAGGCGAGGAGGCCGTCGCTGAATCCGAGAGCGGACGTCGCCTCGCGGAATCGGTCGGGCCAATCGGGGTCGGCGCGGACGGCGCCCACGGCCGTTTCGATCGCCGCCGAACCGCCTCCCCAAAGGGCGACGGTTCGGGCTTCGGTGTCGCGCTGGTCGCGTTCCCACCACGCGGTGACGTGCTTGAGCTGATCGGCGAGAGCGCCGCCTGGAATGGCCTTCCCGTAGCGTGACGCCCATTCGTCGCTCAGCGGGTGCCGCGCCGCGTCAGGTGTCGTCCGATGTGCTCGCTGGAGTTCTTCCAGGACGAGACACCACCGGTACGGCGCGGCGAAGAATTCGGTTTCGTCGTCCTCGCAATGGCGTCCATGAAGGGCGGCGGCGAGGTGGACCGCCAATGAGACGGGCCCGCCGCGCGCCTTCACGGCGGCGTCCACCGCGTGCGAGACGGCGCAGTCGTGAAGGCGGGGGGAGAGGCCGTCCAGCGCGAAACGCGGGACGCCCCACCCCGTGAGGTGCGCGGCGGCGGCCAGTTCCGCCCACAGGACCAGGTCGGGACGCGCCGCGACCGTCCGCTGGGCGGTGCGCATGTCGCGCAGTGTGCAGGGGGAGTCGCGGCAGTCCGTCCCGCAGGTGGAGCTCCGCGGGCTCACGAGCGCGCGCGGGGACGCGACGGGCGCGGACGTCTCCAGGTGCGTCCCGTCCGGCATGCGGACGAGGTGCGGGAAGTCCATGCCGTCGGCGAACACCGCGCCCTCGCCCGGCGTGAGCGTCACGAGGAACCGCGACTGCGCGTCGGTGATGTTCATGGTGGCGCCGACCGCGTCCCGGTCGTCCTTCGCGGGCAGCCGGTGGACGATCTTCACCGCGGTGTTCTTGATCACGTCCGGGACCAGCTTCGACGGGATCTGCTCGGCGACGATCAGCCCCTCCCCGTAGGCGCGGATCTCCGCGAGCAGGCTCGCGAACGTCTCCACGGCGTGCGAGGCGGGCCCGGGCTGCTCGCTGCGCCGCAGCAGCCGGTGCGCCTCCTCGAACACGCTCAGGTGGCGGAGGCCGGGCACGGCGCCCGCGCGCTGCCGCATCCGCAGGTGCTCGACGAGCCGGACCAGCACCGTCCCCATCAGGAACGCCTTGTCGCGGTCGTCGCCGACGTCCTCGATCTCCAGGACGACGTTGCGCGCGAGCAGCGCGTCGAAGTCGATCGGGTGCCCGCCCTCGAAGAACCGTCCGGTCGTGCCGAGCCGCAGGCTGGACAGCCGGACCCGGACGAACCCGCGCACGTTGTCGGTGATCTCCTGGCCGTAGCCGATCTCGTCGACGACCCGCTCGGCGGCGTCCTGGAGGTCGGCGAGCGTCGGGTAGCGCGGCTCCGCGCCCGGCCGCGCGGGCTCGCCGAGCGCGAGGTCCCAGCCGAGGCGCTCGTAGCAGCGGGTCAGCGCCGCCGACAGGACCTGCGGGAACGGCTCGTCGGCGTCGAACGCGGCGAGGAACAGCGCGCGGACGAGGTCGGCGTGCGTCTGGAGCGGGAACGGGCGGCCGTCCGGTCCGGCGGCCGGTTCGAGCGGGTTGATCCCGGCGGCGATCGCCTCGGTGTCGCCGGGCCGGATCGTGACGACCTCCGCGTCCGGGAGCCGCCCGGCCATCAGCCGGTACTCCGCCTTCGCCGGTTCGACGACCAGCCACGGCAGCCCGGCCCGCGACGCCTCCGCCAGCAGCGACCGGACGGTCTGCGACTTGCCCGCGCCCGTCGCCCCGCACACGAACGTGTGCCGGTTCAGGCCGGCCAGCGGCAGCGACAGCGGCCCGACGTCGCGCCGGTTCCGGTCGAGGACGCGGCCGAGCGGCACCCCGCCGTCCGGCGACTCGGGCGTCACGTCGAACTCGGGCCGCATCGCGAACCGGACCCCGGCGACCTCCCGGGCGGGCGGCCGGGCCAGCGCCGCCACCAGCTGCGTGCTCGCCTCGAACGGGCTCGCCTCGAACGGGCCGGGCGCTCCCGGGACCAGCGCGTACGGCAGCCCGCTCAGGTCCGCCGACGCGCAGACGAGCGCCGCGACCCGGGCGGCGGCGCGCGGCGTCTCCGCGCCCGCCATGAGGTGCACCCGCCACAGCCCGGACGTCGCGGCCCGGCGCAGCTCGCGGTGCCGCCGCTCCAGCCGGTCGGCCGCGACCGACTCCTCGGGCGACATCTCCGCCATCGACCGGGCGCGCTGCTGCCGGTCGGCCAGGTCGTCGGCGAGCCGTCCGGCCTCGGCCGGGTCGACGGGTTCGGCGACGAGGAGCCACACGAAGGGCCGCGTCCACACCGACAGGAGGCCGTCCTCCAGGGACGGGCGCGCGGGCTCGGCGGGCGCGTCGTCGTCGGTGAGCAGGCCGTCAGTGATGGCGCCGATGCTGACCCAGTGGGGCATCGCGTCCTGTTCGAGGTCGTCCGGGAGCATCACGCCGCGTCCGCCCGCGGGGAGGGTGACGGTCGCGGAACGTCCGTCGCCGTCCGCGAGCAGGCCGTCGCCGCCGACGAACACCTCGGTCGGGCCGGACGGCAGGGCGCGGCGCCAGCCGACGAGCACCGGCTCCGCGCCCGCGTGGTAGGCGGAGACGAGCGCGGCCACGCGCTGGTCGCGCCATTCGTCGCGGCCGTCCGCCGCGTCCCGGCGCGGGACCTCGAGGAGACGGCAGACCGGCAGGCCGCGCACCGCGTCCCACACCTCAGCCGTCCCGTTCGTCGGCGATCACCATCCAGTCGTCCTCGCCCAGGCCCGTGCCCGGATTTCGGCGGTCGGTGGCGGACAGGGTGAAGTCGCGGCCGGTGGCCTCCTCCCAGCGGCACGCCCAGGCGTGCAGCGCCGGGGCGTCGTGCTGCACGTCCCGGAGGCGCGCGGCGAGGTCGTCGCCCGCGAACTGGAATTCGTAGGCGTCGGGATCGCGGGCGAGGTCGAGTTTGTAAAGGCTGTCGAAGAACGGCTTGGCGGGTTTCGGCCCGCCCTGCGAGAAACCGGCGGAACGGTATTTCGCGACGGCGTTGTCGGCGCGGCGGATGCGTTCGTCGTCCGACGCGCCCCGGTGCTGCTGGATGACCCGCGACCGCAGTTCGGCCTCGTTCTGCGGAAACCATTTCTTCGGGTCCTGCGTGCAGAAGGCCGCGCCCGGCCCCTGGAGCCGGACGTCGGCGCCGGCGATGCCCTCCGCCGTGAGCGCGTCCCGCAGTTCGTCGACGCACCGGGTCCATTGCTCGGGACGCATTCCGAGCGGCGCGCGGCGGGCCCGCATGTCCCACGCCCGCTCGGGCGTGACGTCGGCGAAACCGTACTCGCGCTCGGAGAACGTGTACCCGGACTGGTCCGCGGCGACGGGGAAGAGCGGCCGGTCGGGCGCGCCGCCGCCCGGCCCGGGGGAACGGGACGCGGCGGAGACCACGAACCATTCCTCCTTCTCGTCGGACGACGCCTCGTCCGGACGGTCGCGGCCCGCCGCCCGCCTTTCCGTCCGGCTTTCCGTCCGGCTCTCCGTCCGGGACGGCCCGCCCTCGGCGCCGGGACGGTCCGGCGGCGGCGCGGGCGGACGCTCGGCGGGCTCCGCCGGACGGTCGGTCTTCTCCGTGTTCCCGTCCCGGTCCAGGGTCATGGTCGGTCAGGTTATTGAGCAAGGCGTCCGAGGGGAAGGTCGAAACCGCATGGACGGCCTGACAAGTCGGATGTCAATCTGCTTGGGTGGTGCGCGCATCGCCGCGCGGTGCGCGCCGCCGCGCATGTCCCCGCGAGCGTGACGATCGAGACGGCACCCGAACAGAACGGAGCTCACGTCGTGAGGGGTGACCCGGTCGATCCCGCCGTGCCGGCCCGCCGCGAACGCCTCTTCAGCCCCGAGCCGCGCCTCGGCTGGGTGTTCCGCGACCGCTTCTGGTTCCTGCGCCCCTTCCCCGACGCCCCGCCGCACCGGCGCGCGCTCCCCGAGTACCTCGCCCGCCGCGCCGCCGACACCGAGCGGCTCGCCCGGCGGCGGCTGCGCCGGACGCTCCCCGTCAGCCTCGCCGCCGCCGCGGTCTTCGCGCTGGTCGCGGCGTTCGGGGTGGCCGCGTCGGCGTTGCCGCCCGCGTCGCCGCTGCTCTGCGTCCTCGTCGCCGTGCCAGGCGCGGCGCTGACGGCGCTGGCCGTCCGGCAGCGGGAGGGCGCGCGGCGCGCCCACGAACTGGCCCAGCGGCAGAACGCCGACGGCTACCAGGAGGAGGCGCGGCGCTGGCAGGCGCGCAGGCACGCGCACGAGACCGCCGAACGCGCCCGGCTGGACGGCCTTCACGAATGGGGCGCGGCCCCGCGCCGGTCCCGCCGCCTGGACGTCTTCGGCGGGACGCTCTGGGCCTGGGAGGCGTTCCTCACCACGTACGGGACGTCGGCCCTCGCCGTCCAGCCGCTGCTCGTGCTGGACCTGTCGCGGGAGGTCGTCAGCCGCGAACTGGTCGACCTGGCCCGGACGACCCGGATGGGGGTGGACGCGCAGCTCCTGCCGAGCCGCCAGGCGTCGTCCGGCCTGCTGACCGACCTGTCCCCGCAGGACCTCGTGGACGCGATCGTCGAGTCCATGCACGGCGGCACCCCCGACGCCGCCCGCGCCGAACGCAGCATGGACGGCCGCATCCTGAGCAAGGTGTGCGACGCGCTCGGCGACCGCGTCACCCTCGGCCGGATCGCGGCCGCGCTGCGGGTGCTGATGGGCGAGCCCGACGACGGCGACGCCCTGACCCGCGAGGAGCGCCGCCGCATCGCGTCCGACCTGTTCACCGTCGAGTACCGGCGGCAGGCGCACGCGAACCTGTCGCGGATCGAGTCCTACCTCCACCCGCTGGAGAACCTCGGCACCGAGCCGACGGAGACGGGTCCCGGCTACCTGACCTGCGTCGCGCTGGACAGCCAGGCGCGCAACGTCCGGTCCGAGCTGCTCACCGACCTGATCGTGCAGTGGGTGACGCACCGGGTCACCGCGTCCCGGGACTCGACGCCCGCCGTGATCGTCGCCGGGGCCGACGAACTCGCCCGCCGCCACCTGGAGCGCCTCTCGGACGCGTGCGAGCGGCGCGGCGTCCCGCTGACCCTGCTGTTCCGGCGGCTGCGGGAGACGTCCGCCGAGATGATCGGCGGCGGCGCCGTCGCGTTCATGCGGCTCGGCAACCACGAGGACGCCGCCCGCGCCGCCGACTTCATCGGACGCGAGCACCGGTTCGTCCTGTCGCAGATCACGAAGAACGTCGGCGGGAACGAGTCGCACACGACCACCGGCACCGAGGGCGAGTCCGACTCCGAGACGACGAGCACGGGGCGGACGACGGGAACGTCCAGCAACTGGGGGACGAGCCGGTCGTCCGGGAGCAACTACTCGGGCGGTGAGATGTTCGGGATGTTCCCCGAGCGGTCGACGTCCTACCAGCGGGGGCGCAACCAGGGCGGCTCCACCAGCACCAGCTACACCGAGGGGACGGCGACGTCCACGTCACGGAACTGGTCGGCCGCCTACGCCTACGCGGAAGGCACCAACTGGAGCGACGCCGACACCACCCAGCGCGTCTACGAGTACGCGGTCGAGCCCGTCACCCTCCAGCACCTCCCCGACCACGCGCTGCTCCTCGTCGAGTCGGCGCCCGGCGGCGGACGCACCGTGACGGCCGTCGAATGCGACCCGGCGATCATCACGCTGGAGCGCGTCAGCACCGCCCCGCTGCCGGACGCGCCGCCGCGTCCCGCCCTCGCCGCACCCGGCGCCTCACCGGCCGCCGTCCAGCCCGCCGCGCCGCAGCGGGCGGCGCCGTCCGAGGGGCGGTGGGCCGCGCCGCCTTCACCGCCCCCGCCGCGTGCGCCGCTCACGACCGAGCAGGGGCCGCCGCCCGGCTACCGCTCCGGCCCGCGCCCGCCCGAGGACGGCGGTCCGCCGCCGCTCTTCGGCGGCGGCTGACCCCGTCCGAGCCGGTCGGCTCAGCCGAGCCGCCGCCGGAGCGCCTGCGCCCGCCGGACGAGGGGCAGCGGCATGGGGTCGGCGCCCTCGATGCGGTGCTCCACGGCGGCCAGCAGCTCGGCGCCGAGACCCGTCCGCACGGCGAGGGCGTCGGCCCGCCGCTCGGCGAGTCCGCCGGTGAGCCGGGCCGCGACCGCCGCCGCGCCGCCGACCAGCGCGGGCGCGGCGACCACCACGGACACCGCCGTCGCGGCGACCGCCGCGAAGAACACCGGCACGAACCCGATGGGCCTGTGCCATTTGACGGCCCGCCTCCACAAGGACGCGACGGGCGACCACGGCGTGCGGAGCGTCCAGAGCAGCGCCCGGCTCGGCAGCGTGACCTGCGCGCGGACGAACGCCGTGCCCGCCCGCCGGCCGCGTACGTGGCCGAGTTCGTGGGCGAGCACCGCCGCCAGCCGGAACGGCGGCAGGGAGCGCGCCGAGTCGGCGGTGACGGCGACCGTCCGTCCGAAGGACGCGCAGGCGTTCAGCTCGGCCGAGTCGACGACGACCAGGCGGTAGGCGCTCGTCCCCGCCCGGCGCTGGACGTCCCGCCACGGCTCGGCCAGGCGGGCGCGCTCGTCCTCGGCCGGTTCGCGGTGCCCGTGAACCCGCCCGACGCACAGGGGGACGCCCAGCAGCACCGCCCAGCCCACGAGGACGATCACAGCTCCCCACACGGACCACACCGCCTGCGCCCCGACCGCCACGCCAGCGACCCCGAGCGCCTCCAGGACCAATACGACCCCGATGGAGACGCCCGCCCAATCCCGCCCCACCTCGACCGGAGCCTCGTCCTGAGCCGCGCCCGGATGCGGGTACATCGGCCCCTGAGAAGGCGGCGCGACCGGTGCCGGACGCGGGAAAGCCGCCCGCTCCCGCGCCACGGGACGGGGTGGAGCGCTCCGCACCGGCCTCGGGGACGCCGAGGGCGCGGACGGCATCTGAAACGACGAAGTGGTCTCCCCACCCCCCGCCCCCTGGACGTCGTCTCGCCCCGGACGCGGCGACGAAGGCCGCACGGGCGAAGGCGAAGACCGCGGCGGCGTGCCCCAGGGCGGTGATGGGGGCTGAGACCGCAGAGGCGCGGGCTGCGAGCCAGACGGCACGGCCTGCGAGGGCGGTGGCACGGCCTGCGAGGGCTGACCAGGCGGAGGCGCGGCCTGTGGGGGCGGTGGCGTGGGCCGCAGCGGCGGCGGGGAGGGTGGCGCCGGAGGCTGCGGGGGTGGCGGCGCGGGCTGTGCGGGACGCGCGGGCTGGGTGGGCGGGGGTGTGGGGTTGAGCGGGATCGGGGGAGACGGGGGTGGTTCTGCTAGTGCAGGCGGCGGCGCCGAAGGCGGTGGGGGTGCGGGAGCGCGGGAGGCGTCTTCGGGTCGGGGGGTGCGGTGGCGGGTTCGGGAGTGGTAGGGGCGGGAGTGGTCGGTCCAGGTGTGGCCGTCCCAGTAGCGTTCGCGGCCCATCAACTCCGGGTCTGGGTACCACCCAGGTGGTGCGCTCACCGGACTCCGCCTCCCGTCAGGGTCGGGTCAAGGCTTGCGCACGCCGCGACTCAGCGTCAACGGGACGGTCACAGCTTCGGCGTGAAGGGGCGGCGGTGGGACGGGTCGTCCGGCTCGGCGAGGCCGCGCAGGGCCGTCTCGACCAGTTCGATGCCCTGGAGGAGCGCGACGAGGCGGGCGCCCTCCCGGCGGTAGGTGTCGAGGACGGACTCGACCCCGTGCGGCGGGACGACGTCCCCGAGGTCGACGCGGGCGGTGCGGAACCCCTCGCGGGCCGCCTCGACGGAGGCCGCGACGTGGTGGCGCGCCATCCGGGCGAGGGCGATCGGGTAGCGGCGCAGGACGCCGTAGCGGCGGTACTCGGGCGGGACGAGCTCCAGCAGCCAGGCGAGTGCGGTGTCCTCGAAGCGGTCGGTGCCCGGCGGGTGCACCCGCGACGGCCAGCCGGGCGGGACGTAGGCGCTCACGAGGCCAGGATAACCCGGATTCGAACTTATGTTCGATAGGCTGAGGCGGTCATTCGACGGGCGGGGTTCGCCGAATGCGGATCTTGCCGGAGGCCAGGTCGTCCCGGGAGTCGCCGTCGCCGGTCATCTGGTGGTCGTCCTGGCGCATGGACTTCTGCCGCTCCTGCTCCTCGACCTTGACCTTCTTCGATCCCTCGAAGACGGAGGCGAGGTCCTCGAACATGCCGCCGCCGAACCCGGCGCCGGTCTTGCCGTCGCCGCGGATGGCGCCCATCAGGGACGACTTGCCCGTCCCGTCGGTGGGCCACTCGACGGACTCATGCTGGGCCGGCTCGGGGCGGTTGCCCATGGCGCGTCCCTTGACGCGCTTGCGGCGGCGAAAGGGTGACTTCACACACTCTCCAACGCGATGAGTCTCCAGATTGATCCCGGCGGGAGGTCAGGTCGCGAACGACCACCGGGTGGGAGAACCGGTGAAGTCTCCCTGGCGGAGCCCGAACACCCGCTGTGGCCGCACCGCGACGGTCGCGTTCACTTCGGGATCCAGGAAGTCGACACGATATCGGGTCGAGTACTTGGAGTTGACGAGGTCGATGAAGCGCTGCAGGTCGCGCCGCTCGGTGAGGATCTCCGCGCGGCCCTCGATGACCACGGGGTTCTCCGCCTCCTCGGTGGCGACCGTGACCTGCGGGTTCGCCCGCAGGTTCACCATCTTCCTGGACGGGACGGCGCTGCTGAACAGCAGTGCCTCGCCGTTCCACACGGCCCAGACCGGCATGGTGTGCGGGCGCCCGTCCGGCCGGACGGTGCTCAGCCAGAAGTTGCGCGCCGCCCGCAGCCGTTCCACGGCCCACGACCAGGGGAGCAGGCCGCTTCCCTCGTCCGGGCCCTGGATGCCGTAGCCGGGCATGAACGGACGTTCCGCCGCGGGCTCCGCGGGCTCCGGTTCCGCGGCGGCGCCGGAAGCCGACATGGCGTGCTCCTCTCGCTCGGATGGCCCCAGGCCATCGTTCCAGACCCCCGGCGGTCCCCGTGACGCACGGCGGCTCGTTGGGAGCGGCCCGGCGCGGTAGCCTGCGGGACGTGCGCCTATCCCATGTCATCGCGGCACTTGAGGAGCTGTATCCACCGGCGTGGGCGGAGCCCTGGGACGCGGTCGGGCTCGTCTGCGGCGATCCCGACCGGGAGGTCGGCCGGGTGCTGTTCGCCGTCGACCCGGTGGCCGCGGTGGTCGACGAGGCGCTCGACTGGGACGCCGACCTGATCGTCACGCACCATCCGCTGCTGCTGCGCGGCGTCCACTCGGTCGCCGCGACCACGCCCAAGGGGCGGCTCGTGCACCGGATGATCACGAACGGGGTGGCGCTGCACACCGCGCACACGAACGCCGACCGGGCCGCCCCGGGGGTGTCGGACGCGCTGGCCCGGGCCGTCGGCCTGACCGGCGACCTGCGTCCGATGGTCCCCGCCGACGACGACCCGCGCCGGGGCCTCGGCCGGATCGGGGAGCTTGCCGAGCCCGTCCCGCTGCGCGAGTTCACGCGGCGGGCGGCGGCGGGGCTGCCGGCCACCGCGCAGGGCGTCCGGGCGGCGGGCGACCCGGACCGCGAGGTCCGCACGGTCGCGGTGTGCGGCGGCGCGGGCGACTCGCTGCTCGACACCGCGCGGGCGGCGGGCGTCGACGTGTACCTCACGGCCGACCTGCGGCACCATCCCGCGTCGGAGTTCGCCGAGCACGACGGGCCCGCGCTGGTCGACGCAGCGCACTGGGCGACGGAGTGGCCCTGGCTCGCCGACGCCGAGCGGCGGCTGGCCGCGGTCTCGCCGGACACGGGCAAGTTGGAGACAAGGGTGTCCGCGCTCGTCACCGACGCGTGGCGCCTCCACGACGAAGGAGCAACTTGAAAGCCGCACCGCAAGCCCAGCTTCGCCTGATCGACCTGCAGGAGCTCGACAGCTCGCTGGACCGGCTGGCCCACCGCGGCCGGACGCTGCCCGAGCTGGCGGAGATCGAGCGGCTCGAAGGCCGCCTGACCGAGCTGCGCGACGCGATCGTGGCGGCCGAGACCGAGGTCGGCGACCTGCAGCGGGAGCAGCGGAAGGCCGAGCAGGACGTCGACCAGGTCCGCACTCGCGCGGACCGCGACCAGAAGCGGCTCGACTCCGGGCAGGTGACGTCCGCGAAGGACCTCGGGAGCCTGCAGACGGAGATCGAGTCGCTGCAGCGCCGCCAGTCCGACCTGGAGGAGGTCGTGCTGGAGATCATGGAGCGGACGGAGGAGGCGGAGGGCCGGGTGGCCGCGCTGCGCGCCGAGCAGTCCGCCGCGCAGGACGAGCTGTCCGCCGTGGCCGAGCGCCGGGACGCCGCGCGGCGGGAGATCGACGAGGAGTCCGGGACGACGAGCGCCGCGCGCACGGCCGTCGCCAAGGACGTCCCGGACGACCTGCTCGCCCTCTACGAGAAGCTGCGCGGCCAGTTCGGCGGCGTCGGCGCGGCCAAGCTGTTCCGTGGCGCGTGCCAGGGCTGCCACCTGGCGCTCAACACCGTCGACCTGAACAACATCCGGACCGCGCCCGAGGACGAGGTGATCCGCTGCGAGGAATGCCGCCGGATCCTCGTCCGGACGCCGGAGTCCGGGCTGTGAGTTCCCGCAAGCTGGTCGTGGAGGCGGACGGGGGGTCGCGCGGCAATCCCGGCCCGGCCGGGTACGGCGCCCTCGTCCGCGACGCGCTGACCGGGGAGGTGCTCGCCGAGGTCGCGGAGTCGATCGGGCACGCGACGAACAACGTCGCCGAGTACCGGGGGCTGATCGCGGGGCTGGGGGCGGCGGCGGAGATCGACCCGTCCGCCCGCGTCGAGGTCCGGATGGACTCCAAGCTCGTCGTGGAGCAGATGTCCGGCCGCTGGAAGATCAAGCACCCGGACATGGTGCCGCTCGCCCTCCGGGCCAGGGAGCTGGCGGAGGGCCTCGGGGCGGTGTCCTACGGCTGGATCCCGCGGAACCGGAACGCGCACGCCGACCGGCTCGCCAACGAGGCGATGGACGCCGCCGCGCGCGGCGAGCACTGGGTCCGCAAGACGGAGGAGGAGCCGGGCGAGCCGGAGCCGCCGCCCGCGCCCTCGACGTCCACGCTCTCGACCACCGGGCCCTCGACGTCCACGCCGCTGACCACAGTCCTGCTGCGGCACGGCGAGACGCCGCTGTCGGTCGAGAAGCGCTTCGCCGGGACGACCGACGCCCCTCTCACCGAGCGCGGCCGCGCGCAGGCCCGCGCCGCCGCGCTCGCGCTGAAGGGCCGGGGGCTCGACGCGATCGTCACCTCCCCGCTGGCCCGCTGCCGCGACACGGCCGCCGAGGTCGCCGCCGCGACCGGGCTGGACGTCCGGGTCGAGGACGGCCTCCGCGAGGCCGCCTTCGGCGAGTGGGAGGGGCTCACGTTCGCCGAGGCGGGCGCGGGCTGGCCCGGCGAGCTGAAGGCGTGGCTCGCGAGCCCGGACGCCGCGCCGCCCGGCGGGGAGAGCTTCGCGCACGCGGCCCGGCGCGTCCGGACGGCGCTCGACAAGCTCAAGGTCCGCTACCGCGAGCGGACCGTGCTCGTCGTCTCGCACGTGACGCCGATCAAGCTGCTCGTCGCGGACGCCCTCGGCGCCCCCCTCCCGGCCCTGTACCGGATGCACCTGGACGTCGGGTCGCTCTCCTCGATCGACTGGTACGCCGACGGCCCGGCGACGCTCCGCGCGTTCAACGACGTCCACCATCTGGAAACCTGACGGGAACTGACCGAAACCGGCCTTCCCCTGCCCGGCCGCGGCCGCCTACGCTGCGCGAAAGGCCGCGCTCGCCGCCGTGACCTGGGGGAGGACCCGTGACCACCAAGATCCTGCTGGACGAGTCGAGGCTCCCGGACCGCTGGTACAACGTCGTCCCCGACCTGCCCGCGCCGCCGCCCCCGCCGCTGCACCCCGGCACCCGGGAGCCGCTCGGCCCGGACGACCTGGCCCCGCTGTTCCCCGCCGACCTCATCGAGCAGGAGGTCACGGCCGAGCGCTTCGTCGAGATCCCCGAGGAGGTCCGCGAGGTCTACCGGCTGTGGCGGCCGACGCCGCTGATCCGCGCCCACCGCCTGGAACGCGCCCTCGGGACGCCCGCGCGCATCTACGTCAAGTACGAGGGCGGTTCGCCGTCCGGGTCGCACAAGCCGAACACGGCGGTCCCGCAGGCGTTCTACAACGCGCGGCAGGGCGTCCGGCGGCTGACGACCGAGACGGGCGCGGGGCAGTGGGGGAGCGCCCTCTCGTTCGCGTGCGCGCAGTTCGACCTCGACTGCGAGGTCTGGATGGTGCGGGCCTCCTACGACCAGAAGCCGTACCGGCGGTCGATGATGGAGCTGTTCGGGGCGCGGGTGCACGCGAGCCCGTCCCCGCTCACCGCGTCCGGCGCGAAGGTCCTCGCCGACGACCCCGACTCGCCCGGCTCCCTCGGCATCGCGATCAGCGAGGCCGTCGAGTCGGCCGCCCCGGACGACACCCGCTACGCGCTGGGAAGCGTGCTCAACCACGTCCTCATGCACCAGACGGTGATCGGCGAGGAGGCGCTCGAACAACTCGCCATGGTCGACGAGGCGCCCGACCTGATCGTCGGGTGCACCGGCGGCGGATCCAACTTCGCGGGGCTGTCCTTCCCGTTCCTGCGCGAGAAGCTGCGGGGGCGCATGAACCCCGAGATCCGGGCCGTGGAGCCGGAGGCGTGCCCGTCCTTCACGCGCGGCCGCTACGCCTACGACTTCGGCGACACCGCGGGCCTCACGCCGCTGCTCAAGATGCACACGCTGGGGCACGACTTCGTCCCCGACCCCATCCACGCGGGCGGGCTGCGCTACCACGGCATGGCCCCGCTGCTGTCGCACATCTACGACCTCGGCCTGTTCGGCGCCGAGGCCAAGCCGCAGCGCGAGTGCTTCGAGGCGGGCGTCCTGTTCGCCCGGACGGAGGGCATCGTCCCCGCGCCCGAGCCGACGCACGCGCTCGCCGCCGCCGTCGAGGAGGCCCGCCGCTGCGTCGAGACCGGCGAGCCCAAGGTCATCCTCACCGCGCTCTGCGGCCACGGCCACCTGGACATGGCCGCCTACGACCGCTTCCTGGCCGGACGCATGGAGGACCAGGCCCTGCCCCAGTCCCGGCTGGACGAGGCCCTCACCACGCTGCCGTGATTTGCCACACCCGATAGCCTTCGTGGTGGTGGACGAGCCGGCTGGACGGCCGCGTCGGGGAGCGATCCCCGTCGAGGAAAGTCCGGGCTCCACAGGGCAGGGTGGTCGGTAACGCCGACCCGGGGCGACCCGCGGGACAGTGCCACAGAAAGCAGACCGCCACCGGTCCGCCGGTGGTAAGGGTGAAACGGTGAGGTAAGAGCTCACCAGCGCCCACGGTGACGTGGGCGGCTCGGTAAACCCCACCCGGAGCAAGGTCAAGAAGGGGCCTCCGGGCCCCGCGCAGGCGTTCGAGGGCGGCCCGCCCGAGCCTGCGGGTAGACCGCTGGAGGCCGTCGGCAACGGCGGCCCGAGATGGATGGCCGTCACCCGCCGCCCTTTCGGGTGGCGGGCACAGAACCCGGCTTATAGGCCGACTCGTCCACCCACATCCTTTCTGTCGCTCCTGTCCGTTTCATTGAATGAAACCGATGTGCTTTCCCGTGGAAGGAATCGCCTAAAGTAGATCATCTAGTGACTCGATGGATCAGGGGACAGATGTGACCGAGCGTGAGCTGGATCTGCAGACCGACATCCCGCATTCGGCACGGATCTACGACTACCTTCTCGGCGGCAAGGACAACTATCCGGCCGACCGCGCGGCGGCGGGGAACATCGTCGCGAACTGGCCCAACCTCCCGGTGTCCATGCGCGCGAACCGGAAGTTCATGGCGCGGATGGCTCATCACCTGGCCGCCGAACGCGGCATCCGGCAGTTCCTCGACATCGGCACCGGACTGCCCACGTCCCCGAACCTGCACGAGGTCGTGCAGGGAGTCGCGCCCGAGTCGCGGATCGTCTACGTCGACAACGACCCGATCGTGCTCGTCCACGCGCGCGCCCTGCTGACGAGTTCCCGCGAGGGCAGGACGGGTTATCTCGACGCCGACTTCCGGAATCCCGACGCGATCCTGGAGTCCGACCAGCTGCGCGAATACCTGGACCTGAGCCGGCCCGTCGCGCTGAGCCTCATCGCGATCCTGCATTTCATCACCGACGACGCCGAGGTGCGGCGGATCATCGACCGCCTCATGGCGCCGCTCGCGCCGGGAAGCGTCCTCGCGCTGTCCACGACGACGCTGGACAACAACCCCGAGGTGGTGGCGGCGGGCGTGGCCGCCTACAACGCGCACGGCATCCCGACCGTGGCGCGCACCAAGCCGGAGGTGGAGACCTTCTTCAACGGCCTTGAAATCCTCGACCCGGGCGTCGTCCCCGTCCACCGCTGGCACCCCGACGAGGAGTCGTCCCGGCTGGACGACCCGCAGGTCACCATTCACGGCGGCATCGCCGTCAAGAACTGAATGGTTTGACGGGCGCCTTTGAAGTTGAAAATCGATGATTGACAGCCCCCCGGGCCCTGGTTAACCTCCGTCAAGATCCTGGATCCGTGTTCATTGACGTGCGCCCGGAATTCCGATTCCCCGGGCGCACGCCTCTTCGGCCGTCGAAGAACTCGACCACATTCCGTGAAGAGGGAATCACATGCGTAAAGGGATCGCATTCTCCGCCGCGTCCGCCGCGGCGCTCGCCCTGGCCTCGGGTTTCGTCCCCTCGGCCGCGGCGTCCACGCGGACGCCCGCCGCGGGCCCAAGCGGTGTCACCATCGCGATCGCGACCACCAACGGCTCCGGCTGCGCGACCGGAACGGCCTCGGCCGTCCTGTCGGAGGACGCCGGAGCGTTCCTTATTAAATACACCGATTTCACCGCCCGGGCAGGCGGGTCGTCCAAACCGACGGACGCTCGCAAGAACTGCCAGATAAGCCTGAAAATCCGCGCCCCGGAGAGCTTCACCTACGCCATCTCCGGAGTCGAGCACGGCATCCACAGCAACCTGCAAACCGGCGCGAAAGGCACCTACAAGTCCAGCTACTACTTCCAGGGCGCCCAGCAGACGGAGGGCTTTCCCAGAGAGCTGTCCGGAGTCAACGACAACTTCCAGTTCATCGACGTGGTGCCGGAGGGACAGTTCGTGTGGAAACCGTGCGGTGTGGAGCGCAATTTCAACGTCAACACTGAACTGCGCGTCGACAAGGGGACCTCGGACGAGTCCAAGGTCAGCTCCGTCTCCATGAACACCGGCGACGGCGGCAGGACGCTCTACCGCCTCGCCTGGAAGAGCTGCTAGCGGCCCCGCGGCACCGGCTCCCGGTACCGGCTCACGTCCGCGCCCGCGCTCCGGTGCGGGACGTGAGGGAGGGGCGTACGACGCGACTGGATTGGGGCACGCGACACAGAACGGATGAAACGGTGCGCTTACCGTCCAGGTAAGAGCTGATCGCCCTGATCGGTGACGACGGCGGGGCCGGGTGCTGTGCCCCGTCGAGAGGAGCGCAGATGTTCGTCATCGTGTTCGTGGCCCTCGTGCTCGCCGGGGGGCTGGCGGGACTCGTCTACCTGTGGGACTTCTCGCGCGCCAGTCGGCGCGACGCGCTGTTCCTGCCGGCGTCCGACCGGCGCGCGCGGCGCGCGCGCCGGGTGACGGGGATGTACGTCCGCGACACCGCGCAGCGCGACGGGGAGCTGGTGGAGACGTCGCCGTCCCTCAGCCCCCCGCACTGACCGCACACCGTTGTTGAGCGCGTGGGGTCGTCCGGGCGGGGGGACGATCCCACGCTTCGCTTTCCGGCTGAACCCTCCCCGGCCGACCGTCCGCTAGCCGATCGTCCAGGAGCGGGGGGCCGCGTCCGGGATGGGCTCGTCCGGGACGGCGACGAACGCCCCCCGCGCCCGGTCGAACATCTCGACCTTGGCGGTCTGGAGGTCGAGGTAGAGCCCGACCAGCTCGATCTCCCCGGCCTCCACCCGTGCCCGCAGCCACGGGTAGGTGAGCAGGTTGTCGAGCTGCTGCATCACGTTGATCTTGCAGAGCCGGGTCAGCGGCGGCTCGTCCGTGCCGGACGGCTCCTCGGCGAGGAAGCGGGCGAGGCTGTGGTTGCCGTGCTTGAGCCAGCGCGACAGCCCCGCCAGGTGCTCGACCTCCGTCCCGCCCGCGAGGAGCGCGGCCATGGCGCCGCAGTTGGAGTGGCCGCAGACGGTGATCGTCCGGATGTCGAGCACGTTGGTCGCGTACTCGACGGTCGCGGCGACGGAGTCGTCCGGCGTCCGGGAGCCGTGCCGGGGGACGAGCGCCCCCACGTTCCGGTTGATGAACAGGTCGCCGGGCCCGCTGGCGGTGATGATGTTCGGCACGATGCGCGAGTCGACGCAGGTGATGAACAGATGCTCGGGCTTCTGCGCCATCGCCAGCTCAGCCATGATCGGCCGGACGAGCCGCGCCGTGCTGCCGTGGTACTCGCGGACGCCGTTCAGCAGCACCGTGGCCGGGGACACCTCGGGGGCGTCCAGCTCGGCCTTCGGACGCCGTCGCCGGTTCGCCCAGGGAGCCCACCAGCGGGACGGCGGGGGCGGCTTACGTGGAGCGGACATATCGCCTGTCACAGCTCTTTCATACCAAGCCTCATGAACCTCGTCGATGTCGACCCGGCCACCTTGCCGTTCGTGGGCCAGCCGCCAGCGGTGGACGGCGTCGAACGCGGCATGGTCCATGAAGTCCACGTCGAGGTCCAGATCGACGTGGGCGCCGGGCGGGACGTCCTGCAGCACGCGCGTCAGTCTCGGCACGCCGAGGAAGGTCAGTGTGCCCTCCACGACGACGTGGGCGCGCAGCGGCGCGGGGCCGTCGTCCGGGGCGGGGACGAGCCGCTCCGCGCGCACCGACAGCCGGGTCAGCCGCCGCAGCGCCAGCAGCGCCATGATCCCGATGCCGAGCAGTACGCCCTCGCCCAGCCCGAGCAGGACCACCCCGCCGAGGGTCGCGTAGTACGCCGGGGCCTCGCGGTGGTGCCGCAGGTCGCGGACCCGTCCGAGATCGGCCAGCCGGACGCCGAGCACGATCAGCAGCGCGGCGAGCGCGGCCACCGGGACCTGCTCGATCAGCGGCCCGCAGGCCAGCGCGAGGACGAGCACCCACACGCCGTGCAGCACCGCCGACCACCGCGACCGCGCCCCGGCCTCCACGTTCGCGGTGCTCCGCACGATCACGCCCGCGATCGGCAGCCCGCCGAGCAGCCCCGAGACGGCGTTTCCCGCGCCTTGGCCGACGAGGTCGCGGTCGAGGTCGGCGCGCGGGACCCCGGCGGGCCGCGTCCGGTCGATCGCCACCGCGCACAGCAGCGACTCGACCGCCGCGACCAGCGCGATGGACACGACCGCGCCGACGACCCCGGGCAGCGACCCCTGCGGGGCGACGGGGGCGCTCCAGCCGCCGAACAGCGTGTCCGGCAGGTCGACGCGGCGCGCGTCCGAGCCGAGCGACCAGGCGGCCAGCGTGGCGAGCGCGACGGCCGGGAGCGGTCCGGGGACGAGCCGCAGCCGCCCGTCGCGCGGCAGCCGCGACCAGGCCAGCAGGACCAGCGCCGTCAGCCCGCCGAGCAGCGCCGGATCGGGGTGCGGGCGCGCGAGCTGGCCCGGCAGCTCCCGCAGGTTGGCGAGCGCCGACTCCTGCGGCCCGCCGCCGAGCACGACGTGCGCCTGCGCCAGGACGATCACGACGCCGACGCCCGCGAGCATCCCGTGCACGACGGCGGGGGAGACGGCGAGCGCGGCGCGGGCGACCCGGCAGACGCCGAGGACGATCTGCAGCAGCCCGCCGAGCAGCGTGATCGTGCAGGTGGCGCGCCACCCGTAGGCGTGCACCAGCTCCGCGACGATCACCGTGAGCCCGGCCGCGGGCCCGCTCACCTGGAGCGGCGACCCGCCCACCGCCCCGGCGACGATCCCGCCGACGGCGGCGGCGATCAGCCCGGCCTCGACCGGGGCGCCCGCCGCGACCGCGATGCCCAGCGACAGCGGGATCGCGACCAGGAAGACGACGAACGAGGCGAGCAGGTCACGGCGGAAGGTCGGCGGAACGCTGAGTGGCTTTGAAGTCACTCTGTGTATATAACCAGATTGCCCGGCGCACCACCCGCCATAGATCCGTCACAGGACCAGTTCGGTCGGCCGGGGAAAAGCGCGAGGGCCGCCGGACGGATCCGGCGGCCCTCGAACGCGGATGGTTCAGCGGCGGTAGTTCTCCCAGTCGTCCGCCGGTGGGCGGGAGCCGTACTGGGAGTTGTCGTTCTGCTGCCCCTGCTGGTAGCCGCCCGGCTGGTAGCCGCCGGAGTAGCCGCCCTGCTGGTACGCCTGGGTGGCGTTCGGGTCGGGGTAGCCGCCCTGGGCGTTCGGGTCGGGCGGGGCGGACAGCGGGTCGTTGCCGCCGTTGTAGCTGCTGCCGCTGAAGTCGCCGTAGACCCCGCCGGAGCCGCTGGAGCCGCTGGTGGAGCCGCCCTCCGCGCCGCCGTACGTCCCGCCGAAGGAGTCGCGGCCGCCGCCGAGCGGGTCGTCGTAGCGGGGCGACGCCGTCTCGCCGTAGGCCGGGGCCGTCGGGTAGCCGTCGTTCTGCTGCCCCTGCCCGTAACCGGACGGCGCGCCGAGCCCCGAGTCGTACCCGGACCCGGACGGCAGCCCGGAGCCGCCTCCCGAGTCGTAGCCGCTCGACTGCCCGGGCGACGGCCACGGCCCGGTGTTCCCGCCCCCGCCGGGGGCCGGGCTTCCGGACCCGCCGCCGAACGACCCCGTGCCGAGCGGGTCGCCCAGCGGGTCGTTCAGGGAGCCGCCGCCGTAGGAGCCGCCCGAGTCGGACGGGCCCGACGACCGCTGCCGGTCGTTCTGGATGCGCTGGAGCAGTTCGTCCACGGTCGGGAGCTTGTGCCCGTCGGTGTCGGACCCGCCGCCGGTGTGCGCCGCCGGGGCCGCAGGCGCGGCGGGCGCGGGCGGCGGGGCGGCGGGCTCGTCCGGACGTCCGCCGAGCGGCAGCCCGAGCGGGTCGGACACGCGCGGGTCGCCGCCGAGCGGCCCGCCCGGACCGGCGGGCGTCGGCCCGGTGGTCGACGGGCCCGTGGTCGACGGTCCGAAGGCGTCCGGGCGCCCGCTGGAAGGCGGGCTCGCGGGCGGACGTCCGCCCAGCGGGTCGGAGTAGTCCCCGTAGGACGGCGGTTCGTGGGAGCCGTACTGGGGCTGGTCGGAGTAGCCCTGGTCCTGGTAGCCCTGGTCCTGGCCGCCGCCTCCGTAGGACGGCTCGCCGCCCCCGTAGTCAGCCGCGCCGTACGCGGGCTCCTGCCCGCCGTACACCTGCTGGTCGGGGACGCCGGGACCGCCGTAGGGCGGCTGGCCCCCGGGCATGCCCTGGCCGAGGTCGGTGGGGATGGGGTCGAGCGCCGTCGAGCCGGGGTCGTGGCCCGCGAACGGGGACCCGCCTTGGAAGCCGCCGGGCCCGGGCATCTGCTGCGGGCCGGTGCCGCCGCCCATGCCGAGCGGCTGGCCGTCCATGCCGAGCGGCTGCCCGTCGGCGTTCATGGAGACCGGCTGGGTGAGGGCGGGCTGGGTGAGGCTCGGGTGCGGCGGGCCCGGCTGGTCGACCGGCGGCTGGTCGGCGGGGCCCTGCGCGTTCAGCGGGTCGGCGGCGGGGTCGACGTCCGGGCGCTCGCCGTGCTCGTCGTGCTGCCAGGGGAACTTGGGCTTGTCGAAGGTGATCGTGGCCCAGTAGTCGTCGTCCTCCATCTCGTCGGACGCCGGGGCCGACGGACGCGGCGGGGCGGGGGCGGACGTCGGAGCGGCGAGCGGACCCCCGGCGACGCGGCGGTCGGGCGCGGCGACGGGCTCGGGCGCGCCGTGCCGGTCGTAGCCCGCGTCGTACCCGGTGTCGTAGCCGTCGCCGTAGCCGCCGTACTCGTCCGGGCCGCCCGCGTCCTCGGGCGGCGGGACTCCTCTTCGGCCGCGCGGCTGCTTCGGCTCGTCGTCCATCCAGTCGTCGTCGTCGCGTCCGGCCTTGCTGGCGCGCAGACCGAGCGCCACGAGGACGACCACGAGGACCACGACCACAATGAGGCCGAAGACCACGATGTAAGAAGTCATGCCACCACCCAATGCCTTGGCCCGGCGAGAGTCCCCGGCGCGGACCGCGGGTCCGTGCCGGCGGACGTCGGCGGCCGGTTCGTCCCGGGAGCCGGCCGCCCCGGCTCAGCCAGATTGTCTCCGACCGCTATGACCGTTGTCACACCCTTCGCGCACATTTAACCCTCACACGGCGCGTGCCGACCGGCCGTCCGGCCCGTCCGCACACCCCTGTCGGCTCCGGCCCCCCGGTGGGGTCCGCGCTGACCGCGCGCTCGCGCTCCACGATCAACGCGCCTGCTTGCCGCCGAAGTTCCCGGTGATCCGTCCTCGCCCGATCGTGTGCTCGGCGATGGCGGGCAGCGAGTCCTTCAGTGCGGCCCCGTTCTGGAACGGCGCCGGATCGTCCAGCGCGTAGATGGTGAACCGGTACTGGTGCCGTTCTCCCTTGGGCGGGCACGGCGGCGCGTAGCCCACCTTCTTCTCCGTGGTCGATCCCTCGACGGTCCTGTCCAGCGGGGCACCCTCGACGAGTTCGTTCACGGTGCCGTCGATCCCCGCGATCACCCAGTGGACGTAGGCGCCGCCGGAGGCGTCCGGGTCGTCCATGACGATCGCGAACGACCTGGTTCCGGCCGGGGTGCCCGACCAACGCAGCGGCGGGGTCCTGCCCTGTCCGCCAGCGTACGTCCTGCAGCCGTACCGCGGGGGCAAGTCGCGCCCATCGCGGAAGACCGGGCTGGTCACGGTGAACCACTCGGACAATTCGGCGCTCTTGTTCTCGGGCTGGCCGATCAGCCCGCAGCCGCCGAGGGACCCGGCGAGGGCGAGGGCGCCCGCCGCGGCCTTGATCGGACGCCGGTCTCTGCTCATCATCGATTCGCTCCCGGGCGAGATCGTACGCCGCGCGCCGCCGGATCGCCGCCGTCCCGGCCCGCCTGTCGGCCGCGCGCGTTCCGCCCCGGCGCCCCCTTCCCTCGTCCGCCCTAACGATAGGGCGTCGCGGGGGGTGGAACGGGTCGTTCGCTTGGCCCGCGCGTGGTCGGCCGCGCGTGGGCGCTGTGAGCTTGGTCATGTGCGCTGGAGGCCGCCTCCACCCGGAAATCGATAAGGAGTGGCGTGTTTCACAGCGTTATCGGCGTCCAGGTTTGCCAGGACGGGAAGTTCTGATGTTCTTCCCCGGTTATTGATTGGTGCGAGGGACGTTGGATCAGGTAGCTTGTGAATGTCTTCACAAGCTGAACCGCGACATTTGGAGGCCGCAATGGCCAGGACCGTCGAGGACGCCGCGGGCGCCCCCCACATCCTGATCGTGGGTGGCGGCTACGTGGGCATGTACACCGCCCTCCGCCTGCAGAAGAAGCTCAAGCGCGAGCTGAGGCGCGGCGAGGTCAAGGTCACCGTCGTGGACCCCAACTCGTACATGACGTACCAGCCGTTCCTTCCCGAGGCCGCGGCCGGGAACATCTCCCCGCGGCACGTCGTCGTCCCGCTCCGCCGGGTGCTGCCGAAGTGCACCGTCCGCAAGGCGCGGGTCACCGAGCTGAACCACGACGAGGGGTGGGCGATCGTCCAGCCGCTCGCCGGGCCGCCGGAGCGGATCCACTACGACTACCTGGTCATGGCGGCGGGCGCGGTGCCGCGGCTGCTGCCGATCCCCGGGCTCGCCGAGAACGGCATCAGCCTGAAGACCGTCGGCGAGGCCATCCACCTGCGCAACCACGTCCTGGAGCAGCTGGAGATCGCCGAGTCGACCGACGACGCCGAGCTGCGCCGCAAGGCGCTGACCTTCGTGTTCGTCGGCGGCGGGTTCGCGGGCGTCGAGGCGATCGCCGAGCTTGAGGACATGACCCGCGACGCCACCAAGTACATGCGCAAGGTCACCCCGCAGGACCTCCGGTTCATGCTCGTCGAGGCCACCGACCGGATCCTCCCCGAGGTCGGCCCCGAGATGGGCCGCTGGACGGCCGAGCAGTTCCGCGGCCGCGGCATCGACGTGAAGATGAAGACCCTCCTGGTCTCCGCCGTCGACGGGCGGATCGAGCTGTCGGACGGCAGCAGCTTCCAGGCCGGGACGCTCGTGTGGAACGCGGGCGTGAAGCCGTCGCCCGTCGTCCGGCGCGGCGACCTGCCCGTGGACGGGAAGGGCCGCGTCAAGGGCACCGAGTACCTGACCATCGAGGGCCTGGTCCGGGCGTTCACCGCGGGCGACAACGCCGCCATCCCGGACCTGACGCAGGACGGCGAGTTCTGCCCGCCGAACGCGCAGCACGCCGTCCGGCAGGCGAAGCTGCTCGGCGACAACATCGTCCGGTCGCTGCGCGGCAAGGCGCTCAAGCCCTACGTGCACGGCAACCTCGGCACGGTCGCGGGCCTCGGCCTGCACAAGGGCGTCGCGAACCCGCTCGGCATCAAGCTCAAGGGCTGGCCCGCGTGGTTCTTCCACCGCAGCTACCACGGCGCGATGGTCCCGACCCTGAACCGCAAGATCCGCGTCGTCGCGGACTGGACGCTCGCGCTGTTCCTCAAGCGCGAGACCGTCTCGCTCGCCACCGTCGAGCAGCCGCGCGCCGACTTCGAGCTGGCCGCGCTCGACGGCGCCGGGCACCGGAACGCGGAGCGGCCCGTGTCGGAGAACGCCGCCTGACCACCGGCCGGGGACGCCCCGGCGGCCGCTCGGCCGCCGGGGCGCCGCGCGTTCCGGGGCACAATGAGCCGGTGCGGATCGGCATCCTCGGCCCCCTGGAGGTGCGCGCGGACGGCGGCGCGCCCGTCGACGTCGCGGGCGCCCGGCTCCGCGCGCTCCTGACGCTGCTGGCGCTCGATCCCGGCGCGGTGATCCCGGCCGAGCGGCTGATCGACGGGCTCTGGGAGGACGACGTCCCGCGCGGCGCGCCGAACGCGCTGCAGTCGCTCGTCTCCCGGCTCCGCGCCGTGATCGGCCGGGACGCGATCGAGTCGCGCCCCGGCGGGTACCGGCTCGCGCTGCGGCCGGACGCGGTCGACGCCCGCGACTTCGAGGCGCGGGTGCGGGTCGCGCGCCGCGCCGACGCGCCCGAGGCCCGGTCCGCCGGGCTCCGCGCCGCTCTCGCGCTGTGGCGCGGCCCGGCCCTCGCCGACGCCGCCGGGCTCCGCTTCGCCGAGGCCCCGACGGCCCGGCTGGACGCGCTGCGCCGCGCCGCGCTGGAGGAGCGGCTGGACGCCGACCTCGCGCTCGGCCGCCACCACGACCTCGTCCCGGAGCTGGAGGCGCTGGCGGCCGCCGACCCGCTCCGCGAGCCGGTGACGGCGCTGCTGATGCGCGCCCTGTACGCCTCCGGGCGGCAGGTCGACGCGCTGGCCCGCTACGACGAGGCGAAACGGGTGCTCGGCGAGGAGCTTGGCGTCGACCCGTCGCCCGACCTGGAGGCGCTGTACCTGGCCATCCTGCGGCAGGAGCCGTCGCTGCGGCCGGACGTGCCGCGTCCCGAACCCGTCGCCCCGGCGAAGGGCAACCTGCCCGCGCGGCTGACGAGCTTCATCGGCCGCGACGACGACCTCAAGCGGGTGGACGAGCTGCTCGGCGCGTCCCGGCTCGTCACGCTGACGGGGCCTGGCGGCGCGGGCAAGAGCAGGCTGTCGCTGGAGGCGGCCGGACGCGCCCGGACGCCCGACGGGGCCTGGCTGGTCGAGCTGGCGCCCGTCACGGACCCGGCCGAGATCCCGGCCGCCGTGCTCGGCGCGCTCGGGCTGCGCGAGCCGCCGCCGATCGCCGCCGTCCCCGGCCGCCCGCAGCCCCACCACCCGGCCGATCCCCTGGACAGGCTCGTGTCGGCGCTGGCCGACAAGCGTCTCCTCCTGCTGCTGGACAACTGCGAGCACCTCCTCGACGGCGCCGCCCGGCTCGCCGACGCGGTCCTCGCGCGCTGCCCCGGCGTCCGGGTCCTCGCGACGAGCCGCGAGGCGCTCGGCATCACCGGGGAGAGCCTCTGGCCGGTCGAGCCGCTGGAGCTGCCGCCGCCGTCCGCGGGGCCCGAGGAGGCGGCGGCGTACCCGTCCGTCCGGCTGTTCGCCGACCGCGCCGCCGCGGTCTCGCCGCGCTTCGCGGCGACCGGCGCCGACGCCGGGTCCGCGGTGCGGATCTGCCGGGCCCTCGACGGGATCCCGCTCGCCATCGAGCTGGCCGCCGCCCGGCTGCGGGCGCTGACGCCCGCGCAGGTCGCGTCCCGGCTCGACGACCGGTTCCGGCTGCTCAACGCGGGCAGCCGCACCGCCCTGCCGCGCCACCGGACGCTGCGGGCCGTCGTCGAATGGAGCTGGGACCTGCTGGACGAGCCCGAACGCGCCCTGTGGCGGCGCCTCGCCGTCTTCCCCGGCGGCGCGACCGTGGACGCCGCCGAGGCCGTGTGCGCCGGACCGGGCCTCGCCCGGTCCGAGGTGTTCGACGCCCTCGCCGCGCTGGCCGACAAGTCGCTGCTGGTCGTCGACGGCGACGGCGGCGACCCCCGCTACCGGATGCTCGACACGATCCGCGCCTACGGCCTGGAGCGGCTCGCCGAGGCGGGGGAGGAGACAGCGGCCGGACGCGCCCACGCCGAGTACTTCGCGCAGCTCGCCGAGGCGGCCGAGCCGCGCCTGATCCGCGCGGATCAGCTCGTGTGGCTGCGGCGGCTGGCCGCCGAGCACGACAACATGTCGGCGGGGCTGCGCTGGGCGGTCGCCGCCGCGGACGCCCCGCTCGCCCTGCGGTTCTGCGCGGCGCTCGGCTGGTACTGGTTCCTGCACGGGCGCCTCGGCGACGGCGCCGACAACCTGGCGGAGATCCTCGCCCTGCCCGGCGTCCCGGACGACCAGGTCACCGCCCGCGCCCTCGCGCTCGGCGCCATGATCCTGTTCGACGGCCAGCGGCCGGGGGAGCTGCCCGCGTCCTGGCTCGACCGCACCCGGGCGATCTGCGCCCGGTACGACCGGGCGGACCTGCACCCGGTGCTGCGGCTGGCGGTCGAGACCGTCCAGATGTACCTGGGCGGCTGGGAGAACGATCTCGGGCCGGGTGTCCGCGTCCTCATCGCGGACCCCGACCCGTGGGTGCGGGGCCTCGGCCATTTCATGCAGGGCCAGATCGCCCAGAACTTCGGCCGCGTCGGCGAGATCGAGGACGCCTTCGACCGGTCGCTCGCCGCCTTCCGCGAGTCGGGCGACCGGTGGGGCCAGTCGTTCACGCTGACGTCGCAGGCGGAGATCCTCGGGCGGCGCGGCGACCACCGCGGCGCCGTCGCCCTCTACGAGGAGGCGCTGCGGCTGAACGCCGAGCTGGGCGGCGGCACGACCGGGCTGCTGCACGTCCACATGAAGCTGGCGAACGAGATGGACCTCGCGGGCGACCGGGACCGCGCCGAGGCGCTGCTGCACGCCGCGATGCGCGACACGCGGGAGACGGCCTGGCCGGAGGAGACGGCCGCGCTGCACTACCAGCTCGGCGAGCTGGCGCGCCGCTCCGGCGACGCGGCCGAGGCGCGGCGCCGCCTGACGCGCGCCGACCGGCTCACGGCGGACCTGCCGGGCCCGCCGCAGTTCCGGGCCCTGGTCCTCTGCACACGCGCCCGGCTCGACATCGCGACGGGCGCGATGGACGACGCGACCGCCCGCCTGGACGAGGCGCTGCGCTGCGCCGTCCGCTCCCAGGACTACCCGGTCGTCTCCCACGTCCTGGCCGGGCACGCGGAACGCGCCCGAGTCCTGGGCGACCCGGAACGCGCGGCCGAACTCCTGGGCACGGCCGACGCCCTCCGAGGCACCCGAGACCTGTCCCAACCGGACGTCCTGGCCACGGAATCCGCCGTCCACAAAACCCTGGGCGACCCGGCCTACAAGAGGGCCTACACCCGAGGCACAACCAAGACCTTCAACGACGTCCTAAAGACCTTCAACCTGACCCCGCCCGAACCTCCCAAAAGCATCGCCCGCTAGCCCAACCCCGCACCCCCGAGCAAACCCCCCTGGGACCCGCCAGAACAGATCCTCGCGGACAGGCAAGTCAAGCGCCTTCTCAGACGGGCAAGACCAAGCCCTTTCGGACGTGCCAGCTAAGCCCTCTCGGACGTGCCAGGGGGACCCATCTTGGACTGAAGCCCAGCCGGGGCCACGGTTCGTGCGGCCGGAGGCGCCCCAGCGCCGGAGGCCGCACGAACCGCCGCGCGGCGGGCCGTTTCCCGAGAGCGAACGCGATTCGGGAAACGCCCCGCCGCGCGCAACGGGGGTTCCAGGGGGTCGCCCCCCTGGGAAGATCACGCCCTCTGTTTGAACGCCCTCAGTGACAGCGGTGCGAACACCAGTGAGATGCCCACGCCCCAGGCGAGGGCGATCCAGGCGTGTTCGAGGACGGGGCCGCCGATCAGGAGTCCGCGCATGGCTTCGACGAGTTGCGTGACGGGGCTGTTGTCCATGATGAACGCGAGCCAGTGGGGGATGCCCTTGGTGCTCGGGATGAACGCGGTGCTGAGGAAGCTCAGCGGGAAGATCACCACGAATCCGAAGATCTGCACCTTCTCCGGCTCGTTGACCTTCATCGCGATGAAGACGGACGTCCAGGAGAACAGCACGGCGAAGGTCAGCAGCAGGACGAACGCGGTGAGCAGCGCGAACACGTTCGTCTCGACGCGGAACCCGATGGCGAACCCGACGCCGAGCAGGATCGTCATGGACCACGCCTGCTTGGCGGTGTCGGCGATGATCCGGCCGGCGAGCGGGGCGCTGCGCGAGATCGGCAGGCTGCGGAACCGGTCGAAGACGCCCTTGGTGATGTCGGTGTTCAACCCGAACCCGGTGCTCATCCCGGCGAAGAGGGCGTTCTGCGCGATGATGCCGGGGATGACGACGGGCAGGTACTTCTCGACGCTGCCCGCCATCGGCGGGCCGAACACGTACGCGAACAGCAGCACGAACATGATCGGCTGGATGGAGAGGTCGAGCAGCTCCATCGGGTTGTGCTTGATCTGGACGAGGTTGCGCCAGGCGAGCGTCAGCGTGTTGCGGACGGCGGTGCCCGGCGAGACCCGTTTGGAGAGGTTCTCTGGCGCGAACGTCGCGGCGGTCATGCGGACGCCCCTTCCTTCTTGTCGGCGTCGGCGAGTTCGCCTGCCTCGGCGTCGATGTCGTCGGTGTGGTGGCCGGTGAGGGCGAAGAAGACCTCGTCCAGGCTGGACTTGCGCAGGGACAGCTCGCCCACGGTGACGCCCGCGTCGTCGAGGCGGCGGACGACGGCGGGCATGAGCTGCGGGTCGGTGATCGGCGCGCTGACGAGCCCGTCGCGGACCTCGGGGACGGCCTCGGCCAGTTCGCCGACGATCCGCGAGACGGTGTCGAGGTCGGCGGCGCTGACCGGGGTGACCTCCAGAACCTGCCCGCCGACCTGCGCCTTCAGCACGTCGGACGTGCCGTGCGCGATGATCTGGCCGCGGTCGATGACGACGATGTCGTCGGCGAGCTGGTCGGCCTCCTCCAGGTACTGCGTGGTGAGGAGGACGGTGACGCCGTCGTCGGTGAGGCCGCGGACGATGTCCCACAGGCCGTTGCGGCTGCGCGGGTCGAGGCCGGTGGTCGGCTCGTCCAGGAAGAGGATCTGCGGGCGGCCGACCAGGCTCGCCGCGAGGTCGAGGCGGCGGCGCATCCCGCCGGAGTAGGTCTTGGCGGCGCGTTCGGCGGCCTCGGTGAGCTGGAACCGCTCCAGCAGCTCGGCGGCCCGCGCCTTGGCGTCCTTCCGCGAGATCCCGAGGAGGCGTCCGATGAGGACGAGGTTCTCGGTGCCGGTGAGCATCTCGTCGACCCCGGCGTACTGCCCGGTCAGCCCGATGAGCTGGCGCACCTTGTGGGCGTCCTTCACCACGTCGAACCCGCCGACCTCGGCGCTGCCCGCGGTCGGCTCGATCAGCGTGGCGAGGATGCGGGTCATGGTGGTCTTCCCGGCGCCGTTCGGCCCGAGCACGCCGAGGACCGTTCCGGCGTCGGCGGTGAGCGAGACGCCGGCCAGCGCCTGGGTCTCACCGAACCGCTTCTCCAGACCCTCGGCCTGGATGGCGTAAGTCATGTGATCTCCTAGGTGGGTCGTTCGCCGGACGTCTCCCCCTCGGGGGAGGGAGCCAGTCAAAATATGCGGTGTCCGGGATGGTGCGCATCCGGTTTTCCCGCCGCCTCGGACGCGGTTCCGTCAGCGGCGTTCAAACGCCCTCCCAACATCGCATGCGCCACTGACAGAACGCTGACACGCCCGCCGCGATGCCTCAGGCCCGGCGATTTCGCGCCTGGCGTGAGAACGGGAGGCCGCCTCCGGCGTTCTAGACTCGCTGTGTGACGTCGGTGCGGTGCGGTCACGACCTGGACGGTGAGGACGACGAGAACGGCGGGGGCGGCGGGGGAGCGCGCCCGCCGCGGCTGAGGCCGCCCGAGAACCGGGTGTCGCCGCGCGCCGTCGCGCACTGGGCGATCGAGTACCTGCTGCTCTGGGGCCTGGCGTTCGGCCTCGCGCTGGGCGTCGCGGCCTGGGTCGGCGACTCCGGATGGGACGGCGTGCCCGGCTGGCTGACCGGGCGCGTCGGCTGGCTGCCCTACATCATCGGCGCGGCGGGCCTGCTCATGGTGACGGTCGCGCCCGTGTGGCGCTACCGCGTCCACCGGTGGGAGGTCAGCGCGGACGTCGTCTACACCAGGACGGGGTGGTTCAGCCGTGAATGGCTGCTGGTCCCCGTGAGCCGCATCCAGACCGTCGACACCGAGCAGGGCTGGATCGAGCGGATGCTGGGGCTCGCGACCATCGAGGTCAACACCGCCTCGCACACCGGGTCGTCGGAGGTCTCCGGCCTTCCCGTGGACGTGGCGACCCGCCTGGCCGAGGACCTCGCCCACCGCGCCCACGACCTCCGCGACGACGCCACGTGAACCTGCGAGACGGCGACCCCGTCCCCGTGGGCGTGCCCGGTCGCACGTTCGACGTCGGGGACGCGCAGCGGCTGCACCCGTTCACGTTCGTCGTCGGCGCCGTCCGGGAGCTGGTCGCGCTGATCGCCGCCGGGGCGACGGGGCTGCTGGTCGGGGGCCTGTCCACGGCGTTCTACTTCACGCTCGTCGGGCTCGCGTTCGGGCTCGCCTTCCACGTCGCCGACTGGGTGACGTTCACCTACGTCCTGTACGGCGACCGCATCGAGCTGCGCCGCGCGCTCATCGGACGGTCGGTCAAGAGCATCCCGCGCGACCGCATCCGCGGCGTGGACATCAGCGCGTCCCTGCCGCACCGCCTCCTCGGCCTGGCGGTCGTCGACATCGACGCGGGCGCGGACGGCGGCGAGGGCACGCTGAACGCGGTGTCCCGGCACGAGGCGGACCGGCTGCGGCGCGTCCTGCTGGCCCGTGACGCGCCCGCGCCGCCGCGCCGCGTCCTGGCCCGGATGCGGCGCCGCTGGTACGTGTACGCCCCGCTCAGCGGCGCGTACCTGTTCACGCCGTTCGCGCTGGCCGGGAGCCTGCTCGGCACCCTCTACAACCTGGGCGACGACCTCGGGCTCATCACGCGGGAACGGGTGGAGGGCGTGGGCCACGACGTGGTCGGCCTGCCCACGGCGCTCGTCGTGGCGCTCGCCATCCTCGTGCTGATCGCGATGCCGGTCATGTCGGTGATCGTCTTCACGTTGTTCAACTGGGACTTCACCGTCCACGAGCGGGACGGGTCGCTCGTCGCCGAGCGCGGCCTGCTCACCCGCCGCAGCGTGTCGCTGGAGCGGCGCAGGCTGCGCGGCGTCGAGCTGGCCGACAACCCCTTCGAGCGCGCGGCCGGGGTGACCAGGCTCGGGGCCCTGATCACCGGCCTCGGGGACGCCGCGCACCGCGGGCGGCTGCTGCCCGCCGCGCCGCGCCCGGTGGCGGAGGCGCTGGCGGCGCGGGTCGTCGGGAACGTCCCCGGCCCGCTGACCATGCACCCGCCCGCCGCGCGGGGACGCCGCGTGGCGCGGGCGGTGGCGCTCCCGCTGGGCCTCGCCGCGCTGGCCCTGGCCGCCGGGCAGCCGTGGGTCGCGGCCGTGTTCGCCGCGTCCGCCGGGCCCGCCGTCCTGCTCGGGCTCGACCGGTACCGGCAGCTCGGGCACGTCACGGACGGGGAGCGCCTCAGCGTCCGGTCGGGCTCGCTGCGGCGGCGGCAGGTGGTCGTCGAGCACGGCGCGGTCGTCGGCTGGCGGATCCGCCGCACGCTCTTCCAGCGCAGGCTGGGCCTCGCGACGCTGTTCGCGGCGGTCGGCGCGGGCGACGGCGGCTACTCCGCCGCGGACATGTCCGAGGCGGACGCCGTGTCCCTCGCCGCGGGGATCACCCCGGCGTGGGTGACCCCGTTCCTGGAACCGCCGCCGGACCGCTAGTCGGGACGCCGCGCGCCGAACATGATCTCGTCCCACGACGGGACGGACGCGCGCTTGCCCTTGGCCTTGCGGCGCCGCGCCGGGCGCTGCGCGGCGGCCGAGTCGCCGCCGCTCGCCGCCGCCGCGGCGGCGGGCGACCCGGTGGCGGGCTTGTCCTGCGCGGCGGGCATGGCGGGACGCGCGGCGGGCTTCTTCTTCGCGGGCGCCCTGGCCGGCTGCCGCTGCGCCGGACGCTGCGCCGCCGCGGGCTTCTTCTCCGGCGCGGGCTCGTCCTGCTCCCGCTCCGGCTCCGGCGCGGGTTCCGGCCTCGCCGCGACGGGCTCGGCCTCCGGGGCCTTCGCGGCGGCGGGCTCCGGCTCGGCGACGTCCGCCTCCTCGGGCTCGGCGACCGCCTCCGGCTCGGGCTCCGGCTCCGGTTCGTCGGCTGGGCGCTCCTCGTCGGCTCCGCTCGACTCGTCCGCTTCGCCGGTGTCGGAGGTCTCCTCCGCGACGGGCTCGGCGTGCTGCTCCGCCTCGTCGGTCTCGGGTTCCTCGGTCGCTTGTTCGGTGGCGTCCGCGCGCTCGTCGGCGACGGCTTCGGGGCGCTCGTCCGTCTCGGCGGCGGGCTCGTCGTCCGGCGGCGCGGCCTCCCGGACGGCCTCCCGGACGGCCTCGGGCGGCGTCGCGGGCTCCTCGGCGACGCGCGGACGGAGCGGCGCGGGCGCGGGCGCGGCGCTCGGGCGCGCGGCGGGCTCGGCCCGCTCGTCCGCCTCGCGGGGCCGGGCGGCCTCGTGCAGCGCGGCGGCCTCGCCGGGCTCGCGGACGGACGGGCGCGGCTCGACCATCCGCCCGCGCTCGATGGCGTACTCGCGGGGCTCGGCGGCGCGGAGCGGCTCGGGCCTGCCGGACGGCGCGGGCCGCGCGGCCGGACGGGCCTGCGCGGGCTCGGCGGGCACCTCCGCCGGGAACTCGGCGGGCAGCCCGCGCGGCGCCGGGTCGCGCTCGCGCCCCCGGTCGAGGTCGAGGTCGCGGTCAAGGTCACGATCGCGGTCGTTGGACACGACCTTCATGGCGGGACGGCGCGGCACGAGCGGCGTCACCGTGTCGGACAGCGCCTCGTCGTCCCACTCGACGGCGGTGAGGCGGGCGGCGACCTCGTCCAGCGGGGAGACGTGCCGGCGGCGCGGGTCGAACGTCCACTCGGCGGCGTGCGGGCGGCCGTTGTCGAAGAACGACAGCCGGACGCGCCAGGTGTTGTCCTCGCACTTCCAGGAGTCCCATTCGGCCTCTTCGAGGTCGACGCCGCCGCGGCCGAGGCGTTCCTCGACGGTCTCGCCGAGCGGCGGGCCGGGGGCCGACTCGCCGGGTCGGCGCACCGCCACGCGCTGCGCCTGCTGGGCCATGTACTCGCGTTCCTGCAGGACCGGGCCCTCGAACCAGCGGACGCGTTCGACCGGGATTCCCGCCGACTCGGCGATCTCCTCCGCGGTCTCGCCGGACCGGATGCGGGCCTGGATCTCCTTGGGGCGCAAGGGACTCTCCACTTCGATCTCGAACTGGCCGAGGCGGGAGAAGTGCCCACGGACCGCGGCGCGGAGCCGGTCGTCGACGGGCAGGGTGAACCGGGTGCCTCGGCCCGCGGTGGCCAGGACGAGGTACGTACCGTCCTCGCTGACCGCGACGAGGCGCAGCTCCTGCATGCGTGTCCTTCCTGCCCTGTCCTTACGGCACGGAGGACGCCGGTGCGGCGGACCGTGCTCGACGGTCGGCCGCCCGATGCCCACCGAGGGCGCATGCGTGCCCTTCCCCCGGGTTCCCGAGTCTCTCTTTCGGACACACCTGCTGCCAGCACCGTACCCGGCATGTCCGAACATCGCCGCTCTCGAAGCCCCCTTCACGAGGTCGAAGAGGGCACCTGACCAAGCTTGCCGTCGCCGAGTACGGCGGGGGTCCGTCCCGCTCGATTCTTGTCCATCTTTTTCCTCACCGTGCCTGACCGGCGGGTGCGGCGCCACCGGTTCGGAGTTGCGAGCGTCACGTCCGCGGCAGGAACACCGACTTGTCCCGGTTAGTTTCTTTTCGGGGGTTTTGACGTCAACGGAACAGGGGTGAGCCGGGGCATGCCGCGCAAGCTGCCGGACCTGAGCACGACGCAGTTGATCGCGAGTGCGGCGGCGACGGGAGTGGCCGCGCTCGGGGCGTCCTACCTGGGCGTCTACGGGACGATCATCGGCGCGGCGCTGATGAGCGTGATCTCGACGGCCGGGTCGGCCATCGGGAAGCACTA
Source organism: Actinomadura decatromicini (assembly GCF_008121305.1). Classification (NCBI taxonomy): domain Bacteria; kingdom Bacillati; phylum Actinomycetota; class Actinomycetes; order Streptosporangiales; family Thermomonosporaceae; genus Actinomadura; species Actinomadura decatromicini. The sequence continues at coordinate 504,777 of NZ_VSRQ01000006.1, read as the reverse complement.
CCTCGACCAGGGCCGGGAGCAGCTCAAGGAACTGTCGCACGTCCAGGTGGCGGTCCGGCGGCGGGACGCGGCGGACCACGCCGCCGAGGCCGCCACCAGCGCGGACCCGACGCGCACCGTCGCCTGGCCGCACGGCGCCGCCGGTCTCGGCGTCCAGGGCGGCGGAGACCCCAACGCGACCCGGCGGGCGTTCCAAGGCGGTGACCCCAACGCGACCCGCCTTGACCCGTCGTTCGGCGGCGGAGACCCTAACGCGACCCGGCTCGACCCCATGTTCGGCGGCGGCGACCCCAACGCCACCAGGCTGGACCCGGTGGCCGCCGTGGCCGGATCGCTCGCCGAGGAGGCCGGAGAGGACGCGGTCCGCGAGGTCGTCCGGCGGTCGGCGTGGCAGAGCACCGCCGAGTGGGCCAAGGCGCACTGGGTCAAGCTCGTGGTGTCCTCCGCCGTGGTGTTCGCGATCGTCATCGGCGGGATCACGCTCTACGAGGCGACCACCGGGAAGCCCATCGGCAAGAGCGACAAGGGCCTGACCGTGACCAACGTGCTGGGCGGCGACGGCGGTGGGAAGCAGGACGACACCCCGGCGCCGACCCGGACGGACGACACGACGGAGCCCAGCGGGACGCCGACCGGGACGCCGACCGGGGAGGCCCCGTCCACGCAGCAGACCGCGCCGGGCGGGCAGCAGCCGACCGGTCCGACCGAGACGCCGACGCAGCAGGAGCCGACCGGCCGTCCGACGACGCCCACGCCGACGGCGCCGAGCACCCCGGCGCCCACCGAGAACCCGCAGGACGGCGGCAAGCCGCCGGGCGGAGCCGAGCAGCAGCGCTCCACCCCGGGCAACTGAGGCCCTCTTTCGACGTCTACTCGCCGAAGACCTGGTTCGTGTACGGGTTGGCGAAGCGGCGCTCTGGGTCGAGTTCGTCGCGCAGGGCGCGGAAGTCCCTGAACCGGGGATAGACCTTCTCCAAGTACGCGGCGTCGCGTGTGTGGAGTTTGCCCCAGTGCGGACGGCCGTTCAGGGACGTCATCAGGTCTTCGACCCCCTTGAAGTAGTCCTCGTGGGGGTCGCGGTGGTAGACGTGCACGGCGATGAACGCGCTCCGCCGTCCGTGGGCCATGGACAGCCAGGCGTCCTCCTCGGGGAGCAGCCGCACCTCGATGGGGAAGCTGATCCGCCAGTCCTTCCTGGCGAAAAGGGAACGGAGTTCGCGCAGGGCGGGGACGAGCTCCTCGCGCGGGATCGCGTACTCCTGCTCCTTGAACCGGACGGTCCGCGGGCTGGTGAAGACCTTGTACGAGGTGTCGCTGTAGGTGCGGGCCCCGAGGGCCTTGGCGGAAATGCCGTTCACGAAGGTCGTCGTAGAGGGCACCCGGTGCGTGAGCCTGTTGACGGCCCCGAACACGGTGTTGGACAGGAACTCGTCGTCCAGCCAGTACTTGACCTTGGACAGCGGCTCCGCCGGGCCCTCCACGCGGTTGTTGCGCTTGGTCAGGCACCCCTCGGTGTGCGGGAACCAGTAGAACTCGAAGTGCTCGTTGGCCGCGTCGAACTCGTCTATGCGCGCGAGCACCTCGTCCCACTTCATGGGCTGCTCCTGTGCGCGCAGCAGGAAGGCCGGGACGGTCTGCCAGGTGATGGCGGTGACGATGCCGAGCGCGCCCAGGCCCGCCCGTGCCGCGTCGAACAGCTCCGGCCGTTCCTCCCGCGAACAGGTGACGACGCTGCCGTCCGCCAGGACGAGTTCGAGTGCGGCGACCTGGGAGGCGAGGCCCGCGCTGTCGCGTCCCGTGCCGTGGGTGGCGGTCTGGAGGGCTCCGGCGACGGTCTGCTCCTGGATGTCCCCCATGTTGGCCAGCGCGAGACCGTGCTCGTCGAGGACGCGGTTGAACGTGTGCAGCGGAAGACCCGCCTCGACGGTGACGAGCCCGGTCGCCGTATCCACGGACCGGACCGCCCTCAGCGCGTCGGGCCGCAGCAGCACGCCCTCCGCGACGGCGGCACCGGTGAACGAGTGCCCGGAGCCCGCCATGCGGACCGTGAGCCCGTCGTCGGCGGCCGTCCGGACCGCCTCGGCGACCTCGGCGCCGGTGCCCGGCGCCACGACGCGCAGGGGCGCGGCCTGCTGGTTTCCGGCCCAGTTCTGCCAGGCGCGGTCGTTCGCGGGGGACTTCACGGGGGACATGGCGTGACTCTACTCGGCGATTGTTCGCGAGAAAAGTTCACATTTCTGTCCGGTCTGAGGCGATACGATCCGATCCGTCCCTCGGGACCGGACGCCGGTCGGCACCGGTTCGGCCGCCGCCGACCTCATGATCCTCATGATCCCGTTCCGTGGGGGAAAGAAGCGAACGCCGGGTAACCGTCAGTAGCGACTCTCGTTGGGGAATGTTGTGGCTCCTCCTTCAGCACCGCACGGGTCAGCACCGCACGGGTCCATGGGCGACGCCGCCGCCGAGGAGGCCGGTCCCGGCGGGAACGGGACGTCCGCCACACGCCCGCGCGGCCCGCAGCCGGTGACGAGGCGCTCCGCCCCTCCCCGGCGCCCGCGCGGCCGGGCCCTGCCGATCACGGTCGCCGCGATCGCCCTCCTCGCCCTCGCCACCGGATCCGGCGGCGTGTTCGCCGCGCTGACCGCCGACGACGCCGAGCCGGCCGCGGCGCGGGACGAGCAGCCGCCGAGCGCGCCGCCGGGCGACCCGGTGAACGTGGTCAGCGGCGGGCAGGTCGCGCCGCTGCGCCGGGTCGTCCCGCCGGACGTGCTGGCCGTCGGCGGCGGGTCGATCCCCGCCGCGCGGATCAGGAAGGTCGCGAAGCTCGGCAAGGTCAGGGACGTCGTCGCCGTCGACGGCGGCGCCGTCCAGCTCCAGGGGCGCCAGGTCAACGCGTTCGCCGTCGACCCGTCGTCCTTCCGGTCCTGGACGCCGCCCGGGACGGCCAAGCGCACCGACCTGTGGGAGGCCCTCGCCGCCGACCACTTCGTCGTCTCCCCGGCCGCCGCCGAGCAGCTCAGGCTCAACCGCGGCATGCGCTACCCGGTGGTCGGACGGACGATGCCGAACCTCACCATGGGCGGCTCCGGCGCGTTCGGCCTGCCCGGCATCGACATGCTCGTGAGCCGGTCGTCCGGCGGACGGATGGGCCTCGTCCCGAACATCGCGCTGCTCGTCAACGCGCCGGGGGTGAGCCCGGCGAAGGTCGTCCAGGCGGTCGCGAAGGCGCTCGGGCCGGGCGCGAACGTCGTGAACCTGCACGAGCGGCGGTTCCAGACGCCCGGCGAGAGCGGTCGCCCCGGCGGCTACCTCGACCTCTACAAGCAGGCGGCGCGGTCGTGCCCTGGCCTGTCCTGGACGGTCCTCGCCGCGATCGGCCAGGTCGAGAGCGACCACGGGCGCAACGCGGGCCCGTCCAGTGCGGGCGCGCTCGGCCCGATGCAGTTCATGCCCGCCACCTGGCGGACCTACGGCGTGGACGGCGACCGCGACGGCAAGGCCGACATCATGAATCCTTACGACGCCGTCCCCGCCGCCGCGAAGTACCTGTGCGCGAGCGGCGCGGGACGGGGCGGGCAGCAGCTCTACCGGGCGGTGTGGCAGTACAACCACGCGGACTGGTACGTCCAGAAGGTCCTCAACCTGGCCAAGGCGTACCAGGCGCGGTTCGACTGACCCGGCCCGCGACCCGGCCCGCGACCCGGCCCGCGACCCGGCCCGTGAGACGGCCCGCACGGGGCACGCGCGATGGCCTGGTTGGATGGAGACATGACGTCGTCGTACGACGCGTTGCTCCTGCTGTCCTTCGGCGGCCCCGAAGGACCGGACGACGTGATCCCCTTCCTGGAGAACGTGACCCGCGGGCGCGACATCCCCCGCGAACGGCTGGAGGCGGTGGGCGAGCACTACTTCCTGTTCGGCGGGGTCAGCCCCATCAACCAGCTCTGCCGCGACCTCAAGAGCGCCATCGAGGCTGACTTCGCCTCCCACGGCGTGGACCTCCCCGTCTACTGGGGCAACCGGAACTGGACGCCCTACCTGGCCGACACCGTCCGGCAGATGAAGGCGGACGGCGTCCGGCGCGCGGCGGCGTTCGTCACGTCCGCCTACAGCGGCTACTCGACGAACGACCAGTACCTCGCCGACATCGCCCGCGCACGCGAGGAGGTCGAGGACGCGCCGGTCATCGACAAGCTCCCCGTCTACTGCGACCGGCCCGGCTTCATCGACCCGTTCGTGGACGCGACCAAGGACGCGCTGAGCGGCCTCCCGGCCGACGCCCGCCTGATCTTCACCGCGCACAGCGTCCCGCTCTCCCAGCCCAACCGCGAGCTGTACGTGGACGAGTTGGAGGCCGCCTCCCGGACGGTCGCCGAGAAGGCGGCCCCCGGCACGCCCTGGGACCTCGTCTACCAGAGCCGCAGCGGGCCGCCGACGCAGCCGTGGCTCGAACCGCAGATCACCGACCACCTGGAGAAACTGCACGGCGAGGGCGTCCGCGCGGTCGCGGTCGTGCCGATCGGGTTCGTCTCCGACCACATGGAGGTCAAGTACGACCTCGACGTGGAGGCCGCCGGGCGCGCGGAGGAACTCGGCATCGCGTTCGCCCGCGCCGCCACCCCCGGCGCCGACCCCCGCTTCGCCGCCCTGCCCCGCCTCCTCCTGGACGAGGCCCGATGACCGCGGCGAAGCGGGGATCATCGGGCCTCCGGCCCGGGGGCCTGGGGGTCGCCCCCCAGAAAGGAGAAGCGCGATGAGCCTGCCCGAAGACCTGCTGGAACTGGCCGCCGAGACCGCGCGGGAGGCCGGGCGGATGCTGGTCGACAAGCGCCCGGCGGACGGCCCGGACGTCGTGCAGACCAAGTCGTCCCCGACCGACGTCGTCACCCAGATGGACCGGGCGGCCGAGCAGCTCATCGTCGAGCGGATCCGCGCGGCCCGTCCGGACGACGCCTTCCTCGGCGAGGAGGGCGGGACCCAGGCGGGCGGCAGCGGCGTCCGCTGGGTGATCGACCCGATCGACGGCACCGTCAACTACCTCTACGACCTGCCCGACTGGGCGGTCAGCATCGCCGCCGAGGTGGACGGCACGGCCGTCGCCGGGGCCGTGGAGATGCCGCGCCGCGGCGAGTCCTGCACGGCCGTGCGCGGCGGGGGAGCGCTGCTGCACACCTCGTCCGGCTCACGTGAACTTCGCGTGAACTCTCATGTCCCACTCGACCGCGCCCTGGTCGCCACGGGCTTCGGATACTCGGCGGAACGGCGCGCCGGGCAGGCCCGCGTCCTCACCGGGGTGCTGCCGAACGTCCGCGACATCCGCCGGGGCGGCTCCTGCTGCGTCGACCTGTGCTCGCTGGCCGCCGGACGGGTCGACGCCTACTACGAGCGGGGCGTCCAGGCGTGGGACGTCGCGGCCGGGGCGCTGATCGTCCAGGAGGCGGGCGGACGGGTCGGGGGCCTGCACGGCGCGCCCGCGGGCCCCGAGCTGACCGTCGCCGCCGGGCCGGGCACGTTCGAGGCCCTGCACGCGCTCCTCGCGCCGCTGGACCCGCTCACCGACTGAGGGACCCCGTCCTACGGGGACGGGGAGCCCGGGACCGGCGGCGGTCCCGGGCTCCCCGTCTCGGTTCGCGTGTCCTCAGTCGCAGCGGGGTGGCTCAACTCCGATGTCGTTGTTCGCTGCGATCCGGCGCAGGTCGTTGATCTCCTCCTGGCGGATGTCCGCCAGGTAGGTGTCTCCCTCTGCGTGGGCGCTCCGCAGCGACGCGTACGCGTCGTCTAGCCGCTGCTGGATCATGCGTGACAACTCGCCCATTGGCCTCCTCCCGGATCGTGCCCATGCGTACCCAGACCTAGGCTGGAGGTAAACCTGTACGCCAATGCAATTTTCGCGGATTGTTGCGTCCGGCGAATCACGGCCGGTCGGGCGATCGCGTGAACAGGTGCTTACGGGCTTCTTACGGCCCGCGTGGGATATCTGGAACCCGGGGCGCCCCGCGCCCCGGCCATGGAGGGGGAACCGTGCGTGTTCTAGTCGTCGAGGACGAGCGGGTGCTCGCCGACGCCATCGCCACCGGTCTGCGCAGGGAGACGCTGGCCGTGGACGTGGCCTACGACGGCGCGGGCGCGCTGGAGCGGGCGGGCGTCAACGAGTACGACGTCATCGTCCTCGACCGCGACCTCCCGAAGGTCCACGGCGACGACGTCTGCAAGCAGCTCGTCGCGCAGCGCTACCCGGCGCGGATCATCATGCTGACCGCGGCGGGCGAGCTCGGCGACCGGGTCGAGGGCCTGTCCATCGGCGCCGACGACTACCTCGCCAAGCCGTTCGCGTTCGCCGAGCTGATCGCGCGGGTGCGGGCGCTCGGGCGGCGCGCCGCCGCGCCGCTGCCGCCCGTCCTGGAGCGCGCCGGGATCAGCCTCGACCCGGCCCGCCGCGAGGTCGCGAGGGACGGCCGCCCGGTCGAGCTGACCCGCAAGGAGTTCGCCGTCCTGGAGGTCCTGCTCAGCGCGGACGGCGCCGTCGTCAGCTCCGAGCAGCTCCTGGAGAAGGCGTGGGACGAGCACATCGACCCGTTCACGAACGTGGTCCGCGTGACGATGATGACGCTGCGCAAGAAGCTCGGTGAACCTCCGGTGATCGAGACCGTCCCGGGAGTGGGATACCGACTGTGACCGCCGATCCCGCACCCCGAACCGGCTCCGAGGAGCCCCGTCCGGACGCCCTGCCCGGCGCGACCGCCGCGTCCGCCCAGCCCGGCGGCGGCGGGACGTACTACGAGGACGCCACGGCCCAGGGCGGGCGGCGCGGCGGACGGTGGCGCCGCCCCGGCCCGCAGCAGGTCCCCGAGCCGCCCCCGGCGCCGAAGGGCATGTGGCGCGGCGAGAACGCCGGGTCGTTCGCCGAGCTGAAGGCGCTGCCCGGCCGGATGAGCGTCCGGCTGCGCCTCACCCTCCTCTACGGGCTGCTGTTCTTCCTGGCCGGGGCCCTGCTGCTGTTCGTCATGTCGGTGCTGATGGCCGACATCCTCGGCAACGTGAAGGTGCTCGGCTACGGCATCACCACCGACGAGCAGGCCGCCGCGCTGCAGCGCCAGTTCGTCGACCAGACGATGAAGCAGCTCGTCGGACGGTCCCTGCTCGCGCTCGGCGGCGTCGGGATCATCACGCTGGTGCTCGGCTGGTTCGTCGCCGACCGGGCGCTCAGCCCGCTGCAGCGGGTCACCACCACGGCCCGCCGCCTGTCCGAGAGCACCCTGCACGAGCGCATCGCGCTGGAGGGCCCGGACGACGAGATCAAGGAGCTTGCCGACACGTTCGACGCGATGCTGGAGCGGCTCGGCCACGCGTTCGACTCGCAGCGCCGGTTCGTCGCGAACGCCTCGCACGAGCTGCGCACCCCGCTCGCGATCAACCGGACGCTGCTGGAGGTCGCGCTCGGCGACCCGGACGTGTCCGACGACCTGCGCGCCGTCGGCCGGACGCTGCTCGCGACCAACGCCCGGCACGAGCGCCTGATCGAGGGCCTGCTGCTGCTCGCCCGCAGCGAGCGGGAGCTGACCACCCGCACCCCCGTCGACCTCGCGGAGGTCGCGGCGACGGTGCTGGAGCACTCGGCGCGCCGCGACCACGACAACGACGTGTCCGTCCACCCGGAGCTGACGTCGGGGAAGGCGCTCGGCGACCCGGTGCTGCTGGAGCACCTCGTGTCCAACCTCGTCGAGAACGCGATCAAGCACAACGAGGAGGCGGGCGGCGAGCTGTGGATCCGCACCGGCCTGCTGGACGGCTACGCCACCGTGCAGGTCGAGAACACCGGGCCCGCCGTCCCCGCCTACGAGGTGGAGCGGCTGTTCGAGCCGTTCCGGCGGCTGAACGCCGACCGGGTCGAGTCGTCCAAGGGCGCCGGGCTCGGGCTGTCGATCGTGCGGTCGGTGGTGCTGGCGCACCGCGGCGCGGTGTACGCGGCGCCGCGTCCCGGCGGCGGGCTGATCGTCACCGTCCGGCTGCCGTCCGGCTGAGCGCCCCCCGCGTGTCCCGCGCTACTTGAGCCTGGCGGCCACGAGGACCGGGTCGCCGTCGTAGTCGAGGCTCAGATCCGTGACCTTCGTCTTGCGGACGAGCGCCGCCCGGCGGCCGGACGTCAGCGGGATGAGCGCCAGGTCGTCCAGCGCGATCTTCTCGGCCTCCTTGTAGAGGGACGTGCGGGTCTCGGCGGAGGTGCTGCGCAGCGCCCTGGACACCAGCTCGTCGAACTTCGCGTTGCTCCAGCCGTTGTAGTTGGCGTACCCGTTGCTCTCGGTGGCGGCGGCCGTGCTTCCGAGCAGCGGCCACAGGACCGTGTACGGCGTGGGGTAGTCGGGTCCCCACGAGGACAGCGCGAGGCCGGAGGCGTCCTTCCCCGCGAGGGTCTTGCGGAGGTCGACGAACTCGGTCGGACGAAGCTCGACCTGCCATCCGAGCGCGGAACTGAGCTGCTGGGACACCGTGTCCGCGATAGGCCGGTAGGTCTGGACGTTCGGGTGGTAGAGCCGGATCTTCGTGCCGGGCCCGAGCTTCGCCCGCGTCGCCAGCTCCTTGGCCTTCGCCACGTCGGGCGTGTCGCAGGACGGGCAGGGGCCGGGCCGTCCGAAGCCGCCGGGCACCGCCGCCGGGACGATGCCGTGCGCCGCCTCGTAGAACCCCGGCGCCGCCGCGGCGATCCTCGTCCGGTCCAGCGCGTAGGAGACCGCGAGCCGCGCGTCCCGGCTCTTCAGCGGGCCGCGCCGGGTCAGCGGGACGACCATCCGCGTGAACGGCGTCGGACGCGCCACCCCGTCCGAGCCGAGGGCCTGCGTGGGCCCCGTACTGGACCCGAGCATGGCCAGGTCGACCTCGCCCCCGGTGAACGCGGCGCGCCCGACCGCCGAGTCGGACGTGAGCCGGATGTTCACCCTGTCGAGCTGGGTCTTGCCGAACGCCCACTTGTCGTTGCGGACGAGCACGGCGCTGCGGTTCCCGGTGAAGCTCTCCAGCTTGAACGGCCCGTTCCCGACCGGACGGGTGTTGTAGGTCGAGTTGTTCGCGTCGCCCGCCGCCTTGGGGACGGGCGCGAACACGGGGTTGGCGAGGCGCGTCGGGAACTCGCAGTTGGGGGAGGTCAGCCTGACGCTGAGGTCGGCCGGACCCGCCACCTTGACGCCGGACAGCCCGCCCGGCGATCCCGTGGACGCCCCCTGGAACCCGTCGATGTCGTTCATCAGGTACGACGCGGACCCGCCGCTGACGGCGGCGGCGCGCGCCCAGCCGCGGGCGAACGCCTCCGCGTCGACCGGCTCGCCGTCGCTGAACGTCGTCCCCTGCCGGACGATGATCCGCCAGGTCTGGCAGGACGCGTCCGGCGTGATCGTCGTGGCGAGCCGGTTCTGCGCCACGCCCTCCCCGTCCAGCGCGGTCAGCCCGGTGAACAGCTGCTTGGCGAGGAACTGCTGGGTGCTGCTGGAGGCGTGCCCCGGGTCGAGCAGCCCGTCGCTGGTCGTGTCGTCGGACAGCATCTCCAGCGTGCCGCCGAGCCGTACGGCGGTCGTCGTGGACTTGTCATGGTCGCGGTTCGCGATCAGCGCGGCGACCGCCGTCCCGGCGAGGATCAGCGCGACCAGCGCGGCGCCGCCCACGCCCGCCAGCACGCCGATCCCGCGCTTGCGGCCGCCGGGCGGCTGCGGGCCGGCGCCCACCTGCCCGGCGGACGGCCAGGTGGTGAACCCCTGCGCGTCCGGCGGCGGGGGAGGCGGCGGCCACGTCGCGCCGGGCAGTTGCGGCGGTCCTGTCGTCGGGGGCGGCGCCGTGGCGTGCAGCCGGGCCGACTCGGTCGCCGCCGTCGCCGCGCCCTGGGTGAGCATCACGGCGGCCTCGCCGTTGCCCGTGTCGCGCGGCGCGCCCGCCTGCGGCAGGCTCCCCGCCAGGTCGAGCAGGTGCGCCAGGACGTGCTGCGACGCGGGCCGCAGCGACGGGTCCTTGCTGAGGCAGTCCGCGACGATCTGGCGCAGCGGCTCGTGCAGGTCGCCGAGGTCGGGCGCCAGGTTGAGGATGCGGTGCATGACCGCCGGGATGGAGTCCTGCCCGAAGGCGGGCCGCCCGTTCGCCGCGTACGCCATCGTCGCGCCCCAGGCGAACACGTCCGCCTCCGGACCGACCCGCGCCCCCGAGATCTGCTCGGGGGCCATGTACGCGGGCGTCCCGACGGCCGTGCTGGACATCGTGCCGGTGGCGTCCAGCGCCCGCGCGATGCCGAAGTCGATCACTCGCGGACCGTCCGGGGCGAGCAGGACGTTCGCGGGCTTGAAGTCGCGGTGGACGACACCCGCCTGGTGGATGGCGGCGAGCGCGGTCATCGTCCCGATCGCGAGCCGGTCCAGCGCCGCGCCGCGGCGCGGGCCCTCCGCCGCCAGCACCTCCGACAGCGACGGGCCGTCGATGTACTCCGAGACGATGTACGGCCGGTCGCCCTCGACGTCGGAGTCGAGGACGCGGGCCGTGCAGAACGCCGAGACCCGCTTCGCCACCGCCACCTCGGCCGCGAACCGCGACCTGGCCTTCGGGTCGCCGCTGAACCGCGCGTGCAGCAGCTTCACGGCGACCCGGTGGCCCGGCTCGTCCTCGCCGAGGTAGACGGTGCCCTGGCCGCCCTCCCCGAGCAGCCCGGACAGCCGGTAGGCGCCCAGCCGGGCCGGATCACCCGCGCGGAGCGGGGCGACCTCCCTGGTCACCCCGACTCCGCCGGCGTCGCCTGGACCCCGCCGCCCCCGGGCCGGGCCGTCACTTGGAGACGGTTCCGTAGGCGGCGGCCGTCGGATCGCTCCGGTTCTGCCGCCACTCCCACCTCAGGGTGCTCCCGCCCGAGGACGGGATGAACGTGATGTACCCGGAGGCGCACTCCTTCGGGTCCATCCCCGCCATCGGGGTCTCCTGGTACTCGACCTTCTCGCTGCTCTGGTCGCCCGACAGCAGCGACAGCCGCGTGTAGCAGTTGTCCTGCGAACCGGACGGGTAGGTGTAGCGCGCCGTGCCGCTCGTGTACAGCAGCGCGAACCGGACCTGGAAGGTCGTGTGGCCCGAGCCCGCGGCGGGCTGGTTGCCGTCGCCGTCGAACACGCCGAGCAGCCCGCCGGACGTCACCCGCGACGACGGCGTCTCGCTCGGCGTGTACGTGCTCGGTGGCAGGTACGTGGGCGTCGGGTCGGGGTCGTCCTTGTTCGCCGCGACCACCGCGATCGCCACGATCGCGATGATCACGATCAGCGCGAGCGCGCCGCAGCCGATCGCGATGATCGGCCCGGCCGAGCTGGACTGCTTCGGCGGCGCGAACCCCGGCCCCGGCGGGACGGGGTGCCGCATCGGCCCGCCCGGCGACGTCGGCGGCGGCGGGGGCGGCATCCCCCCGCCCTGGTACATCGGCATGGGCGGCGGGGTGATCGGCTGCGGCGGCGGCGTGTGCGGCCCCTGCATCCCGCCGCCCTGCATCCCCGCCTGCGGGCCGCCCGGCATGCCGCCCTGCGGAAGCCCGGCCTGGTGCATCGGCATCGGCGGCGGCGTGATCTGGTGCTGCGGCTGCGGCGGCTGCGGCGGCTGGGGACGCGGCGCGGGCGGCACCGGGGGCGGCGGCGCGAGCTGCGACGCGATCCGGGTGCCCTGGTTGAGCAGGTCCTCCTGGTCGCCGCCCTGGCCGGCCGGCGCGGCGCCGACGTGCCCGAGCAGGTTCAGCAGGAGCTGCGGCGCGGGCGGACGCAGCCCGGCGTCCTTGGACAGGCAGCGTCCGATCAGGTCGCGCACCGGCCCGGCGGGCAGCGCGGACAGGTCCGGCTCCTCGTTCAGGATCCGGTTGATGATCACGGGCAGCGTGTCGGCCTCGAACGGCGACTGGCCGGTCGCGGCGAACACCATCGTCGCGCCCCAGGCGAAGATGTCGACGGCCGGGGTGAGCGGCGCGCCGGTGAGCTGCTCGGGCGCCAGGTAGCCGGGGGTGCCGACGACCATGCCGGTGGCGGTGACCGCGCTCTCCTGCGAGTTGACCGTCCGCGCGATGCCGAAGTCGACGACGCGCGGGCCGTCGGCGGCCAGCATGACGTTGTTCGGCTTGAAGTCGCGGTGCACGATCCCGGCCTCGTGGATCGCGGCGAGGGCGGTGACCGTCCCGATCGCGAGCCGTTCCAGCTCGGCGGCGCTCCGCGGGCCGTCGTGCGCGACCACGTCGTGCAGCGAGGGACCGTCGATGAACTCGCTGACGACGTAGGGCTGGTCGCCGTGGACGTCGGCCTCGAGCACGCGGGCGGTGCAGAAGGGCTCCACCTTCTGCGCGGCGCTCACCTCGCGCGTGAACCGGGCCCGCGCCGCCGGATCGTTCGCCATCTGCGCGTGCAGCAGCTTGACCGCGACGTACTCGCCTCCCGGCGCCCGGCCGAGGAAGACGGCGCCCTGCCCCCCGGCGCCGAGCCGTCCGACGACCTCGTACTGTCCCAGTGCCCTAGGATCGCCTGGCTCCAGCGGAGCGGCATCCGGCATCTGACCCTCCAGTGACCCGCAGTGATGTCCCGCGATAGCGTGCGCCGGACCCCGCAGCGGGGCCTTCGGCCGGCGAATGCCGGACGGACCCCGCAGGGGACCCGCCCCCAACCTCAGGCGGGCACGATATCGCGTTAGTTCAGACGTTTCACCGAAGTGTGCGGTTCGATGGACGACCAGGCCGATCGGGCCGATCCGCCACGCCGGGGAGGTCGGCGCGCGGAACGCCGCCGGGACCGATATGATCCCCGCCGCCGCGGGATACCCCGGCGGGGCGCCCCGGTCCCGGACCAGACCGTGGCCGCCGCCGGGCGTGTGACGGAAGACACATCGCGAGGAAGAGAACCGGGTGATGGGTGTCACTCGTGGGAACGGTCGCGCCTCGTGTGTCGCAGGTCACCAACCGTGACAGAATTTCCCGCCCGGATCGGGCACAAGAACGGCCCCCCGTGCGTTAGTTCCGCGCGACGGGGCGCATAAAGCACTGAGGGGGATGGAGATAGAAGATGGCGACCGACTACGACAGCCCACGCAAGACCGACGACGATCTCAGCGAGGACAGCCTCCAGGAGCTCCAGGCCCGGCGCGCCGACAAGGCCGCCAGCATCATCGATGAGGACCTGGACGCCGGCGAGGTCGCCGAGCTGCCCGGCGCCGACCTGTCCAACGAGGAGCTCACCTTCCGGGTGGTTCCGCGGCAGGCCGACGAGTTCACCTGCACGCGCTGCTTCCTGGTGCACCACCGCAGCCAGCTGGCCACCGAGAAGAACGGCCAGCCGATCTGCCGCGAGTGCGCCGCCTGACCGGGAGTGGCCGCGGGTGACGGGAGAGATCGAACGACGCCGGGACGACCTGGAGCCGCCGCCCGGCGACGGCTCCGCCGAGGTCGGTGAGCTGATAGGGCGGCTCACCGGCGACGAGGACATGGACCGCGAGACCCGCGGACGGCTGCTCGGGCGGCTGGCCGCGCTTCTCGGCCAGAGCGCCCGGAGGGCGGGCGCCGCGGGTCTCGCGCGCGGACGGTGGTTGGGCGACCTGCTGGTCGAGGTGGGTCCCCACATTCCGATCCGCGACATCGGGACGCTGCAGGCGCACCACCGCGGGCTGATGGGCGAGGAGCTCGCCGACCGGCTGGTGAAGACGGCGGGGAACGCGACCACCGCCGTCGGCGCGGCCGGCGGCGCGCTCGCCGCGGTGCAGTTCGCCGCCCCGCCGCTGCTGCTCACCGCGCCCGCGCAGCTCGCCGCCGAGACGCTGGTCGTCGCGGCGATCGAGGTCAAGATGATCGCCGAGCTGCACGAGGTGTACGGCGTCCAGGTGCACGGCACCGGGACGGCGCGCGGAGCGGCGTTCGTCACGTCCTGGGCGCGGCAGCGCGGCATCAACCCCCTGGAGGCCGGCTCCCTCACCAGCGCGCTCGGCACGGCCGCCAAGACGGCCCTGCGCAAACGCATGCTCCGCACGTTCGGCCGCACCATGGGCACGATGGGCCCGCTGCTCACCGGCGCGGCGGCGGGCGCCGCCCTCAACCGCTCGGCGACGCGGGCGCTCGGCACCAAGATCCGCAACGACCTGCGCGCGAGCACCGGCGGCCCGCCGCCGCTGCCGCGCGGCTGACCCCGAGGGCCCCGGGCTCATACCTCGATCTTGAGGTGGGAAGGCAGCTCGCCGGTGCCCTTGGCCCACTGCCGGGCGGCGACCCGGGTGGCGAGGAGGCGGGCGAGCTCCATCCCCACGCCCATCACCACCGCCCAGCCGATCGCCTCGGCCAGCGCCACGTCCGGGGACTCGGGGTTCGTCGGCGGCTCCTTGCCGGTGCTCTTCTTCCAGGCCAGCGTGATCGCCTTCTTCGCGACGAAGCCGCCCACGAAGGCCGCGCCGCCGGCGACGACCCGCCAGCCGATGTCGCCCTTGTCCGCCATGTTCGTCCTTTCAGTCGTCCTGTGGTCTCCGACGCTACCGGAACGGCCCGCCGGTGATCGCCGCGTCCGGGCCGATAACCGGAGTGCGATCGGCGCGGATGTCAATACCATTGGCGCATGACAGAGCAGCCGCGTATTCCGCACGTCCCCGCCAAGCCCTCCCTGGACGGCCTGGAGGAGAAGTGGGTACGCGTCTGGGACGACGAGGGCCTCTACCGCTTCGACCGCACGAGGCCGCGCGGCGAGGTCTTCTCGATCGACACCCCGCCGCCCACCGTGAGCGGTTCCCTGCACGTCGGCCACGTCTTCTCCTACACCCACACCGACACCGTCGCCCGATACCACCGGATGCGCGGTCGCGCGGTCTTCTACCCGATGGGCTGGGACGATAACGGCCTGCCCACCGAGCGCCGCGTCCAGAACCATTTCGGCGTGCGATGCGACCCGTCGCTGCCCTACGACCCCGACTTCGAGCCGCCCGCCAAGCCGGACGCCAAACGGCAGATCCCCGTTTCGCGCCGCAATTTCATCGAATTGTGCGAACGGCTGACCGAGGTGGACGAGAAGGCGTTCGAGGACATCTGGCGCCGCGTCGGCCTCTCGGTCGACTGGAGCAGCCTCTACACGACGATCGGCGCCGTCTCCCGGACGGCGTCGCAGCGCGCGTTCCTGCGCAACCTGGCGCGCGGCGAGGCGTACGTGTCGGAGGCGCCGACGCTCTGGGACGTCACGTTCCGCACCGCCGTCGCCCAGGCCGAACTGGAGGACCGCGACCAGCCCGGCGCGTTCCACCGGATCCGTTTCCACGGCGACGAGCGCCCGGTCTACATCGAGACGACACGTCCCGAACTGCTGCCCGCGTGCGTGGCGCTGGTCGCGCACCCGGACGACGAGCGTTACCAGGAGCTGTTCGGACGGACCGTCCGGACGCCCCTGTTCGGCGTCGAGGTCCCGGTCGTGGCGCACCGCCTCGCCGAGCCCGACAAGGGCTCCGGCATCGCGATGGTCTGCACGTTCGGCGACGTCACCGACGTCGTCTGGTGGCGCGAGCTGAACCTGCCCACCCGCGCGGTCGTCGGCTGGGACGGGCGGCTCGCCGCCGACCCGCCGCCCGGCGTCCCCGCGCGGCCCTACGACGAGCTTGCGGGCAAGACGGTCTTCTCCGCGAAGGAGCGGGTGGTCGAGTTGCTCCGCGCGTCCGGCGACCTGGACGGCGAGCCCCGCCGGATCACGCGGCCGGTGAAGTTCTACGAGAAGGGGTCGAAGCCGCTGGAGATCGTCACGACCCGGCAGTGGTACATCCGCAACGGCGGGCGCGACGAGGGCGTCCGGGCGGAGCTCCTCGCCCGCGGGCGCGAGCTGGCCTGGCATCCGGCCTACATGCGCGCCCGCTACGAGAACTGGGTCGAGGGGCTGTCCGGTGACTGGCTGATCTCGCGGCAGCGGTTCTTCGGCGTCCCGATCCCGGTCTGGTACCCGCTGGACGACGCGGGCGAGCCGCGCTACGACGAGCCGATCGTCCCGCCGGAGAGCGCGCTGCCCGTCGACCCGTCCTCGGACGTCCCGCCCGGGTACGCCGAGGAGCAGCGCGGCGCGCCCGGCGGCTTCGCGGGCGACCCCGACGTGATGGACACGTGGGCCACGTCGTCGCTCACGCCGCAGATCGCGGGCGGCTGGGAGCGCGACGCCGACCTGTTCGGCCGCGTCTTCCCGTACGACCTGCGTCCGCAGGCGCACGACATCATCCGGACGTGGCTGTTCTCCACGGTCGTCCGCGCGCATCTGGAGCACGGGTCGCTGCCGTGGAAGGGGACGGCGCTGTCCGGCTGGATCCTCGACCCGGACCGCAAGAAGATGTCCAAGTCGAAGGGCAACGTCGTCACGCCGATCGACCTGCTGGTCCAGTACGGGTCGGACGCCGTCCGGTACTGGGCGGCCGGGGGGCGGCCGGGCACCGACACCGCGTTCGACACCGGGCAGATCAAGGTCGGGCGGCGCCTCGCGATCAAGATCCTCAACGCCTCGAAGTTCGTGCTCGGGCTCGGCGAGGTCGAGCCGGACGCGCCGGTGACCGAGCCGCTCGACCGGGCGATGCTGGCCGCGCTGTCGGCCGTCGTCGAGGACGCGACGGCCGCGTTCGACGGCTACGACTACGCGCGGGCCCTGGAGCGGACCGAGCGGTTCTTCTGGGAGTTCTGCGACGACTACCTGGAGCTGGTCAAGACCCGCGCGTACGGGGAGGGCGCGGAGGCGCGGTCGGCGCGGGCCGCGCTGCGCACCGCGCTGTCGGTCCTGCTGCGCCTGTTCGCGCCCGTCCTGCCGTTCGTGACGGAGGAGGTCTGGTCGTGGTGGCGCGACGGGTCGGTGCACACCGCGTCCTGGCCGTCGCCCGCCGAGCTGCCGCCGGGCGGCGACCC
Organism: Actinomadura decatromicini; assembly: GCF_008121305.1. Classification (NCBI taxonomy): domain Bacteria; kingdom Bacillati; phylum Actinomycetota; class Actinomycetes; order Streptosporangiales; family Thermomonosporaceae; genus Actinomadura; species Actinomadura decatromicini. The sequence goes on along the minus strand of NZ_VSRQ01000006.1, from coordinate 487,901 downwards.
GGCCGTCCTCGCGGCGACGGGGGAGGCGCTGCGGCAGGTCCGCAAGGCGAAGTCGGAGGCGAAGGCGTCGATGCGGGCGGACGTGTCCCGCGCGGTCGTGCGCGGCGCGGAGGCGGCCCGGATCGCGCGGCCGGACCTGGCCGCGGCCGGGCGCATCGCCGAGCTGACGCTGGAGGACGCGCCCGCCGACCTCACCGTGGACGTCGTCCTCGCGCCCGTCACCTAGATCACCCCGGGCGGCCGCGCGGACGTGAGCGCGGTCAGAGGTGAGCGCGGCCGGGGTCAGCTTGGTCAGAATTCGCAGGGCAGGTGCTTGATGCCGTTGATGAAGTTCGAATAGAGCATCCGCGGCTCGCCGGTCGCGCGGATGTCCGGGAGGTGGGTGAGTAGTTCCCGGAACATCACCGTGATCTCCCGCCGGGCCAGGTTCGCGCCGAGGCAGAAATGCGGGCCGGGGCCGCCGAACCCGACATGCGGATTGGGGGAGCGGGTGATGTCGAAGGCGTCCGGGTCCTCGAACACGGCGGCGTCGCGATTGGCGGAGTTGTAGAACAGCAGGACCTTGTCGCCTCGCTGGTATCGCTGGCCGTTCATCTCGTATTCGCGGGTGACGGTCCGGCGGAACTGGATGACCGGCGTCGCCATCCGGACGATCTCCTCCACCGCGCCCGGCGCGCGGGCGTCGAAGTCCTCCATCAGCAGGGCGCGCTGCTCGGGATTGTCGGTGAGCAGTTTGAGGCCGTGCGACATGGCGTTCCGGGTCGTCTCGTTCCCGGCGACGACGAGCAGGATGAAGAACGAGCCGATCTCCTGGTCGGTCAGGTACTCGCCGTCCACGTTGGCGGACACGAGCCGCGACACCAGGTCGTCGCCCGGGTGCCTGCGCCGCCGCCGGGCGAGCTTCATCGCCAGGTGGTTCAGCTCGTACCCGGCCGTCATGGCCTTGAGTAGCCCGTACAGGACGCCGATCCGGGTGATGCCGTCGCGGTTGAAGTCCTTGCCGCCGGTGTACTCGGGGTCGCCGAGGCCGAGGATGGTGTTCGTCCGGTCGTAGACCATCGGGCGCAGCCGGTGCGGGATGCCCGTCATGTCGCAGATGACCTGGAGGGGGAGCCGGGCGGCGACCTCGGTGACGAAGTCGGCCGAGCCCCGGCCGCGCAGGTCGTCCACGATCCGCGTCGCGGTCGCCTGGAGGTCGGCCTCCAGCTTGGCGAGGACGCGCGGGGTGAACGCCCGCGACACGATCCGGCGGATCTTGGCGTGCCGCGGGTCGTCCATGTTGATCATCGAGCCGAAGTAGCGGGCCATGTACCGGGGCAGGTCGGCGACGCTGTTGGAGCACGGCTCGCTGCTGAACACCTCGGGCGTCCGGCTGGCCTCGACGACGTCGGCGTGCCTGGTTAGCGCGTAGTAGCCGGGGCCGGTCCGGATGAACGGCAGCTTCAGCTCGGGGAAGAACGCGGGACGCTCCCGCTCCCGCAGCCGCGCGAACGCGGCGAGCCGCCGCTCCGGCGGCAGCGACCAGAACGCGAGGTCGGAGAGGTCGATCCCGCCGATGTCCCGTACCGTCGCCGCCACCGCGCACCGCCCGTCCCGAGTCAGAACGTCATTCGGTTTCCATCGAACCGACCGCCCGGACCTCCGTCAAGCCCCCGCGAGGACGGCCCCGCGCCGCAGCACCGCGCGCTCCGCCGCCGTCCACGCCCCGGACGTCAGCAGGTACAGCCCCGCCGCCGGCGGGACGAACGCCGCGACGACGATCGTCCCGAACGGCGGCGCCCGCGCCACGAGGCCCATGGGCCCTTCGGCGGTGACGCGCCGGGACGTCTGCACGGCCACCGCGCCCAGCAGGGCGAACAGCCCGAGGAAGACCAGCGACGGCGGCGCGAGCAGCCCGCCGCCCACGACGCCGATCCAGTTCTGGCCGAGCGGCGCGGCGAGCAGCGCCAGCCGCACCAGGGACGTGAACAGGACGATCGCCAGCGCGGTGGCGAGTTCGCCGACGGTCGGCGCAGGACGTCGGCCAGCCCGCCGACGAGGACGGCCGCGATCGAAACGGGAACGTCGAAAATGCCGAACATGGGAAACCTTCCGGAACAAGGGGAGATCGGTGGCGTTTCCGGCCGCGCTCAGGCGGCCGCGATCCCCGTTCCGGGTGCGCGCGGACGTGGGCGTCCCGCCGCGTCCGGGTCCCGCTGCGGCAGGAAGGCGGTGCGCAGGGTGCGTTCGCGCAGCGTCGTCCGGACCGTGGCCAGGGCGACCCGGTGCCCGCGGCGCGCGGCACTGAGGCGCACGGCCGCCAGCACCAGCAGCCCGGCCACGGTCAGCGTGCCCATCAGCACGAGCAGCGACTGGCCTGGGCCCGTCCACTCGGCCATGGCGAAGCCCCGCAGCACCACGGAGATCACCAGCGACCAGAGCACGGACACGACCCCTCCTCTTCCGTGATCAACTCTGCCACCTCAGGCGAGCAGCAGGAGAGCGAGTGCCGTGAGCGCGGTCAGCGCGGTGGCGTTCCGCACCGGAGGCATCCGCGCGGCGATGGCGGCGTCGCGACGCGCGTCCCGGGACAGGTAGGTGAGGGCGGCGCTCAGTGCGCGTCCCGCGCCGAACGCGGCGCCCGTCAGAAGGGCGGTGCGAAGCGGGCCGTGGCTGAGGAAAAGCGCCAAGGCCAGCACATAGGGCGCGCTGGACGAGACATAAGTGCGGACCCCGGTGCCCAACTCGAAGCCGAATTGCAAGGCGCCCCGGCGCAAATGGGCTTGCAGGACGTCCGGCGGGATCTGGCGCGCGTTCTGGGGGAGCGGAAGGCGCACCAAGCCCATTTCCCGAGCCGCGCCGAGAACGGCCACGGCAAGGATCGCGCCCACCCGGACGGACGGCGGCAACGGCGCCGAAAGGCCGGAGAGCAGCCAGATCACCGCCGCGCTGAGCGTCCCTCCGAGCAGGAGCCCGAAGGCGAAGACGGCCAGGACCTCGTCCTGCCGTACGGGGGCCCGCCAACCTGGCGAGAACAGCACGGATTCGCTGTTCCGCGTTCAAACGCTCCCGGAAAGGGAGAACCCGGCGAGCGCGCCGACCGAGGCCCAGCAGAGGACGGCGGCGTCCAATGCGGCGGCGGAAAGCGCGATCAAAGTGAGGGCGGCGACGGGCAGAAGGGGATCGGTCAGACCGCGCCGGGTTCGTCCGGCGGTCAGTTCTTGCACGCCGTCGCCTTGCGGCAGATGGTCTTGTACCAGACGCCTTTCTGGGACTTCTTCCACCCGTCGTGGCAGCGCCAGGTGACGCCCTTCTTGCAGGACCCGCAGCTTTTCGCGTAGGCCCAGATCCACCCGTCGTAACCGCCGCCGTAGCACTGGTTCGGACGCAGCTTGTACCAGCCGGGATTCGACGCCCCGGATTTGTGGAAGCCCTTGTACTTGCCGCTCGTCCGGCAGCACCAGCTGCACACGTAGCTCGGCCCGCAGCCGGGCGAGCAGTTGTGGTCCGACGCGTACGAGGGGCAGCGCGGATAGATGTCGTAGTAGCCGACCAGCTGGAACCCGGACTCCAGCGCCTCCCGCGCGGGCGGGAACACGCCGAGCGCCTTGAGGCCCGCCGTGGCCCCGGCCGCCGCGAGCCCCGCGAGGACGCTGCGCCGCGCCGGGCGCAGCCGCGGCGCGTCCGCCGGGACGGGCCGCCGCCTGACCCGCTGCGCGCCCGCCGGACGCGGCCCGCGCAGCGGCGGGATGTCCTCCAGTTCGATCATCGTGTCCCGCCCATCCGCGCGTCCTCCAAGGTCAGCTCGTGGAGGGCCGCCGGGGAGCCCACGGGCTCGGCGGCCCGCACCCGCCCGTCCGGGTCGACGACGACGGCGAACGGCGTGGCCGGGACGCGGTAGTCGGCGAACAGGCCGTCCCGCTCGTTCGCCAGCACGGTCAGCCCCGGACGGGCCGCCGCCTCGTCCGCCGCCTCCCCGGCGAAGACCGCGTGCAGCGGCCGGTCCGACCCGCCCGCCGCGGCGAGCACGTCGGCGCAGACGCCGCAGTCGCGGTCCAGGAACAGCAGCAGTCCGGGCCCGAGCCGGTCGAACGCGGGCGCGGGACGTCCCGGCGGCAGTCCCAGCTCGGCGGGGCGGGGCGCGCCGCGCGACAGCGCGTGCACCTGCCGGACGAGACCGGCGACCACCAGGGCGAGCAGCAGGATCGCCGCCCACGACAGCAGCAGGGCGCTGGCTTGGAAGCTCATCCGGCCGACCTCCTCTCGATCATTGCGTGCGGGAGCATCCAGAGGATCACCGCGAACCCCAGCCCCGCCGTCCCGGCGACGGACGCTTCGTACGCGGACAGGCCGGTGGGCAGGCCGCGCAGGGCCCCGGCGAGCGCGAGCGCGGCGAGGGCGGCGGCGCGCCCGGCGACCCAGCCGGTCATCGGCGTGTCCGCGCCCGCGCACCCGCACGGGACGCCGCGCCGCGTCCGTGACACGTGCGCCGCGTACACCGCGTACAGGCCGAGCAGCACGGCGGCGGCGCCGGACGCCGCGCGCATCGCCCCGTCCAGCCCGAGGACGAGCGCCGCCGCGCCGGCGAGGCCGGCGGCGGCCTCCGCCGCGATCGCGGCCGCGGCCGCCGGTCCGGCGAGCGCACGGGGCACGACGCCCTGCGCCCGCACCGCCGACACCAGCACGCCGGGCCGTCTGACCTGCCCGAACACCGAACCCAGAAGGACGAGCGGGAGCGCGACCGCCGCGATCCCCGCGAGCAGGGCCGTCACCGGACCGCCTCGACCGCCAGCCCGGCGAGCCGCCGGGGGACGTCCCGCACCCGGTCCTCCTCCGGCAGCACGGTCACCAGCAGTGCCTTCAGCGCGAGCAGGAAGTAGGGCCCCTGGCCCTCGACCGTGTCCCGGAACAGCTCGCCGCCCGCGACGGACGCGCCGCGCCACGGCGGCAGCCGGCGCCGCGTCCCCGTCGTCAGCGCGGTGATCTCCAGGAGGCCGAGCCCGGGGACCTCCTTCACCAGCTCCGCCGGGTCGGGACGGCGGGCCCGCCCGCGCGGCACGGCGACGATCCCGTCGTCGTGCTCGGTGAGTCGGAGCGTTCCGAAGAACGCCACGGCGTCGGCCGGGCGGGCGTGGTAGAGGTGCGTGAACACGGCGTGGCGGCGGCCCTCCCACACGGCGGCGAGGACGGGTTCGCGCTGCCCGGTGTCGGGGTCGCGGGTCTCGGTCCGGCCGACGCGGAGCCGCCCGTCCTGGATGCGGAACTCCTCGTCGAACCGTTCGACGCCGATGTCGTCGGCCCAGGACAGCGCGTCCGCGCGCGTCCCGCTGGAGATCTCGTGGAGCCGCCCGCGGTCGGCGATCCGCGCCACCGACGTGCAGGGCCGGTCGAGGTCGTGCGGGCCGGCGAGCCGGACGCGCACGCCGTCCAGGGAGCGATGTGTGACGCGGTAGTCAGCGTCGCGTTCGGGTCTGCCCATGCCGTCCCCTTCCTGCGGGACGCATGTCCCACAGAAGCACCGCGGGTAACAGAGGTAACGCTACGGGTGATCCTTCGCTTAGGGGCCAAACCTTCCGGAAGTGGTCATCCGCGGGAGCGGGTAGGGTCAACTGCCGGACCCGCGCGGCGGCGGCGTTCCAGCCCCGGCGTTTCAGCCCCGGCCGCGCCCCGCGACCCGGATAGGGTCGTGTGGTTCTCCGGCAGGTGATCATGAGGTGAGACCGTGAGCAAGGTCGAGGTGCTGATCCGTCGGCTGGACCCCGAGCTGCCCCTCCCGCGCTACGCGCACGCGGGCGACGCGGGCGCCGATCTGGTCGCGGCCGTGGACGTCGAGCTGCCGCCCGGGGAGCGGGCCGTCGTCCCCACCGGGATGGCGATCGCGCTGCCCGACGGCTACGCCGCGTTCGTTCACCCGAGGTCCGGTTTGGGCGCTAGGTTGGGGGTGACCATTGTCAACGCACCCGGTACGGTCGACGCCGGCTATCGGGGTGAGATCCAGGTGACCCTGCTGAACACCGACCCGCGCGCCACCGTGACGCTGCGGCGCGGCGACCGCATCGCGCAACTGGTCGTGCAGCGGGTGGAGCACGCGGTGTTCCACGAGGTCGCCGAGCTGCCCGGGTCGGCGCGCGGAACCGACGGCTTCGGCTCCACCGGCGGATTCGGCTCCACGCGCGTTTTCGGGAACAATGAGCACAGTCGAGAAGGAGCGTGAGTCGTGGCTTTTGGACGTCGCCGGCAGGCCGAGGAGCCCGCTGAGGGTCCCGAGGTGACCGAGGAGCCGGCGGAGGACACCGAGGAGGAGGCTCCCGCCGTGGCGGAGCGGGCCGACAGCGCCGCGGGCGGGCCGTGGGACTCGGAGGACTCCTACCCCGATATCCAGCGGCTCGACTTCGGCTCCATGCTGGTCCCGGTCGCGCAGGGGCTCGGCTTCCAGGTGAACTTCGAGGCCACCCAGGTCGACGAGGAGGGCAACCCGCTCGACGGGCGCCCGGTCGCGGTCCTGGTGCAGTACGAGCAGAGCGTGATGCAGCTCCAGGCGTTCGCCGCGCCGAAGCGCTCCGGCATCTGGGACGACGTGCGCCGCGAGACCGCCAAGGACATCCAGGAAGAGGCGCAGGGCCAGATCCAGGAGGGCGAGGGGCCGTTCGGCACCGAGCTGCTCGCGATGATCCCGACGCCGCTCACCGAGGAGGTCCTCGCGGAGATGCCCGCGGAGGCCCGCGAGCAGATCCCGGCGGAGTTCGTCGAGCAGGGCTGGGCCCCGCAGATCATCCGCTTCCTCGGCGTGGACGGCCCCCGCTGGTTCCTCCAGGCCGTGGTGCAGGGCGCCGCGATCGAGGACGAGGAGCAGTGGCAGGTCCTCGAAGACGTCCTGAACGGCGTGGTCGTCGTCCGCGGCGACGCCCCGATGCCGCCGCGCGACCTGCTGGAGCTCCAGATCCCGAAGGAGTTCAGCGAGGGCGGCGAGGAGGAGGGCGAGGAGGCCGTCGAGACCTTCAACCCCTTCGAGCGCGGCCCCGAGATCACCGAGGTCCGCTGACCCGTCCGGGTCCGGCACCGCCCGAGTTCTCCGACCCGCCGGCCGCACGCCGTTTCGGACGTGCGGCACGGCGGGTTTTTCCGTGCGGCGCGCGGGCCGTCCCTTGCCAGGGACGCCCCCCGGGTGCTGAATCAGGACATGTCGAAGAAGACGCGCAAGCGACGGGCCCGTAAACGCGGCAAGTGCAACAAGGGAAAGCGGCCCAACGCCCGCCACTGACGGCGGGACCGGGACGGCGGGAACCGGGCCCGCTCAGGCGATCATCTCGAACGTCATCGCGTGCTCGACCCCGGCGGCGCGCCCGCCCTCCTCGGCGATGCCGGTGAGGAAGCCCGCCGCGTCGAAGTCCGCGCCGAGGTTCGAGAAGTACACGCGGTGCGCGAGCAGCGAGTCGATGCCCGCCTGGAGATGTCCGGTCACGTCCACGTAGTGCGCCGCCTCCGGCGACCCGCCGAGCAGCGCGAAGCGGACGCCCTGCCACGCTTCGAGGCCGAGGTCGCGGAACACCCAGCGGTTCGCGGCGTCCCTGATCGCGTCCACGGCGGCGAGGCCGAGCGCCCGGTGGTCGGCCATGTTGAACCCGCCGCCGGGGAAGCGCTCCCGGTGGCTCACCGACAGCACCACCTCGGGGCGGTGCCGCCGGATCGCCGCCGCGATCGCCTTCCGCAGCGGCAGGCCGTACTCCAGCACGCCGTCCGCGAAGTCGAGGAACTCGACGGTCTCGACCCCGACCCGGCGCGCCGCCTCGACCTGCTCCTCGGTGCGGACGCGGCGGACCTCGTCCGGGTCCATCGAGTCGATCCCGGCCTCGCCGCGGGTCGCGAGCACCTGCGTCACCGTCTTGCCCTGGGCGGTCCATTTGGCGACGGCGGTCGAGCCCCCGTACTCCAGGTCGTCGGGGTGCGCCACGACGGCGAGCGCGCGGTCCCAGTCCTCAGGTACCTCGTCCATCTCCTCATCCTGGCGCATCGCTACAGGTAGCGGAGCCACAGGTAGGGCGTGGCGAGCGCGACGGTGACGAAGGTGACGACGAGGCCGTGGCGGGTGAACCGCCAGAAGCTGATCGGCGTGCCGTTGCGGGCCGCGATCCCGAGGACGACGACGTTCGCGCTGGCGCCGATCGCGGTGGCGTTGCCGCCGAGGTCCGCGCCGAGCGCGAGCGACCACCACAGCACGTGGCCGTCCGTCCCCGGGTGCTGCCGGACGAGGTCCGACACGATCGGGCTCATCGTCGCCACGTAGGGGATGTTGTCCACGATCGCCGACAGCCCGGCGGACGCCCACAGCAGCAGCATGGACGCGGCGCCGAGCCGGTCGCCGGTCGCGTCGGCCGCCGCCCTGGAGACGTCGCCGATGACGCCGGTCTCGACCAGCCCGCCGACCATGACGAACAGCCCGGCGAAGAACACGAGGGTCGGCCACTCGACCTCGCTGAGCGCCTCCTCGGTGGTCACCTTCGTCGCGGCGACGAGCAGCCCTGCCCCGAGCAGCGCCACGACGGACGGCTCGTAGTGCAGGACGGGATGCAGCACGAACGCGACCACCACGATCCCGAGGACGGTCAGCCCCTGGAGCAGGAGGCCCCGGTCGGTGATGGCCTTGCGCTCGTCCAGCTCCATGACCTGGGCGGCGAGCGCCGGGTCGTGCTCGAACGCCGAGCGGAACAGCCACCGGCACAGCACGCAGAACACCGCGACCAGCAGGACGATCAGCGGGGCGAGGTGCACCAGGAAGTCGTTGAACGACAGCCCGCCGCGGCTCGCGATGATGATGTTGGGCGGGTCCCCGACGAGCGTGGCGGTGCCGCCGATGTTGGACGCCATCACCTCCGCGATCAGGTACGGCTCGGGCCGCAGCCCGAGCCGGTCGCAGACGAGGAACGTCACGGGCGCGATCAGCAGCACCGTGGTGACGTTGTCGAGCAGCGCCGACGCCGCCGCCGTGAGGACGACCAGCATCACCATCAGCCGGTAGGGCCGTCCCCGCGCGCGCTTGGCCGCCCAGATCGCCACGAACTCGAACACGCCGGTCCGCCGCAGCACCGAGACGATCACCATCATGCCGAGGAGCAGGAAGATGACGTTCCAGTCGATGCCGGACTCGGCGGAGAAGAACGCGGCGTCGCCGTCGGTGATGCGCAGGAGCAGCATCAGGCCCGCGCCGCCGAGCGCGACGGCCGTCCGATGGACCCGCTCCGACGCGATCAGGACGTAGGCGCCGATGAAGACGACGATCGCGGCGACGGCCAACAGTGACTCCCGATCGGCATGCGGACGACGGACCTGCCGACCAGACTTCCCGGCGCACCGCGTCCGACCCTAGTGGGAACGGGCCGCGCCGGGTCGGACCGGGGCCGGCCGGCGCCGGGCGATGGTGGGGTTTTGCCTACCCCGATCGGCGTGCTGGGCCCATCCTCCGGCGCGTCCGCCGTCCGTAGCTTCTTTCTCGGAGGCGCCCGGCGAGGGCGCCCGGGCTGGAGGTAAGGACGATGTTCGGACGCAAGGGACCGGACCCCGCGGGCCAGGCGACCGGTGAGGCGCTTCGGCTGGAGGGCGTCCGGAAGGTGTACGGGACGGACGGCAACCAGGTGGTCGCGCTCGACGGCGTGTCGCTGTCGCTGCCCGCCGGGTCGTTCACGGCGGTGATGGGCCCGTCCGGGTCGGGCAAGAGCACGCTGCTGCAGTGCGCGGCGGGGCTGGACAGCCCGACCGAGGGCCGGGTCCTGGTGGACGGCGCCGAGCTGACCGGCGAGAACGAGACGGAGCTGACGAAGTTCCGCCGGCAGCGGATCGGCTTCGTGTTCCAGCAGTTCAACCTGCTGCCCACGCTGAACGTGATGCAGAACGTGGTGCTCCCGCTCAAGCTCGCCGGACGCAAGGTCGACCGGGAGCTGGCGCGGGAGGTCCTCGGACGGGTCGGCCTGGCCGAGCGGCTCGGGCACCTGCCCGCGGAGCTGTCCGGCGGCCAGCAGCAGCGGGTGGCGATCGCCCGCGCGCTGGTCACCCGTCCGCACGTGCTGTTCGCGGACGAGCCGACCGGCGCGCTCGACACGCGCAGCGCCCGGGACGTGCTGGGCCTGCTGCAGGAGTCGGTGCACATGTCCGGGCAGACGGTGGTCATGGTCACCCACGACCCGGTCGCCGCGTCGTTCGCGAACGCGGTGCTGTACCTGGCCGACGGCCGGATCGTCGGCCACCAGAGCGCGCCGACCGCCGAGGCCGTCGCGGAGCGGATGACGCACCTGGCCGAAGAGGTCGAGCGTCAGCGGACGATGGCGGAGGCGTGACGATGTTCGGACTGGCCGTTCGCTCGCTGCGCCACCGCACCGGCGCGTTCGCGGCGAGCTTCCTCGCGATGTTCCTCGGCTCGGCGATCATCATGGCGTTCGCCTCGATGCTCGACACGGCGCGGGCCAGCGGCGCGACCGGGACGGCCCGGGAGACGCTGTCGATCATGGCGAACGTGGTCGGCGGCTGGGGGCTGCTGCTGTCGGTCTTCGCGGTCGCCTCGACGCTGACGCTGGCCGTCCGGCAGCGGGCCGCGGAGATCGCGCTGCTGAAGAGCGTCGGCGCGACCCCGGCGCAGCTCCGCCGGATGATCACCGGTGAGGCCGCGGGCCTCGCCGTGGTGGCGGCGCTGCTCGGGATCGTCCCGGCGATGCTGCTCGGCCGCGGCCTGCTCGGCCTGCTGCACGGCACCGACCAGGTCCCGTCCGACATCGGGTACAGCTTCGGCCCGGTCGCGCTGTCGATGGGGATCGGGATCACGCTCGTGTCCGCGGTCGCCGCCGCGATGATCACGGCGCGCCGGACCACCCGCGTCCGGGTGGCCGAGTCGATGACGGACGCCGCGATCGGCGACGGGCGGCTGAGCCGCAAGCGGATCGTGTTCGCGGTGCTGTTCCTCGCGGCCGCCGTCTGGGAGGGGCTCATCACCGTCACCGTGATGGACGGCAAGGGCAGCGACGCGATGGCGACGTCCGGCCAGGCCGACATCCTCGCCGCGATCGGGCTGGCGCTGCTCAGCCCGGTGATCATGCGCGGGGCGACGGCGGCGGCGGCCGGGCCGCTGCGGGCGTTCGGCTCGGCGGGCGAGCTCGCCGCGGCGACGATGCGCCGCCGGACGTCCGCGCTGGCGTCCGCGGTCACCCCGGTCATCCTGTTCGTCGGGACGGCCGTCGGCACCCTGTTCCTCCAGGCGACCGAGAACGCCGCGATGGACGACGCCGGGCTCGCCAAGACGGCCGAGCAGAAGAGCATCGAGACGCTGAACTTCGTCGTCATCGGCATGGTGGTCCTGTTCACCGCGATCATGCTGGTCAACACGCTGATCGCGGCGATCGCGCACCGGCGCCGCGAGTTCGGCCAGACCCGGCTCGCGGGCGCCACGCCCGGCCAGGTGCTCGCCGCGGTGGGCCTGGAGTCGGCGGTGCTGACGGTCACCGGCGTGCTGTGCGGGACGGTCGCGTCCGTCTTCACGATCGTCCCGTTCGGGCTGGCCCGGCGCGACTCGGCCACCCCGGACGGCAGCGTCTGGACCTACGTCGCGGTGGTCGCGCTCGCCGCCGTCCTCACCGGGGTCACGGCGCACGGCGCGGCGCGGCGCGCGGTGCGGGTCCCGGCGGTCGAGGCGGCGCTCCGCTGACCCGGACGGGCGGGCGGCCCGGTTTGTGCTCCGCGTGGGTGCTCATCCATACTGGGTGAGCACTCACTCATTTCGGGAGGGGACATGGCCGGTTCGGTGGACGCCCCACGCGGCCTGCCGGTGGCGGACGCGCTCCGCGGCCTGCGGTCGGCCTGGACCGGCGGACGCCGGGTCGAGCGCGCCGCCTACGTCGTCGGGGCCGCGCTCCTCCTCTCCGGCCTGCTGCACCTGGTCGTCTTCGCCGTGGACGGCGGCCCCTGGACGGGCCCCGTCTCCTGGCGCAAGCCCGTCACGTTCGGGCTCTCGTTCGGGCTGACGCTCGTCACGATCGCCTGGGTCGGATCCTTCGTCCGGCTCGGCGATCGGGCGCGCACCGTGCTGCTCGGGGTGTTCGCGGCCGACTGCGTCGTCGAGGTCGCGCTGATCACCGTGCAGGCGTGGCGGCGGGTGCCGTCCCACTTCAACATGGAGACGACGCTCGACACGGTGATCACGCGGATGCTGGCCGTCGGCGGCGGCGTCCTCATCGTGACGCTGGTGACGTTCACGGTCGCCGCGTTCAAGGCGAACCCAGAGACCGCGCCGAGCATGCGGCTCGCCGTGCGGTCCGGGTTCGCGGCGCTGATGCTCGCGCTGGCGTCCGGCGCCGCGATGATCGCGCGCGGGGTGGCGAAGGTCGAGTCGGGCGACCAGCAGGCGGCGTACCACGTCGTCGCGGCGCTGAAGCCCGCGCACTTCGTGACGATGCACGCGATCCTCGTCCTGCCGCTGCTGGCCTGGCTCCTCACGTTCACCGCGCTGCCCGAGCCGCGGCGCGTGCGGGTCGTCGCCGTGGCGGCGGGTGCGTACTGGGCCGTGGCGGGCGTAGTGATCGCCGTGTCCGCCGTCCGTTTCATGATCACCTGAAACCGCCCGCCGCGCGGGGCCCGCGGGCATACTGGCGCCCCTGGGGGTGGTGCCGATGACCGAGGGCGAGCCTGACACGGAGCCCGCGCCGCCGGACGGCGGGGCGGACGCGCGCGAGCCGGGCGCCGAGCGGGGCAGGGGACGTCCCCTCATGCCGGGGGTCTTCGACGAGGCGGAGCGCGCCGAGCCGCCCGGCGAGCCGGAGCCCGGCCTCGTCCCGGTCCGCGACCCGGACGGCGTCGGCGACCCCGGTCCCGCCGTCCGGCCCGGCTCCGAGGGCGCCGAGCTCGGCGGCGCCGGGCAGGCCGCGCCGCGGGGCGTCGCGCGCTCCAGCGCCGTCATGGCGATCGCGACGTTCTTCTCCCGCCTCACCGGGTTCATGCGCACGGTCGTGATCGGCGCGGCGCTCGGCACCGCGCTGCTCGGCGACGCCTACAAGGCCGCCGAGATGGTCCCCTACACCGTCTACGAGCTGCTCCTCGGCGGGCTGCTGGCCAGCGTGTTCGTCCCGTTCCTGGTCAGGCGGCGGCTCGCGGACGCCGACGGCGGCGCGGCCACCGAGCGGCGGCTGCTCGGCGTCGTGCTGCTCGCGCTCGCCGTGCTGACGGTCGTCGCCGTCCTCGCCGCGGGCCTGCTGGTCTCCCTCTACGCGGGCGCGTACACCGGGCGGCAGCGCGAGGTCACCGTCCTGCTCACCCGCCTGCTGCTGGTGCAGATCTTCTTCATCGGCGTCAGCGGGCTGGCGAGCACGATGCTGAACGTCCGGCAGCGGTTCGGCGCGCCGATGTGGGCGCCGGTCGTCAACAACGTGATCACGATGGGCGCGGGCCTGCTGTTCCTCTGGGTCGCCGGACGCGGCCGGACCCCCGCCACCGTCACCGACGCGCAGCTCACGCTCATGGGCCTCGGATCGGCGTTCGGGACGGTCGCGCAGAGCGCCGTCCTCGCCTGGACGCTGCGCCGCGCCGGGTTCCGCTGGCGGCCGCGCCTGGACCTGCGCGGGTCCGGCCTCGGCGAGGCGGCCCGCACCGCGATCTGGATGCTGGTCTACGTCGTGGTCGTGCAGGTCGGCGTCCTCATCACCGCGAACGTCGCGACCCGGGCCGGGCACCGGGCGCCGGGCGGCGGCAACGGCATCGCCACCTACTCGTTCGCGCTCGTCGTGTTCCAGCTCCCGTACGCGATCGTCGCGGTGTCGGTGATCACGGCGCTGCTGCCGCGGATGAGCGCGCACGTCGCCACGGGGCGGCGCGACCTCGTCCGCGACGACTTCTCGCGCGGGCTGCGGCTGGCGTGCGCGCTGCTCGTCCCGCTGTGGCTCGGCATGCTGGTGTTCGCCGTCCCCGGATCGGTGGTGCTGTTCGCGCACGGCAGCCTGTCCGAGGCCGGGGCGCACCGCATCGGGACCGTCCTCACGGTGTTCGCGTTCGTGGTGCTGCCGTTCACGCTGCACCAGCTCCTCATGCGCGTGTTCTACGCGCTCGGCGACACGCGGACGCCGGGGCTGATCGCCGTCCCCGGCGGGATCGCGCAGGCCGTCACCGCGCTCGCGCTGCTGGAGTTCCTCCCGGCCCGGCGGGTCGTCGTCTGGCTGCCCGCCGCGTACGGGCTGTTCTACGTGGTCGGCGGCGCCGGGGCCGTGCTGGTGCTGCGCCGCCGCCTCGGCGGGCTGGACGGGCGCCGGATCGGCCGCGCGCTCGTCCGGCTGCACGCGGCCGCGCTGCCCGCGCTCGCGTTCGCCGCCGCGGCCGTGTGGAGCTTCGGGCGGATGCCGGGCGGACGGCTGTCCGACCTGCTCGCGGTCGTCGTCGGCGGGCTCGGCGGCGGCGCGCTCTACGTGGTCACGGCGCGGGTGATGCGCGTCCCGGAGATCGGCTACTTCACCTCGATCGTGGCCGCCCGCCTGCGCCGCTGATCAGCGGAAACCGCGCGGGCCCGCCGCCCCGTGAGGGACGGCGGGCCCGCGCGGCAGGGAGAGGATCAGGAGGTCTCGCGGGCCCGGCGGGGGAGGAGGAACGCCACCGGGAACGCGACGGCGGTGAGGAGGAGCGTCAGCTCCGCGACCCGCTTCGCGGCGTCCAGCGCGGCGGCGGGGTCGAAGTGCCCGGCGACCGGGGCGCCGACCGCGCCGAAGAACACCGTGCCGAGGACGGCGATCCCGAGCGACGCGCCGAGCTGCTGGATCGACTCCAGCGCCGCCGACGCCGAACCGACCTCGTGGTCGGCGATGCCCGCGACGATGATGTCGAACAGCGGGACGAAGATCATGCCCATCCCGGCGCCGAAGACCAGCAGCGGGGCGGCGAGGTGCCAGCCGGTCAGGCCCGTCCCGGCCGTCTCGAACACCGCGTACAGCCCGCCGAGCCCGGCGGCCATCATGACCAGGCCGATGTGCAGGATCGTCCGGCCGAGCCGGGTCATCGTCATGCCGCTGAACGCCGACCCGGCGAACGCGCCGATCGCCCAGGACGACATCGCGAGGCTCGCGGACAGCGGCGTGTAGCCGAGGCCGAGCTGCAGGAACAGGCCGACGGCGAGGGAGAAGCCGGTGATCGTCCCGAAGAAGACGACGACGAACAGGACGCCGGAGGAGTAGGACCGGTTCGCGAACACCGACAGGCGGAGCAGCGGCGTCCCGCCGCGGCGGGAGCGGCGGAGCTGGTGCAGCGCGAACAGGGCGAGGACGGGAACCGAACCGGCGAGCACGGCGAGCGTCCAGGCGGGCCAGCCCAGCTCGCGTCCCTGGACGAGCGGGTACACGAGCATGCTCATGCCGAGCCCGCCGAGCAGCATGCCGGTGACGTCGATTCCGCCGGAGCGGTCGGCGGCGGCCGGGGCGGGCAGCACGCGGGCGCCGACGACCAGCGCGTACGCGCCGACCGGCATGTTGATGAGGAAGATCGCGCGCCAGCCGGAGCCGAGCAGGTCGGCGTCCACCAGCACCCCGGCGACCACCGGGCCGAGGATCGTGGCGAGCCCGATCACCGGGCCGAACAGCGCGAACGCCTTGCCCATGTCCTTCGCGCCGAACAGGTCGCGGATGAGCCCGAAGCACTGCGGCACCATCACCGCCGCGCACAGCCCCTGCGCGACCCGGGCGGCGATGAGGCTCTCCGGCGACCAGGCGAGCGCGCAGAGCGCCGAGGTGGCGAGGAACCCGGCCGCGCCGGCCAGCAGGACGGGCTTGCGGCCGAACATGTCGCCGAGCCGCCCACCGGTGAGCAGCGCGACGGCGAGCGCGAGCGTGTACCCGGCGGCCATCCACTGGAGCGCGGAGAAGGACCCGCCGAGGTCCGCGCGGATCGCGGGCGCGGCCACGTTCACCACGGTCGAGTCGAGGAGGTTCAGCAGGGTCGCGGCCAGGATCGCCGAGAGGCCGAGCCAGCGGCGCGGGTGCGGCCGCGGGCCGCTGTCCGGACGGGTCCCGGACGCGACGGCCGGGGTGTCGAGGGTGGCGGTCATGGCTCTTCCTTCCGTCTGGAGCGGAATGCTCTGTTCCGATAGTACCAGAACGGAATGCTCCATTCCAATACCTGACCGGGAAGCCATGCCGGGATGGCGGCAAGGGGGTCCGATTCGTCCGGTCATGCCATACGCTTCGAACCATGGACGAGGTTTCCGCCGGCACGCCCCAGGGCGCCGGGCCCGGACGGCGCGGCCGCGGCGGCCGGCCCCCGGCCAAGGGCGGCGGCCTGCGGCGGTTCCTGCGCCGCATGGCGTCGAGCACCGCCGAGCTGGAGGCCGAGGAGCTGCAGCGGACGTCCGGTGACGAGGGCGCGACCCCGATCACCGAGTGCGGCGAGCGCACGCGGCACTGCGTGGCCGGTACGCTGCGTACGGTGACGCTCCGGCCGCGGGGCGGCGCCCCGGCGCTGGAGGCCGAGCTGTACGACGGCACCGACGTGATCAGCCTGGTGTGGCTCGGCCGCCGCAAGATCGCCGGCATCGACCCCGGCCGCATGCTGCGCGCCGAGGGGCTGGTGAGCGTCCAGGACGGGCGCAAGGTGATGTTCAATCCGCGATACGAGCTGCGCGGCGGGTCCTGATGCCGCTGCCGGCGGCCGGGAGTGGCGACGTGAACGAAGTGGAGGCGGGCGCCGAGCCCGCGACGGACGGCCCGGAGCCCGCTCCGGAGGCCGGCCCGAAACCCGGCCCGGAGCCGGGCGGCGCCACGCCCGCTTCGGGGGCCGCGGCGCACGACACCGTCGAGGCGGCCGTCCGCGCCCAGTTGAACAAGGCGCTCGGCGGCGTCCGCGGCATGGTCGAGGCCGCCGTCCCGACGATCGCGTTCACCGCCACCTACGTCGCGGCCAAGGACATCAAGCTCGCCGTCGCCCTCGGGGTGGGCGCGGCGGTGGTGCTGCTGCTCGTCCGGATCGTCCAGCGCTCCAGCCCGCAGTTCGTGCTGAACAGCCTCGTCGGCATCGCGATCGCCGCGTTCTTCGCGCTGCGCTCCGGCAAGGCCGAGAATGCGTTCCTGCCCGGCATCATGCTGAACGCCGGGTACGCGGCCGCCATGATCTTCTCGATCGCGGTGCGCTGGCCGGTCGTCGGGTTCATCATCGGCTCGGTCACCGGCGACCCGACCGCCTGGCGCCGCGACCCCGGGATCGTGAAGCTGTGCTCCCGGCTGACCTGGCTGCTGGTGCTGCCGTGCGTCGCGCGGGTCGCCGTCCAGTACCCGATCTACCTCGCCGACGGCGACCAGAGCGGCCTGCTCGGCGCCGCCAAGATCGTCATGGGCTGGCCGCTGCAGGTGGCCGCGCTCGCCGCCATGGTCGGCCTCCTCGCCCGCGGCCGGACGCCGATCGACCGCGAGGGCCCCGCCTGACCGCCTTTGCTCGACCGTCCCGTCCACGGGACGCGAAGAACCCGCCGGGCCGACGTCGGCCCGGCGGGTTCCGCCGTCTTCGGGTCAGTGGCCGCCGAGGAGTTCCGCCAGCTCGTCCTCGACGTCCTGGCTGGCCACGAACATCAGCTCGTCGCCCGGCTCCAGGGTGTCGTCGGACGTCGGGACGAGCACCCGTCCCTCCCGCAGGATCGCCACCAGGGCCGTGTCGCGCGGCCAGCTCACCGAGCCGACCCGCTCCCCGCCGAGCGGCGCGTCGTCCGGCAGCGTCAGCTCGACGAGGTTCGCCTCGCCCTGCCGGAACGTCATCAGCCGGACGAGGTCGCCGACGCTGACGGCCTCCTCCACGAGCGCCGACAGCAGCCGCGGCGTGGACACGGCGACGTCCACCCCCCACGACTCGTTGAACAGCCACTCGTTGTTCGGGTGGTTGATCCGGGCCACCACGCGCGGCACCCCGTACTCGGTCTTGGCGAGCAGCGACACCACCAGGTTGACCTTGTCGTCCCCGGACGAGGCGACCACGACCTGGCAGCGCTCCAGCGCGGCGTCGTCCAGCGCGGAGATCTCGCAGGCGTCCGCGAGCAGCCACTCGGCGCGCGGGACCATCTCCACCTTGATGGCCTTCGGGCTCTTGTCGATCAGGAGCACCTCGTGCCCGTTCTCCAGCAGCTCCGCGGCGATGGACCGGCCCACCGCGCCCGCCCCGGCGATCGCGACCCGCATCAGGACTCCTCCCCGCTCCGCGCCGCGACGGCGGCGTTGACGCGCTCGAGGTCGTCGGCGCCCGCCATGATGTGGACGATGTCGCCGTCCTGGATGACCGTGTCCCGGTCGGGGACGAGGGCCTCACCCATCCGCGACAGGAATGCCACCCGCGTGCCCCCGTGCTCCTCCAGCGCGCCGACCTTCTCGCCCACCCACAGGTGCCCCGAGTCCAGCTCGGCGAGGACGACCGCGCCGGTCGGGTCGCGCCACAGCGGCTCGGCGCCCTCGGGAAGCAGGCGGCGCAGGATCTGGTCGGCGGTCCACCGGACGGTCGCGACCGTGGGGATGCCGAGGCGCTGGTACACCTCCGCCCGGCGCGGGTCGTAGATCCGGGCCACCACGTTGTCGACGCCGAACGTCTCGCGCGCCACCCGGGCCGAGATGATGTTCGAGTTGTCGCCGCTGCTGACCGCGACGAACGCGGACGCGCGCTCGATCCCGGCCTCGGCGATCACGTCGCGGTCGAATCCGAACCCGGTGATGCGGCGGCCCCGGAACCCGCTGCGCAGGCGCCGGAACGCCTCCGGGTTCTGGTCGATGATGGCCACGGAGTGACCCTTGTCCTCCAGTATGTGGGCGAGCGTCGAGCCGACCCGCCCGCATCCCATGATCACGATATGCACGGCCGTTCCCTCTATCCGTCCAGGGGGGACGTTCCCCCTGTACCCCCCGCGCCGTGCACGGCATTCATCGCCCACAGCCATGCCGTGCTGCACCCGAGGATCGTTTCCTGTGAATGATCCCTACCGGGCTGCAAACCTACACATCCCCCCAGGGGAGTACTACCCGGCGCTACGGGCACGGGGGCGGGGCTGAGGCGTCGTTTCCACGGGCTAGAGTCTCCTCTCGTGTCAAAGGTTCCGGACCTTGCGAAGCGGCTGCTGCTCGGACGCGCGCTCAGCAGCGCTCAGCAGCACGAACAGCTCCTGAAGAAGCGCATCGCGCTGCCGGTCTTCGCCAGCGACGCGCTGTCGTCGGTCGCCTACGCTCCGCAGGAGATCCTGCTCGCCCTCGGCGCGGGCGGCCTCGTCATGTACCACTACACGCCGTGGGTCGCGGCGGCGGTCGTGGTCATCCTGCTGACGGTCGTCGCCTCGTACCGGCAGAACGTCCGGGCCTACCAGAGCGGCGGCGGCGACTTCGAGGTCGCCACCGAGAACCTCGGGAGCAACTGGGGCGTCGTCGTCGCGAGCGCCCTGCTGGTCGACTACGTCCTCACGGTCGCGGTGTCGGTGTCGTCCGGCGTGGAGAACCTCGGCGCGCTGCTCAAGTTCATGCAGCCGCACGAGGTCATCGTCGCGATCGCTATCGTGATCCTGCTGACCATCGGCAACCTGCGGGGCATCAAGGAGGCCGGGGTCGCGTTCGCGGTCCCCACCTACCTGTTCATGTTCGCCGTGATGAGCATGCTGCTGTGGGGCGGCGTCCGGCTGATCGCGGGCACCGACCTGCAGGCCGAGACCGCGCACTACGAGGTCCGCGGCGACGAGGTCGACGTCGCCGGGTTCGCGCTCGTCTTCCTGCTGCTGCGGGCGTTCTCGTCCGGCTGCGCGGCGCTGACCGGCGTCGAGGCGATCAGCAACGGGGTGCCGGCGTTCCGCAAGCCGAAGGGCGAGAACGCCGCGAAGACCCTGCTCGCGCTCGGGATCGTCGCGATGACGATGTTCGGCGGCGTCACCGCGTTCGCCTACATCACCGACGCCAAGTTCGCCGAGCCCGACCAGGGCAGCCAGCTCGTCAACCCCGACACCGGGCGCGCGGTCGTGGACGCCGACCCCGTCATCGCCCAGGTCGCGCACACCGTGTTCAGCAACTTCGAGCTCGGGTTCGCGCTCGTCACCGCGATGACCGCGCTGATCCTGTTCCTCGCCGCCAACACCGCCTTCAACGGGTTCCCGGTGCTCGGCTCGGTGCTCGCGCAGAACCGGTTCCTGCCCCGGCAGCTCCACACGCGCGGCGACCGGCTTGCGTTCAGCAACGGCATCATCATCCTCGCCACCATGGCCGGGCTGCTGATCTACGCCTACGACGCCTCCGTCAGCAGGCTGATCCCGCTCTACACCGTCGGCGTGTTCGTGTCGTTCACGGTCAGCCAGGTCGGCATGGTCCGGCACTGGAACCGGCTGCTCGCCACCGAGACCGACGCGGCGCAGCGCCGCCGGATGAAGACCTCCCGGGGCATCAACGCCTTCGGCGCCACGCTCACCGGCATCGTCCTCGTCGTCGTGCTGATCACCAAGTTCGCGCTCGGCGCCTACATCGTGTGCATCGCGATGCCGGTGCTGTTCCTGCTGATGAAGGCGATCAGGCGGCACTACGACCGGATCGCGGCGGAGCTCGTCCCGTCCGGCGAGGACGTCGCGCTGCCCGCCCGCAACCACGGCATCGTGCTCGTCTCCAAGATCCACAAGCCGACGCTGCGGGCGCTGGCGTACGCGCGGGCGACCCGTCCGTCCACGCTGGAGGCGGTGACGGTCGCGGTCGACGCGGCGGAGTCGCAGCGCCTCCAGGACGAGTGGGACGCACTCGACATCCCCGTCCCGCTGAAGATCCTCGACTCGCCGTACCGGGAGATCACCCGGCCCGTCCTGTCGTACGTGAAGGGCATCCGGCGCAAGAGCCCGCGCGACGTCGTCACGGTGTTCATCCCCGAGTACGTCGTCGGGCACTGGTGGGAGCAGCTCCTCCACAACCAGAGCGCGCTGCGGCTCAAGGGGCGGCTGCTGTTCCAGCCGGGCGTCATGGTGACCAGCGTGGCGTGGCAGCTCCAGTCGTCCGACCGGCTCAAGGGACGGGTCGAGCCGCCCGGTCCCGGCGCCTCCCGGCGTCCGCCGCGGACCGGTTCGCGCCCCGGTGCCGGTAGTGTTTCAGAACGTGACTGATGTGGAGCCCGACGTCCTTGAACTGCAGGTCGGCAACGTCGCGAACGGTGGTTTCTGCGTCGCCCGGCACGAGGGACGGGTCGTCTTCGTCCGGCACGCGCTGCCCGGCGAGCGGGTCCGAGCCCGCGTCACCGAGAGCGCCCGGAACTTCCTCCGCGCCGACGCCGTGGAGATCCTCGAAGCGTCCCCCGACCGGGTCGAGCCGCCCTGCCCGTTCGCCGGTCCCGGCCGCTGCGGCGGCTGCGACTGGCAGCACGCCTCCCTCCCCGCGCAGCGCGCCCTGAAGGCCGCCGTCGTCGAGGAGCAGCTCCAGCGGCTCGCCGGGATCACCAGGACTGTCACCGTCGAGGAGGTCCCCTACCCGGTCGACGGCGACACGGTGCCGCCGCCCGGCCTCGGCTGGCGCACCCGCGTCCAGTTCGCCGTGTCGTCCGGGGCCGTCGGGCTGCGGCGGCACCGCTCGCACGACATCGAGCCGATCGACGAGTGCCTGATCGCGCACCCCGGCGTCGAGCTGATGGGCATCGAGCGCAAGCGCTGGCCGGGCGCGTCCGGCGTCGAGGGCATCGTGTCCGCGACGACCGGCGACCGCCTCGTGGTGCTGCGCGGCCGCGACCGCCGCAAGATCCGGGTGCCGCGGCTGGACGTGCCGGTCCGGCTCGTCCGCGGCAAGCCCGAGCCGGGCGCCGCGCTCCCGTACGTCCGCGAAGAAGTGGCCGGACGGCTCTACCAGGTCAGCGGCAGCGGCTTCTGGCAGGTCCACCCGGGCGCCGCACGCCTCCTGGCGGACGCCGTCCTCGACGCGCTCGAACCGAAGCCCGGCGACATCGCCCTCGACCTGTACTGCGGAGTCGGCCTGTTCGCGGGCGTCCTCGCCGACCGGGTCGGCCGCGACGGCCTCGTCGTCGGCGTCGAGTCCGACGGGCAGGCCGTCCGCGACGCCCGCTTCAACCTGCGCGACCTGCCGAACGTGTCAATTGAGCGCGGCCCGGTCGAGGAGGTCGTCGCCGACCTGGAGTTCGGCCGCGCGGACGGCACGTCGCGCTCGCAGAACAAGCGGACCGGTACCCACCACCGCGGCGAGCGCGTCCGCCGAGCGGACGTCGTCGTCCTGGACCCGCCCCGCGCGGGCGCCGGCCGCGAGGTCGTCGACCACATCACCCGCCTCGCCGGCCGCAAGATCGCCTACGTCTCCTGCGACCCCGCCACCCTGGCCCGCGACCTCTCCTACTTCAGCGACCGAGGCTGGACCCTGGAGACCCTCCGCGCCTTCGACGCCTTCCCCATGACCCAACACGTAGAACTCCTGGCAACCCTGATCAAAGGCTGACCACCACCCTGATTCGCGCATTCGTCGGCCTGCCATGGGCGCGGAGCCCTGACGGGTGAAGGCCCTGCGCCATAGCCTGGGAGTGTCGAGGTCCCAGGAGGTGCAGGGCCCGTGCGTGAGGACACCTCAGAAGGCGTTGGGCCCCGTCTCGCCCGCGCCCGGAAACTGCGCGGCCTGACGCAGCAGCAGCTCGCCGAGCGCGTCCCCTGCTCCAAGAGCCTCATCGCCCAGGTCGAGCGCGGGCACAAGCCCGCCTCGCAGGCCCTCATCGCGGGCGCGGCGAGGGCCCTGCGCGTGGAGGTCGGCGAGCTGACCGGGCAGCCCTACCACGACGGCACGCCCCGCGAGGACCTCGTGCACGCCGCGATCCCCGGCCTTCGGCGCGCCCTCCTCGGCTGGGACCTGCCGGACGAGGACGTGCGCCCCAGGCCGGTCGCCGCGCTGCGCGCAGACGTCGAGCGCGCGTCCAAGCTCGGCCGAGACGCCCACTACGGGCGGCTCGGTGAGATGCTGCCCGGCCTGCTGGAGGAGCTGACCACCGCCGTGTACGAGGCTCCGTCCGCGGACGCGGACCGGGCGGCGCTGTTCGCGCTGCTGTCCGAGGCGTACACGGGCGTGACCGCGCTCGCCTACACGCTCGGGTACTTCGACCTGCGAAGCTTGGCGATGGAGCGGGTGGAGTGGGCGGCGCGGCAGTCCGGCGATCCCCTGCGCGTGGCCCGCACGCAGTGGCAGCGTTCCACCCTGTTCCTGGTGAGCGCGTCGTACGAGCGTGGCGCGCGGCTGCTGAACCGGATCCGGCGTGACCTGGGTGAGGACGTCGGCCACATGGACCCGGCGACGCTGAGCGTGTACGGCGCGACGCACCTCCGCTCGGCGATCTTCGCGGCGCGGAAGCCGAACCCCGGAGAGGCGTGGGCGCACATCGACGAGGCCCGGGACGCGGCCCGCCTCCTCGACGCCGACGCCGACCATTACGGGCTGGAGTTCGGGCCGAGCAACGTCGCGATCCACGAAGTCGGAGTGGCCGTCGAGATGTACGACGGCACCGAGGCCGTGAAGCGCGCCGCGCGGACTCGGCTACCGCCGACCGTCGCGCCGGTCCGCGTCGGTCACTATTACATCGACCTCGCGCGCGGCTGGCTTTACCACGGCAACCGGGCCAGGGCACTGGAGACCCTGTACGCCGCGCGGCAGGCCGCGCCGCAGCAGACCCGCCATCACCCGCAGGTCCGGGAGACAGTGCGGATGCTGACCGACTTGGAGCGGCGACGACCGAAAAGCCTGAGCGGGTTCGCGTCGTGGCTGGGCATCCCCTGAATTTCCGGGTTTCACCGACCTGTGTAACTTCGGAGTGCGCTCGCCGCGGCACGCTGGGCACATGACTGCCACCACAGCGGGACACCCCGACGCGGAGACCGCCAAGGCTCAGCTCAAGGCCGAGTTCCCCGCCTGGTCCATCATCCGGACCGCCACCGGCACATGGTGGGCGACCCGTGGGCCTCTCACCCGGGAAGAGCTCAGCGGTGTCGCGGACGTCTCGGCTGACACGCCCGAGGGGCTCGCCGAGAAGATCCGGAAGGTCATCCGCAGTGACCGGTGACGCGGCGAGACCCGTCCTCGCGAGCACGCCAGACGGATACGAGGTCTACGGCGGGAAGTGCGACGGGGTGTACGTCATCGCCGAACGGGGCGGGCCGGTCGTGGGCGCTTTCTATTCTGTGCCCGGTTCGGCGGCATGGGCGCGGGCCCCGGCGTGGGCCCGGAGGTGATCGTCGTGACGGCTGGGTCGTGGGGCGGGTTTTCTTTAGGCGATGGTTGCCTATGTGTTTCGCCAATTGCGACTTGGTGGGGGCTGTGGTTTGCGGTGTCCTCGGTACGGTGCCTTGCGAGCTGCAAAATGTGGCTTTGGGGGTTTGGCCCCACAAAAGGATCGCAGTCGATGGTCCCGCGAAATGTGCGGAAGACAGCCCGGTGGCGGACGTCGGCTGCGGCGAGACCTTGGGGGAAGGTCGGTCATGCTTGGCGTCGACGTCGCGCTTCGTGAACGGGTCCGGACGCAGGTAAGGGCGGCGAATCAGCTTCCCCTGTGGCCGTTGTTGCTCGGCGCGGGCTGGCTTTCACAGGTGTTGTTGCGGGTGGCGCTCGGGAGCGGGCGGAACGTCCCGCTCTACGTTCCCGACGAGGTCGGATATCTGCTGGGCGGACGGTTGTTCGCCGGGGGAGCGGTCGGCGACCTGACTGGGCGGCCGCTGTACTACAGCGGTTATTCGCTGCTCCTGACCCCGGCGAGCTGGCTCAGCGACAATCCCACGACGGTGTATCACCTCGTCCTGGTGATAAACGCGTTGCTGAGTTCGGCGGTGCTGCCCCTGGCCTACCTCGCGCTCCGTCGGGTCGGAATGGCCCAGGTTCCCGCGTACGTCGCCGCGACGTTGGCCGCATTGGTGCCGTCGAACGTCCACTACAGCCAGTTCGCGCTGACCGATGCGGTATTGCCGGTGATCGTGCTGGCCTGGCTGCTGGCGGTGCATTCCTGGCTCACGTCCCAGAAGCAGACGCCCGGCGTGCTCGCCGGCGTGCTCGCCGCCTATCTTTCCTGGATCCACGTTCGCGGCTTCATCTTCGTCGTCGCGTTCGCGGGCCTGCTGGGCGTGGCGTGGTGGCGGCGCTGGGCCGACCGTCGCGGCGTCACCGTCATGGCGTGGCTGCTCGTCGCGACCACCATCGTGGGGATTCAGCTCAACGACTGGGTGCGCTCGCAGCTCTACCCCCGAGGCGCGTATGCGCTGGACGGTCTGCTGGTCGACCGGCTCACCAGCCTTTCCGGACTGGGATGGACGCTGTCGCTGACCGCCGGGAAATTGTGGTATCTGATCGTCTCGACCTGGGGCATCGCCGGATTGGGACTCGTCGCCCTGGTCATCGTCACGGTGCGCGACCACGCGCCTTTCGGCACCCGCGTCACGGCGGCGCTGACCCTCATCTGCACGGCCGGTCTCGCATTCGCCACTTCTGCCGCCACACCGGACGAGAACACCGTTTCCAATTTCGTCTACGGCCGGTATTTGACCTGCCTGGTGCCGATCCTCTTCATGGCCGCCGCCGTACTGGCGGTGCGCGCACCGGTCGTCACCGCGCTCCAGGCCGCGCCCATCACCACGGCGGTCACCCTGGCCGCCGGAGCCATCGTCTGGCTGAGCGCTGGGAGCCGCCTCACCCGTGGCTTCTTCCTTTCCACCGACTTCGCCGAGACCGGTTTCCTCACCTGGAAATGGGACGCATTCCGGCTGTGGCCCGCCACCATCGCCGCCTTGCTGCTCCTCGTCGGAGCGGCCGCGTTGATCGCCTACGGCGGCGGACGCGCCATCATGGCCACCGCGGGAATGATCGCCGCCCTCAACGTGGCCGCCGCGGTGGCCGCCACGAACCACATCGTGAACCCCTGGGACCACCGATACGCGGTCGCCGCCAGCCTGAAGGAGGAACTTCGGCCCGACGACAAGGTCGGGGTGAACTTCCCCGGGCTCGATTGGCGGATCTGGGTGTTGCAGGCGTTTCAGTCTCGTCATGGGCTCGTCCCGATCGACAGGACCGGCCGCTTCGTGCTTCCAAGGGACTTGACGCTCGTCGTCGTCCCGTGGGCGAGGGGCACGGCGATGACGCACAGTTGGCCCGCAGCTCCGCCGAACTGGCACGTCGTCTCGGCACGTCTGCCGGGCGCGGGCGGCTGGGTGGCGTGGCGCCGCACCAAGTGACCCGGCTTTGAGACGGCCGGACGGGACCTCCCCGGCCGCCCGCACAATTCGGTTGCCATCGTGAAATCAACGGCGAATGTGGTGGCGGATAACGGATGTTCCTCGCATCACCCCGCATTCCCCTGTTCGGGGATGAAGAAGGATGATGGCCGGATCTTCGACATGTCCCGTCCGATGCGGGTGTTGCAACGAAACACGTCCTAAGCAGGTAAATGCCAAATCCGTAACCGGCGGGTGCGGCCGATCGGGACGTTGCTGATCAAGCGGCCATCCATATCTACGGTCTTGATCATGTGCCCGCTTGGTTTTTAAATGCACTCCAATAAAACACGCAAACGCGCGGCAAAAGACGGCGCGCGCCCTCATGTGCGATCGGACCGAGGGAACGTCCGGCCCTAGTTCCGGCCTTTGCCGCATGCGGTAGGCGGCTCTTGCCTGGAGCGCTCATCGAACGGTGGGGCGCGCCGAAGACGTCATTAGGCGTGCCGGTGATCATGAGGGAGTCACCGCGTGTTGTGCTTGTTCCTGCAACGAAGGCGCATGGTCAAAAAAGCCTTGATCATGGGTGCCTTCGTCTCGGCCGCCATGGTGCAGCCGCTGGCGACCGGTCGCGCCTCCGCCTCGACGGCCGATGACCCGCGAAAACTCGTCAGCGACGAGAAGGCGCAAGACCGGCGGCTGACCACTGACGAGATCGCTTGTGGAAAGCACAAGAAGCAGTGCTGCCAAGAGGGCAAATGCTGCCACAAAGGCAAATGGTGCAAGCACGGTCCCACCGGCCCGACCGGCCCAACGGGCCCCACTGGCCCGGAGGGCGAGAACGGCGCCACGGGTCCGACGGGCCCGGCGGGGACCACCGGCCCGACCGGTCCAGCGGGCGCTAATGGCATGGACGGCGCGACGGGCCCGACAGGTCCGACAGGTATAGGGACGACTGGGCCGACCGGTCCGACAGGTGCCGAGGGCGCGACTGGCCCGACTGGCGCGGAAGGCGTGACGGGCCCAACGGGTCCGACCGGAGCCGGGACCACCGGTCCGACAGGGCCGACGGGTGTGGGTGTGACCGGCCCGACTGGTCCGACGGGCGCTGAGGGGGTGACCGGCCCAACCGGTCCCGCAGGCGCGGACGGCATGGACGGTGCGACAGGTCCGACAGGTCCGACCGGTGTAGGCGTAACAGGCCCGACCGGCCCGACGGGTGCCGAGGGTATGGAGGGCGCCACGGGTCCGACAGGCCCGGCTGGCTTGGAGGGCGCGACAGGTCCGACGGGTCCGGAAGGCGCGACCGGTCCGACCGGGTTCGGTGCCACTGGTCCTACGGGACCGGCTGGAGCCGAGGGTGCGACCGGCCCGACGGGCGCTGAGGGGCCGACAGGTCCGACTGGCCTGGAGGGCGCGCCCGGTCCGACCGGCGCGACGGGCCCGACAGGTGCCGACGGCCTGGACGGCGCCACCGGCCCGGAGGGCCCGACCGGCCCCACGGGCTTGGAAGGAGCCACCGGTCCGACTGGCCCGACCGGTGCCGAGGGTATCGGCGGTGCCACCGGCCCGACCGGCCCGACCGGAGTGGGCGTCACCGGTCCCACAGGTCCGACGGGCGCCGAGGGTATGGAGGGTCCGACGGGTCCAACCGGCCTAGAGGGCGCGACCGGTCCCACAGGTCCAGAAGGCGCGACCGGCCCGACTGGTCCGACCGGGTTGGGCGTCACCGGTCCCACGGGGCCGACGGGTGCCGAGGGCGCGACGGGTCCTGCGGGCGTTGAAGGAGCGACAGGTCCGACCGGCCCTGCGGGTACCGAAGGCGCGACTGGACCAACTGGGCCGACTGGGGTCGGTACCACTGGCCCGACGGGGCCGACCGGAGCCGAGGGCGCGACCGGTCCGACGGGCGCCGAGGGACCGACGGGCCCAACTGGCCTGGAGGGTGCCACCGGCCCGACGGGTGCTGAGGGCGCGACGGGTCCGACAGGAGTTGAAGGTGCCACGGGCCCGACGGGTGCCGAGGGTCCGACGGGCCCGACCGGAATTGGCGTGACTGGTCCGACAGGTCCGACTGGTGCTGAGGGCATTGGCGGTCCGACCGGCCCAACGGGTCCCAGCGGGTTGGGCGCCACCGGTCCCACGGGACCAACTGGCCCGACGGGCGCCGAGGGTCTGGAAGGTGCTACCGGTCCCGAGGGCCCGGCTGGCCCGACCGGCCCGACGGGCGCCGAGGGGTTGGCCGGGGCAACGGGGCCGACGGGTCCGGAGGGTGTGACTGGCCCGACGGGCGCTGAGGGCGCGACCGGTCCGACAGGAGCCGAAGGTGCCACGGGTCCGACGGGTGCCGAAGGTGCCACCGGCCCGACGGGTGCCGAAGGTGCCACCGGCCCGACGGGGGTTGAGGGTCCGACGGGTCCGACTGGGTTCGGTGCTACTGGTCCGACCGGCCCGACGGGACCTGCGGGTGTCGACGGTGCGACGGGTCCGACCGGTCCGGCCGGCCTGGAGGGCGCGACCGGTCCTACAGGTCCGGAGGGTGCCACGGGCCCGACGGGTGCCGAAGGCGCCACCGGCCCGACAGGCGTCGAGGGCGCGACCGGCCCGACGGGTGCGGAGGGCGGGACGGGGCCGACTGGCGTTGAGGGGGCGACTGGCCCGACGGGTCCTGCAGGTGTCGAAGGTGCGACGGGTCCGACGGGTCCGACTGGGCTGGAGGGCGCGACTGGTCCTACGGGTCCGGAGGGTGCGACGGGTCCGACGGGGGCGGAAGGTGCCACCGGTCCGACAGGCGCAGAGGGGGCGACGGGTCCGACAGGTGTTGAGGGCCCGACCGGTCCGACTGGGTTCGGTGCCACCGGTCCGACCGGTCCCACGGGGGTTGAGGGTCCGACGGGTCCGACTGGGTTCGGTGCGACCGGTTCGACTGGTCCCACGGGTCCGGAAGGTGTGACGGGTCCAACCGGTGCGGAGGGCGCGACTGGCCCGACGGGCGCTGAGGGTGCCACGGGTCCGACGGGGGCGGAAGGCGCGACTGGTCCGACAGGCGCAGAGGGGGCGACGGGTCCGACGGGGGTTGAGGGTCCGACGGGTCCGACTGGGTTCGGTGCCACTGGTCCCACTGGTCCGACGGGTGCCGAGGGTTTGGCCGGTGCGACGGGGCCGACCGGTCCGGCTGGCTTGGAGGGCGCGACTGGTCCCACGGGTCCGGAAGGTGCGACCGGTCCGACCGGCGCTGAAGGCGCGACTGGCCCGACGGGTGCTGAGGGTGCTACGGGTCCGACCGGCGCTGAAGGCGCCACCGGTCCGACAGGCGCAGAGGGTGCCACAGGGCCGACGGGGTTTGGCGCCACAGGTCCGACTGGTCCGACGGGTGTCGAAGGTGCGACCGGTCCTACTGGTCCGACTGGCCTGGAGGGTGCGACCGGTCCTACAGGTCCGGAGGGCGCGACCGGCCCGACGGGTGCCGAGGGGGCGACGGGTCCGACGGGGGTTGAGGGTCCGACCGGCCCGACTGGGTTTGGTGCCACAGGTCCTACCGGTCCGACGGGCGCCGAAGGTGCGACCGGTCCTGCGGGTGTCGAAGGTGCGACCGGTCCTACTGGTCCGACAGGTCTTGAGGGCGCGACCGGTCCGACAGGGCCGACCGGAGTCGGGGCGACGGGGCCGACTGGTCCGACTGGGTTTGGTGCCACTGGCCCGACCGGACCTACCGGCGCTGAAGGTACGACCGGTCCTACGGGTGCCGAGGGTCCGACGGGGCCGACTGGGTTCGGTGCGACCGGTCCGACCGGGCCGACCGGCGCTGAGGGTGCGACGGGTCCTGCGGGTGTCGAGGGTGCTACTGGTCCGACCGGTCCCACCGGGCTGGGAGCTACTGGGCCGACGGGACCTGCTGGAGTCGAGGGTGCGACCGGTCCTACGGGTGCCGAGGGCCCGACCGGCCCGACCGGGATTGGTGCCACGGGTCCGACGGGACCGACAGGTATCGCAGGGGCGACGGGGCCGACTGGGCTGGTTGGTGCGACCGGGCCCACAGGGCCCGAGGGCGTGACTGGTCCGACGGGCGTGGAAGGTGCGACCGGTCCCACCGGGGCCGCGGGGGCCACCGGTCCGACAGGCGTTGCGGGCGCGACGGGTCCGACGGGGCCCACCGGACTCGGGGCCACCGGGCCGACCGGTCCGACCGGAATCGGTGCGACCGGGCCGACCGGCCCCACCGGAATCGGGGCGACGGGGCCGACCGGGCCGACCGGGGTCGGGTCTACGGGGCCGACCGGACCGGCGGGTGCCGTGGGGGCGACCGGACCGACCGGGCCTACGGGTGTGGGCGCGACCGGGCCTACAGGTGCGGCCGGTGCCGCCGGGGCGACCGGGCCCGCGGGCGCCACCGGTCCGACGGGGCCGACCGGACTCGGGGCCACCGGGCCGACCGGACCGACCGGTACCGCCGGTGCGACCGGACCCGCCGGGGCGACCGGGCCCACGGGGGCGGGGTCCACCGGTCCGACCGGGCCCACGGGGCCCACTGGTCCCGCGAGTCAGGGAGTGACCCAGACCGTCCGCGTCTCGTCCCTGGTCAACATCCCCGCTGGGAACCTGGCGGTCCAGGGCACCGCCTACTGCCCGGCGGGCTACACCGTCACCGGGGGAGGGGCGACCATGGGGAACACCAACGACGGGACGCTCGCGTCCACCGAGCCGTTCCCCAACGTCCAGGCGTGGAACGCCTGGGGCCGGTCGACGTCCGCCACGACGATGACGGTTTACGCGATCTGCATGAGGATGACCTGATGGCCGCTTGAGAGCCCAGTACGGGCCGGTGCGGGGAGACGATCGCTCTTCGGTTCCGTCGGCGCCCATCGTCGGCGGAACCGGAGGGCGATCGTTCTCGTCCGACCTCCCACGCCGGAGACTCCGCCGATCTTGTGATGGCAGGATCGGGGGATCTGCGGCGGAAACGGGAGTGGCTGTGAGCGATCTGGTGGAGTTCCTGCGGGCCCGGCTCTTCGAGGACGAGGAGACCGCGCGGTGGGCGGCGGACTACCGGTCGCGTCCGAACGGGGGCGCCGACCTGTCCGGCGAGGAGCGGTGGCAGTGGGTCGACCCGAGGGACGGCGAACGCCTCAGGCTCGGCCGGCGTCCCATGGACCACCTGCAGAGACCGGTCGCGCTGCGGAGCGTCAACGAGTACCCATGGCAGAGCCGTCCGGGCTTCGGCCCGCACCATGTCCTGGACGTGCCGTTCGTCAAGGAGGGAGTGGCGCTGCACGTCGCGCGGCACTCGCCCGCGCGGGTCGTGGCCGAGACGTACCTCAAGCGCCGCCTGCTCGACCTGCATTCGCGCATGAACGGGACGGGCGTCTGCCAGACATGCGGGGAGCGCGTCCGGGACGGCGGGTGCACGACACTCCGGCTGCTCGCGATGCCCTACGCCGACCATCCGGCGTACCGTCCGAACTGGCGGGCCTGACCAGCCCGGGTACCGCTACTTCCAGAAGAAGACCTTGGCGCTGCCCGCCGTGACGCTGGCCGGGGCCGCGCCGTGGTGGAGCAGCTGGAAGCGCACCCGGTACCCCGTCCCGACGGTGTCGGCGGCGAGCCCGTACACAAGGTTCGTCTGGTCGCCGACGGAGAGGAAGTCCTGGACGGGCCCGGCCGCGAACTTGGTGGTGTCCTCGATCTCGACCTCCACCGCGCGGGCCTGGATGAGGGTGCCCGCCGGGACGCCCGTGATCGTCGCCGCGACGGACAGGCTGTAGCGCGCCGAACCGGTCAGCAGGCTCGGCCCGCCCTTGTCCCAGTGCTGGTGCTCGCTGTCGGCGTACTCCTTGTTCCAGCTGACGCTCGTCCACTTGCCGGGCGGAATGGGCTGCTCGGTGCCGGTGGTCACGGACACGTAGTCGGGCATCTCGTCTCCCTCGGCAGAGACGCCGACGCGCCACTGCCCGTAGTCGCTCTTCATGGCGCGGTCGTAGTCGACGCCGACGCCGTTGATCTCGTGGTCGTTGGAGTACTGCTGGAGCTGGGCGCGGGCGTCCCAGTCGCCGCCCGACCAGGCGTACGTCTGCCAGCCGTAGGCGATCTTCCCCGCGTCGAAGGAACGCTTGATCGGGCCGTATCCGGCGTACAGGCCGACCCGGTCGCGGCCGAGGACGGACGCGGCGCCGTCGAGATAGGCGTTGATCTCGTCCTGGGCGCCCGCGGGCGCGTCCCAGTCGGCGGCGAAGTAGATCGGACGGTCGTCCGGCATGCCGCACGCCTTGGCCTGGGCGGCGGCGTCCGCGGCGTCGGCGGCACCCGCCGACCGGCCGTCCAGCGGACGTTTCGCGGCGGACTCCCAGACGACCACCAGCCAGATGCCCGCCGCGGACAGCTCGTCCGCCTCGGCGCGGGTCAGGTTCTTGCCGGACGTGTCATGCGAGAGGTACCGGCAGGCGAACTTCACCCCGGCGCGTTTCAGCGTGGACGCGCCGGGGCGGCCCCAGGCGTAGTCGACACCGAAGACAGCCATGTGAACTCCGTAGGTCGGGTGTTCGAGTCCGTCCGATTCAACAGGGTGTGTCCGGGACTCGCATCTCTTTCGGGGCGTTGGAGGACGAAGACGCACCTCCGCGGCATGAGTCACTCTCTGTGACGACACGCTGACGTAGCGCTAGAAGGATGGTCCCGCGCTCGCTACAACGGATGTGTCCGCATGAAGGAAACGCAGGCCACGGGGGTTCATTGTGATCCGGACATGGAAGGAACGCGGTCTCGTCCTGGTGGCCGCCGCGCCGCTGCTGGGGCTCGTCCCGATGGCGGCCGTGGCCCGAGCCGACGCTTCCGGCCCGCCGCCCCGGCCGAGGACGCACGCCGCACCGTCCAAGCCGAAGGCCCAACCGAAATCCAAGCCGAAGACGAAGGCGAAGCCCAACGCGAAGCCCAAAACGAAACACGCGCAACACGCGAAGCCGAAGTCCAAGGCCAGCGCCAAGCCGAAGGCCGTCAAGGCGAAGAAGGACGCGGCGCACGTTCAGCACGCGCGGGCCGTCCGGCTTCAGATGAGCGCGCCCAAGCAGGACGTCGTCCCGGGCCGCACCTACGAGTGGACGTACCGCGTCGTCGCGAACGGTCCGGCGCGGCCGGGCAAGGCGGTGTTCCGGACGAGGCTGCCGAAGTCGCTCGCGTTCGTGTCGGGCGAGCGGAACTGCGCGTCGTCCCGCGAACGGGCGGTCGTCTGCCGCCTCGGCACGATCGGACGCGGCCAGGAGATCGCGGGCTCGATCAGGGCCCGGGTGTCCAAGCGGGCGCGACCAGACCGGGAGATAAGCCCGCGCGCAGACGTGACCTGGGCGGGTACCCGCGTCACCAGGCGGTTCCCGGCGGTGCGGGTCGCGCCGACCGCAGATCTCGCGCTCAGCCAGTCCGCGCCGTCGCGGGCCCGGGCGGGCGCGGCGATCCCGTACGCGATGAAGGTCCGCAACCTCGGCCCGGGGACGGCGGCGAACGTGACCGTCTGGTCGGCGGGGCCCGTGAAGATCGTCGGACGGGACACCGCGTGCATGCCCTACGGCCGCGGCAACCTCTGCTCGATCGGCACGCTGAAGCCCGGCCGGTCGCGGACGGTGCACGTCAAGGCGGTGCCGCGGCGCGACGTCCGGGCGGGGACGGTGCTGGAGTCGTCGTGGCGGGCGTCCTCGCCGACGGCCGACCCGGACCCGGCGAACAACTCCATGGCCGTCCGCACCAAGATCACCCGCCGCTGAACCGGCCGCCGTCGAACGTGTCGGCCGTGGCCGGTGTCGGACCCGGGACGCGGGGGTAGCAAGATGTGATCATGCGACTCAGGATCTTCGTCGAGCCCCAGCAGGGGGCGAGCTACGACACGCAACTGGCCGTCGCCAAGGCGGCCGAGGACCTCGGCTTCGACGCGTTCTTCCGCTCGGACCACTTCGTCAAGATGGGGGACGTGACCGGCGAGCCGGGTCCGACCGACTCCTGGATCACCCTCGGCGCGCTCGCCAGGGAGACCAGCCGGATCAGGCTGGGCACGCTGGTCACGGCCGCGACGTTCCGGTATCCGGGGCCGCTCGCGATCGCGGTCGCGCAGGTCGACCAGATGAGCGGCGGGCGCGTCGACCTCGGCCTCGGCACCGGCTGGTTCGAGGAGGAGCACACCGCGTACGGCATCCCGTTCCCGAGCCTGGGCGAGCGGTTCGCCCGCCTCGAAGAGCAACTGGAGATCGTGACGGGCCTCTGGCGGACGCCGCCCGGCGAGACGTACTCGTTCAGCGGCGAGCACTACTCGCTGGCCGACTCGCCCGCACTGCCGAAGCCCGTCCGGCCGGAGGGCCCGCCGATCATCATCGGCGGGACCGGCGCGCAGCGGACGCCGCGCATCGCGGCCCGCTTCGCCGACGAGTACAACGTCCCGTTCAACCAGGTGAAGGAGACCGGCGAGGCGTTCGAGCGGGTCCGCGCGGAGGTGGCGCGGACGGGCCGGGCGAAGCCGCTGACGTACTCGGTGGCGCAGGTCGTCTGCTGCGGCCGGGACGAGGCCGAGGTGCGCCGCCGCGCCGACGCGATCGGACGAAAGGTGCCCGAGCTGCGCGACAACGGCCTCACCGGCACCCCCGCCGAACTCGTCGAGAAGATCGGGAAGTTCGCGGACCTGGGCGCCGAGCGCGCGTACCTCCAGGTCCTCGACATGCACGACCTGGACCACCTGGAACTCCTGGCCTCGGAAGTCCTCAGCAAGGTCTGACCGGCCGCCGGCGTCCAACCGAACCGGAGCACGGAAAGGCCCGCGGAGGGAAACCCCCGCGGGCCTATCGCGTGTATCAGGCGGTCTCTTCCTCAGGACGCGCGTGCATCGGCAACAGGAACGTCACCAGGAAGGTGAGCCCGAGGAGCCCGACCTCCACCCACAGGGTGAGCTTCATGGCGTTGCTGAACCCGGTCTTGGCCGAGTGCTCACCGGCTTGCGCCACCGCCTTCTGGACGGCGGGCGCCGACTGCGGCGCGGCGGCGATCACGGCCCTGACCTCTCCCTCCAGCCGGGCGCAGGACGCGGGCACGGCGGCGGCGTCCTTGGCGGTCGCCCGGTCGTGGCCGCAGTCGCGCACCCCGGCCGCGATCCGCTCCTGGTGCGCGGCCGGGACGGACACGGCGGCGAGGTCCTTGCGCAGGGCCGCCGCGCCGTCGTCGGCGGCTGAGGCGACGTGCCCGCCCAGCAGGCCGAAGAAGATCGTGCCGAGGACGGCCGCGCCGAGCGCGCTGCCGAGCTGCTGGACGGCGGTGAGCGTGCCGCCCGCCGACCCGGTCTCCGCCGGCTCGACGCCCGCGAGGACGATGTCGAAGAACGGCCCCATCAGCAGGCCCATGCCGAGCCCGGTGACGGCCAGCGCCGGGATGAGCTGCCACGGCGTGACGTCCACCCCGGCGTGCTGGAGGGTGGCGTAGGTCGCGACGATGCCGCCGGCCATGATGAGCGCCCCCGCGTGGATCACCGTCCGGCCGAAGCGCTGCACCGCCTGCATGAGCCCGAAGCCGAGGACGATGCCGACCGACCAGGGGATCTGCGCGAGACCGGCCTTGAGCGGCGAGAAGCCGAGGCCCATCTGGAAGAACAGCGACAGCACCAGGCCGAGGCCCGCCATGCCGGAGAAGAACACGATGCCGACGACGAGCCCGCCGGTGAAGCCGCGCTTGCGGAACAGGCTCGGGACGATCAGCGGGTCGCCGCCCGCGCGCTGCTTGCGCAGCTCGTACCAGGCGAAGACGCCCCAGACGGCCACGGACGCGGCCATCATCAGGAACGTCCAGACGGGCCAGTCGTGCTCGCGGCCCTGGACGAGCGGGTAGATCAGCAGGGCGGCGCCGAGGGACGCGAGCGCCGCGCCGGCGAGGTCCAGCCGGGACGCCCGCTCGGCGCGTCCGGCGGGCAGGAAGCGCAGCCCGGCGAGCACGGCCGCGGCGCCGAGCGGCAGGTTGATCAGGAAGATCATCCGCCAGCCGGTGCCGAAGTAGTCGGCGTTGACGAGCCATCCGGCGAGGACCGGGCCGCCGACCGCGGACAGGCCCATGACCGGCCCGAACATGGCGAACGCGGCGCCCATCTCCTTGGCGGAGAACATCTGCTTGATCATGCCGATGCCCTGCGGCAGCATCAGCGCGCCGAACAGGCCCTGCACGACGCGGGCGCCGATCAGCATGCCGGGGGAGACGGCGACGCCGCAGAGCAGCGAGCCGACGGTGAACCCGGCCGCGCCGACGAGGAACATCCGGCGGCGCCCGTACAGGTCGCCGAGGCGGCCGCCGGTGATCAGGCCGACCGCCATGGCCAGGGTGTAGCCGGCGGCGAGCCACTGGATGGTGGCGGCGGAGCCGCCCAGGTCACCGCGGATGGTGGGGGCCGCGATGTTGGTGATCAGGGCGTCCAGCATGTCCATGACCTCGCCGGCGAGGATCACGAAGAGGGCCGCCCAGCGCCAGCGGTACGCGGTCTCCGCCGCGCCTCTGGCGGGGTCCGTCAGGGTCTCGGTCATCGAAGCCTCCGAGTGGGGGAACAGTGTTCGTTAGTCGCGAACACTGTTCTAAGGGAGAACGCCGTTCGCGTCAAGTACGCTGTTCGTGCCGGATCGATTCTTCTCTCGCTTAGAGAAGATATATCGCGTCTCGGCCATGTCAAGATGTATCGCGAGATTGCGAGGTCCAGAGGTGGCGGACGAACGCCCGGACATGCCCACCCCGCCCGGCCGCAAGCCACGTAGGGCCGCGCCGCCGCGGCAGCCGCTCACGCAGGACGCGATCGTCGAGACCGCCATCCGCGTCCTGGACTCCGAGGGCCTGGACGCGGTCACGATGCGCCGCGTCGCCCAGGAGCTCGGCACCGGCCCGGCCTCGCTGTACGCGCACGTCTCGGGCAAGCAGGAGCTGCGCGAGCTGATGCTCGACCGCGTCGCGGGGGAGATCCGGCTGCCCGACGCGGTCGACCCGGCGCGCTGGCAGGAGCAGCTCAAGGAACTGGCCAACGAGACCCGCCGCGTCTACACCGCGCACCGCGACATCTCCAGGGTGTCGATGGGGCTCATCCCGACGCTGCCGAACGTGCTCGCCATCGGCGAGACGCAGCTCGCCCTCATGCGCGCGGGCGGCGTGCCCCCGAAGATCGCGGCGCTCGCCGTCGACGCCCTCGGCATGTTCATCGACGCCGACGCCTACGAGGACGTCGTCTACACCGCGAACCTCCCCGCCGGGGAAGACCCGTGGGAGCATTTCCACCGTTACATCGGGGAGGTGCGGGAGTATTTCAGGGCGCTGCCGGTCGACCGTTACCCGAACATCGTCGCGATGGTGGACGAGCTGACGGTCGAGGGCGGCGACACGCGCTTCGAATTCGGCATCGACATCCTGATCCGCGGCATCGCGTCCTACGTCGGGCGCCCGACCTCCTGACGCTTAGGAGGGCGAGCCGAACGCATTAACCGAAGACGTCTTAACCGAAGACGTCGCGGAACGCGGCGTGCCTTGGGGAGCCCTGGGCGGTGTCCCAGACGGCGAAGACGACGTGCTCGAAACGGCCGTCGAATTCCCCGGCCGGACGGAGCAGATCGGCGAAGACCTCGGCGACCTCCACCGGATCGTTGCCGAAGACGCCGCAGCCCCAGGCGCCGAGCACAAGCCGCTGATGGTCATTCGCCACCGCCACGGCGAGGACTTTGCGCGCCCGCCGGTGGAGCACCTCGCGGATGAGCGCCGCTTTGGCCTCGTCCCTTATGGCGCCGCGATTGGGGGCCGGGGACGTGAGGAACGCGACCTCGTAGGGCTGTTCCAAGAGGCGGCCTTCATCGTCCCTGAAGACCGGCACGCTGGGCGAATAGATCATGTGGTCGCTGTAGAGGAGATCTCCCTGGGCGCGGTGAAAGTCGTAGTACTCCCTGGCCGAACGCAGTGACGCGTACAGTCCCGACGACCGGGCGAGCCCTTCCTCCTGCGCGTGCGCGCCTTTCAGGAATCCGCCGCCCGGGTTCTTCGCGGAGGCGAAGTTGAGCGCGAACGGGACCGTCCCTTGCGCGCGCAATCGGTGCGCTGCGGCGAGGGTGGTTTCGCCGGTGACTTCGATGCGCGTCTCAGTGCCGGGGTCGGCGGCGGGGAGTCGTCGCAGTAGGTCGTCGAGTTCGTCCGGGCGGTACAGGACGGTTCCCCGCACGGCCTCGGCCAGAGCGTCCGCGATCGGCACGGTACGGCCGGACGGGCTCGCGTAGCCGCCGCGTTCGATGATGGACACGGTCTCCTGCGCGATCTGCCGCCGCGGATGTCTGCTCATAACGCTCCGGATTCTGACGGCAACGGGAAGCGCGCGGCAAATCCTTTTCGCGGGTGCTCGAACGGCGGGGCCGTTCCGAAAATCGATGTGGCGGCGCGATGCCGTCCGTCACACTTGTCGTCGTGCTTCTGACGATCACCACCACAATGGACCCGGCGACCGACCTGGGTTATCTCCTCTACAAGCATCCCGATCGCGTCCAGCGGTTCGAGCAGTCGTTCGGCACGGCGCACGTCTTCTACCCGGGCGCGGAGCCACGGCGGTGCACCGCCGCCCTCCTCCTGGACGTCGACCCGGTCAAGCTCGTGCGCACGCGCGGCAGAGGCACACCGGACTTCTCCCTCGGCCAGTACGTGAACGACCGCCCGTACGCGGCGTCGTCGCTGCTGGCGTCCGCCATGGCGGGCGTCTTCCGCACGGCCATGCGCGGACGGTGCGAACCGCGTCCCGACCTGGCGGAGACGCCGATCCCGCTGGAGATCGTCCTGCCGGCACTGCCGTGCAGGGGCGGGCCGGACCAGGCCGAGCGGTTCTTCGCGCCGCTCGGCTGGAACGTGTCCGCCGTGCCCGTCCCGCTCGATCCGGAGTTTCCCGCTTGGGGCGACTCCCGGTACGTGACGCTCACGCTCACCGGGACCCTGCGTCTCGCCGATGCGCTCAACCAGCTCTACGTCCTGCTGCCTGTCCTAGACGACGCCAAGCACTACTGGATGGCACCCGACGAGGTGGACAAACTCATCCGCGCAGGGGAGGGCTGGCTCGCCACGCACCCCGACCGCGGGACCATCACCCGCCGCTATCTCGCCAACCGGCGTGGGCTCGTCCGTACCGCGCTGGGCCGCCTGGCCGACGCGGACGAGTCCTCCGAAGAGACGCTCGACCCCGCGCAGGTGGAGGAGGAGCCGACGTCCGAGGACGGCGAGGAGCAGCACGTCTCGCTGGCGGAACACCGGCTCCAGTCGGTCGTCCAGGCGTTGCGTGACGAGGACGCCCGCCGCGTCATCGACCTTGGCTGCGGCTCAGGGAAACTGCTCGCGCAACTGGCGAAAGACGATTTCTTCAGCGAGGTATCCGGCACGGACGTGTCGCATCGCGCCCTCACCCATGCGTGGCGGCGTCTGCGCTGGGACGAGGGACGGCGTCCCGCGAACGACCGCGTCCGCGACGTCTTCCAGGGTGCGCTGACCTACGCCGACGAACGGTTCCGCGGTTATGAGGCGGCCGTTCTCATGGAGGTCATCGAGCACATCGACCCGCCGCGTCTAAGCGCGGTCGAACGGGTCGTGTTCGCCCACGCCAAACCCCGCGTGGTGGTGGTGACGACCCCCAACGCCGAGCACAACGTCCGGTACGAGGGCATGGCGCCGGGGTCGATGCGCCACCCCGACCACCGCTTCGAATGGACACGGGACGAGTTCCGCGCATGGGCCGGCAGGGTCGCCGACGCGCACGGTTACCGCGTCCGGCACGTGCCAGTAGGCGACGACGATCCCGACGTGGGCGCGCCCACGCAGATGGGGGTGTTCACCCGATGACCGAGCTCCGGATTCCCGACATGGGGCTGGTCGTGCTGGTCGGCGTGACCGGATCGGGCAAGTCGCACTTCGCGCGCAAGCACTTCAAGCCCACGCAGGTGGTCTCGTCC
Source organism: Actinomadura decatromicini (assembly GCF_008121305.1). NCBI lineage: Bacteria > Bacillati > Actinomycetota > Actinomycetes > Streptosporangiales > Thermomonosporaceae > Actinomadura > Actinomadura decatromicini. The sequence goes on along the minus strand of NZ_VSRQ01000006.1, from coordinate 447,809 downwards.
GACTTCTGCCGCGGGGTCGTGTCGGACGACGAGAACGACCAGTCCGCGACCGGCGACGCGTTCGACCTCCTGCACTACATCGTCGGCGTGCGGCTGCGGCGCGGCCTGCTCACCGTCGTCGACGCCACCAACGTGCAGAGCCACGCCCGGCAGTCGCTGCTGCGGCTCGCCGCCGAGCACGACGTGCGGGCCGTCGCGATCGTGCTGGACGTCCCTGAGAGCGTCGCTGCCGAGCGGAACGCCGTCCGGCCCGACCGGGACCTGCCCCCGCACGTGATCCCGCGGCAGCGGCGCGAGCTGCGGCGCGGGATGCGGTCGCTGGCCCGCGAGTTCCGCCGCTTCCACGTCCTCGACGGCGTCGAGGAGATCGACGCCGCGACGATCGTGTACGAGCGGGCGTGGAACGACCGCCGCGACCTGACCGGCCCGTTCGACGTCATCGGCGACGTGCACGGCTGCCGCGCCGAACTGGAGGACCTCCTCGCCGGCCTCGGCTACGAGATCGACCGCGACGCGCAGGGACGCGCCGTGGGCGCGAACCACCCCGGCGGCCGCACGGTCGTGTTCGTCGGCGACCTCGTCGACCGCGGGCCCGACACACCGGGCGTGCTGCGCCTGGTGATGGGCATGGTGGACGCGGGCAACGCGCTGTGCGTCTCGGGCAACCACGAGGCGAAACTCGTCCGTGCCCTGCGCGGACGCAAGGTCCGCATCGCCCACGGGCTGGCCGAGTCGATGGAGCAGCTCTCCGCCGAACCGGACGAGTTCCGCGACGAAGCACTGCGCTTCATGGACGGCCTCATCAGCCACTACGTCCTGGACGACGGCCGCCTGGTCGTCGCCCACGCCGGGCTCAAGGAGGCGTACCACGGTCGTGCGTCCGGACGTGTCCGCTCCTTCGCGCTCTATGGCGACACCACAGGGGAGACCGACGAATACGGGCTGCCCGTCCGGTACCCGTGGGCGCGTGACTATCGCGGCAAGGCGACGGTCGTGTACGGGCACACGCCCGTCCCCGAAGCGGAATGGATCAACAACACCATCTGCCTGGACACCGGAGCCGTGTTCGGCGGGAAACTGACCGCGCTGCGCTATCCGGAGCGTGAGCTGGCGTCCGTCCCGGCGCAGCAGGTCTGGTACGAGCCCACGCGGCCGCTGGACGCGCCGTCGTCCACCGGACACCGGGAGGACGAAGTCCTCAAAATCGAGGACGTGATGGGCGCGAGCGGGGTCGAGACCCGCCTGATGGGCCGGGTCTCCGTCCGAGAGGAGAACGCTCTCGCCGCGCTGGAGGTGATGAGCCGGTTCGCCGTGGATCCGCGCTGGCTCGTCTACCTCCCTCCCACCATGGCCCCCGCCGAGACGTCGCCGCTGCCCGGCTATCTGGAGCACCCCGCCGAAGCCCTCGCCGCGTACAGGGACAAGGGAGTCGACCGTGTGGTGTGCGAAGAAAAGCACATGGGCTCCAGGGCCGTGGTCGTCGTCTGCAGGGACGAGTCCGTCGCCGCCACCCGTTTCGGTGTCGCCGACGGGACGACCGGAGCCGTCTACACCCGCACGGGACGTTCCTTCTTCCGCGACCCGTCCCGCACGACCGAGGTACTGGACCGAGTCCGCGGCGCGGTAGACGCGGCCGGACTCTGGGACGAGCTGGAAACGGGCTGGCTCGTCATCGACAGCGAACTGCTGCCCTGGTCGGCCAAAGCGATGGACCTCATCCGCACGCAGTACGCCGCGACCGGCGCGGCAGCCGGAGCCGCCCTGCCGATGGCGTCCGACGCCCTCGCCCGCGCGGCCGGACGCGGCCTCGACGTCGGCGCGCTCCGCGAGCACATCGACCGGCGGGCCGCGAACGCGTCCCTCTTCCGCGACGCCTACGCGCGCTACTGCTGGACGGTCGACGGCCTGTCCGGGCTGCGGCTCGCGCCGTTCCAGGTCCTCGCCGGTGAAGGCCGCTCCTGGGCCGTGGCACGCGACCACGAATGGCACATGGCCGTGGCCGGACGCCTCGCGGACGCCGACACCGGCGACCTGCTGAAACGGACGTCGTCGATGACCGTCGACCTGAACTCGCCCGAGTCGGAGGCGGCCGTCACCAAATGGTGGGAGGAACTCACCTCGGCGGGAGGTGAGGGCATGGTCGTCAAGCCGCTCGGCCCGCCACCGGACGACAGGCGCGTCCAGCCGGGCGTGAAATGCCGGGGACCGGAATACCTCCGCATCATCTACGGCCCGGACTACCGCGAGCCGGACAACCTCGAACGGCTGCGCCGCAGGTCGCTCGGACGCAAGCGGTCGCTCGCGATGCGGGAGCACGCGCTCGGCGTGGAGGCGCTCGACCGGCTCACCGGAGGCGAGCCGCTGTGGCGCGTCCACCAGGCGGTGTTCGCCGTGCTCGCGCTGGAGTCCGAGCCCGTCGACCCGCGCCTCTGACCCCGTTCAGTAACGCACGGGCCCGCCCTCTGGGACGTTGAGTCTCCAAGGGGGCGGGCCGCCGACGTGCATCGCCCCGGACGGTGCCGGGAAAGCGGATCAGGTCGAGAAGAGCATGTTGAAGACGCTCCCGTGGTGGGGGCGGTGGTGCCCGTGGTGGTGGTGATGCACCGCCGGGCCCGCTCCCCATCCCGGCGCGGCGGCGGGCGGCGGAGCGGCCCGATACTGCGCTTCCATCTGGCTCAGGGCCTCAAGCTCGCCGTAGTCGAGGAAGATGCCCCGGCAGCTGTCACATTGCTCGATGTGGACGCCGCTGCGGGTGTAGGTCCGCATCACGCCACGACACTTAGGGCAGTGCATCGCCTTGTCATCCTTCCGGTATGGATCCCCAGGTAGAGGCTAAATGTAGGGCAGGTTTCGCGCCACGTCATGCCGCGTCCCCCGCCGCCGATATTCTCCCGCAGGCGTCGACCATCGCCTGCTCCGCTCCGTCCAGCGGCCGATCTTCCCTCCCCGCCGTTTTGACGCACGTGGCGGCGATCTGGATCGCCAGAGTTCGGGCGGGTATGTCCAGAGTCGTCCACGGGTCGGCGTCCGCGCGGACGGCGGGACCGCCCGCTTCCGTGTAAGCGCCCAGGAAACGGCCCCATTCGTCAGGGGAGAGGACACCCGCCGAGTAGAGCGCGGCGGGTCGCGCCAAGTCCCACGCGGGGTCGCCCCTACCGAGGTCTTCGATGTCGATGAGGCGCCATTGCCCGTCCTGCGCGCGGACCATTTGCCCTAGGTGCCAGTCACCGTGAATAAGGCATGTGTTTTCTTTGGACGGTTCCGCCGCCTCCCCGCGTATCCAGGCGGGCAATGTGGCGAAAGCCCGTCGCACTTCGTCCGCCGCTGGCCAGTGACCCAGTTCGGACACCAGGCGCGCCACCCGAGTGGGACGTCCCCAGGACGGTGCGTCTGCCGGGACCGTCGCGGAATGGAGCGCGGCCAAGAGGCGCGCACCGTCCTCCCAAGGGAGTTCCTGGCGCGGGTCCACCGGGACGCCGAACGGGTAGACCGAGACCATCCGGCCGTCCACATCGAGGGGTGGGCCCAGAGGGCCGACTAGAATTCCGGGCTGCGTGCCCGCCAGCCTGGCGCGCTCGACGAATCCCTGTCCACGGTCGGCCTGATGCGCCTTGACCGCCACGTCGCCGACGCGCACGACAAGGACGCCGTGCCGGTCATACAGCGTCTCCGGCTCCGCTTCCCCGCCGGTCGGCGACGCGGCGCGCCCGATCTCCACGAGGCGGGCGAACAGCCCCGGGCGGACGGTCTCGGTGTGCACCAGCCCAGTCAACCACCCGCCGCCGTCAAAGCGAGCCCCCCGCGGCCTGCGCGGGTGAGTTGACAGCCTCGTCCCGCAACCGCTGCCGGACGACCTTCCCCAGGATGTTGCGGGGCAGTTCCGTCCGCGGAATGAATTCCGCCGGGACCTTGTAGTGCGACAGATAGCGCTCGCAATGCCGCCGCAACTCGTACGCCGAAAAAGGGTAGGCGGGATGCTCCACGACGTGCGCGATGATGCGCTCCCCGCGCCGGGCGTCGGGCACGCCGACCACCGCGCAGTCGTGCACCGCGGGATGGCGGTGCAGCACTTTCTCGACCTCTGTCGGGAACACGCTGAAACCGCTCACCTTGATCATGTCGCGAAGCCGATCGAGGATGGTGAAGAAACCGTCCTCGTCCATTACGGCGATGTCACCCGTGCGGAGCCAGCCCTTCGACAGGGTCTGCGCGGTGGCCAGCGGCGCGTTCCAATACCCGGCGAACACCTGCGGCCCGCGCACGACCAGTTCGCCGGGCTCGCCCGGTTGCAGGACCCTCGTCGGCTCGTCCTGGTCCACGATGACGGCATCGGTCATAGGGAGAGGCAACCCCACGGTCAGGTTCCGGGCCCCGCCCCCAAGCGGGTTGCCCGTGACGGCAGGGGACGCCTCGGTGAGCCCATAACAGTTGATGAGCCCTTTCGCGCCGACCTGGGTGAGCCGGTCGATCGTGCTCTGCGCCAACCCCATCGCACCGGAGATGAGGATGCGCAGCGAGCCCAGGTCGGACGGCGTGAACCGCGGGTTGTCCATCACCTGCTCGTACAGCGTCGGCACCCCGGGGAAGATCGTTGGCCGGTGCCGGCGGATCGCGCTGAGCACCTGGTCGGCGTCGAAGCGGGGCAGCAGGACCACCGCCCCGGCCGTCATCACCGGCGCGACCAGGCAGCTCATCAGCCCGAACGAGTGGAACAGCGGCAGCACCGCGAGCGTCACGTCCGTCCCCGGACGGCCCGCCGTGTCCCACGCGTGCTGCTGGCAGGCGTTCGCGACGAGGTTGCGGTGCGTCAGCATCGCGCCCTTCGGACGTCCCTCCGTCCCGCCCGTGTACTGGATGGCCGCGAGGTGCCGGGACGGCTCCACGTCGAGCTGCCGCACCGGCCGTCTCGGCGGCCGCTGCAGTTCGCGAAAAGGGAGGACGTCCGGGTCGTGCGGAACGTCCGCCGTGATCTCCGCCCGCCGCCGCTGCGCCTGCACCAGCGGGAGCCGCAGCGCGACCCGCTTCGCCAGCGGCAGGAAGTCGGTCAGCGACGTCACCACGATGTGCTCGAGCCGGAGCTTGGCGCGGACCGCGCGCACCGTCGCGTAGGAACGATCCAGCACGACCGCGACGCGGGCCCCGCAGTCGGCGAGCTGGTGGAGCATCTCCTCCTCGGTGTACAGCGGGTTGTGCTGCACCGCGACGGCGCCCCTGCGCAGGACGCCGTAGAACGCGATGACCTGCTGCGGGCAGTTCGGCAGGATCAGCGCGACCCGGTCGCCCGGCTGCACCCCGAGGCGGCGCAGGCCGTCGGCGAACCGGTCCACGGCGTCGCGCAGGTCCCGGTAGGAGATCTGGCGGCCGAAGAAGTACAGCGCGGGACGGCGCGGATGCGTCTCGGCGGCGTCGTCGAGGAGCCGGGTCACGGGGACGTCGGGGATGTCCACTTCCTGGGGAACACCGGGCGGATACCGCCGCCGCCACGGGGAAGATCGTTGTGACACGTGCCACATAGGACGCGATTCAATCATTCGCCGGGCGTCCGCGTCTGCGCTTCCCGATCTTCCCCCTGGCGGCGCGCCACCGGTGCGCCGCGGCGTTTCAGAGGGCCGCGTAAGGCGCGGCGTGGCGCGCGTTTCGCAGTGCGGCGGCCCACCAGCGGAGCTGGTCCAGCAGCGCCTTCGCGGCGGCGTCGGGACCGTCCGCGTCGATCAGCTCGCCGTCGTCGCCGATCCGTCCCCAGTGCTGGTCGAAGCTGACCTGGTCGCGGACCGGCACGGAGTGCAGCTCCACGAACACCTGGCGCAGATGCTCGACCGCCCGCAGGCCGCCGCCCATCCCTCCGTAGGAGACGAAGCCCACCGGCTTCGCGCTCCACTGCGACGTGTGCCAGTCCAGGAGGTGCTTGAGCGCCGCCGGGTAGCTGTGGTTGTACTCCGGTGTCACGACGACGAAGCCGTCCGCCTCGTCCAGCCGCCGGGCGAGGTCCGCCAGCGCGGGAGGACGGTCGCCGATCGCGAGAAGCTCCTGCGGGTTCGCCGGGAGCGCGGCCGGGAGCGCGACGTCGGCGAGGTCGACGACGTCCACGTCGAACGCGCCGTGCCGCCGTGCGTGCTCCGCGATCCAGTTCGCGAAGTGGGGGCCGTACCGTCCGTCCCGGACGCTGCCGATGACGACCGCGAGTCTCAATGCCATGCGTGGTGCTCCTTCGTGGTTGGTGTGCTCACCACGCTGTCCGTCCGGACATACACCAGGGAGACCGCGTTGAGACGGGCCCTGTCAGGGCCAGGCTGCGGACACACGACCCTTGGTACTTTCCGGGGGTGACCGACAACCAGCTAGGAGCGTTTCTGCGCGCGCGCCGCGAGGCCGTCTCGCCGTCCCAGGCGGGGCTGTCCGGCGGCGGGCGACGCCGGACGCCGGGCCTGCGCCGGTCCGAGCTCGCCACGCTCGCGGGCGTCAGCGTCGAGTACCTGGCCCGGCTGGAGCAGGGACGCGACCGGCACCCGTCGCCCGCCGTCCTCGGCGCGCTCGCCGACGCGCTCCAGATGTCGCCCGACGAGCGCCTCCACCTGCGCATCATGTCCAAGTCGGGGGACGGTGAGCTGTGCACGCGGGCCCCGGCCGACTCCGTCCGGCCGACCGTGCGCGCGCTCCTCGCGAGCCTCGACCCGACCCCGGCGATCCTGGTCAACCGGCTCGCCGACGTCCTGGCCTGGACGGACGGCTACGACCGCCTGGTCCGCCCCCTCGGCCTCCTCGACGCCGATCCGCCGAACCTCGTCCGCTACGTCTTCACCGACCCGCGGGCGAAGTCCGCCTACCCCGACTGGGACGAGGTCGCCGACGAGCGCGTCGCGTCCCTGCGCGCCGCGTTCCCGGAGAGCGACCCGCACCTCGGCGGGTTCGTCGACGAGATGGTCGTCACCGCCGGGGCGCCGTTCGCCGAGCGGGGTCGGACCCCGCCGCGCCTGCCGCGCCGCTTCGGCGTGGAACGGCTCGTCCACCCGGACGCGGGCGAGCTGCGCCTCGCCTACGAGACCCTCGACCTGCCGATCGGCGACGACCAGACCCTCATCGCCTACCTGCCCGCCGACGACGCCGCGTCCGAGGCCCTGGCGCGCCTGCGCCCGGTCGGGCTGCGGGCGGTCGCGGGCGACCGGCACGGCTGAGGTCGCGCGGCCCGAACCGTCGGCGGAGGGTCAGATGCGGCCGGTGCCCCGGCACACGGGGCACTTGTCGCCGGTGGCGGTGCTCGTGCCGGTCCCGTTGCAGCCAGGGCAGGAGCGCGTCGCCGGCTTGTTGTGCTTGCCCACGGTCCACCACCCCCGGCGCTCATCCTAAGCGCTGAACCCGCGGCCGGGACGTCTCCGTGCTTGAAGGAAGGGGCACTGAACCCATATGGAGGCAGGGGCATGATCGACGCGGCCGGAACGGCCGCCGCCCGGGTGCGGGGGGCCGCGGACGGCGCGGCGCGGCGGCTCAGGCTGGCGGCGGACTTCTACGTCGGCGACCGGAGCCGCTACGGCCGTGCCGAACTCAGCTTCCTGCGCTGGGAGATCGCCCGCGGCGTGCTGAACCCGCCCGCGCACCGCCCGCCGGGCAGCCCCTGGTGGCGGGCCGTCAACGACCGCCTCCTGCGCGACAAGGCCGAGGCCGCCCTGCTCGCGGACGGGTACCGCGGCGAGCCGTCCGCGCGGGCCGTCCTGCTCTGGACGGAGTTCATCCGCCGCCCGTCGCCCGCCGCCTGGTACCGGGCCCACAACGCCAGCGTCGTCACCGGATACCTGGAGAACGAGACCCTCGCCCTCCAGGAACTGCCCGCCGAGCGCTTCATGATGAACGTCGCGCTGGTCCGCGTCCTGTACGCGCACGCGCTGGTGGCGCGCCCCCGCCTCGCCCTGGGCGTGTTCGCGCCCCTCGGCGCCCCGCTCGGCGACCCGCGCGGCGGCTCGGTCGGCTTCTTCCTCGACCTGCGCCGCGCGTTCCCCGAGCGCTACCCCCTCCGCGGCCTCCGCGTCGAGGACCTCGTCGCGATGGAGGGGCCGCTGCCCCGCGCCCTCGACTACGGCGTCATCGTCCCGCGCCTCGTCCACCTGTTCGAGTTCGCGTCCGGCTCCCTCGGCGTCCCCGGAATGGACGCTCTGACCAGCGGCGGCGTCCCCTGCTACGCCCGCCCGCCCAGCCGCGCCGACTGGCACGGCCGCACCGCCCTGCGCCTCTCGACCCGCCTGACCGCCTACGCCCTCAAAACCCGCGCCTGACGCCCCCGAATCCCACCCTCAACACTTCCTTAACGCGGGCATAAGTGCGGGGTCGGGTAGGGGGTGGGGTGCGAGGTTCTAGGCGTGGCAGTGCGAATGGGTAGGAGCGCCGGTTCGTCGGCCCCCGGAGTGGCGGGGGAGCGGACACGCCGTGCGGTGGTCGCCCGGGCCTTCCAGGCGTTGCCGTCCGCACATCGCGAGATCCTCGCGGAGACCGTGTTCAGGGACCGTTCGGTCAACGAGGCCGCGGCCTCGCTGGGCGTCCCGGTGGACGTGGTGAAGCTTCGCGTCTACCAGGCGCTCCGGGCGCTGAGCACGGCGATGGACGCCCCGCACGCCGGCCGCTGAGGGCCATTTCCTCCGTCCGGACGCCATAGGGCGGCTCATCGCCGATCGAGGCGGAGAGCGGCGGCCTGCTCTTGCAGGGCCGTCACCATCGCCTGCGCTTGGGCGGACGGGCGCGGGCGGGTCACGGCGATGGTCGCGCGTCCCGTCCAATGGCTGTCGGTGACGGTCACGGCCCGCACGCCCCTCGGCAGAGCCGGGGCGGCCTGTTCGGGGACGACCGTGATACCCAGCCCGGCGGCGACCAGTCCGAGGCGGGTCGACCAGCTTCGCGCGGTGTGGACGATGTGCGGGTCGGTCAGCGTGGGCCAGGCCCCGAACTGCGGTTCGTCCGCCGCGCCGTCTCCGGCGATCCAGTGCTCCTGGGCCAGGTCCGCCACGGTGACGGCGTTGCCCGCGAACCGGTGCGATTCCGGGACGGCCACCAGCAGGTTGCCCTGGAGCACGGTCGTCTGCCTGAGTTCGCTCAGGTCGTAGTCGGGCAGGCCGTGGCCGACCCCGATGACCGCCAGGTCCAGTCGCCCGGCCCGGAGCCGCCGCAGCAGGACGGGTGTCGACGCTTCTTCCAGGACGACGGCGAGACCCGGATGGCCCGACGTCATCCGCGCCATCGCGCGCGGGACCAGCGCCATGGCGGCGGACGGATACGCGCCGATCGCCAGGCGGCCCGCGAGCCGGTCGCGCAGCCCGGCCAGCTCCAGCTCGGCCGCCGCCAGGTCGGCGAGGATCTCGGTCGCGCGCCGGACGAGCACCCGGCCGGCCGGGGTGAGGGCCGCGCCGCGCCGCCCCCGGTCGAAGATCGGCGCTCCGGCCGCCGTCTCCATCGCGGCGACCTGACGCGAGACGGCCGACTGGGTGTAGCCGAGCTTCTCGGCGGCCCCGGTGAACGACCCGGTGGCGGCGACCTGCTGGACGACGCGGAGCCCGGTGAGGGTGAACTCCGCCATGCCCCGAAAGTAGCATGCGTTCTACTCATGGAAACGATGCCAAAGCATCGTTGGACTGCATGGCTGGCGGCGGGCAGGCTGGAGCCATGACACAGCGATTCACCCGGGACGAACTCGTGACCCGCCTCATCCGCGCCGGTGAGCTGGAGGTGTCGGGTGAGGACCTCGACGCCGTCGCGGCGTACTTCGACACCGACACGTTCCGCTTCCACGGCCCGGACGGCTTCGAGTCCGACTTCGACGGCCTCAACGACTACTTCGCGGCGGTGCGCGCCGCGTTCGACGACCGGACGATCCGGCGCGGCATCGTGGTGGCCGAAGGCGACCACCTCGCCTGCCAGACATGGATCGAGGGGACGTTCGTCCGCGAGTTCACCCACTCGCCGGCCGGTCCGCTGCCGCCGAACGGCCGCCGCGTCGTGTTCGACCTGATCAACATCTTCCGGTTCGACGACCGGGGCCGCCTCGTCGAGGAATGGGTGCGCACCGACAACCGCGCGTTCCTGCGCCAGTTGGGCGCGGAGGGACGCTAGCCGCGCGGGACCGAATCAGAGCAGGTCACCGTGGCCGCGCGGAGTCTCCTCCCAGACGGATGCGGCAGGTGAGGGGCGCCCGGCGGACGCGCGAAGCGCGAGTTGGTTGAAAATTGTTCATTGCGCCCGCCCCTTTGATCCCTCCGGGCTCCATGTGAATCGGCTATCGAACACGGCGAGTGATCAATGATCACGTGTCATGCGGTAGCGGATCTCGATCAGCTCCTCCGGTATGCGGAAAGGCGGCGCTGATCTCTGCGGGACGTCCCGGCGGCGCCGAGGCGGTCATCTCGGCCGAAAGGGAAATGGCACGTCAAACTGTTCGAGCCGCGCGACTGCGGCCCTCATCTCTCGGCTAGATTGTCCATGCTTGCCGCTGGCGACCGGGTTGGTGAGGTGGACCATGGGTGACTCTGGTGTGCTGTCCTCCGCCGGAGGTCAGGAAGGGCGCGACCGTTTCGCGGAGCGGCTCCGCCGGTTACGAGCCGAGGCTGGAAACCCCTCCTTCCGGGTCATGGCGAGCAAGTCGCGGTCGGTCAGCCACGCCACCCTCCACGAGGCGGCGCGGGGCACGAGGTTCCCGAGCTGGACGACGACGCAGGCGTTCGTCGAAGCGTGCGGGGGCGACGTCGAGGAGTGGCGGGAGTACTGGTGCGCCGCGCTCGACGCGGACGGCTCCGCCGAACGCGCCGAGCGCGCCGACCAGGCCGAACCCGCCGACCAGGCCGAACCCGCCGACCAGGCCGAACCCGCCCCGCTCGCCATGGTGCCCGCGGGCGACGTGGACGAGCTCTCGGCGGAGGACGCGGACGAGCGGGCTGCGGTCACCACGCTGGTGCCCGGGTCCCCGCCACGGCGGACGCGGCGGCGCCGCGTCCTCGCGATCGTGCTGGGCGGAGCGGCGGTGGGCGGCGCGGTGGCGGGCGCGTCCATGATCCGCGATTACGGCGGACGGCCGGGACGGCCCGAGGAGGCCACCGTCAAGTCCGGGCAGGCGACGGTCGCGAGGGCCCCGGTGATCGCCGGCGACAGGAGCGCGTTCATCGGCGACGTGACCATTCCCGATGGCACGGTGGTGAAGACCGGGCAGCAGTTCATCAAGACCTGGGAACTCGCCAACGCGGGCACGGTCCCGTGGCACGGCCGGTTCCTGGCGCGCGCGACGCTGCCCGCCGACAACGGCACCTGTTCCACTCCGGGAAAGGTCCCTATTCGCGATACCAAACCCGGCGCGCATGTCCGGGTCAGCGTTCACGTCACCGCTCCGGCCACTCCGGGATCGTGCTGGGTCGGCTGGAAGATGGTCGACGGAGAGGGAAGGCAACTCCTGCCCGGCGCGCGTCCCGTCTACTTCGTGGTGAACGTCGCCCCGTAGCCGCGCGGTAGTCGCCAGGTCGGCGGGCCCGCCGTGTAAGAGCATGTCAGAACCTGTCACGGGGGGTACCTGACACGTCGACGCCCTCGGCAAGGTGGTCATTGCCCGCACCGCGGCGGGCAGCGACACAAGGGGGCTTCGACGAAGATGAGATTCGCCAAGGGGACATTGGCCGCGCTTCTCGCGGTACCGGCGATGGCAGCGGTTCCGACCGTCGCGTACGCCGAGTCCGCACCCGGCTGTAGCAGCACCGTCCAGATCGGCTCGACCGCCCATGTCAATTCGGGCGGGCAGACGTTCGCGTCGGTGAAGCAGTTCAAGGGCTGCGGAAAGAACTGGGCATATCTCTACGTCTGGGCCGGCTACCGCAATTCGCACCGCACCTGGGACGCCTGTGTGGCGGTCGGCGACAATTCCGACCGGAGCCTTGAGGGCACCCAGTGCCGGACCAAGAAGGCGGAGATCTGGTCGCTCGGGAGCAACACGCTGGCGCACTGCACGCAGGCGATCGGCTGGATCCCGGACGGGCCCAGCGCCAAGACGAGCGAACGCTGCTGACAGGCGTCGCCCACTGACACCGGGCCCGCACGTGACCGGCCCGACCCCTCACCGGCCGCACGGTCAACGGTCTGAACGACCGCGTCCGAGCTGACCGGACAAGTCCCCGCGAAGGGACCGCCTTCACACGGCGACGCACGCAGGACGTCTGGACCGTCCCGCCGTAGCGACCCGTTCACCGGAACCCACCCGTCAGGGCGCGCATGCCCCTGCCGGGAGTCTGGCGAGCGGTCCGACGGCGCCGACCTTCCCCTTCCGTCCCTGTGTGCGAGCCGTGACGGCCTGTTGCGCCGTGGCCATCCGCCCCTGCGCTCGCAATTAGGAGAACCGATGAAACTGCTTCCATACGCCGGCGCCCTCGCGGCGGCGGCCCTGCTCGCCGCCCTGCCGGGGGCGCCCCAGGCGTCGGCGGCGCAGCCGCCCGGCGCCCGGGCCCTGCCGAGCGTGAACATGGAGGCCCTGGTCAAGGCCGCGCAGATCGACCCGCGGCGGCCGGACGACACGCTGACTCCCGGCGCCAAGGCCAGCGTCCTCCTCGTCGAGCAGGCCCTGCTCGACCGGAAGCTGCTCGACAAGAAGTGGGTGGACGGCTACTTCGGCACCACCACGGTCACCGCCTACGCGAAGTACCAGAAGTCGCTCGGATACACCGGCCTGGCCGCAAACGGCATGCCGGGCAAGACCTCCCTCGCCAAACTCGGCACCGGCCGGTTCACGGTCACCCACGTCATCACGCCGGGGGCGAAGGTGTCCGCGGGCGGCGGGTTCGTCGTCAACACCCGCACGCGGAGCATGCTCGCCGAGGCGGGACGCCTCCTCGGCCGCACCCTCGTCCTGGACCAGGGCTCGTACAACCCCGGCGGCGACCCCACGTCCGCGGGCACCCACGACGGCGGGGGCGTGGTCGACGTCTCGGTGAAGGGGATGAGCTCCGCCACCCGCGTGTCGGTCGCCCGCGCGCTGCGCCGCGTCGGCTTCGCGGCCTGGGTGCGCAGCCCCCGGCAGGGCGACTGGCCGTGGCACATCCACGCCGCCGCGATCAGCGACACCGATCTCTCCGGCCAGGCGCAGCACCAGATCGGCGACTACTACCTCGGCCAGAACGGGCTCGCCGACCGCGGCCCGGACGACGGGCCGAAGGTCGCCATCCGCACCTGGGAGGAGTACCGGCGCGGCTGACCGGCCGCCGATCCAGACCCCGCTGAACAAAGCACGAAAAAGGCACGAGAAAAGGAGAACGGAATGGCAACGCTCAACAAGGCCCTCGCCGTGGCGGCCGCCGCGGTGGCGATCGGCGGGACGACGCTCGCGACCGCGTCGACCGCTTCGGCGGCGACCCGCAACGGAACCTGCGAAAGCGGCGAGTTCTGCTACTACTTCAACAGCAACAACGCGGGATCGGTCTCGGACTTCACCGGTTCGGTCGCCGACTACGGCGCCGAGCAGCCCTCCTGCTACGACTTCAAGGGCCCCGGCAACGGCAAGGGCAAATGCGTCAAGAATGCCGCCGCCTCGGTCTGGAACCGGAGCAGCAAGACCGTCCGGGTGTACTACAACAGCAACTACGGCGGCACGTACCAGGACTTCAAGGCGGGCGCGAAGGGCAACCTGAACTCCAGCCTGAAGAACCAGAACGCCTCGCACCAGTTCTCGCCCGCGTCGCGCACGAACCTGTCGTACGGGTTGTACAAGGCCAGCGGCGGCCGCATCACCTGCGGCTTCGACGGCTACACCAGCACCCCCGGACGGCACGAGGGCATCGACATCGCCCGCGGCGTCGGCTCGGACGTCCGCGCCCTGGTCAGCGGCAAGATCATCTACCTCGCGCGCGGCCGCACGGGCAGCTCGGGCCTCTCCACCATCTCCATCTACAACGCCTCGGCGAACAAGACCGTGATCTACCTGCACTCCGCGCCGCGGTCGTCGCTGGCCGTGGGCCAGACGATCAGCCGCGGCCAGATCATCGCGGACGAGTCGTGGCACGGGGTGTCCTCCAGCTCCGGCGCGCACACCCACGTCGAGATGCGCCTCGGACGCCAGACCCACGCGGCCAAGAGCGTCAACGACCCGCACCTGGACAACCCGAACCCGACCTCCTTCTGGCAGTCGCAGGGCTACAACGTCCGATAACGCGGTCCGTACCGCGACGGGGAGAAAAGGACGACCGTGTCAACACGAACCGCACGGCTGATCTCGCGACTCAGCGCGATGACCGCCGCGATGGCGCTCGGCGCGGCGGCGCTGGCCGCCGTGGCGTCGCCCGCCTCGGCGGCGACCCGCAACGGAACCTGCGAGAGCGGCGAGTTCTGCTACTACTTCAACAGCGGCAACCAGGGTTCGCTTTCGGACTTCACCGGTTCGGTCGCGGACTACGGCGCCGAGCAGCCCTCCTGCTACGACTTCAAGAGCGCGGGGAACGGCAAGGGCAAGTGCGTCAAGAATGCCGCCGCCTCGGTCTGGAATCGCAGTGGCAAGACCGTCCGGGTGTACTACAACAGCAACTACGGGGGTAAATACCAAGACTTCAAGGCGGGCGCGAAGGGCAATCTGAACTCCAGCCTGAAGAACCAGAACGCCTCGCACAAGTTCCTGCCGTCCGGGCCGACCGGATGCAAGACCGACGGCACGCAGACCAAGCCGCCCACGACGATCCTCGTCTACCGGGTCTCCCTCGGGCGCGTGGAGCGGGTGGCGTTCAAGACCTACGTCAAGAACGTCCTGCCCAACGAATGGGTGTCGAGTTGGCCGAAGGAGTCGCTCCGGTCCGGGGCGATGGCCGTGAAGAACTTCGGCTGGTACTGGGCGCTGCACTCGACGAACAAGACGTCCTGGGGCGAGTGCTTCGACGTCTACGACACCACGTCGAGCCAGGTCTACAAGCCGGGCTCGGCGAAGGCGTCGACGAGCGCCGCGGTGGACGCGACGTGGGGCACCCGCATGACCCGCGGCGGGAAGATCCTCCAGGCCCACTACTGCTCCACGACGACGGCGTGCGGCGGATGGGGCGACGGCGACTGGCTGTCGCAGTACGGCTCCCGCGACAAGGCCGGCGCGGGCTGGAGCTACTCCAGAATCCTGAAGTACTACTACAGCGGGATCGCTCTCGGGTCCTGACCTGGGGAGTCCTGACCCGGAAACCGTGCGGCCCAGCGCCACACCGCGACCGGTGAGGAGAAGGGGTGTCTAGGGTCGGCGTGGTCGCAGTGCCCGCCGCTCTAGGCACCCTCTCCATTTGCCCTTTACAGCCAGCCGCTCTCCTCGGCCACCCGCAGCGCCTCCATCCGGTTGCGTGTGCCGGTCTTGGTGGTGGCCCCGGACAGGTAGTTCCGCACGGTGCCCTCGGCGAGGTACAGCCGGGCCGCGATCTCCGCGACGGTGGCGCCGGAGCGGGCCGCGATGAGCACGTCGCGCTCGCGGGCGGTGAGCGGCGACTCGCCCGCCGCCAGCGTGGCCGCAGCCAAAGCCGGGTCGACCACTCGCTCGCCCGCCTTCACCCGCCGGATGGCGTCGGCGAGCGCGTCGGCCGGGGCGTCCTTCACGACGAACCCGACGGCGCCCGCCTCCATGGCCCGGCGCAGGTAGCCGGTGCGGCCGAAGGTGGTGAGGATGACCACGCGGCAGCCGGGCACCTGCGCGGCGAGCACGGCCGCCGCGGCGAGGCCGTCCAGGCCGGGCATGTCGATGTCCAGCAGCGCGACGTCCGGACGGCGCTCCAGCGCCGCGGCCGCGACCTCGTCGCCGCGCCCGACCGAGGCCACCACCTCGAAGTCCGGTTCGAGGTCGAGCAGCGCGCCGAGGGCCTGCCGGATCATCTCCTGGTCGTCGGCGAGCAGCAGCCGGATCGTCACGCCGGCGCCTCCACCCGCAGCGACCACCCGCGCGGGCGCGCCGGACCGGCGGTCAGCACGCCGCCCGCCGCGGCGACCCTGGCGCGCAGGCCGTCCAGCCCCGAGCCCGCGCCCGCCGGGCCGCCGATCCCGTCATCGCGCACCTCCACGGAGGACGCGGTCAGCTCGACCGTGCACCGTCCCGCCCGCGCGTGCCGGACGACGTTGGTCAGCCCTTCCCGCACGACCCAGCCGAACAGCTCCTGCCGCTCCGGCGGGACCCCGTCGTA
Source organism: Actinomadura decatromicini (assembly GCF_008121305.1). Lineage (NCBI taxonomy): Bacteria > Bacillati > Actinomycetota > Actinomycetes > Streptosporangiales > Thermomonosporaceae > Actinomadura > Actinomadura decatromicini. The sequence goes on along the minus strand of NZ_VSRQ01000006.1, from coordinate 431,670 downwards.
GGCGGTCGGCAGGTCGGCGGCGACGCCCGCGGCCCGCAGCAGCTCCCGGCCGCGGGCGAGCTCGCCCGCGAGCGTGACGTCCCGGTATCCGGACACGGCGGCCCGCACGTCGGCCAGCGCCTGCCGGGACAACCGCTCCACCGACTCCATCTCCGCCAGCGCGGCGGCGGGCGCGCCGGCGGCCAGCCGCCTGGCGAGGGTGCTCTTCACGGTGATGGCGGTGAGCGAGTGGCCGAGCAGGTCGTGCAGGTCGCGCGCGATCCGGTTGCGCTCGGCCTCCGAGGCCAGCCTGGCGACCTCCGCCCTGGCCTCGCGCAACTCCCGGTTCGCCGTCGCGGTGCGGCTGAACGTGTGCACGAGCAGCGCGGTGAACACGACGGCCACCGCGAAGTACCAGCCCGGCCCGGTGCTCCAGCCGGGCACGAGCCTCGGCACCCCGACGCACGCCGCCGCGCCGAGGACCACCAGGACGGGCGCCGCCTGGCCGTCCACCCGTGCCACCGCCGCCGGGACGATCACCGCGACGAGGATCAGCGCGTTCTCGTGGGCGAGCGGCGCGACCAGGACGGCCAGCGCCGTCATCCCCGCCAGCAGCCACCAGTAGGCCCGCCACCTCGCTCGCATCGAGGCCACCACGATCGCCAGGTAGCAGGCGGAGACGGCCACCAGCAGCAGGTATCCGGCGACGAGGCCCGCGCCGCTCGCGTGCTGGGCGACGCCCGCCCCCGTCAGGAACGGGTAGCAGAGCATGCCCAGCGAGAGCAGCAGCCGGCGCCGCTCGTCCGGGCCGCGCGAATCCTGAGACTCCACGTCGGTGACCGTACCTCCGCCCGGCCGGACGTGTCCCGAGCCCATGATCATCGGGCCGCGAAGGCGGCGCGCACGGTCCGCGCGAGGGTCAGCAGGACGACGATGGCCAGCAGCGTCCCGCACACCCCGTTCTCGACCTTGAACCAGACCGGGAAGGAGCCGGGGATCGACTCGATCACGACGATCGCCGCCACCTGGGCCAGCGCGATGATCCGCACCCTGCGGTAGGCGCTCCGCGAGCCCCTCGCCATCGACACCCCGAGCGCGAAGGTGATCAGCGAGGCGGCGGCGAGGATGGTGCCGCGGACCCACACCGGGCCGGTGACGAGGTCGGGGTCGCCGCTGAGCGCTGCGATCGCCAGCAGGGTCAGCACGCTCACCGCCGCGTAGCCGCCGAGCAGCGCCTTGGCGATGCGCAGTTTCTCGCGGGCGTCGGGATCGGTCACCGCCGTGCTCGTTCGCTTCGTCATGCCGTCGATGCTGTTCGTCCGGCTTTCCCGCTGGTAGCGACGTTCTCCACCGCCTCGCCGTGACATCTGTCAGAAACCGGACACCCGGCGCCGCGGGGCGTGGGCGGGGCGGGTTCCGTCCGGCGGGCTGGGGTAGGTGCGGGTTCTGACGAATCGGTCGGGGGAGATCGTGGATTCGGATGAGCATTCTCGGGATGGCCATCGCCGTGGCGGCGGCGTTCTTCATCGGGCTCGGCTTCGTGGCACAGCAGCACGCGGCGTACCGGGAACCGCTGTCGGAGATCCTGCACCCGCGGCTGCTGCTGGAACTGCTGCGGAGCAGGCTGTGGCTGACCGGCATCGCCTCGATGATCATCGGCCAGCTCATCTTCGCGTTCGCGCTGAACATCGCGGACGTCGCCGAGGTCACGCCGGTGCTCACGGTCAACCTGATCTTCGCGCTGCTAGCCGCGCACGTGATCTACCGCGAGCGGCTCGGCCCCCGCGAATGGTGGGGGGCGCTGCTGCTGACCGGCGGCGTCGCGCTGTTCCTCGGGGTGGGGCTGCCGCACGGCGGCGCCCTGCCCGGGGTGCACTCGCCGCGCTGGCTGGCCGGGGCCGTCGTGCTCGCCCTCGTCACGCTGTGCGCGTTCGGCAGCCTGCACCGCGACCTGCGGGTCCGCGCGATGCTGCTGGCGTGCGGCGCCGGGCTGCTCTACGGGCTCATGGACACGCTGACCCGCAGCGTCCTGCTGGTGAGCGACGCGGGCTTCGTCCACGCGCTGGTGACCTGGCAGCCGTACGCGCTGGTGGCGATGGGCGCGCTCGGGCTGCTGTTCGCGCAGAGCGCGTTCGACGCGGCGCCGCTGCGGATCTCGCTGCCCGCCACCACGGCGGCCGAGCCGCTCACCGGCATCGCGCTCAGCATCGTGATCTTCGGGGAGCGGGTGCAGCTGTCCGCCGGCGACCTCGCCCTGGAGTCCCTCGGGCTCGCGGCGATGGTCGCGGGCATCGTCATCCTCAGCCGGTCGCCCCACCTGGGCAAGCCGGGCGAGCACCCGTCGGCGTCGGCTGACGAGGTGGGGTGCCGATGATCCCCGTCGTCTTCGGGATCCTCGCCGGGGCCTCGAACGCCCTCGCCTCCGTCCTCCAGCGGCGGGCCGCCAAGACCGCGCCGGAGTCGGACGCGTTCAAGCCCGCGCTCATCCTGGACATGCTGCGCAACCGGATGTGGCTCGGCGGCATCGGCGCGCTCATCGCCGCGTTCCTGTTCCAGGCGGTGGCGCTGTCGACGGGCGGCATGTCGCTCGTCCAGCCGCTGCTGGCCGTCGAGCTGCCGTTCACGATGGTCCTGATCGGGTGGCTGCCGCCGCGCGGGCTGAAACAGGTGCCGTGGACGGCGGTCGGCCTGCTCACCGTCGGCCTCGCCGCGCTGCTGTTCGCCCTCGCGCCCGACGAGAGCTACCACGTGCCGCACGCCGTCGCGTGGATCATCGCGACGGCCGCGTCGGTCGGCTGCGTCGCCGGGCTCGTCGCGCTGGCGTGGGTCATCCGGGGGCCGGTCCGCGCCGTCCTGCTCGGCGTCGGCACCTCGGTGTCGTTCGCGCTGACCGCCGCGTTCATGAACGAGGCCACGCACGACTTCGAGCGCGGCGTCGACGCCGTCCTGACCTCCTGGCAGCTCTACGCCATGGCCGTGGCCGGGCTCGCCAGCGTCTACCTGCTGCAGAACGCGCTGCACAGCGGCACGCTCGTCGCGGTCCAGCCCGCGCTGACCGTGTCCGATCCGGTCGCCAGCATCATCCTCGGGGTCGGCCTGTTCGGCGAGAACGTCCGCGACGGGCCGTGGACGATCGTCCAGGTGGGCGGCATGGCGCTGATCCTCCTCGGCAGCGTCGGCATCGCCCGGTCGCCGCTGCTCCACGAGGAGCACGGCGTCACCCCAGCGCGGACCGGATGACCCGCTCGGCCGGGACGGTGTCGAACAGCGCGGCCACCCGGAGCGCCCGGGTGCCGCGCAGCGCCGCGCCGCCCAGCCGGTCGAGCGCGTCGACCAGCTCTTCGGGCGACCGGGCGAAGAAGCTCAGGCCGTCGCGCGCCATGGCCTCGGCGCCCTCCCGCCCGTGCCCGGGGATGGGCCGGTAGGAGACCACCGGCAGCCCGCACGCGAACGCCTCCCGGCAGGTCAGCCCCGCCGCGTTGTCGATCAGCGCGTACGCGCCCGCCATCAGCTCGGCCAGGTCGTCGCGCCAGCCGAGGGCGGGCACGTCGCGGATCCGCTCGCGCAGCCGCGCGTTCCGCCCGCACAGCACCACGGGCAGGTACCGGCCGGACGCGGCGAGGCCGCGCGCCGTGTCCACCACCGCCCCGACGCCCCACGCGCCCGCGGAGATCAGCACGATCCGCTCGTCCGGGCCCGCTCCGGCCAGGCGCCTCAGCCGGTCGCCATCGCCGGGCGGGCGGCGGAACTCCGGCCGGACGACGGGCGCGTGCCCGGTCGCGGGACGGCCGGTCCGCCGCGTCACCGCCCGCGCCGCCCGCTCGTCCGGGCACAGGTAGCGGTCGTTGCCCGCGTGCAGCCACATCCGGTGCACCGCGAAATCGGTGACCAGCACCAGCGAGGGGACGGTGAGCCGCCCGGTGTGCCGCAGGCGCCCGGCGGCCTGCGCGGCGAGGTGGAACGTCGACACGACCGCGTCCGGCGGCAGCTCCCGGATCCGCCGCTCCAGCCGCGCCGCGATCACCGCCGTCAGCGGGGACGAGCGCGCCGGACGCCCGGAGGCGAAGAACACCCGGTAGATGCCCGCGTACGTCCACGGCGCGGACCTGATCATGGCCTCGTACGCGCGCCGCAGCCCGTCCCCGAGCCGCAGCGGGACGAGTTCCAGCACGTCGACCACCGACGTCTCGACGTCCGCCGACGCCAGCCGGCGCGCCAGTTCCCCCGCGACCGCGTCGTGCCCGGCTCCCATGCCCGCCGTCAGAATTAGGAGTCGCTTGCCCATGACTTGAGCTCCCCCCGGTGACAATTCCGGCATGTCGCGCCGTGTCCTCGCCGCCGTGGCCGCCGTCCTCGCGGGCCACGCCCTGCCCGCGGCGACCTGGCTGCGCCCGGTCCGGCGCCTGACCCCCCGCGTCGCCGGGCGCGGCGGGCCCCGCCACGTCGCGCTCACCTTCGACGACGGCCCGGACGCCCGCTCGACGCCCCTGTTCCTGGACGAACTCGCGCGCCTCGGCTGCCACGCGACGTTCTTCGTCCTCGGCGCGATGCTGCGGCGCGACCCCGCGCTGGGCCGCCGCATCGTCGCGGACGGCCACGAGATCGCCGTCCACGGGTGGGAGCACGGCAACGCGCTCACGTCGCGTCCCGGCCGGGTTCTTGGTGAAGTGCGGGGGACCGTTCGATTGATCGAGGACGTGTGCGGCGTGTCCCCGTCCTGGTACCGGCCCCCGTACGGGGCGCTGAGCGCCGAGGCTCTCCTCGCCGCGCGCCGCCACGGCCTGCGTCCCGTCCTCTGGACGGCCTGGGGCAGGGACTGGACGGCCGCCGCCACCCCGGAATCGGTGCTGGCGGCCCTCGCGCCGGAACTCGTCGGCGGCGCGACGCTCCTCCTGCACGACAGCGACGTCACCTCGGCGCCCGGCGCCTGGACGTCGTCCCTCGCGGCGCTGCCCGGCGTCGTCGCGCGCTGCCGCGCCGCCGGACTGGCCGTCGGCCCCCTGCGCGACCACGCTCTCTGACCACCGCTTTCACAGGGCTCTCCTCCCCGCTCACCCGCCCTCTATGTGGCGGAGTGCCCGTCCCCGCGGACGCGCGCGGCGAGATCGTCGTCGAGCTTGACCCTGACCAGCGCGTCGGCGAGCGCCGCCAGCCGGTCGGCGGGGACGAGGTCCGCCAGCGCGCGCGGGTCGGCGGGCAGGCCGAGGCGCGCGGCGCCCGCGAGGACGCGGTCGTCCAGGGCGGGACGCAGGAACGGCCACACCGCCTGCGCGTCGCGGCAGAACGCGGCGGCGCCCGCCGGGCCGATCCCGGGGAACTCTTGAAGCAGTTCGGCGACCCGGCCGGGACGCTCGTCGGCCTCGTCGGCCAGCCGCCGCAGGTCTCCGCCGTATCGGGACTGCGCCAGCTCCGCCGTCGCGCCCAGGCGGGTCGCGGTGCCGTTCGCGAGGTGGTGGTAGCGGCCGTCCAGCAGGGCGTCCTTGCGCTGCCGCCAGGTGAGCGTCGCCATTCCCTCGGCGGTCCCGCCGCCCGCCGCGAACAGCGCGCGGCTGCCGGTCACGGCGATCCCGGACTGGATCCGCGCCGACACCAGGTCGCTGAACACCAGGAGCCGCCACAGCGGGCCCGGCTCGTCCGCCAACTGGATCCCGGCCTGCTCGGCATAGGTCGTGCCCGCCTCGGACAAGAGCGAGTCGATCCGCTCCCGATGCGTGGTCCTCTTCGTCGCGTGGCTCATAACAGTCCGCTTGCTCCCCGCTCGGGTGATGTATCCGGGAGGGGGCAATTACGGGACGAACAATGACGAAAGCGTTGGCTCCGCTTCGATGCCCCTTGGTTGGACGGTCGAAATAGGGCAAACCTCGGATTTCCGTGCTTGACCAAACGTTGGCGATCAAGGGTTTTTGCGCTCCGGCCTCCGGGGAACCGTGCTGGAAGCCGTCACCACAGGAACCGCCGCCGGGCGCCATGTGGCCGTCGCTCCTGATGGGAGAGCATCCATGGACACGCCGCCGACATCACCGGACGCCTCCGGCGAGCCTTCGCGCCCGTCCACGGAGCGCGTCAGGGAAGGGATTCTGGCGATCCCGCGCGGCGTGGCGCAGGTCGATTTCCAGCCCGGCTATTGGACCGGCCTCATCTTCCTCATCGCCCTTTTCGTCGGCGGCTGGGAATTCGGCGTCTTCGGGCTGCTGGGCTGCGTCACGGCCACCCTCACCGCCTGGTCGTTCGGAGTTCCCTGGGAGCGGATCTCGGCGGGTCTCGAAGGGTTCTCCGGGACGCTCGTCGGCGTCGGCCTGGTCCTCTACCTCGGGACGCACTGGGTGACGGTCCTCGTGGTGATCGGCGCGTCGATCGGGGCCAGCATGGTCAACTCGGCGCTGGTCGTCCTGCTCAAGCAGTACGACCTCCCGGCCCTGACGGCGCCGTTCTGCGTCGTCACGCTGATGATGCTGATCGCGGCGCCGTCCTTCCACCGGGTGTGGATCCACCATCCGCTCAATCCGCCGCCGTCGGCCGGTCACCCGGGCACCGAGGTCTCGTTCAGCGACGTCTGGCACGGCTTCTTCAACGGGTTCGGGCAGGTGTTCTTCCAGGACAAGTGGTACGTGGGGCTGATCTTCCTGGTCGGGCTGGCGGTGTCGAGCCGGACGGTCGCGGCGGCGGCGTCGGCGGGGAGCATCATCGGGCTGCTGATGGGCTGGTGGCTCGGCGCGCAGGCGGCGGATCTCGACGCGGGCCTGTACGGCTACAACTCGGTGCTGACCGGGATCGCGCTGGCCGGGACGTTCGTCGTCCTGGGCCCCGCCGGGATCGGCTACGCCGCGATCGGCGCGGCGACCGCCGCGGTCGCGACCCCGGCGATCACCAACACGTTCAACATCGTCGGCGGGCATGCGCTGACCTGGCCGTTCGTCCTGACGACCTGGATCTTCCTGGCCGCCGTCCCGACCCTTTCCATGCTCCGGCGGACCCCGTGACGGGGGACCGCGCCGTGCTGGCGGTCGGGGGGCACGAGAGCCTCGCGGGGCCGAACGTCCCGCCGGACGGCGTCCTCCCGCCCGGCACCGGCGGGATTCACGACCCCGGCCGGGGGCTGCGCACGGCTTTGGGCGGGCACGCGCGGGCCGTCGTGGTGCCGATGACGCTGGGACGCGACCCCGGCGTCACGCGGTCGGCCGCGCAGACGCTGGCCTGGGCGGCGCGCGACCGGCGGCCGGGGGACCTGCTGCTCGCCCCGCCGCTCGGCACCGTCACACACCTGGTCGGGTGGATCCGCGCGGCGGTCGTGCGGACGGTCCCCGGCGCGGGCTTGCACGGCGCGGGCTTCCACGGCGCGGGCTTCCGGGGTGCGGTGCTGCTGGTGGCGCGGGCGGCGGACCCGGAGGCCGACGCGGAGCTGTTCAAGGTCGCGCGGCTGGTCAGGCAGTATCTGCCCGTCCGCTGGGTAGAGGTCGCGTTGGCGGACGGCGAACCGGACGTGGCCGAGGGCGTGGAGCGCTGCCACCGGCTGGGAGCCGGGGAGGTCGTGCTCGTGCCCGCCTCGCTCGTCCCGCTCCGACCGGATTACTCAACCGGTGCGGACCGCGTCGCGGGGCCGCTGCTCGGCGGGGCGGCGCTCGCGGCGCTGGTCCGCGAACGCGCGGCCGAGGCGGAGCGCCGGTGGAGCCGGGACCACGACGACGGCCTCGCCGCGGCCGCAGACCACGGCCACGGTCATGGTCACGGTCACGGGCACGGCGGCGCTCACCAGGCACGTCATCACGACGATCTTTCTGAACTCATCGGCATGGAACCAGGGGAGGGGGCCGCACATGGGCGGCTACATGTTCGCGGAGGGTGACATCGAGCTCAACGCCGGTCAGCGCAGGGAGACGCTGAGCGTGCAGAACACCGGTGACCGGGCCGTGCAGATCGGCTCGCATTTCCATTTCTTCGAGGTCAACCGGGCGCTGAGCTTCGACCGCGACAAGAGCTTCGGGATGCGGCTGGACATCCCGGCGGGCACCGCCGTCCGGTTCGAGGCAGGCGACACCAAGGAGGTGAAGCTCGTCGAGTACGGCGGCGGGATGCGGATCGTCGGGTTCGGCGGCCTGCTCGACGGGAGCATCCGCTCCTCGTCCGCGCGCAAGAAGGCGCTGCACCGGCTGCACGTGCGGGGATACAAGGACACCGGGGCGCACGACGGATCGTCGGGTGGGCACGGATCGTCGGGTGGGCACGGATCGTCCGGTGGGCACTGATCCTCCGGCGGGCGCTGCCGGGCTGGGGGCGCTGCTGGCGCAGTTGCAGCTCACCGACTCGGCGTTCCCGAGCGGCCTCTACACGCTGTCGCACGGGCTGGAGGGCCACTTCCAGCTCCGCGCCGTCGACGCGGACGACCTGGCCGACCTGGTTCGCGACCTGGTGCGGGCGGCGGGCACCGCGGACGCGGCCGCGCTGGCGCTCGCGCACCGCGCCGTGACCGGCGACGACTGGGACGCGCTGGTCGAGACCGACCGCAGGCTCCACGCGATCAAGCTGAACCGGGAGCAGCGGACGGCCTCCGTCCGCACCGGACGGCAGGTCCTGGACACGGCCGCCCCCGCGTTCGACTCGGCTCCGGCGGCCCGGCTGTCCCGGCTCGTCGCGACCGGCGCGACGCCGGGCAACCACGCGGTCGTCGTCGGCGCGGTGCACGCGGGGCTCGGGGTGCCCGTCCGGGACGCCGTGGCCGGTGACCTGTACGCCTTTGCGGCGAGCTGCGCCACGGCGGCGGTGCGGCTCGGCCGGATCGACTTCCGGCGGGCGCAGGCGCTGCTGCGCGAGGTCCGGCCGGAGCTGGTCGCGGCGGCGGACACGGCGCTGGCCGTCCGGGACCCGCGCGACCTGCACGCCTCGGCCCCGGCCGCGGACGCCGTCGCGGCCCTGCACGAACGCGCGGAGGCGCGCCTGTTCGTCACGTGACCCGGCCTGGCCGCGCCTGACCGCGCGTGACCGATCGACATCCGGAGGGACGACATGGAACTGGAAGAGGTGTACAAGATCGGTGTCGGCGGGCCGGTGGGGTCCGGCAAGACCGCCCTCATCGAGGCGCTGGTCCCGATCCTGATCGAGCGGGGGCACCGCCCCGGCGTCATCACCAACGACATCTACACGCAGGAGGACGCCGAGCACGTCCGCCGCACCCTGGCCGGGACGCTGGACGCCGACCGGGTCGTCGGCGTGGAGACGGGCTCCTGCCCGCACACCGCCGTCCGGGACGACCCGACGATGAACCTCGCCGCGGCCGCCGAACTGCTCGACCGATTCCCCGACATCGATGTCCTGCTGTTCGAGAGCGGCGGCGACAACCTGACGCTCACGTTCAGCCCCGTCCTGGCCGACACGTACATGTTCGTCCTGGACACGGCCGAGGGGGAGAAGATGCCGCGCAAGCGCGGCCCCGGCACCACCGACTCCGACCTCCTCGTCATCAACAAGATCGACATCGCTGAGTACGTGCGCACCGACCTGTCGGTGATGGAGCGCGACGCCCGCGCGGTGCGGGGCGCGGGGCCCGTCATCCTGACCGACTGCCTCACCGGGACCGGCGTCCCCGAGGTCGCCGACCTCGTCCTGGAGCGCATGGAGGCGATGTGCTCACCGGCGGGGTGACCACCGCCGGGGCGTCGGCGGACCCGTCCGGGCCGGAGCGGCCCGACCGGATGAGCGCGGCCTACTGCGCTCCGGAGCGGGTCCCGCCCGCCGTGGCGCGGCACGCCGCCGTCCCCGACACCCTGCCCGTCGGCGCGCCCGGCAAGGTCGGCGTGCTGGAGCTCGGGTTCGACCTGGTCGGCGGCCGGACCGAGCTGACCCGCCGGTTCCAGAAGGCGCCCATGCACATCGCCCGCCCCCTGTTCCAGGACGCGGCGCTGCCCGACATGGCGTACGTGATGTTCCTGACGTCCGGCGGCGGGGTGCTGCAGGGCGACCGCTACCGCATCGGCCTGGAGTGCGGGCGGGGGACGTCCGCGCACTTCACGACCCAGACCGCCACCCGCCTCTACCGGATGGAACACGACTACGCCACCCAGGTCGTCGAGCTGGACGCCGGGCCCGACAGCTACGTCGAGTACCTGCCCGCGACCACGATCCCGTTCCGGGACTCGCGGTTCTACCAGCACATGAGCGTCTCCGTCGGAGACCGCGCGACCGTCGTCCTGGGCGAGAAGCTGATGGCGGGACGGCTCGCCCGCGGCGAACGCCATGCCTACGCCGCCTACTGCACCGACCTGGAGGTCCGGGACGGGAAGGGCCGCCCGCTGTTCGCCGACCCGCTCCGGCTCGTGCCCGAGGAGCGGGCGGTGACCGGGCCCGCCGTGCTGGACGGCTTCGGCGTCATGGCCACCCTGCACGTCGTCACCGGGGCGGCGTCGGCGGGCGAGGTCGCCGACGCCATGCACGCCGCGATCGCCGCCACGGGCCTGCGCGGCGGCGCGAGCATCCTGCCGGGCGACTGCGGCGCATGGGCCCGGATCCTCGGCGACCGGTCCCCGGAGGTCGACGCGGCCTTCTTCCGGACCTGGGACGCGGTACGCCGCCTGCTCCTCCACGTACCCGCCCCCGACCACCACGGAGGCCGCTGACCACGGCCGAGCCGGTCGCGGGCGAGGCGGTCACGGGCGCAGTGGTCACGGGCGCGGCATCGCCGAGACCGCGCCGACCAGGTCGTCGACGTCGTCGATGAGGCCGTCGAGGGTCCGCCGGGTGGCGGCCAGGCCGCGCACCGTCCGGTCCGGGAGGGCGTGCGCCGGACGGCGGCGGTGGGCCTCCCGCGCCAGCCGTTCGTCCAGGTCGTCCAGCGGTCCGCTCACCTCGAAGCCGCCGGACGGCGCGGCGGCGTTGTCGATGGCGTCGGCCGTCCGGTCCAGGACGCGGGCGACGGGGTTCCGCGGACCGGACGTCACGCCGGTGGTGCCCGCCACCGCGATGAGACGGTCGCGGATGCGCCCGCAGGCTTCGACGAGCGTCGTCAGCCGTTCGATCTGCCCGGGGTCGTGGTCGGGCTCGTTCTCCATCCGGGTCCGCAGGTCCGCCAGGCCGTCGATGGCCTTCCGGGTCGCGGCGAGCGGGCCGTCCGGCAGCCGGGACGCCTCGCCCTCGGCCACCGCCGCCGCGGCCCGGGTCAGGTCCGCGCACGCGGACAGGACTTCGTCCACCCGGCCGGGGACCTCCCGCGCCGCCTGCCGCGGCCACAGCACCCGCGTCCCCACGAGGGCGATCGCGCCGCCCGCCGCGATGAGCAGGATGCGCCGCAGCGCGATGGACCAGTCCGCCAGGAACGAGAGGTCCATCAGCATCAGGCTCAGCGGGGTGACGAAGACGTTCCAGTACGTGTATCCGAGCGGCCGCAGCGTGAACGCCACGACCGCGAACAGCGTCATCGCGAGCGCGGCGTGCGGACGGCTGGGCGTCAACGCCAGCACCACCGCCGCGATCAGGCAGCCCACGGCACTGCCCGCGACCCGCTGACCGACCCGCGACATCGTCTCCCCGTACGTGGCGTGCAGCGTGACGAGGACGGTCATCGCCATCCACTGCCCATGCCGGATCCGGAACGCGGTGGAGATCGTCATCGCGAGGCCGACCATGAGGGCGACGCGCATGGCCTGCTGGAACAGCGCCGACCGGTGCCGGACCTCGGCGACGGCGTCCGCCGCCCGCGCCACCGGGCGCACCCGGACGGCGGGCCCCGGCGGCGACCGGTCGGCGAACGCGCCCCTGGCCGACTCCAGCGTGCTGTGGAGGCGGTCGACGGTCCGGGTGATCTCATCGGTGAGCGCCGCGTTGAGCAGGCCGTCCCGGTCGTCCCCGGCGGCCCGCCAGACGTCCTCCGCCTGGTCGGCGAGGTCCGGCGACATCGGCGCGGACCCGCCGCCGGACGGCGGCCGCGCCCCCTCCAGGTCGGCGGAGAGCCGCCGCGCCTCGGCCGCCAGCGCGCCGATCGCCGCCACCGTCTCCGACCGCCATGCGTCCGGCACGGATTCCGGCAATGCTCCACCGGCGGTCAGGGCCCGTATCTGCGCCTCCAGGCCGACCGTCCGGTGGATCATCCGCCGGAACCCGTCGAGGAGCCGCTGCGGACGGGCGTTCGGCGCATCCGGCTGCCCGCTCAGAAAGAGGCTGTAGGTGGTGGCGGCCTTCCGCATGGCCGCCGCCGCCTTCCTGCGCCGGTCCTCCCAGCCGGCGGCGCCGGTGGCGGGCTCGCGGAGTCCGGCCGCCGCCGCGTCCAGCATCGCGGCGACCGCGCCGGCCACCGCCCCGAGCGCCTCGCCCAGCGGGCGCAGCCGCCGGAAGGGCCAGGGGCTCAGCAGGATCGCGGCGACCCACAGCCCGCCGAGGGCCATGAGCGCCATGTTCTCCAGCGGATGCGTGGGAGGCGGGCGGACCGCGGTGAACAGGACGGCGAACTCCGGGACCGGTTTCACCTGGCCCAGCAGCACCGCGCCCGCCACGGTCGCGGTGATCACGGCGACGACCGCCCAGGGGAAGGGGGCGAGCAGCCCGCCGAGCCCCCCGCCCACCGCGACGACCACGATGAACTCGGCCATGGACCGGGCCCGCGCCTCGTAGGGGCCGGTGGGCGCGGCCACGGCGATCAGGTAGGCCCCGATGGCCGCGAGCGTCCCCCGGTCGGGCCGTCCGCTCAGCAGGCCCAGCAGCAGGGGCAGCCCGACGCCGAGCCCGGCCGCGAGGCCGTGGAACGGCGTGGCGCGGCGCGCGGCCCGGCCCGGCCGCTCCCATCCCTCCCACCGGGCCGATCGGGCGGAAAACGGCGCAATCTTGATCATTGATGAGTCATGGAGCGCTCTTGGCTTTCCCGCGCGGGAGAACGGAGATCAGGCTAACAGTCGCCTTCCGGCCGACTCGCTGCCCAGAACTCACGGGGTCCGGGCCAATTCGTGGCGGTGTGCCGCTTTTGGTCGTCCCGTCAATGGTCGTCGAAAGGATCGCCCATGAATCTCACACCACGGGAGATGGACCGACTGGTCATATTCACCGTAGCGCAGATGGCCATCAGACGCCGGGACCGCGGCCTGAAGCTGAACTACAGCGAGTCGGTGGCGCTGATCACGCACGAGATCGTGGAGGCGGCCCGCGACGGCAAGTCCGTCGCCGACTGCATGGAGCTGGGAAAACAGGTTCTGGGGCCCGACAAGGTGCTGCCCGGCGTCCGCGAGATGCTGCCGCTCCTCCAGGTCGAGGCCGTCTTCAACGACGGCACCAAACTCGTCTCCTGCCACGACCCCATCGGAGCCGGTTAGCCGCGACCTCCCCGCCGCGTCCGACGCCGGATCGCGAGGCCCGCCGGAGCAATGAACGAGCGAGACGAAAATCGCCAGGAAGGTGAAATTGAATGACGTCCATCAGTCGCCAGAAGTACGCGTCCATGTACGGCCCGACGGTGGGGGACCGCTTCCACCTGGGGGACACGAATCTGATCGTCGAAGTGGAAAAGGACCACACCGAGGGGCACTACGGCGACGAGACCCAGTACGGCGGCGGAAAGACCGCCCGTGACGGCATGGCGGCCGACCCCGCGTCGTCCAGCACCGTCGCCCTGGACGTCGTGATCACCAACGCCGTCGTCATGGACCCGATCATCGGCATCGTCAAGGGCGACATCGGCATCAAGGACGGCCGGATCGTCGGGATCGGCAAGTCCGGCAACCCGCACACCCAGAACGGCGTGGACCGGCGGCTCATCATCAGCGCGGACACCGAGGTGATCTCCGGGGAGAACCTCGTGGCCACGCCCGGCGCGATCGACACCCACGTGCACTTCCTCGCGCCGGAGCAGGCGCAGCACGCGCTGAGCAACGGGATCACCACCCTGGTCGGCGGCGGCACCGGCCCCGCGGACGGCAGCCGGGGCGTGACGTCCACGCCCGGCCCGTGGAACCTCGCCCGCATCCTCCAGGCGTACGAGGACATCCCCATCAACGTCGCGGTGTACGGGAAGGGCAACAGCAGCCTTCCCGCGGCGCTGGAGGAGCAGATCCGCGCCGGCGCGTCCGGGCTGAAGGTCCACGAGGACTGGGGGACCACCCCCGCCGTCATCGACACCGCGCTCTCGGTCGCCGACGTCTACGACATCCAGATCGCCATCCACACAGACACCCTCAACGAGGCGGGCTTCGTCGAGGACACCATCAACACGATCAACGGCCGCGCCGTCCACACCTACCACTCCGAGGGCGCGGGCGGCGGGCACGCCCCCGACATCCTGCGCGTGACCGGCGAGCCCAACGTACTGCCCGCGTCCACGAACCCGACGCTGCCCTACACGACCAACTCGGTCGACGAGCTGCTCGACATGACGATGGTCTGCCACCACCTCAGCTACGACGTGCCCGAGGACGTCGCGTTCGCCGACAGCCGGGTCCGCGCCGAGACGATCTCCGGCGAGACCGTGCTGCACGACCTCGGCATCATCAGCATCATCGGGTCGGACTCCCAGGCGATGGGCCGGGTCGGCGAGTCGGTCACCCGCGCCTTCCAGATCGCTCACCACAACAAGGACAAGCGAGGGCCCCTTCCGGAGGACTCGTCCCGCAACGACAACTTCCGCGTCCTGCGCTACCTGGCGAAGCTCACCATCAACCCGGCGCGGGCCAGCGGCATGGCGGACGAGATCGGCTCCCTGGAGGACGGCAAGCTCGCCGACGTGGTGCTGTGGCAGCCGCACTCGTTCGGCGCCAAGCCCTTCATGGTGATCAAGGGCGGCCTGATCAGCTGGTTCCAGATGGGCGACCCGAACGCGTCCCTGCCGACCCCGCAGCCCGTCTACTACCGGCCCACGTTCGGCGCGCACGCCACCGCGCTGTCGAACACCTGCGTGACCTTCATGTCCCAGGCCGGGATCGAGGCCGGGGTGCCCGAGCGGCTCGGCCTGCAACGGCTCATCCGCCCGATCCGCCAGTGCCGGACGGTCGACAAGCGCCACATGGTGCGCAACTCGACGCTCGCCGACATCGCGGTCGACCCGGAGACCTACAAGGTCTCGGTGAACGGCGAGCCCGCCCACATCGAACCGGCCACCGAACTGCCCCTCAACCGCCTGTTCTTCCTCACCTGAACGCTCACCGCCGCCCGCTGGACGCCCCGCCGGCTCAGGAGAAGTGGGCGGTGAGGGCGTGCAGGGCGATGAACGCGAGGAAGCCGAGGGCGAGGCTGCCGACCGCGTTCGCGGCGACCCGGCCGTACTCGCGGTCCTGGATCAGGTGGACGGTGTCGAGTTCGAAGGTGCTGAACGTGGTCAGCGCGCCGCACAGGCCGGTGCCGAGCAGCGCCTCGATGTCGGTGCCGGTTCCCGCGCCGTGCAGGGCGCCGAGGAACGCGGCGCCGATGACGTTGACGGTGAGCGTCCCCCACGGAAAGGACGTGCCGGCGAGGGATTTGACGTAGCCGTCCATGACGTAGCGGAGCACCGCGCCCACGGCCCCGCCCGCGAAGACCAGGAGGACCGCCACGAAGGTGGTCATGCCGAATCCGGGTGGCGGTGCGGGATCCTGCGTCCGAGGACGAGGCCCACGGCGACCGCGATCCAGCCGGCGACGACGCTCATGGCCGCGTAGCCGATCCCGAGGCCCGGCCTCCCGTGGTCGCCAAGGGTGTAGACGCCGTCGATGAGGTGCGAGAACGTGGTGAAGCCGCCGAGGTAGCCGGTGACCGCGAACGGCCGGGCCAGCGGGTGCGGCCCGCCGGTGAGCAGGTACGTCGTCAGCAGGCCCATGGCGAGGCAGCCGAGGATGTTCACGGTGAACGTGTTCCAGGGGATCCCCGACGCGGACGCGGGGATCGCCTTCGTGAGCAGGTACCTCGCGACCGCGCCGACCGCGCCGCCGCCGGCGACCTCCACCAGGACGCGCGGGGCGAGCGCCGGCGGCGCGGGCTTGGCCCTGCGCGACCGGAGCGCGGCGGCCTCGGCGCGCTCGCGCCGGTAGAAATGGTGAAGGCGCTGCGCGGGCGGCTCGTTCATGCGTTCCCGCGTTTCCGCGCCATGTTGAGCCGGGCACGCGCCGACAACGCTCGTCGCGTCATGATCCCCCCTGTCAGCCTTCGGTGAAGCGGGCGTCGGTGCCGAGGGCCTGTTCCTCGTCGGTCATGCGCATCCGGGTGAGGCGGTCGACGACCGTGCCGATGACGTAGGTGGCGGTGAAGGCGTACGCGCCCACGGCCAGGACGCCCACGGCCTGCTTGCCGAGGACGCTGACCGAGCCGCCGTAGAAGAGGCCCGCCGAGCCCTGGTCCCAGCCGGTGGCGAAGAACCCGAGCGACAGGATGCCGACGATGCCGCCCGCGCCGTGGATGCCGGTGACGTCGAGGGTGTCGTCGTATCCGGCGACGAGTTTCAGTTCGACGGCGTAGGTGCAGACGGCGGCGGCGATGACGCCGATGGCGAAGGCCCCCTCGACGCTGACGAAGGCGCAGGACGGCGTGATCGCGACCAGCCCGGCCAGGGCGCCGGACGCGGAGCCGAGCCGGGTCAGGTGCCGGACGCGGAGCCATTCGACGAGCCGCCAGGTGAGCATGCCCGCGCAACCGGCGATCATGGTGGAGACGAAGGCGCGGGTGGCGAGGGCGCCGTCGCTGAGCGCGGACCCGGCGTTGAACCCGAACCAGCCGAACCACAGCAGCCCGAGGCCGAGCAGGACGAACGGGACGTTCCCCGGCCGCGGCCCGTGCCCGCGCCGGAACTCCACGCCGCGTCCGAGGACGAGCGCCAGCGCGAGGCCGGAGATGCCGGAGTTGAGCTCGACGACCAGGCCGCCCGCGAAGTCCATGACGCCCCACTTGTTGAGCCAGCCGGTGGAGGCGAACACCCAGTGCGCGATGGGCAGGTAGACGATCGTGGTCCACAGGGTGGCGAACAGCATCCACGGGCCGAACCGGGCGCGGCCCGCGATGGAGCCGCTGATGAGGGCGACGGTGATGATGGCGAAGGTGAGCTGGAAGCAGGCGTAGAGCTGCTTCGGGATCATGCCCTGCAGGGCCTCCGGCCCGACGTGGCCGAGCCGCCAGTCGCCCCAGCCGATCAGCCCGAGCCCGCCCGCGTCGCGGCCGAAGGCGATGCCGTACCCGTAGAGGAACCACACGACGGTGACCAGGCTGATGCAGATGAAGCTCATGTAGAGCATGGTGAGGAGGTTCTTCGCGCGGACCATTCCGCCGTAGAAGAAGGCCAGACCGGGGGTCATCAGCAGCACCATGGCGGTGCTGGTCATCAGCCACGCTGAGGCGCCCGTGTTCAAGCCCGTGGACATTCCAGACCTTCCGGTCGCCGCTCCCTCCGGTCCCCCCGATGGGTTCCAGCCGCCGGGGCGGAGCATTCCAGCCGACTATGTTCACTCGCGCCGGACGAAGAAACGCCGCGCTCCGCAATCTTGACTTTCTCATTGCGCGGTGATGATCCCGTCGGGACGGCACGGCATGCGGAGCAGATTATTACCCGCATTTTGGCGCTCGGCGGTATGGCCATATCAAGGGCGTCGCGATGATCAGTGGATGGTGAACCTGTCGGCCGAGCGGCGTCCCGCGCGCGTTCTCACGGCCCGGATCCCGGCCGGCCCCCGGAGCGGCCCGTGAGCACGCTCGAGCAGCGGTCGCCGGCTCCGCGGATCGTCCGCCCGAGGACGTCCAAGGGGCGCATCATCGCGTCCTGGCTCTCGTCCACCGACCACAAGGTGATCGGGTACATGTACCTGATCAGCTCGTTCTGCTTCTTCATGTTCGGCGGGCTGCTCGCGCTGGCGATCCGCGCGGAGCTGCTGCGGCCCGGCCTCCAGCTGATGAGCAACGAGCAGTTCAACCAGATGTTCACCATGCACGGCACGATCATGCTGCTGCTGTTCGCGACGCCGCTGTTCGCCGGGTTCGCCAACGCGATCATGCCGTTGCAGCTCGGCGCGCCGGACGTGGCGTTCCCGCGGCTGAACATGATCTCGTACTGGCTCTACCTGTTCGGCGGGCTCGTCGCCGTCAGCGGTTTCCTCACCCCGAACGGCGCGGCCAGTTTCGGCTGGACGGCCTACGCCACGCTTTCCGACCCGGTCAGGTCGCCCGGCATCGGCGGCGACCTATGGGTGACGGGCCTGGTGCTCTCGGGCGTCGGCACCATTCTCGGCGCGGTCAACTTCATCACCACCATCCTGTGCATGCGCGCACCCGGGATGACGATGTTCCGGATGTCGCTGTTCACCTGGAACGTGCTCCTGACCTCGATTCTGATCCTGCTGGCGTTCCCGGTGCTCGCGGGCGCGCTCGCGGCGCTGGAGGCCGACCGGAAACTCGGCGCGCACATCTTCGACGGCGCGAACGGCGGCACGCTGCTGTGGCAGCACCTGTTCTGGTTCTTCGGCCATCCCGAGGTCTACATCATCGCGCTGCCGTTCTTCGGCATCATCAGCGAGATCATTCCGGTGTTCAGCCGGAAACCGCTCTTCGGCTATGTCGGCCTGGTGTTCGCGACGATCGCGATCGCCGGGCTGTCGATCACCGTGTGGGCGCACCACATGTTCGTGACCGGCCAGGTGCTGCTGCCGTTCTTCTCCTTCATGTCGTTCCTCATCGCGGTTCCGACCGGGGTGAAGTTCTTCAACTGGGTGGGGACGATGTGGCGCGGGCAGCTCACCTTCGAGGCGCCGATGCTCTTCGCCGTGGGCTTCCTCGTGACGTTCCTCTTCGGCGGGCTGACCGGCGTCATCCTGGCGTCCCCGCCCATGGACTTCCAGCTCTCCGACACCTACTTCGTCGTCGCGCACTTCCACTACGTGGTCTTCGGGACCGTGGTGTTCAGCATGTACGCGGGCTTCTACTTCTGGTGGCCGAAGTTCACCGGGAAAATGCTCGACGAGGGGCTGGCGAAGATCCATTTCTGGCTGCTGTTCATCGGCTTCCACGGCACGTTCCTCGTCCAGCACTGGCTCGGCGCCTGGGGCATGCCCCGGCGGTACGCCGACTACGCCGACGTCTTCGAGCCGCTGAACCACGTGTCCTCGATTTTCTCCTTCGTCCTCGGCGCCTCCACGCTGCCGTTCCTTCTCAACGTCTACGTGACGTGGAGAAGGGGGAGGAGAGTGGAGTCGGACGACCCGTGGGGGACCGGGAACTCCCTGGAATGGGCGACGTCCTGCCCGCCGCCCCGGCACAACTTCAACTCCATTCCGGCGATCCGGTCGGAGCGTCCCGCGTTCGACCTGCACCATCCGCATCTCGGCACCGAGTTGGCCGACGCCTATCTCACCCAGGGCGGTTCGCGGGCCAGGAGGGACTGACCGATGCGCCGCCCGCCGCCGCTGTTCTGGCTGTGCGCGGCCGTCCTGACGGGCGCGCAGATCCTCTACCGGCTGGGCGCCGGGGACTGGGCGGGCGGCATCGTCCTGGTCCCGGCGGCGTGCCTGGTCGGGCCGGTGGCGGGCGGCGTCCGGGGCGCCGCCCTCCGGGCACGGCGGACCGGCGGGGGAGCGGCTCCGGAGGCGGGAGCCCCCGCCGTCCGGACCTGGCTGCCGCTGCTGGCCGCCGCATCGATCGCCGTCGCCGTCCTCTGCATCGCCGTCATCTGATGTGTGAAAGGACCGGCACGATGGCGGACGGCGACGCCGTCCCTCCGGGGGCTCGGTGAACTACAAGATCAGCCTTCTGTTCCGCGCGATACCCGTGGTCATGGGCGCCGTCTCGGCCGCGCTGGGGGGATACGTCCTCGGGCGTTCCTCCGGGCCGAGCGCACGTGTCGCCGGACTGGTGCTCATTTTCCTCGCGGCGATCTGCCTCTGCCTGTTCGCCACCGCCGCCACGATCATCAGGCAGCTCATCGGCCGCTACACCGCACTGGACCGGGTGCTCTATCCCGTTTTCGGATTCGCGGTCAGCGGCGTCCCCACCGGGTACGGGCTCTACCTGCTCGCCAGGACCCCGCGATCGCCGCCCGATTTCATCGCCGGACATGTGATCTTCGGTGTCGGCATGGTCTGCGTGTGCGTCTCGTGCGTCGCCACGGCCTCCACGCGGTTCCTTCTCATCAGCGCGAATTCGGCGCTGCCGGAAGGGTCGCCGCCGCTTTCACCGGCGCCGTTCGGCCCGTCCACCGTGCGGGTCCTGCTGACGCTCCCGGTCCTCGCGGCCATGGCCACCTGGGCGTGGGCCCTTCTCCTGCTGGCGGGCGGGGGCGGCGGGGCCGCGGCGGGACGCTTCACCGCCGCGCACGTGATGATCGGCCTCGCGCTCGTCTGCACCTGCCTCATCGGGCTGGTGGCCAGCATTCTGCGGCAGATCCAGAACACCTACACGCCGCGGGAGCGCCTCCTCTGGCCCGGCGCGGCCGCCGCCCTGGGGGCGATCGGGATCGCGTGGGCTCTGATCGTCCTCTCCGTGCACACCCGCTCGTCCCAACTGGCCGCCCTCTACGTGCTGATCGGGCTGGGGCTCATCTGCTGGAGCATTCTGAGCAAGGTGCTGCTGCTCGCGCTCGTCTGGCGGCGGGAAACTCCTCTTGCGAATCGGGTTCCGCTGATCCCGGTCGGTACGGCCTTGCTGTGCCTGTACCTTTCGGCGTTCCTCTTCGAGTCGGCGGATTCCGCGGTGCTCGTCGCGGCCCGCGTCCTGGTGGGGCTCGGCAGCATCTGCTTCTCGCTCTTCTCCATCGTCTCCATCCTGGAGAGCGGAACCAGCGGCTAGAGGGGCCGGACGCGCGTTCAGGCGAGGGCCAGGAACAGCTTCTCCAGTTGGGCGCGGTCGATCTCGGCCTGCTCGGTGCCCGCGTTCTCCCGCGAGACGCACTGCTCCAGCCCGGTCGCGATGATCTTGAAACCGGCGCGGTCGAGTGCGCGGGAGACCGCGGCGAGCTGCGTGATCACGTCGGCGCAGTCCCGGCCCTCCTCGATCATCTTGACGATGCCGCCGATCTGCCCCTGGGCGCGGCGCAGCCGCACCGCGACGTCGGCCAGCGCGTCCTTGTCCAACTGCATGTCCGCTCTCCTCCTCGGGGCGCTCGGCCGCGCCGTCCACATATACCCCTACGGGTATCCAGACGCACGGCGGACGGCTGATATTCCCACGTCCAGCCAGTGCCGCCAACACCGTCTCGGCGCAGCGGCGCGAAGGGGCGCCTTGCACGGCCGACCGCCCAGCACCGCCACCGCGCCGACCACCAGCGTGGTCACGGCGAGCGCCACGCCGGTGCCGGGGATCGCGGTCAGGGCGTGCCGGGCCTCGGGCGGCGCCTGCCCGGCGAGCACGAACGCGGCCATGACCAGGACGAACCAGCCGAAGGCGCGGCGCAGCCGCGCGGGGTCGACCCGTCCGGCGAGCCGCGACCCCGGGACGCCGCCGAGGACGGCCGCGGCGGTGACCGCCAGGGTGAGCCTCCAGTCCAGCTGGACGCCGTGCAGGTACCCGGCCAGGCCAGCGAACGACTTCATCGCGATGACCAGCAGCGATGTGCCGACGGCCGTGGGCATGGAGAGGCCGCCGAGCAGCACCAGGGCGGGCACGACGAGGAACCCGCCGCCCGCCCCGACCAGCCCGGTGACCAGCCCGACCGAGACGCCTTCGAGGACGATCCGGGCGACCGGCCGACCGGCCGGCCGGTCCGCCGGGGCGTCGTCCCGGTCGCGGCGGCGCAGCATCGCGGCGGCGGTGACGGCCATCATGACGGCGAACGCGGCCAGCAGCGCCCCGGCCGGGAGGTAGGCGGCCAGCCGTCCGCCGCCGTAGGCGCCGGCCATCCCGGCGGCGCCGAACAGCAGCCCGGTGCGCCAGCGGACCCGTCCGGCGCGGGCGTGCGGGAGCACCCCGGCCAGCGCGGTCGCGCCGACGACGAACAGCGACATGGCGATGGCCTGCTTCGTGTCCACGCCCGCCACGTACACGAGGAGCGGGACGGTGAGGATGGAGCCCCCGCCGCCGAGCAGGCCGAGCGAGACGCCGATCGCCAGCGCGGCGGCCAGGGTGAGCGCGAGCGTCATCGCGGCGCCCGGTCCCGCAGCAGGGCGGCCAGTCCGGCGGCGTCGCAGCCGGGCGCGCGGTTGAACGGCAGGCGGGCCAGCAGCGTCCCCATCAGGCAGGTGCCGGTCAGCGCGGCCACGGTCAGCCCGGCGCCGATGGCGGCGGCCAGCCACACCAGCGGGGGGACGGCCAGCGCGCCGAGCACACCCACCAGCACGAGGACTCCGGCGACCAGGCGGACCTGCCGCTCCAGGTCCCAGCGGGCGCGGCCCCGGTCGAGCGGCGCGCCCGCCGCCTCCCAGGCGAGGATTCCGCCGGTCAGGACGTGCGCGCCGGTCGCCCCGTCCGCGGCGAGGACGCGCTCGGCCCGCGCCGCGCGGTTGCCGGTCCGGCAGACCAGGACGATCTCGTCCAGATGGGCGCGCAGGTCGGCGCGATGCTCGCGGAGCGTGTCGAGCGGGACGTTGTAGGAGCCGGGGATGTGCGCCGCGGCGAACTCGCCGGGCGTGCGGACGTCCAGGATCCGCGGGGCGTCCGGCGCGGCGAGGCGCTCGCGCAGGTCCGCGGCCTCGACGGTGGCGGGGAGGGTGGTCATCTGGATTTCACCTCGAACGGGGTGTCGGTGGTCGGACCGGTCCCGGGCCCGGTGCGGGCCGGGTCCGGGACCGGGGCGGGCGGGGCCGCGCGGGTCACGCTGGTGCGCGGGTCACGCGGCCGGGACGAGGGCCAGTCCGGTCCGGGCGGCGGAGCCGTACTCGTCGTCGACGACCACGACGCGGCGCCCGGCGGCGGCCAGCAGTGAGGCGGCGATGGACGCCCGGTATCCGGTGCCGCAGTGCACCCAGACCTCGCCGGGCGGAACCCGGTCGAGGCGGGCGGGCAGGTCGTGCAGCGGGACGTGGACGGCGCCTTCGACGTGCGACTCGTCCCATTCCGCATCACGGCGGACGTCCAGCACCGTGACCGGGCGGTGGTGCCGCACGGCGGCCAGGTCGGCGAACGAGGCGACCTGGTGGCTCGCGAGCTCCTCGCCGCCCGCCCACTGCTCGGGGCCGCCGGTGGCGGACGCGGCGGGCCGGTCGATGCCGATGCGCACCAGCTCCCGCTGGGCGGCCGCCACGTCGTCGGACGTCCGGCCGAGCAGGGTCAGCGGCGTCCCCCACGGGATGAGCCAGCCGAGGTAGGTGGCGAGGCTCCCGTCCTGCCCGAAGTTGAGCGTTCCGGCCATGTGGCCGGCGGCGAACGCCGTCCGGGAGCGCAGGTCGACCACCCATTCGCCGTCCTGGATGCGGCGGCGCAGCTCGGCCGCGTCGGCGCGGCGCGGCGGCGACAGGTCGGGCGCCCGCGGCCCGGCGGTGTTGATCGGCTCCATGTGGGCGTAGTAGGCGGGGTAGGCGTCGAGCCCGGCGAGGAGCGACTCCACGTACGCCGCCTCGTCCAGGGTGAGGACCGGGTTGCCGCGCCGTTCCCGTCCGATGGTCGAGGACGCGGCCTGGGACTGGGTGGCCGAGCAGAAGCTGCCGAACCCGTGGGTCGGGTAGATCTCGGCTTCGTCGGGCAGTTCGTCCGCCAGCCGGTGCGCCGAGCCGTACTGCGCCGCCGCCAGCTCGGAGGCGTGCTCCGCGCCCAGCAGGTCGGGCCGTCCGGACGTTCCGTACAGCAGCGACCCGCCGGTGAACACGGCGGGCGGCCGTCCGGGAGCGTCCAGCGCGTAGGACAGGTGCGTGAACGTGTGGCCCGGCGTGGCGAGGGCCCGCACGCGCATCTGCGCGCCGACCTCGATCACGTCGCCGTCGCCGACCGGGTCGTGCGCGAAGGCCACCGGATCGGCGGCGTTGAGGTGGTACGCGGCGCCGGTGGCGCGGGCGAGCGCCAGGCCGCCGGTCACGTAGTCGTTGTGGACGTGGGTCTCGAACACGTCCACGATCTCCACGCCCCGCTCGCGGGCCGCCGCCAGCATGCGGTCGATGTCGCGCTGCGGGTCGACGACGAACGCGACCGTCCCGTCCGTCACCAGGTAGCTGCGGTCGCCGAGCGACGGCGTGTCCATCGCAACGATCTCGATCACTGGACCTCCTCCGTCGGATACCCCAGGGGGTATGTTCGCCACGGTAGCCGAGGGGCGGCGGGGATGGCAAATACCCCCTGGGGTATCCCGGAGCGCGGGTCGGTGGCGGGACGGCCCCCCGCGTCCCCGTCCATCGGGGGGCGGCCGGTAAATGGTTTGCCGGGGCCGAGCCGGGCCCGGCAGAATGAGGGACGTAGCCGAAACGGGATCGGAAGGGACAGGGGATATGCGGCGTCATCGAATGCAGAGTCGTCGTTCCGATCTCGGGTGCCGTCGAGGGACGTGAATCGCGCGTCCCGCCGCCGACCGCCCGCTGATCGCGGGCGGTTTTCGTTTTCCCGGAGAGTTGGCCGAGCGGGAAGGCAGCGGCGTGCTGAGCCGTGGTCAGGGTCGTCCCCTGCGCGAGTTCGAATCTCGCACTCTCCGCGCTGAGCAGGGACGCTGGTGCGTCCAGCGGTCTCATAAGCCGCGGCAGGCAGGTTCGATTCCTGCGCTCAGCACGCAGGTCTCCGTGGCGCAGTGGAGAGCGCGCCGGGTTGCGGACCCGGAGGACGCAGGTTCGAATCCTGCCGGAGACGCGGCCTTCGTGGTGTAGTGGTCTGCACGCCGGGTTGTGGTCCTGGAGGTGTCGGTTCGATCCCGATCGGGGGCCCTTTCGGGGATAGATATTGCCCAAGGGCTGGAATCCGGTTGCATTGTTTTTGATCGGCGCTGGGAAAAGTCGGTTGTATGCGTGGTTCCGCCGTGAAGGCTCTGCTGGCGTCCGGGCTCGCGGCGGTGGTCGCCTTGGCCGTCGGCGGCGGGCCCGCGCGGGCGGAGCCCGGCCCCGCGCCGTATCTCGATCCGCGGCTCCCGATCGCCGACCGGGTCAGGGACCTGCTGGCCCGGATGAGCCTGGACGACAAGCTCGGCCAGATGACGCAGCCCGAGCGCAAGTACGTCACGCCCGACGACGTCACGCGGTACCGGATCGGCGCGGTGCTGTCGAGCGGCGGGTCGGCGCCGTCCCCGAACACGCCGCCGAGCTGGGCGGACATGGTCGACGGGTACCAGCGGGCCGCGCTCGCCGCGCCGCTGCGCGTCCCGATCCTCTACGGGGTGGACGCGGTCCACGGCCACAACACGCTCCAGGACGCGACGATCTTCCCGCACGACATCGGGCTCGGCGCGTCCCGCGACCCGGAGCTGGTCCGCGGGATCGGCGCGGCGACCGCCGAGGAGCTGGCGGGCACGGGCGTGAACTGGGACTTCGCGCCCTGCGTGTGCGTGGCCCGGGACGACCGCTGGGGCCGGACCTACGAGTCGTTCGGCGAGGTGCCGGAACTGCCCTCGATGATGACGACGCTGGTCGACGGGCTGCAGGGCGGGCCCGCGCGCGTCCTCGCGACGGCGAAGCACTTCGTGGCGGACGGCGGGACGGCGGGCGGCGAGGACCGGGGCGACGCGCTCATCACGGAGGCGGAGCTGCGCGCCGTCCACCTGCCGCCGTTCCGGGAGGCGGTGCGGCGCGGGGTCGGCTCGGTGATGGTCTCCTACAGTTCGTGGAACGGCCTGAAAATGCACCGGAACCGGTACCTGATCACTGATGTGCTGAAAGGCGAGCTGGGATTCGGCGGGTTCGTCGTCTCCGACTACAACGGCCTCGACCGGCTCGACGACACGCCCGGTTTCACCGAGGACGACGTCGTCGCGGCCGTCAACGCCGGGATCGACATGGTCATGATGTCGACGGAATGGCGCGGGTTCATCGACCATCTGCGGGACGCCGTGAACGGCGGCAGGGTCCCGATGTCCCGCATCGACGACGCCAACCGCCGGATCCTCACGAAGAAATTCGAGCTGGGACTGTTCGAGCACCCGATGGCGAACCGGTCGTACATGAAGACGGTCGGCAGCGCCGCGCATCGCGCGCTGGCGCGGCAGGCGGTCGCGAAGTCGCAGGTGGTGCTGAAGAACCAGAACAACACCTTGCCCTTGGACGACGACGACAAGGTGTTCGTGGCCGGGCGGAGCGCGAACGACATCGGCATGCAGTCCGGCGGATGGACGATCACCTGGCAGGGCAAACCGGGCCCGATCACCAAGGGGACGACGATCCTCGACGGAATCCGCCAGGTCGCCCAATCGCCGGACAACATCACCTACGAAAAGGACGGCGCCGGTGTCGACGGGTCCTATGACGCGGCGATCGCCGTCGTGGGGGAGAAGCCGTACGCCGAATACCACGGCGACCGTCCGGACGGCCTCCGCCTGGACCCGGAGGACCTGAAGACCATCGACCGGCTCCGCGCCGCCGAGACCCCGGTGATCGTCGTGCTCGTGTCGGGACGTCCGCTGGACGTCGCCGCCCGGCTTCCGGGATGGGACGCCCTGGTCGCGGCCTGGCTCCCAGGCACGGAGGGGGCGGGCGTCGCCGACGTCCTGTACGGCGAGACCGCGCCGACCGGGCGCCTCCCCGTGACGTGGATGCGCGACAACGGCCAGCAGCCGATCAACAAGGGCGACGGGAAGAAGCCCCTGTTCCCCTTCGGCTACGGCCTCAACTACTGATCGGTTCGCTCAGGCGAGCGGTCGCCTCGACGACCCTGCGCAGCCGGCTCGGCGGCGCGTTTCGCTGTGACGAGTGCGTCGATCCCGTCCAGGATCAGGTCGAGCCCGAAGGTCACGTCATCGTCGGCGACGTCGTCGGTGTAGTCGTTGCCGTCCATCATGGACGCCAGGACCGAGTGACCGCGTTCGCGCAGCCGGGGCAGGAGGAACCTGGTCACGGTGTCAGACTGCGTCGGGGGCGCGGTGCTGTACCGCAGGTCGCGACGCATGCCGCCGATCTGCCGCGCGTAGCCGTCCAGCACGAACGCGCACCCCAGGGCCTCGGCGGGGGGCAGCCCGGCGCCGGTCAGCACTTCCAGGATCGCCTCCGTCCAGTCCAGCAGGTTCGGCGTCACCGGGGCCCCGCGGACGGGGAGGTCGCACAGCCAGGGATGGACGTCGAACCGGTCGATCATCGCCCGCGTCCACACGTTCGCCGCGTCGCGCCAGTCTCCCGTCCCGGCCGCCAGGTCCGGCGCCGGACCCCAGGCGGCCTCGGCGACCAGGACCAGCAACTCGTCCCGGGACCTCACGTACCGGTAGATCGCGTTGGCGGTCAGCCCGAGCCGCTGGGCGATCTTGGGCATCGACAGGGCGCCGAACCCGTCCGCGTCGGCCAGGTCGACGGCCGCGCCGACGATCTGCTCGATGCTCTGCGACGGCTTGCGCCCGAGCTTGGTCGACTTGGCGGGCAGGCCCCACGCCAAGGCCAGCCCCGGCGGCAGCTCGGAGTCCTCCGCGATCGGCATCCGGTGGCCTCCTCCGCTCGACCGGGGATCCCTGTCCGGCCGACTCTACCTTGACTTCGTGTATGCCTCACACTTAAATTAGTGTGGCCCACACACAAATAATCAGGGGAGCACGCCATGGAACTGCTGGATCGACACCACGCGCCGGGCCGGCGCACCCGACGGCTCGGCGGTGTGGTGGTGCTGCTGACCGCGGCGTTGCTCTCGAGCTCGATCGTCGGCGGAGGGGCGGCCGGGGCGCTGTCACCGGATCGCGGCGACACCGTGGTTCAGACCGATGCCGGCGCTGTCCGCGGCAGGGTCGATTCGACGGCCAGGGTGTTCCAGGGGATTCCGTACGCCGCGCCACCGGAGGGCGACCTGCGCTGGGCCTCGCCGCAACCGGCCGAGCCGTGGCGGGGCGTGCGGGACGCCACCAAGCCCGGCAACCGCTGCGCCCAGGCCGGCGGGGTGATCGATGAGCCCAGCACGGCGGAGGACTGCCTGTTCCTCAACGTCACCACGCCGCGCGCCACCGGGAAACGCAAACTGCCGGTGATGGTGTGGATCCACGGCAACGGGTTCATCAACGGCGCCGCCAGCCTGTACGGCGCGCGGCGGTTGGCCGCCGAAGGCGACGTGATCGTGGTCAGCCCGAACTACCGGCTCGGAATCTTCGGATTCCTGACCCACCCGGCGCTCGACCACGGCAAGGCCCGGAACCTGTCGGGGAACTTCGGCCTCGAAGACCAGCAGGCTGCGCTGCGCTGGGTGCGGCGCAACGCCGCGGCGTTCGGCGGCGACCCCGGCAACGTCACGATCTTCGGCGAGTCCGCGGGCGGGACCAGCGTCTGCGCCCAGCTCGCCGCGCCGACATCGGCGGGGCTGTTCCACCGCGCGATCGTGCAGAGCGCGCAGTGCACCGGTGACAAGTGGTCGCCGGGCCCTCCGACCTGGTTCCCGCTGCCCCGCGCCGTCCGTGAGGAGAACGGTCTCAAGGCGGCGGCCGAACTCGGCTGCGCCGACCCGGCGACCGCGGCGGCCTGCCTGCGCGACAAGAAGGACGTCAGCGAACTGGCCAAGTTGTCCGACGTCGGTGTCGGGTCGGGTCCCACCGTCGGCGGGGGCTTCCTGCCGCTCAGCCCCGAGCGCGCATTCGCGACCGGTCGCTTCAACCGCGTCCCCGTCATGCAGGGAACCACCCGGGACGAACACCACCTGTTCACCGCGGCGATCGAGGTCGCCACCGAACAGGTCACCACTCCGGAGAGCTACCGCGAGCAACTCGCCGCCTTGTTCAGCCCGGCTGATCTGCGGCGCGTTCTGGCCCGGTACCCGGTCGCCGACTTCCACTCCGCGGGCGAGGCACTGTCCACGGTCGTGACCGACTGGGCCTGGGGATGCCCCGCCCAAGGCCGGGACCGCGCACTCGCCGCGCACACTCCGGTCTACGCCTACGAGTTCGCGGACGAGACGGCGCCGTGGTTCAGCACCCTGCCCGAACCCAACTTCCCCACCGGCGCGTTCCACGGAGCCGAACTGCAGTACCTGTTCGAGGACGAGCAACTCCCCGGCCCGCAGACGCCCGCCCAGCAACGGCTCTCCGCGACCATGATCGGCTACTGGACCCGGTTCGCCGCCACCGGAAACCCCAACGGCAGCGGACAGCCCCGCTGGACGCCCTTCCAGGGCGACGGTTGGGTGCAATCACTCGGAACCACCACGATCGGCCGGACCGACCGCGGCGCGGAACACCGGTGCGCCTTCTGGAAGACCATCGGCTCGCCGTCGTAGACGCTCACCTGGTCAGGGCGGAGAGGGCGTGCTGGAGCTCGGCCGATGCCTGGTCGACCGTTCTCTTGCCGGTGATGGCGTCGGTGACGTGCTTCTGGACGGCGGTACTCACCTCGTTGTAGCGAACCACCACCGGACGGGGCTTCGCCTTCTCCATGCCCTGCCTCAGAGTGGGCAGGTACGGATACAGCTTGACCATTTCGGGGTCGTGGTAGAGCGCGGCCAGGGACAGCGGGAACGACTGGGCGCGTGCGTACTGCCGCTGCACCGGAGCGCTGACGATGTAGGCGATGAAGTCGCGGGCGGTGGCCTGGTGCTCGGAGAACGCCGAGACCGCGAGGTTGTCGCCGCCCAGCGTCCCGGAGCCCGGGCCGTCCTCTCCCGGAACGGGCGCGACGCCGAACCTGCCCGCCACCCTGGAATCCGCGGACGCGAGCGCGTACACGTACGCCCAGTTGCGGTGGAAGACGAGGTGGCCCTCCTGGAATGCGCGGCGGCCCTCTT
The DNA here is from genome assembly GCF_008121305.1 of Actinomadura decatromicini. Classification (NCBI taxonomy): domain Bacteria; kingdom Bacillati; phylum Actinomycetota; class Actinomycetes; order Streptosporangiales; family Thermomonosporaceae; genus Actinomadura; species Actinomadura decatromicini. The sequence goes on along the minus strand of NZ_VSRQ01000006.1, from coordinate 402,042 downwards.
CCTCCTTGAACGTGAGCGCCTTCTTGGGGATCGTGCCGTTCTCGAAGCCGTCCACGAGGAATCGGAGACCGGCCTTGGCCTCCGGGGTGGTCACCTGCGGCCTGCCGGACGAGTCGAACACCTCGCCGCCCGCCGACTGGACGGCCTCGGCGTAATTCACCGTCAGTCCCTCGTATTCGCTGAATTGGCCCGCGTAACAGTCGACGCCTTTCGCCTTCCGCTGGACTCTCGCGCAGGCGGCGCGCAGTTCGTCCCAGGTCGTCGGCGGGTTCGGGATCCCGGCTCCGGCGAGCAGGTCTTTCCGGTAGTACAGGACGCCTGTGCCCGTCAGCCACGGAGCCGCATAGAGCCTGCCCCGGTACCGGCCGGTAGCGAGCGCGGCGGGGACGAGCGAGGCGGTGTCCAGGAGACCGTCCGGCAGGGGCGGGATCCAGCGGTGCGCGGCGAACTCCGCCGTCCAGACCGCGTCGAGCCGGACGACGTCGTACGCATGCGACTTGATCCGCATGTTCTGGACGAGCTGCCGCCGCGCCTGGTCGCCGTCCTCCGGCAGTTCGACGAGCCTGACCCTCTCCTTCGGATGCGCGCGGTTCCAGGCGTCGACCAGCTTCGGGACGGTCCGCGTCAGGTCCTTGCCGGTGGCGACCGTGATCGTGCCGCGCCCGCCGGCCCCCGCCGGGGAGCCGGACGAGCCGCCGCAGCCGCTCAGCAGCAGCCCGAGGGACAGCGCGGCGGCGCCGCCCCGCAGGGACCGGGTCGTCATGACGGCATCGCGCCTTTCGCAGGGAATTCTCCGGATTGATCCGGGCTTGAGCCCCGATGACCGTACCGTTCCAACATGCCGGCGGACGCGCGTTCGCCGGGGACGGCGGCGGCGTCCCCGGCCTCGATATCCTGGCCGGACGCCGCCCGGCCGTCGGCGCATAATTATGCAAGTGTCTTTCATAAGTGGCCTTGGAATAATGGGCGTCGTCCGCCGGATCGCTGTCCAAGAGGTGCCGTGACGCCACACTCCCTGCACGGGGGCGACCCCTCGATGCTCCGCCGCCTCAACTCCGCCGCGACGCTGCGCGAGCTCCGCGACGGCGGCGAGGGCACGCTGTCCGAGCTGGCCGCGCGGGTCGGGCTGTCCAGGCCCACCACCGAGGGCGTGCTCGGCGAGCTGATGGAGCGCGCCCTCGTCGCGGAGGACGCGCCGCGTCCCGGCGCGGGGCTCGGCCGCCCCGCCCGCCGCTACCGCTTCCGCGCGCGCGCCGGGCACGCGCTCGGCGTCGACATCGACGCGCGCCGCGCGCGGGTCGTCGTCGCCGACCTGACCGGCGCGGTCGTCGGCGGCCACGTCGCCGGGCTGGCGGAGCAGGCCCCGCCGCGCGAGCGGATCGCCGCCGTCCGCGCCGCGGTGAAGGCCGGGCTGCGGGACGCGTCCGTCGAACGGCGGTCGCTGTGGGCGGTCGCCGCCGGGACGCCGGGCGTCGTCGCGCCGGACGGGACGGTCACGTCCTGCACCGTCATCCCCGGCTGGACGGGCGTGCGCCTCGCCCGCGAGCTCGGCCGCTCGTTCCCCTGCCCGGTCCTCGTGGAGAACGACGCCAACCTCGCCGCGCTGGCCGAACGCTGGCGCGGCGCCGCCCGCGACGCCGACGACGTCGTCTGCGTCCACGCCGCGCTGCACACCGGCATGGGCGCGCTCCTCGGCGGGCGCCTGCACCGGGGCCGCTGGGGCGCGGCCGGGGAGATCGGCATGCTGCCCGAGCTCGGCCTGCGCGACACCACCGCCGCGCTCGTCCCGGACGCCGACCCGGGCCCGCTGTTCGAGCAGGCCGAGCGCGTGCTGGCGGACGCGGCCCGCGGCGTCCCCGCCGCCCGGGACGCGGTCCAGCGGCTCGCCGCCCGGATGGCGCGCGGGATCGCCGCGATGGCGCTCGTCCTCGACCCGGAGATGGTGGTCCTCGGCGGGCCGCTGATCAGGACCGGGGACGCGCTGGTCGCCGAACTGCGCAGGCGGGTCGCGCCGCTGTGCCCGAGCCCGGTCCGGATCGAGGCGTCCGAGCTGGGGGACGAGTCGGTGGGCCTCGGCGCCGTCCGGCTCGCCCTGGACCGCATCGACGAGGACCTGTTCCGCCTGGACCGCCCGGCCGACACCGCTTCCTCGGCCGCCGACGAGCACGAGGCAGCCCAGTGACCGTCGCCCTGATCACGGCTTCATCCCAGGGGGGTGGTGAAGGGCCAGGCTTTGGAGAGGAGGGCTTCGGTGGCCGTGATGGCGGCTGCCAAGCGTTGATCGTGGGGGCCCTTCACCTTGATGTGGGGGAGGGAGCGTTGTCCGAGTTCTTCCTCGAAGCGGGCTGACATCCAGGAGCGGATGGATGCGCCGTCCCGCCAGCCGTCCTGTTCGAAGGGGACGCCGTCCGGGGAGGTGAGGATCCACAGGTGGTGCGGGTTCCGCTCGTGGACGGCCTCCACCGCGGCCGAGGGACCGCCCAGGTAGCGCTCGTGCCAGAGGGCCGTGGCGAACGCGTCGGTGTCGCAGACGAGCAGCGGGGAACCCGAGCGGGCGGCGGCGTCCTCCATGACCGCGTGGTGTTCGGCGATGCGGACGAAGTCGGCCGGTTCCCAGGTCAGGTCGTCCAGCCACAGGGACGGGTCGCGCGCTTCGCGGCGGGCGGCGGCGAGCTTCTCCTCGGTGAACGTCCGGCCGTACTCCGGCACCCAGCGGGTCGCCGCCCAGACCCCGCCCCGGCTCGCGTAGTGCGCGGCGAGGGCGCGGGCGAGCGTCGTCGTCCCGGTCGACTCGGCGCCCACCACGACGACCCGGCGCGCCAGGTACGCGCGGACGGGCGGCGCGAGGAACTCCCAGTGCGCCACGGGATCGTCCCGGACGGCGGTGCCGCTCACCGGGAACCGGCTCCGCGCCGGATCGACCGGGACGTGCCGGGCCGAGAGCCGTTTCGCCAGCTCGGGGCCGTACTCCTCGGAGCTGAACACCGCGTCCACGGGCGGGACGGACACGCCGAGGCCCGACCGCGTCGCGACGCCCGACCGGAACGCCGCGACGTGCGCCGACCAGATCTCGTCCGACCCGTAGTCGATCTCCGTGTCGTCCACCACCGGGACGATCTCCACGTGCGGCTGCGGGTGCGCCTCGCGCAGCCAGGCCGTCCGCAGCGGCAGCGGGACGCTCTCCACGCTCGACGCCGCGACGACCACGGTCACCCGGTCGCACGCCGCGGCGGCCGTGTCGATCAGATGGCGGTGCCCGGCGTGCGGCGGGTAGAACTTGCCGATCACCAGCCCGTGCGCGTACCTCACGCGGGCTGGACCGCCGGGCCCGCGACGCCCCCGGAGCGCAGGTCGCGCCGCCACGCCAGCAGGCCGGACACGCACAGCGTCAGGAACACGAGGTACAACGCGCTGGTCAGTTTCAGGTCCTTGTAGAAGTAGAGGGGGATGTAGACGAGGTCGGCGGCGATCCACAGCCACCACGACTCCAGCAGCTTGCGCGACTGCCCGTACGTCGCCGCCAGCGAGATCGCGGTGGTGAGGGCGTCCCAGAAGGGGACGGTCGAGTCGGTCCAGGCGGAGAGGGCCCAGGTCAGCAGGGCCGTCCCGGCGGCGCCCGCGACGGCGAGCGCGGCCCATTCGGCCGCCCGGGTGCGCCGCACCGGGAGCCGGTCGCGGCCCTCACCGCCGTACAGCCACACCCACCAGCCGTAGAGCTGGAGCGCGACGTAGACGATCTGGAGCCCGGAGTCGGCGTACAGGCCGCCGTCCAGGAACACGAGGCCGAGCAGGATCACGTTCGCGATCCCGACCGGCCAGTTCCAGATGTTCTGCCGGACGACGAGCCATACGTTGACCGCGCCCGTCGCGAAGCCGAGCAGCTCCGCCCAGGTCGTCGGGACATCGCCGAGGTGGAAGGCGGGATCGAGCAGCGGACCGAGCGGAACGTTCACCGACACGGCCCCTATGATCACATCTCGTCAGAGCGACGACAAGGGGGCGGACGGCGACGCGCCGCTCACCCGAGCCTGATCCGACGGGTCAGGCGGGCAGGAGGAGGACCAGCGGCGTTGAGGTCGGTTGGGCCGAGCCGCCCGCCGGTTCGACGGTGAGGCCGACCCTGTCGGTCGGGCGCCAGTTCCCGGCGACGACGGGGCGGCTTCGGTCGGCGGGCAGGAGCCCGGCCGAGCGGGGGCCGTCCACGCCGATCAGCCAGAGCTGGTACGTCCGGGAGGGCGGCAGCGGCCGGAGTCCGGAGGACGCGACGACGGCCCGTCCGCGCGCCGCGGAGGCGACGACGGTGACCGTCCCGCCGCCGGCGGCGCGTCCGGTCGCGGCGCGGGCGTCGGGCGCGGACAGCACGGACGCGACGTCCCGGTACGCGGCCTCGGCACGCTCCACCCGCTGCCTTTCCCGGACGACCTGCGTGACGGACGCCGCCGTGACCAGGCACGCGGCGGCGGCCAGCCCGGCGGCGACCGCGCGCCGCCACCGCCGCGGGCGCGGACGCGGACGCGGGTCCGCCCGCCGCCCCGGCACCCGGCCCGCCGCGCCGCCCGCCGGGAAGGGGGCCACCCGTCCGGGCACCGCGCCGCCTGCCTGGGCGGGGGACGCCCGTCCGGGCCCCGGGTGGTCCGCCGGGGCCGGGGGCGTCTGCGGGACGTTTCGGATCGTGGCCAGGACGCGGGCGCGGAGTTCCGGTGGGGGTGGTTCGGCGACCGCCATGCCGAGCCGCGCCGCCGTCGCCTGGAACTCGCGCAGCTCCGCCGCGCACGGCTCGCATCCGGCGAGGTGCGCCTCGAAGCGGGCGCGCTCGCCCGGGTCGTCGATCGCGTCCACCGCGTACGCGCCGGTGAGGGCGTGCAGGTCCTCGGTCATCGCTCGACCCCCAGGCAGTCGCGCAGGCGGATGAGGCCGTCGCGCATCCGGGTCCGCACCGTGTTCGGCGGCGCGCCGACGAGTTCGGCGACCTCACGGTAAGAATGCCCCGCGTAGTAGGCGAGCGTCACGGTCTCGCGCTGGAGCCGGGTGAGCGTCCGCAGGCAGCGCCGGACGCGCTCGTGCTCCAGCCGCGCCTCCACCCGCTCGCCGACCGGGTCGTGCGCGGCTCCGGGCGGACCGGCGGCGGTCCGCGCCTCCCGGTCACCGGCGCTCTGCTCGCGCCTCACCCGGTCCACGGCCCGGCGGTGCGCGATCGTCATGATCCAGGCCAGCGCGGACCCGCGCGCCGGGTCGAAGCGCGCCGCCGACCGCCACACCTCGATCATGACCTCCTGCGTCACCTCCTCCGCCAGCGCCGGGTCGCGGACGACCCGCCGGGCGAGCCCGTGCACCGGCGCCGCCGCCACGCCGTACAGCCGCTCGAACGCCCGCTCGTCGCCGCGCGCCACGCGGCCGAGCAGCGCGTCCGCGTCGTGCCCGGGCGCGGCGCCGGGTTCCGGCGGTCCCGTCTCCGATGGCATGCCGCGCTCCCCTCGGTGGGTCGTCCGGCCACCGCACGCCACGGCCCGCCGGGGATCGGGGGTCACAGGACGAGGCTGCGCAGCGTCAGGCCGACCCCGAGGACGACGACCGTCGCGGACGACCCGATAGGCATCATTCCGGACGGAACCCATCTCCGGATGGCCGGAATGCGCCGCCCGGCCAGCGCTCGTCCCGTCCCGACCCGCCGGGCCAGGACGCGCCCGGACCCGGCCACCAGCACGCCGACCGACACCAGCGACACCGCGAGCCCGAGCCCGTAGGCGAGGACGAGCACGACCCCGAACCACGCGCGTCCGATCGCCGCGCCGCCGACCAGTACCACCACCGCCGACGGGCTCGGCACCATCCCGCCCGCGAGCCCCATCAGCACGACCCCGTCCCGCCGCGGCGGCCCATGCGAATGCCCGTGTCCGTGTCCGTGCCCATGGCCGTGACCGTGACCGTGCCCATGGCCGTGGGTGTGGTGGCGGGCGCGGAGGGCGCGGCGCAGCAGGACCGCGCCCGCCGCCGTGACGAGGACGCCGCCCGCCGCGCCGAGCCAGGGGAACACCGTGTCCGGGGCGAGGAGCGTCCCGGACGTGACGAGCAGCCCGAGCGCGAAAACCCCGGCGGTATGCGTGACGGTGACGGTCAGGCCGAGGGTGAGGACGTCCCGGATCCGCCGCCGTCCCGACCCGATGGCGTGCGCGGCCATGATCGTCTTGCCGTGGCCGGGCGCGAGGGCGTGCAGCGCGCCGAGCGCCAGCGCCACCAGGAACGCGAGGAGCGCGAAACCCGGCGTGAGGTCATGCCTCGCGACCAGGGACGTGAACCGCTGCGTCAGGCCGTCCGTCCCGCGGGGGAGGAGGCGCTCGGGTCCGCCGCCGGCGGCGGGCGCGGCGAGCGGCGGCCCGCCGTCCCGCACCGTGAGCGTCGCCGACCGCTGGGAGAGCGGCGAGGCGAGCATGTCGCCCGGATAGGCGGTGAGGCGGCGGCTGCGCGACGTCGCGGGCACGTCCGAGGAGGTCAGCGTCATCCGGTCGCCCTGCGCGGTGACCTCCCGCCAGCCGACCCGTCCGTCCGCCTCGCCGGTCCGGAAGGAGATCGCGCCGGGCCCGGCCGGGGCGGTGACGCGGCATTCGGCGCGCAGCGTCGGCAGCCCAGCCTGCCCGGACGGCGCCGTCGCCGACGCCGCCCGGACGGTCGCGACCACCGCCCGCCCGTCCACGGTGACCCGGAACGACGAGGCGGCGCGGCGGCACGTCCCGTCCGCCCAGGCGGCCAGCTCGGGGCCGGACGGACGCCCGTCGTGGTCGGTGTCCAGGTCGGGCAGCGCCTGCGCGGCGGGGATCTCCGCGAGGTCCTCGACGTGGTCGATCCGCAACTCGTGCGGGGCCGCGACGAGCCCGTCGTAGTGGTTCACGGTGAAGTTCCCGAGCGGGTGCGCGGCGACCAGCCCGGCCGCGAGCGCGAGAGTGATCACGGGGTGCCTCCGAGGTCGTCCAGGGCGGCCTTCGCGCGGGGCGCCCAGAGCGGGGAGAACCGAGGGGTGCGGCGCAGCGATTCGGCCAGGTCGCGGCGGGCGGCGGCGCGGTCCCCGGCGGCCTTCTCGATGACGCCGAGGTGGAAGCGGAACTCGGCGCGGCGGTAGCCGGTCGCGGTCGCCTGGCGGGCGTAGCGGACCGCCTCCCGGCCCCGGCCGTTGCGATGCAGGGCCCAGGCCAGCGCGTCCGCCGCGTGGACGCTGCACTGCCGGACGCGGGCGGGCCCCGGGCAGCGCCGCCCGTACTCGGCCTCCGCCGCCCGCAGCGCCTCGGCCGGGGAGCCGTGGTCGCTCTCGAACAGCGCGGTCTCCAGGTCGGCGTCGACCCCGTTGGCCTTCGCGATCCGCGCCCAGGTCGCCGCGACGGCGTACTGGCGGTCCGCCTCGGCGCGGCGTCCGGCCGACTCCAGCAGCTCGCCGTACTCGGTCAGGTACTGCGGCAGCGGCAGCCGCCGGACGATCTCCGCCCACCCGGCGAGCGCCCCCGCGACGTCGCCCTTCGCGGCGCGGACACGGGCGGCGCCCGCCATCGCGGGCACGTAGCCGGGCGACGCGCGCAGCGCCTCCGCGTATTCGCGCTCGGCCCGTCCGAGGTCGCCGTCGTTCCAGGACATCTCGCCGGACGCGGTCGAGATGTAGGCGAGGTCGCCACGGTCGGTCGCGGAGGTCGCCGCCAGGTCCAGCACGCGGCGGGCCTCCTTCACCTCGCCGCGCAGCTCCCGCACGTACGCGAGCCGCGTGAAGATCGGGATGCCCGGCCGGGCCGCGTCCGCCCGCCGCGCCGCCGCGAGCGCCTCGGGGTAGCGGCCGAGCTCGACCAGCGCGTCCACCCGGACGGCCGCCGCCCGCTGCCCGTACGGGTTCGCCGCGAGCGCCGCGTCGGCGTTCCGCAGCGCCCCGTGGAAGTCGTGCCGGGCCGCCGCCAGCGCGCCGAGCCCGGCGAGCGCGCCGTCGTTGCCGGGCGCCTCCGCCAGGGAGCGCCGCAGCACGCCGTCGGCCTTCGGGTAGTACGAGGTGTCGCCGGTGACCCGGGCCTGCTCGACGTACGCGAGGCCGAGCGACGCCCATCCGGCGGCGTCGTGCGGCTGGTCGCGGAGCCGCGCCTGCAGCCCCGCGACGCCGGAGGCCGGGGCCCCGGCGACGCCGGACCCGGCCGTGGCGCGCACTCCGGAGGGGCGGTGGGGGGCCACCGCCGCTCCGAGCGTCAACGCCACGGCGAGTCCGGCGGCCGAGGCCCCGGCGATCAGGGGACGACGGCGCATCAGCTCTCGTGCCGTCCCGTCATGGGGCTCCGGCGCCGCCACCACAGCAGGCCGCCGGTCAGCACGAACGTCGCGCCGCCCGCCAGCGCGGCGACCGGCAGCGCGCCGAGCAGCGCGGACCCGTCACCGTCACCGGCCGTGCTCTCCGTCGCGCCGGCGTTGAGGAAGCTCATCGGCTTGCCGTTCGCGCCCGTGCGCTGCCCGGACGTCTTGACGCCCGGCGTCTTGCCGCGGGCGTCCGTCCCGGACCGGGGAGCCGCCACGTACGGGAACGCCTTGTCGAAGGGGAGGTCGTTGGCGTTGACCGCGTCGCCGAGGTCGTTCTTGTTGCCGAGCAGCTCGCCCTCGGCGGCCTGGAGGATGATGTCGGTGACGTCGTCGGTGAGCCGCCGCCCGTTCGGGAAGCCCTGGACGTCGCCGCCGAGGACGCCGAGCCGGTCCGGCTTCGCGGTCGGCTTGATCGACGTGTTGAGTCGCAGGAGCTCGGCCGGCCGCACGTTCTTCGGCTGGTTCAGCCCCGGCACGCCGGTCAGGAACGCCTGGACGAGGTCCTTGCGCGGAGTCGCGGGCGCCGGGATCTTGTAGAGCTGCTGGATCAGCTTCGGCACCTCGGGGTCGGTGACGAACTGCGCGAACTGCGCGTCCGCCCACGGGTTGGACGCGTTGAACGTGTCCTTCTTCCCGCGCGGGATCACCACCTCGTTCACCAGCGGGGCGCCGAGCCGGGAGACCTGCGTCCAGTCCCCGCCCGCGGTCTGCCGCTGCACGGTGGAGTTGACGCCGATCACCGGGTCCTGGCCGGTGACCAGGTCCTTCGTCGGCACCTGGACGGCCAGCGTGTTCACGTTGTAGCCGCTGACGGTGTCGTCGCCGACCTCCTTGAGGTTCCCGCCGAACAGCAGGTTGAAGACCTGGAGGTCGATGAAGAAGGAGTCGTCGGCCTGCCCGGCGAACGCGGTCGCGCCGTTCCCGAGCTGCTTGATCGCCTGCTGGCGCAGCACCGGGTAGTTCGGCATGGACGCCTTGCCCACGTTGGACGGCGCGACGGGCGCGTTGTCGGCCAGCTTGCTGACGCCGGTGACCTTGCCCTCCTTCTGCCGGATCAACGTCAGGTCGTAGGTCTGGGTGAAGTTGAGGTCGGGGTCGTCCAGGCTCGTCACCGGCCCGGTGTTGTAGAGGAAGGTGTTGCCGTTCTTCAGGAAGTCGTTGAACTCGAACCGGTAGATGAGGTCCGGCTGCGCGTCGCCGTCGTTGTCGACGTTGAAGTCGTAGCGGGCGTCGCGGGCGAACTTGTAGAAGTTGGGCCCGCCCGCCGGGTCCTCGAACGGGATGAAGTTCGCGACGAGCGTCGTCGTGTCCGGCTTGTCCGGACTGACGAAGGCGTACACGTCGGTGTTGTCGTACTGCGGCTGCCCCGAGATGAGCGGCGCCTCGCGGTGGCTGGACGCGGTGCTCTGCCGCGGCACGAGCCCGGCGAACCCGCCCGCGAGGAGCAGGCCCCCGGCGGCGACCAGCGCGGCGATCCGCGTCACGGTCGGATGAGTGGTCGGACGAACGGTCGGCATCGTTGCTACCCCTCCCGGTCTCCGGACTCCCGTCGCGGCGGCGCCTCGGTGGCGCTGGGCTAGGTCTGCCGCGACGCCGGATCGACCGGTCTCTTCGCCATGCCCGCGACTACTTCGCGGCCCGGCCCGGATCTGATTGGTCCCGTGCCCCCGATGGCCGGATACGGCCAACCCGCCGGGGCGTCCGTTTGACAATGAGTGAGTGCTCACTCAGACTGAAGGCGCAGGTGGGAAGCAGTAGGAGAGCGCAGAGGAGAAGCCATGTACCCCGAGCTCAGCGGGACGGTCGTCGTCGTCACCGGCGGTTCGCGCGGAATCGGCGCCGACACGGCGCGCGCCTTCGCCGCCGAGGGCGCCAGGGTCGCCGTCATCGGACGCGACCAGGCCGCCCTCGACGGCGTCGCCAAGGAGATCGGCGGGATCGGGGTGGTCGCCGATGTCACCGACCTCGCCGCGATCGAGGCCGCCCGACAGCGGATCGAGGACGAGCTCGGCCCGGCGGGCGTGCTGTGCGCGTTCGCCGGGGGCGGCATCGCGCGTCCCGGGCCGACCGCCGCCATGTCCGAGGAGGAGTGGCGGTCGGTCGTCGACGGCAACCTGACCGCGACGTTCCTCACGCTCAAGAGCTTCCTGCCCGGCATGCAGGAGCGCCGGGCGGGCGCGGTCGTCACGATGTCGTCCTCGGCCGGGCGGCTCCCGACGAACCTGCCGGGCGGCGGCGGCCGCGAGCTCGGCAACCCGTGGGGCGCGCCGGTCGCCTACGAGGCGGCGAAGGCGGGCGTCCAGGCGCTGACAAGGCACGTCGCCGCCGAGGTCGGGGCGGACGGCGTCCGCGTCAACTGCGTCGCGCCCGGCACGATCCGCACCGAGCGCACCGACCGGTACATGTCGCCCGAGGTGCAGCGGACGGTCGCGGCGTCCCACCCGCTCGGCCGGATCGGGGAGACGCGCGACGTCGCGGGCGCCGCGCTGTTCCTCGCGTCCGCGCAGGCGGGCTGGCTGACCGGCCTCACGGTCGACGTGGCCGGAGGCCGGGTCATGCTCTAGCCGCGCCGGGCGGGTCGCCCGGCGGCTAGGCGACGATCAGCAGCGGGTTCTCCAGCAGCGTGGCGAGCCGGTCCAGGAACTTCGCGCCCGTCGCGCCGTCGGTGGCGCGGTGGTCGACCGACAGCGTCAGCGCGAGGCGCTTGCCGGGGACGACCTGCCCGTCCCGGACGACGGGCTCGTCCCGGATGCCGCCCACCGCGAGGATCGCCGCCTCCGGCGGGTTGATCACGGCGGAGAACGAGTCGACGCCGAACATGCCGAGGTTGCTGACGCTGAACGTCCCGCCGCTCATCTCCTGCGGGGACAGCTTCCCGGCCCGCGCCTTACCCGCCAGCTCCCGCGTCTCGCGCCCGATCTCCGAGACGCTCTTGCGGTCGGCGTCCTTGATGACCGGGACGAGCAGGCCGTCCTCGACCGCGACCGCGACGCCCACGTGCACGCGCTTGTGGAAGAGGAGGTTCTCCTCGGTGTAGGACACGTTCACGGCCGGGTGCTCGCGCAGCCCGGTCGCGACCGCCTTCACGATCAGGTCGTTGACGCTGACCTTGGCCGGGGCGAGCGCATCGTTCAGCGTGGCGCGGAACGCCAGCAGCGGCTCGGCGTCCACCTCCCGGTTCAGGTAGAAGTGCGGCGCCTCGCGCTTGCTCTCGGTGAGCCGCAGCGCCGCGACCTTCCGGAACCGGTTCAGCGGGACGGCCTCGACGTCCGGGTCGTCGACGGCCTGCGCCTGCACGGCCGGGGCCGCAGGCGCCGGTGCGGGCGCGGGTGCCGGGGCGGGCGCGGTGGTGCGGATCGCGGCCTCGATGTCGGCGCGGACGATCCGTCCGCCCGGACCGGAGCCGCTCAGCGTCGCCAGGTCGAGGCCGTGGTCGCGGGCCAGCCGCCGGGCCAGCGGAGACGACGGCGGACGCGACCGTCCCGAACGCTGCGGTGCCGGGGCAGGGGCCGAGGTGGGGGCAGGGGCCGCCTGCGCCGCCGGGGCCGCGGCGACCGGCTCGGGCTCGCGCGCCGGTTCCGGCTCCGGTTCGGCCTCCGGCCGGGCGGCGGCGGGAGCCGCGGCGGCGGCGCCGCCGACCGGCGCGAGGACGGCGATGGGCGCGCCGATCGCGGCGGTCTCGCCCTCCGCGACCAGGATCTTCTCCAGGACCCCGGCCTCGTACGCCTCGTACTCCATGACCGCCTTGTCGGTCTCGATGTCGACGATGACGTCGCCGACCGCGACCTCGTCCCCCGGCTTCTTCTGCCAGGAGCTGATGACGCCCTCCTCCATCGTGTCGGAGAGGCGGGGCATGAGGATGTCGGTCATGAGGCGGTCTCCAGGACACGGCCCGTGGCGCGGAGGGTGGCGCGGGCGGCGGTGAGCAGGGACTCGGCGGACGGCAGCGCCGCCGACTCCAGGGACTTGGCGTAGGGCAGCGGCACCTCGGCCATCGCGACCCGGCGGACGGGGGCGTCCAGCCAGTCGAACGCGCCCTCCTGGATCGTCGCGGCGATCTCGGCGCCGATGCCGTAGGTGAGCCAGTCGTCCTCGGCGACGACCGCGCAGCCCGTCCTGCGGACCGACTCGACGATCGTGGCGCGGTCCAGCGGGCGCAGGCTGCGCAGGTCGACGACCTCGGCGGACACGCCCTCGGCGGCGAGGGTATCGGCGACCTCGGCGGCGACCCGCGCCATCCGCGAGTAGCCGATGATCGTGATGTCGGCGCCGGGCCGGGTGACGCCCGCCCGGCCGATCTCGGCGGGCTCGACGTCCTCGACGGGGACGGGCAGCTCGCCCTTGGTGTTGTAGAGCGCGAGGTTCTCCAGGAACAGCACCGGGTCGTCGTCCCGGATCGCGGCCTTGAGCATCGCGGACGCCTCGGCGGGCGTGCTCGGCGCGACGACCTTCAGCCCGGGGATGAACGAGTAGAACAGCTCGACGTTCTGCGAGTGGGTGGCGCCGAGCTGCTGCCCGCCGCCGCCCGGCGTGCGGATCACCATCGGCACGCTGGCCTGCCCGCCGAACATCCCGTAGATCTTCGCGGCGTGGTTGACGATCTGGTCCAGCGCGAGCAGCGAGAAGTTGATCGTCATGATCTCGACGACCGGGCGGAGGCCGAGCATCGCGGCGCCGATGGCGGCGCCGACGAAGCCCTCCTCGGCGATCGGGGTGTCCCGGACGCGGCGCGGCCCGAACTCCTTGAGCAGCCCCTCGGTGATCTTGTAGGAGCCCTCGAAGAGGCCGATCTCCTCGCCCATCAGGAAGACGTTCTCGTCCCGCAGCATCTCGGCGCGCAGGGTGTCCCGGAGGGCCTGGCGGTAGGTCACGGTTGCCATGGGGTGCCTCTCAGGAGCCGAATACGGGGTCGGCGGGGAGCCTGCGCAGCTCGCCCGGGACGGGGGTGGCGTAGGTGTAGTCGAACAGCGTGGACGCGTCGGGCGCCGGGCTCTCGTCGGCGAACGCGGCCGCCGCGTCGACCTCGGCCGTGACCTCGGCGTCCAGCCTGTCGCGGTCGTCGTGGGAGAGGATCCCGGCCTCCTCCAGCTCCAGCGCCGTCCGGGCCAGCGGGTCGGCGGCCTTGAGGGCCTCCTTCTCCTCCTTGGACCGGTACCGGGCCGGGTCGACGACCGAGTGGCCCTTGAGGCGCGGGCTCGTCGTCTCCAGCAGGTACGGCTTGCTCTCCGACCTGGCGCGCTCCACGGCGAGGCGGGCGGCGTCCCGGACGGCGACGACGTCGGTGCCGTCCACCCGGGCGCTCTCCATCCGGTACGCGGCGCCGCGCCGGTACAGCTCGGGCTCGGCGGCGGAGTTCTCCACGGTGGTGCCCATGCCGAGGCCGTTGTTGATCACGACGAAGACGACCGGGAGGTCCCAGAGGCCCGCGATGTTCAGCGACTCGTGGAACGCGCCGATCGCGGTCGTCCCGTCGCCCATGTGGCACATGACGACCTCGTCGCCGCCCTTGTAGGACACCGCGAGCGCCGCCCCGGCCGCGAGCGGCACCTGGCCGCCGACGATCCCGTACCCGCCGAGCAGCCGCGCCTCGGCGTCGAACAGGTGCATCGACCCGCCCCAGCCCTTGGACACGCCGGTCGACCGGCCGTACAGCTCCGCCATCACGCGGTCCGCGCCGATGCCCTTGGCCAGCGCGTAGCCGTGCTCGCGGTAGTTCGTGAAGAGGTAGTCGGAGGGGCGCAGGGCCGCCATCAGCCCGACGACCGTGGCCTCCTCGCCCAGGTTCAGATGGCAGTAGCCGCCGATCTTCGCCTCGGTGTAGGCGCGGGCGGCCCGCTCCTCGAACCGCCTGATGAGCAGCATCTGCCGGTAGTAGCCGACGAGCGTATCGGCGTCCGCCGCCGGGACCGGAGGCGTCGCCGCCGCGGTCTCCGGCCGGGGGGTCTTCGCGCCGCGCGTCCTCGATCGCGCGGCTCGGGGAGCCGATCGGACGGTCTCAGTCATCGGCGACCTTCCTCTGTCCGGGGCAGCGCCATAGGATCACCAGACGCTCCCGATCATCATTGATCTATGATCGATCATATTCGATCCTACCTGGGAGGACACCCCCTAGACCCCCCGGAAACGGCCGGGCCGCCGCCCTCCGCTCCGCTCGCGTCCCGCTCCCGCCACCGCTCAGCCCGTCAAGGGTCACTTACGGACGTGCCGTCTAACATGTCGTCCGTGAACGCGCCGACCCCAGCCCATCTGCTCCGCACCGGCCTCGCCGACCAGATCCGCGAGTTCATCGTGGACGGCATCAGCTCCGGCCGGTGGGAGCCCGGCGAGCGCGTCGTCGAGCGCCGGATCGCCGCCGAGCTGGGCGTCAGCCAGGGTCCCGTCCGGGAGGCGCTGCGCCAGCTGGAGGCGCAGCGGCTGATCGAGTCGCTGCCGAACCGGGGCGCCCGCGTCCGCGACTTCACCGAGCGGGACCTCGCGGAGATCTTCCCCGTCCGGGCCGGGCTGGAGCGGACGGCCGTGGAGCTCGCCCTGCCCCGGCTCGACGACCGCATGGACGCCCTCGAAGAGCACAACCGGCGGCTCGCCGCCGCCGCGCGGGACGGCGACCTCGTCGAGCAGATGCGGCTCAGCATCGCCTTCCACCGCGAGATCGTCGAGTCGGCGGGGAACCGGCTGCTCGTCTCGGTCTGGGAGGGCCTCGGCATCGAGCTGTGGACGACCCTGTCCCTGCGCCTCCACCAGACGGAGATCTACTCCAAGTCGGCCGAGCACGCCGAGCTGATCGAGGCGTTCCGCCGCCGCGACCCGCGCGCACCGCAGCTCCTGCACGACCACGTCATGAACTACGCGCCCGGCCGCCGGTCCTGATCGCTAGCCCTTCGCGCGGTAGGCGCTCGTGAGCTGCGCCTCGGCGTCGTCCAGGTAGGAGCGCAGCTCGCGCTCGGCCGCCGCCGGGTCGCCGTCCGCCAGGAGGTCGTGGATGCGCCGGTTGCGGGCGAGGTAGGGCTCGTGGAACTCGCGCGGCGAGCCCATCTCGTGGAAGACGAGCCGCATCTCGGCGAGCAGGTGCCGGGTCATCTCGTCCACCCGCGGGCTGCCGACGAGCCCGGCGAGCGCCCGGTGGAAGCGGATGTCGGCGGTGCCGACGTCGGCCCAGCGGCCCGCCCCGGCGGCGCGCTCGCCGTCGGCGACCGCCGCCTCGACGCGGGCGAGCGCGGCGGCGGGCGCGTCCGGCGCGCAGCGCACCCCCTCGCACTCCAGGATCCGCCGGACGCGGTACAGGTCGGCCAGGCCCTCGGCGGTGACGCGCCGGACGAACACCCCGCGGTTGAACTCGTGCACGAGCAGCCGCTCCTGGACGAGCAGCCGGAACGCCTCCCGCATCGTGTTGCGCGACACCTTCACGGCGCGGCAGAGGTCCTCCTCGGGGAGCCGGGCCCCGGGGACGAGCCGCCCGTCGGTGATCTGCTCGCGGAGCAGGTCGGCGACCCGGGCGGCGGTGCTGGAGCGATCCAGCCCGTGCCGCGCCGCCGCGATCTCGTCGAGCCACGACTCCTGCGTCGGCATCGGCCTGCCCTCCCGGTGGCGGCGGACGCCACGCGCTTCGACGTCGGTGCGACGGCCAGGCTATCCCAGCCGCGCCAGAAATAACCCTACAAAAGGATTGAAGGATTGTTCAACAATCTTTACCCTGGCGGAAAGGTCGCACCCCTGGAAGGTCAGCCCCCATGACGGACCGGACCACCCTGGAAAAGCCCCCCTCGCCACCCGCCCGCTCCCGCCGCGCCGCGCTCGCGGGCGCGATGTTCCTGATGGCGACCAGCGCCATCGGACCCGGCTTCATCACCCAGACCACCGTGTTCACCGCCAGGCTCGGCGCCGCGTTCGCGTTCGCGATCCTCGTGTCCGTGCTGGTGGACATCGCGATCCAGCTCAACGTGTGGCGCGTCGTCGGCGTGTCCGGGATGCGCGCGCAGGAGCTCGGCAACCGCGTCCTGCCCGGCGCGGGCTACGGCCTCGCCGCGCTGGACGTCTTCGGCGGCCTCGTGTTCAACATCGGCAACGTCGCGGGCACGGCGCTCGGTCTGAACGCGCTGCTCGGCCTGGACGTCAAGCTCGGCGGCGCGCTGTCCGCGCTGGTCGCCATCGCGGTCTTCCTCAGCCGCCGGGCCGGGGTCGCGATGGACCGGATCGTCATCGTGCTCGGCGCGGCGATGATCCTCCTGACGCTGTACGTGGCGTTCGTGTCGGAGCCGCCGCTCGGCGACGCGCTGCGGCAGAGCGTCGCGCCCGAGACCGTCGACTTCCTCGTCATCACCACCCTGATCGGCGGGACGGTCGGCGGCTACATCACCTACGCGGGCGCGCACCGCATGATCGAGTCCGGGCTGACCGGCGCGGGCAACGTCAAGGAGATCAACCGGAGCGCGGTCACCGGCATCCTCGTCACCGGGCTGATGCGGGTGCTGCTGTTCCTCGCCGTCCTCGGGGTCGTCGCGGGCGGCGTGACGCTCGCCAAGGAGAACCCGCCGTCGTCGGCCTTCCAGCACGCGGCGGGCGGCGCCGGGCTGCGGCTGTTCGGCGTGATCATGTGGGCGGCGGCGATCACGTCGGTGATCGGCGCGTCCTACACGTCGGTGTCGTTCCTGGTGTCGTTCTCGACGTTCGTCGAGCGGCACCGCAACCGCCTCGTGGTGGCGTTCATCGCGGTCTCCGCCGCGATCTACCTCGTGCTCGGCACCGCCCCGGCGAAGCTGCTCGTCCTCGCGGGCGCGCTGAACGGGATGATCCTGCCGTTCGGGCTCGGCGTCCTGCTCTGGGCGGCCGGACGGCGGCGCGACCTCCTCGGCGGCTACCGGTACCCGGTCTGGCTGCTCGCGCTCGGCGTCGCCGCGTGGCTGCTGTCGCTCTACCTCGGCTGGAACGCCCTGTCCGACCTCGATGACCTGTGGAAATGAGGGACGATGTGCTGATTCCCATACATAGCGCGAAAAGTCCGGCGCGTCCGGGAACCATGCGCCCGGGGCCGCGCGTTCCCCCTACAGGGCCGCTGGCGACAGTCCGGTACCTGGGGCGTCCGGGTCATGCGGCACTCGGCGTGGGGGTGTCGGGTGCCGCAGACCCGGACTCGCTCCGGCCCGCGGACGGCCGGCCGCCCGGTGTCCCCGCGGACGCGGCGGCGAACGGGATCGGGTTCGGGGGCCACCGCGTCCGCCGACACCGTGTTCGCCGGCACCGACTCGGCCGACACGGCATCCGCCGGTACCGGGGGGATTCATGAGCGCCCCGATCAATCCGGGCGAGCTGTCGCCCGGCCAGGCGAGGGCCCTGTTCCGCGCCGGGCTCCGCGCCCCCACCGCGGGCTGGTGCCGGGGCTGGACGCAGGCGAACCTGATCGCCGTGCCCCGTGAACACGCCTACGACCTGCTGCTGTTCGCCCAGCGCAACCCGAAGCCGTGCCCCGTCCTGGACGTGACCGAGCCCGGAGAGACGTCCGCGTCGCTGTTCTCCGGCGACCTGCGCACCGACCTTCCCGGTTACGTCGTCTACGAGGACGGCGAGCCGGTCGCCGAAGTCCCCGACGTGACCGGATACTGGCGGGGCGACCTCGTCTCGTTCCTCATCGGGTGCAGCTTCACCTTCGAGGCGGCGCTGCGGGAGGCGGGCGTGCCCGTCCGGCACGTCGAGCAGGGCCGGAACGTCCCGATGTACCGGACGAACCGCATGTGCCGCCGCGCCGGGGAGTTCGGCGGGCCGCTCGTCGTGTCGATGCGTCCCGTCCTGGCCGCGCAGGTCGCGGACGCCGTCCGGGTCACGGCGCGGTATCCGTCCGTGCACGGCGCGCCCGTCCACGTCGGCGACCCGGTCGAACTCGGCATCGACGACCTCGGACGGCCCGACTACGGCGACCCGGTCGACGTCCGGGTGGACGAGATCCCCGTGTTCTGGGCGTGCGGGGTGACCCCGCAGGCGGCCGTGGCGGCGTCCCGGCCGAAGTTCGCGATCGGGCACGCGCCCGGCCACATGGCGATCACCGACGCCCGCGACAGCCGGTACCTCGTGCCCTGATCCCGGGCATAGGCTGCTCCCCATGCCCGAGATCGTCGCCCCGGGCGACCGCCTCGGGGAGCGCTACCGCCTGGAACGACCGCTCGGCGCGGGCGGCATGGCGACCGTCTGGCGCGCGGTCGACCTCGTCCTCGACCGCGCCGTCGCCGTCAAGGTGCCCAAGGACGGCTGGCCGGAGGAGTTCACCCGGCGGCTCCGCCAGGAGGCGAAGGCGGCCGCGGGCCTCACGCACCCGAGCATCACCGGCGTGTACGACTACGGCGAGCAGGACGGCCGGACGCGGACCGTCCCCTACGTGGTCATGGAGCTGCTGGACGGGGAGAGCCTGTCCGCCCGCCTGACCCGCGGCCCGCTGTCCTGGCGGGAGGCCGCCGGGGTCTGCGCGCGGGTCGCCGACGCGCTGGCCGCCGCCCACGCCGCGGGGATCGTCCACCGCGACGTCAAGCCAGCCAACATCTTCCTCACCCCGGTCGGGGTGAAGGTCCTCGACTTCGGGATCGCGTTCACCGGCCCGGCGACGGCGGGCGGGCCCGTCCTCGGCACGCCCGCCTACGTCGCGCCCGAGCTGCTGACGGGCGCCGCGCCCACGGCGGCCGCCGACGTGTTCTCGCTGGGCGTCGTCCTGCACGAGGCGCTGACCGGGCTGCCGGTGTCGACGCCGTCCCTGCCGCCGGACGTGCCGGACGAGGTCGCCGCGCTCTGCCGCCGCTGCCTCGCCGAGCGTCCGGAGGACCGGCCGACGGCGGCGGAGGCGGCCCGGGTGCTCGCGGCGGCGGGCGGCGTCCAGCTCGCGACGCGGCACGGCGGGGACGACGCCCGTCCCGCCGAGCACGGCCGCTGGACGCCCGAGTCGCCGGAGCCGCCGGGGCCGCCGGACGCGACCGGCGTCCTGGCCGGTCCGCCCGTCCTGCCCGAGCCCGCGCCGAACCCGACGCGCGTCCTGGCCGAGCCGCCGCCGCAGGATCCGCCGCCCCCCGCACCGCGCTCCTTCCGGAGACCGCTGCTCATCGGCGGCGCCGCGGTCGGGGCCCTGGCCCTCGTGGCGCTGCTGCTGGCCGCGCTGGCGCCCGACTCGTCCGACCGGGCGAGCGCGGGACGGCCGCGATCGCCGTCCGCGACGAGCAGGCCACCGTCTACGGCGTGCTCGGTGTCCTACCGACTCCAGGGGACGTGGCCGGAGGGCTTCCAGGCGTCGGTCCGCATCACGAACCTCGGCGACCGGGCGATCGACGGCTGGACGCTCGGCTTCGAGTTCCCGGACGGGCAGTCGATCGTCCAGCTCTGGAACGGCGGCGGCAGCCAGAACGGCGCCGCGGTCACCGTCACGGCGGCGGGCTGGAACCGCTCGATCCCGCCGCGCGGGACGGCCGAGTTCGGCTTCCTCGGACGCCAGGACGGCGCGAACGGCGTGCCGTCCCGCTTCACGCTCAACGGCGGCGAGTGCCGGAGCTGACCGGTCGGCTCGCCCGGGTCATCAGCTCGCCGGGGTCATCAGCTCGACGCCGATCAGCGACGCGAGCACGAGCGTCCGCTGCGGCTCGGGCAGGGGTGCGAACACCCGGACGGTGTGGCGCCGACGCCGGTCGTTGTAGGGGGAGTGGGCGGTCAGATACGACCCGATCCGCGTGCCGCCGGGATCGGTGATCGTGCCCTCCTCGTTCGGGTTCCGCATGCCGGGCCCGGTCACGAACGCGATCTCGTTGCGCTGCGCGTCGAGGAGCCCGTAGCGCCCGCCCCGCTTGCCGGACATCAGCTTGACGACGCCGCCCAGCCCGCCCGTCATGACCGCGACCGAGCCGATCAGGCCGCCGTTCGGCGCGACGACGTAGGCGGGCTGCGGGCGCATCGGGTCGTTGGTGCGGTCGACGTAGAAGTACGGCGTCCCGTCGGGCCCGGCGACGCAGACCACCGTGCGGGTCTCGTCGTACTGGGCGTGCGGGTTCGCGTACGGCATCGCCGCCTCGTCCTGCCGCTGGACGGGCACGCGGGTGACGCTGGCGAGCAGTTCCCCGCCGTCGTGGACGACGTACTCGCGCGGCCGCTGCGGCTCGTCGATCGTCCAGGTGAGCGCTTCGTACAGGGACGGCACGTCAGCTCCGGGTCAGGTCGAAGGCGAGGGGCGAGGCGATGACCATCGTGCGCAGCGGCTCGGGGAGCTGGTACATGAGCTGCAGGACGTACCGGTCCTTGAAGGTCGCCTCCCGGACGTCGGCGTGCGCGATGAGCTGCCCGTTCACGTCGGTGTAGTCGCAGCCGACCGGGATCCACCGGAGGGTGTCGTCGCCGGGCGTGCCGACCTGCCGCATCTCCCACGCCAGCTCGCACAGCGGACGGTCGGCGCCGTCGAGCAGGCGGTGCCGCATCGCGGGCGCGCGGCCGAACATGGCGCCCATCATGCCGCCCGCCGCCATCTGCCGCGCCACGCCCTGCAGGTCGTACTGGAACCGGCCGATCACCGCGCCGCCGGGCGCCACCACCGCGACCGGCGCGCCGTCCTGGTGGTCGACGTAGAACAGCGGCGCGCCGTCGAGCCCGCCGACCTGGACGACGACCCTCGCGTTCTTGAGGCCCGAGCCGAACATGCCGAGCAGTCCCTTGCGCGGTTTCGGACCCGCGACCTGCGTCGCGTGACCGAGGGGCAGGTCGTTCTCGCCCTCGATCCGGTAGTCGAGCTGCGACGACTGCTGTTCGATCTTCAGGAAGGGCGAATTCAACAGGTCGGTCATGACATGCGAGCCTAGCGCGGTGTGTACGGGCTCGCGGGCGATACCGCGGCCGTCCGCCCCATTCCGGCTTCGCGGCATTGGAAAAATGGGCAGACTCGATTTCGGAGTTCACCGACGGCCGACCCGAGACCGGAATTGACCTTCTTTGGGGGATTTGTGGCGCGCCCATTGGCGGGACGCCACGGCGATTCGACGTCCGGGCGGCCGACGCCGCGGATCGCGGCGGGCAGAAACTGGGAGGAAGACATGCACAAGTCGCGTGCCCGTCTCCGCTGGGCCGTATTGGCGACGGGAATGGCCGTCATCGCGCAGGCGGCGCCCGCGCAGGCGCGCGAACCGGCCGCCGCCTACCGGCTGTGGGTGACGCCCGAGCGGGGGCACGGCACCGTCCGCACGCTGACCTGCGACCCGGACGGAGGCACCCACCAGGATCCACGCCGAGCCTGTGCGCAGCTCAAATCCGTGCGCGGCGAGGTATCGCGCATTCCCGCGCAGGACGGGGTGTGCACATTGGAGTACGCGCCCGTCCGGGTCCGCGCCGAGGGGCGCTGGCACGGCGCGCCCCGGCATTTCGCCCGCACCTATGGCAACCGGTGCGCGGCGGTGCGGGAGACCGGCGGAATCCTTTTCCGGTAAGGGCGCTGATCGCCGACCCGCGGGCCGCCGGACGGGACCCGGCGTGCTTTCCGGCGGCCCGCCCGAAATGGAGGGCTTCGACGCAATGCTGGCCCATACGGGACCGGACGTCCTGGTGACCTATGAGCGGACCGGCGGATTCGCCGGGCTCGACGACCGCGTGACCGTCGACGATTCGGGGACGGCGCTCGTCCGCGACCGGAAGATCATGCTGCGGGACGATGAAATGCGCGGCCTGCGCGCCGCGCTCCGCCGGATCGTGACCACGCGATCGTCACCGGCCGGATGCCAGGTGGCCGATCACTTCACCTACACGCTCACCTATCGGGGGCGCCGGGCGACGCGCTGCCGGGTGCCGCCGGACTGGCGGGCGGCGGTGGAGCGGCTCGACGCGCTGCTCGCCCGCTGACCGCCTTACAGGAGAAGGCGCGCCGTCCGCGGAAAGGAGACGGCGCGCCTTCGGTCGTCGGTTCAGCGGCGGGCCGCGGCCCGGGTGTGCAGGTCGCGCATCGCGGACTCCAGGGACGCGACCGGCCCGTCCACCTGGATGCCGGGCACGACCTCCTGGATCGGGAAGGCCGTGACCGGGCCGGGCGGGACGCCGAGGTCCGCCCGCCACGCCGCGAGCTGCGCGGCCGACAGGATGTAGACGATGCGTCCGAGCCCGACCCACCCGTGCGCGGCCGAGCACATCGGGCAGTGCTCCCCGGACGTGAACACGGTCGCCGCCGCCCGGTCCGCCTCGGACAGGTTGTTCGCCGCCCAGCGCGCGGCCTCGAACTCCGGGTGCCGGGTGTGGTCGCCGCCCGCCGTGCGGTTGCGGTCCTCGAACAGGGCCTTGCCGTCCGCCCCCACGAGGACCGTTCCGAACGGTTCGTCGGACGCCTCCAGCGCCTCGGCGGCCAGCTCCACGCAGCGCTTCAGATGGACGAGCTCGCCGTCGGTCGGTTCGTATGCCATGCCCGGATCATGTCAGGCAGACTCGCGAAGGACCAGGTGAGGGCGCAGGATGACCACCGGGTCCGGGAGCGTCTCGCCGCGGATCCGGGACACCAGCAGCCGCGCCATCTCCACGCCCATCTCCTCCGGCGACTGGTGGACGGTCGTCAGCGGCGGGTCGGCGAGCGGCGCGGCGGCCGAGTCGTCGAACCCGATCACCGCCACGTCGTCCGGGACGCCGCGGCCGTGCCGGTGCAGCGCCCGCAGCGCGCCGAGCGCCATCGGGTCGTCGGCGGCGAACACCGCGTCCAGGCCGGGCTCGGCGGCGAGCAGCCGCTCCGCCGCCGCGACCCCGCTGGCCTCGCCGAAGTCGCCGTACTCGACGCGCTCGGGCAGCCCGGCGGCGGCGAGCGCGTCCCGGTAGCCGGCCAGCCGGTCGATGCCGACGCCCATGTCCTGCGGACCGGCGATGGTCGCGATCCGCCGCCGCCCCTGCGCGACGAGGTGCGCGACGGCCTCCCGGGCCCCGCTGCGGTTGTCGACGTCGACGTAGCTGACCGGGTGCAGGCCGGGCGGCCGCCCGCCGAGCACGGTCGGCACGCCGCCCGCCTCCAGCTTGGCGGGCAGCGGGTCCTCGGCGTGCAGGGACGTGAGGAGCACGCCGTCCACGTGCTGGGCGGTGAGGTAGTCCTCCAGCCGGTCGTACTCGGCGGGGGAGCGGGCGAGCGCGAGCAGGAGCTGCAGCCCGGTGTCGCCGAGCCCGTTGCTGATCCCGCGGATGATCCCGGCGAAGTACGGCTCGTGGAACAGCCGCTGGTCGGACTCGGCGACGACGAGCGCCACCGTGTCGGTGCGGCGGGTGACGAGCTGCCGCGCCGCGCGGTTCGGCACGTAGCCGAGCTCGTCGATCGCCTTCAGCACCGCCGCGCGCGCCTGCGGGCTGACCCGCGGCGAGCCGTTCACCACCCGGGACACCGTGCCGCGGCCGACCCCGGCCCGCGCCGCGACCTCCTCCAGGGTCGGCCGCCCGCCCCTACCCGTCATCTGGCCCCCTCCGTGTGTGCCGTCCGGGCGGTCAGGGCCGTCCGGGCAGCCCGCCGCGCCGGATCACCCCGGCGTACCAGCGAGCGCTCTCCTTGGGCGCGCGGCGCTGCGTCGCGTAGTCGACGTGAACCAGGCCGAAGCGCTTCGAGTAGCCCCAGGCCCACTCGAAATTATCCAGCAGGGACCACGTGAAGTAGCCGCGAAGCGGGACACCGCCGGCGACGGCGTCGTGGCACGCCCGCAGGTGCGCGTCGAGGTAGGCGATGCGCGCGGCGTCTTGGACCGTGCCATTCTCGTCCGGCGCCTCGTCGTAGCCCGCGCCGTTCTCCGTGATGTACAGCGGGACGGACGGGTACTCGCGGTGCACCCGGCTCAGCACCTCGTGCAGCCCGCCCGCGTCGATCTCCCAGCCCATCCCGGTGACCGGGCGCCCGCCCGGCACGAACCGGACGTGCTCGCTGCCCACCCAGGGGGAGTGCGCGGCGAACGGCGACGACGCGGTCTGGCTCGCCTCGCCGGGCGTCCCGGCGACGGTGTGCCGCGAGTAGTAGTTGATGCCGAGGTGGTCGAGCGGGCGGCCGATGACGTCCAGGTCGGCGTCGAGGTCCGCGCCTCCCGGGACGAACCCGAGCCGCTCCGTGTCCGCCAGCACGTCCGCCGGGTAGCGGCCGAGCAGCAGCGGGTCGAGGAACAGCCGGTTCTGCAGGCCGTCGACGCGGCGCGCGGCGTCCACGTCGGCGGGGTCGTCGGTCGCGGGCGACACCGCGTAGAGGTTCACGGCCGCGCCGACCAGGGTGCCCGCGTTCGCGGCCCGCATGGCGTCGGCGGCGAGGCCGTGGCCGAGCATCAGGTGGTGCGCGGCCCTCAGCGCGGCGACCGGGTCGCGGCGTCCCGGCGCGTGCTCCCCGGAGGCGTAGCCGAGGAACGCCGCGCACCACGGCTCGTTCACCGTCGTCCAGTGCCGGACGCGGTCGCCGAGCGCGCCGTGGACCAGCGCCGCGTACTCGGCGAACCGGTGCGCGGTGTCCCGCTCAGGCCAGCCGCCCGCGTCCTCCAGCGGCTGCGGCAGGTCCCAGTGGTAAAGCGTCGGCCAGGGCTCGATGCCCGCCGCGAGCAGCGCGTCCACGAGCCGCCGGTAGAAGTCGAGGCCCTCCTCGTTGACGGCCCCGCTCCCGGACGGCAGCACGCGCGGCCAGGAGATCGAGAACCGGTAGGCGGTGAGGCCGAGGTCCGCCATCAGCGCCACGTCGCCGGCGAACCGGTGGTAGTGGTCGACCGCGACGTCGCCGGTGTCGCCGCCGAGGACCTTGCCGGGGGTGCGGGCGAAGGTGTCCCAGATGGAAGGGCCGCGTCCGCCCTCGTTGGCGGCGCCCTCGATCTGGTAGGCGGCGGTGGCGGCGCCCCAGCGGAACCCCGCCGGGAACGCCGCGACGGAAGCCGCGCCGGTCTCGTCCTGAATGGAGGTCACGCCTTCACTGCACCTTCCATGATCCCGCCGATGATCTGGCGGCCGAAAACGACGAACACGACGAGCAGCGGCAGGATCGCCACGGACGTCCCGGCGAACATGAGCGTGTAGTCCTTGAAGTAGGCGTTCGCCAGGTTGTTGATCGAGAGCTGGACCGTGGGGTTGTCCGGGCTCAGCACGGCGAGCGGCCACATGAACTCGTTCCAGGTCTGCATGAACGTGAACAGGCCGAGCACGCCCGCGGCGGGACGCAGCGCGGGCAGCACCACGCGCCAGTAGACGCCGAACGTGCTGCACCCGTCGACGCGGGCCGCCTCGATCAGCTCGTCCGGGATGGCCTGGTCGGCGTACTGCCGCATCATGAACACGCCGAACCCGGTGACCAGGAACGGGACGATCACCGCCTGCAGATGGTTCTGCCAGCCCAGCTTCACCGTGATCATGTAGAGCGGGATGACGCCCATCTGCACCGGGATCATCATCGTCGCGACGATCGTGAGCAGCAGCGCGTTCCGGCCGCGGAAGCGCAGCTTGGCGAACGCGAACCCGGCGAGCGAGGCGAAGAACACCGTCGAGACCGTCACCGCGCCGGACGCGACGGCCGAGTTCAGCAGCCCCTTCGCGAAGTACGCCTCGGGGTTGTCGAAGAGGCGTCCGACGTTGTCGGCGCCCTGCCCGCCGGGCAGCAGCGGCGGCGGGACGTCGGCGACGACGCTGTTCGTCCGCGTCGCCACGATGATCATCCAGTAGATCGGGAAGACCGACAGCGCCAGCGCGGCGACCAGCGTGAGGTAGGTGAGCGGGCTAGCGTTCCACAGCCCGCGGAACCGTCCGGGGCGCCGGGCGTGTCGGCCGGTGAGGAGCGTGGTCACCTCGTGCCTCCCGCGCGCCGCACGGCCAGGAAGTTGAGCAGCGAGAACACGATGATCATGAGGAACAGGGCCCACGCGACGGTCGCGCCGTAGCCGTACCGGTCGTGGCCGAAGGCGTTGTCGTACATGTACATCGTGATCGTCTGGAACTGGTGCATCGGGCCGCCGTCCATCTTGTTGGGGGTGCCGACGCTGAACAGGACCGGCTCGGTGAAGAGCTGGAGCCCGCCGATCGTCGAGATGATCACCGTGAAGAGGATCGTCGGCCGCAGCATCGGCACGGTGATCTGCCAGAACTGCCGGATCCTGGACGCGCCGTCGATCGCCGCGGCCTCGTAGAGGTCCCTCGGGATCGCCTGCATGGCGGCCAGGTAGATGAGCGCGTTGTAGCCGGTCCAGCGCCAGTCGACCATCGTCGCGATGGCGACCCACGACCAGCCGCGGCTGCTCGTCCAGGCGACCGGGTCGATCCCGGCCAGGCCGAGCGCCCAGTTGACCATGCCCCAGTCCTTGTCGAACATCTGGGTGAACACGATCGCGACGGCGGCGGTCGAGGTGACGAGCGGCGCGACCATCCCGATCCGGAACAGCGTCGGCATCCGCATGCGCCGGTTCAGCGCGTTCGCGGCGAGCAGCGCGAGCAGGAGCTGCGGGACGGTCGCGACGACGAAGATCCCGAGCGTGTTGACGGTCGCGTGCCAGAAGTCGGCGTCGGTCAGCAGGTAGTCGTAGTTGTCGAGGCCGACGAACCTCCGCGTCCCGGACGCGAGCTCCCAGTCGTGCAGCGAGACCCAGAGGGTGTAGCCGAGCGGGAACGCGCCGAACACGACGAAGACGAGGTAGAACGGCGAGATGAAGGCGTAGGGCGCGCCCCGCAGGTCGAGCCTGGCGAGCCGCGCCCGCCAGGCGCGGCGGGGCCCGGGCCTGGCAGGCGCGGGCGGCGGGCCCTTCCGGCCGGGGCGCAGCTCGATGGTCATCGCGGTGCGCCTCCTTTCCGAGGTGGTCGAAGGACGGCGTTGGGCGGGCGGGGGACGGCGGCGGCGCCGGCGCGGCGGGTGCGCCGCCGCCGTCCCGGTTCGCGGACGGCCGCCGGGATCACCGGGCCGCCTTCTTCGCCTCCTCGACCGACGCGGACCAGGCGTCGGCGGGCTTGCGCCGCCCCTGCCCGACGGAGATCAGGACGTTCTCCACCGCCGCCCGCACGTCCTCGTTCTTCGGCCCGAGGTGCACCGGCTTCACCGCGGACACGAGCTGCCCGAAGATCTGGCCGATCGGCGCGTCGTTGAAGTAGGCGCTCTTCGCCCCGGCGACCGCCGGGTCCTGCGCGGCCTGCGGCGACGACGGGAAGACGTTCTTCTCCTTGAACGCGCCCACCTGCCCCTCCGGCGAGGTCAGGAACTCGGCGAGCGCGGCGGCGGCCTTGGCGTGCTTCGTCTGCTTCGGGACGGCGAGCCACGACCCGCCCCAGTACCCGGACCCGCCCGGAGTGGTCGCCACGTCCCACTTTCCCTTGCCGTAGGACCCGGAGAAGTCCTCGATGCCGCCGAGCATCCAGGACGGGCACGGCACGGTGGCGAACGAGTCGCGCTTGAGCGCGGTCTGCCACGGCGGCGTGAAGATCGACATGTCGGCGGTGAGCTTGTTCTGCTCGAACTTCAGCGCCGTGTCGAACGCCTGCCGCACGCCCGGGTTGGTGTCGTAGGCGAGGTTGCCGCTCTTGTCGAAGAAGCTGTAGCCGGGACCGTTCCCGGCGTTCTGCAGGACGGTCGCGCGGAACACGGCGGTGGGGCCGTCCAGCCACTTCGTGCCGGGCACCTTGCTCTCGAACTTCTGCCCGGTGGCGAGGAACTGGTCCCACGTCGGCCAGAGCTTGCCGACCTCGTCGCGGTCGGTCGGCAGGCCCGCCTTCTTGAACAGGTCGGTGCGGTAGCACATGGCGAGCGGGCCGACGTCGGTGCCGAGGCCGACGAGCTGCCCGCCGTCCGGGCTGACGCCCATCTGCCACTTCCACGGCAGGAAGTTCTTCTCCAGCGCCCTGCCGCCGTAGTCGAACAGGTTGAGGAACTTCGCGCGCTGCTGCATGTAGAGGGGGAGGATGCCCTCCTCCAGCATGACGACGTCGCCCGCGCCGCTGCCGGTGGCCATCCACTGCTGGATGCGGGGCTTGTACTCGTCCAGGCTGGAGACCTTGCGCTGCTTGATCTTGACGTTGGGGTGGGTCTGCTCGTACTGCTTGTAGAGCGCGTCGTAGCCGGGCTCGCCGAAGACGTCGACGGTGAGCTCGACCGGCCCGGACTCGGCGCCGCCCTCGTCCGCCTTGTCGTCGCCGCCGCAGGCGACGGCGAGGGCGCCGGCGATCACGGCCGCCATCGCCGTGCTCAGCCCGCGCCGCATGATGGCCCTCATCGCGGGACCCCTCTCAGGTTGTGACTCGCTTGTGGGAGCGCTCCCACGGATGAAAGACCGTGACCGGGTTCACTGTCAATGCGCCGAAATGAAACCGTTACCTGGCGGTCACCTGGTCAGTCGTCCGCGGGGACGTCCCACCACAGGGCCGTGTCAGGGGGAAGTTCGGCGGTGCCGTTGTCGACTCGGTACGGCCCGCTGGCCAGCAGCGGCGTGCCCGGCACCGGGACGCGGGCGGCGTGTTCGCCCAGGTTGACGGCGCATCCGAGCCGCCGTCCGCCGTCCGAGCCGTCGCCCGTGCCCGTCCGGACGAAGGAGAGCGTGCCGGGCGGGCCGTCCAGCCAGTGCAGCCGCCCGCCGCCGAGCGCCGGATGGTCCCGCCGGACGCGCAGCGCCTCGCGGTAGAGGGCGAGCATCGAGCCGGGGTCGCCGCGCTGCGCCGCCACCGTGAGGTCGCGCCACGCGGTCGGCATCGGCAGCCACGACGCGGGGCCCGCGCCGAACCCGAACGGCGGCTCCTCGCCGTCCCACGGCAGCGGGACGCGGCAGCCGTCGCGCCCGTCGCCCCCGCCGCGCCGCCGCTGCGGGTCCTGCTGGAACTCCTCCGGCAGGTCGAGGACCTCGGGCAGGCCGAGCTCCTCGCCCTGGTAGACGTAGGACGACCCGGGCAGCGCGAGCGTCAGCAGCGCCGCCGCGCG
This sequence comes from Actinomadura decatromicini, assembly GCF_008121305.1. Lineage (NCBI taxonomy): Bacteria > Bacillati > Actinomycetota > Actinomycetes > Streptosporangiales > Thermomonosporaceae > Actinomadura > Actinomadura decatromicini. The sequence continues at coordinate 372,869 of NZ_VSRQ01000006.1, read as the reverse complement.
GGCCCGCCGCAGCCCGGCCGCGCCGCCGCCGTACCGGGTGACGTGCCGTTTCACGTCGTGGTTCGACAGGACCCAGGTGGCGGGCGCGCCGACCGCGTCCGCCGTGCGCAGCGACTCCGCGATCACCTCCCGCATCCGGGACGCGTCCCACGGCGCGGTCAGGTAGTGGAAGTTGAACGCCTGGTGCAGCTCGTCCGGACGGGTGTAGGCGGCGAGCCGCTCGGGCGTCGGCGCCCACGCCTCGGCGACCGCGATCCGCTCCCCGCCGTTCGCGGCACCGTAGGCGTCGAGGAGGCGGCGCCACTCGCGGTGGATCTCGTGGACGGGATCCTGGTCGAAGTACGGGAGGACGGCCGTGCCGAGCATCTCCGCCTGGTTCCCGTGCCCGACGTCGGGGAGGCCGGGGGCCTTGGCCATGCCGTGCGCGACGTCGACGCGGAAGCCGTCCGCGCCGAGGTCGAGCCAGAACCGCAGGATGCTCGCGAACTCGTCGTGGACCTCGGGGTTCTCCCAGTTCAGGTCCGGTTGCTCAGCGGCGAACAGGTGCAGGTACCACTGGCCGTCCGGGACGCGCGTCCAGGCGGGCCCGCCGAACACCGACTCCCAGTCGTTCGGCGGGTCGGCGCCGTCCGGGCCCCGGCCGTCCCGGAAGACGTAGCGGGCGCGCGCGGCGGAGCCGGGCGGCGCGGCGAGCGCCGCGCGGAACCAGGCGTGCCGGTCGGAGGTGTGGTTCGGGACGACGTCCACGATGATCCGCAGGCCGCGCGCGTGCGCGTCGGCGATCAGGGCGCGGGCGTCGTCGAGGGTGCCGAACAGGGGGTCGACGTCGCGGTAGTCGGCCACGTCGTAGCCGAAGTCGGCCATCGGGGAGACGTAGAACGGGGTGAGCCACAGCGCGTCCACGCCGAGGTCGGCGAGGTGGGGCAGCCGGGACCGGACGCCCGGCAGGTCGCCGACGCCGTCGCCGTCCGAGTCGGCGAAGCTGCGGACGTACACCTGGTAGATGACGGCGTCGCGCCACCAGCCGCCGGGCTCCGCCGCGCCGCCGGACGGGGGGACGGCCAGGGTGTCCTCGGTCATGAACGTCCTTTCGCGGAGGAGGGCGGAGTCACTTCACGCCGTGTCACTTCACGCCGCCCGCGGTGAGCCCGGCGACGATCCGGCGCTGGAACACGAGCACCACGGCGACCAGCGGGACGGTCACGACCGCGCCCGCCGCCATCTGGGTGCCGAACGGCTGGTCGAACCCGGAGGCGCCGGTGAACGTCGAGATCGCGACCGTGGCCGTCCGCATGTCCCTGTCGTTGACCATGGAAAGCGCGATGAGGAACTCGTTCCACGTGGCGATGAACGTGACGATCGCCGTGGTGAACACGCCGGGCGCGGCGAGCGGAACGATGATCTTGCGGAACGCCTGGGCGCGGGTGCAGCCGTCCACCATGGCCGCCTGCTCCAGTTCTTCCGGCAACTGCCGGAAGAACGCGGTGAGCAGCCACACCGACAGGGGCAGCGCGAATCCGAGACTGGGCAGCACCATGGCCTGGTAGGTGTTGATCCATCCGATTTCCGTGAACAGTTTCAGCAACGGGACGAGCTGCGAGATTCCCGGGAACATCGTCGCCGCGACGATCAGCCCGAGCACCGCGTTCTTTCCCCGGAAACGGAGCCTGGCCAGCGCGTACGCGGCGCACGTGCCGATCAGGAGCGTCAGCGCGGTCGTGGCGCCCGCGACGACGAGGCTGTTCAGCAGGGCGCGCCCGAATCCCTCCCCGCCGGAGAACACCGCAGAGAAGTTCTCCCACGACCCCCGGGTGGGGACGATCGAATTGTCGAACTGGTCCTGCGGGCGGCGGAACGCGGAAATCGTCATCCAGTAGAAGGGCGCGAGGCAATAGGCCACGACGAGCGCGCCTCCGGAGCAGGAGAGGGCGCGCCGGGCCCACGGACTTCTCATTCCGCCGTCCCTTTCCCGCGCCTCGAATGGCGGTGCGCCTCGCCGATGATGTCGGCGCCGAGCAGTTTCACGAACAGGAACGCGATCAGCGCGACGTAGCCGAACAGGACGGTCGCGTACGCCGCCGCCGACCCGTACCGCAGGTCCGAAGCCTCCGTCCACGCGACCATCGTGAGCGTCTGCACGGAATCCTGGTCGACGCCGACCAGCACGGCGGGCAGGTCGAACATGCGCAGGACGTCCAGCATCCGGAACAGGACGGCCACCAGCAGCGCGGGCTTGACCAGCGGCAACGTGATCCGCGCGAACCGCTGGAGCGGGCCCGCGCCGTCCACCCGCGCCGCCTCGTGGACCTCCGCGGGGATCAGCTGGAGCCCGGCGAGGACGAGCAGCCCGATGAACGGCGACGTCTTCCACACCTCGGCGGTGACGACGGCGACCTTGGCCGGGAACCCGCCGGCGGTCCACAGGACCTCCCGGCCGAGGACGGCGTTCGCGGCCCCGTCCGCCTGGAAGATCCACCGCCACAGCAGCCCGGAGATCGCGGTCGGCACCGCCCACGGGACGAGGACGCTCGCGCGCACCACCGCCCGTCCCCGGAACATCCGGTGCATGACCAGCGCCATCGCGACGCCGATCGCCGTCTCCAGGACGACGGTGGTGAACGTGAAGAACGTCGTGTTGCCGAAGGCGTTCCAGAACGCGTCCGCCCGGTCGCCGTGGAAGATCGCCGTGTAGTTGCGGGCCCCGGCGAACCGGTCGCCGCCGGCGACGAAGCCGTCCGCGTCCAGGCCCTCGCCGCCCGCGTACAGCGACTCGCGGAATCCGGCGACCGCCGGATAGCCGACGACCAGCGCGAGCACCAGCAGCGTGGGGGAGAGCAGCAGCGTGGGGAAGAGCGGCAGCGCCGGCCGGGCGATGCGCCGCATGGTTCCTCCGTCCGTCCGGAGAGCAGGGTCGAGCCCGGACGTTATCGAGTCGACACGCCCGGACGCGCTGCGCCAGGCTGCCCGCGTGACGATCTCCGACGACGAGGGCGCGCTCGGCCTCGTCCGCGACCACACGATCCTGGCGGTGGTGGCCGGGTCGCGCGCCTACGGCCTCGCGACGGACGCCAGCGACGTCGACCGGCGCGGCGTCTACGCCGCGCCCGCGCCGCTGTTCTGGCGGTTCGCCAAGCCGCCGACGCACGTGGAGGGCCCGCTGCCCGAGCAGTTCTCCTGGGAGCTGGAGCGGTTCTGCGAACTGGCGCTCGCGGCGAACCCGACCGTCCTGGAGTGCCTGTGGTCGCCGCTGGTCGAGAAGGCGACGCCGGAGGGCGAGGAGTTGCTGGCCGTCCGGGAGGCGTTCCTGTCGCGCCGCGCGCACCAGACGTTCCTCCGCTACGCCGACGCCCAGTTCCGCAAGCTCGAAGGCGACCTGCGCAACGGCGGCGCGCCGCGCTGGAAGCACGTCATGCACATGCTGCGGCTGCTGGAGTGCGGGCTGCACCTCGTCCGGCACGGCGAGCCGCGCGTGCACGTCGGCGACCGGCGCGAACGGCTGCTCGCCGTGCGGCGCGGCGAGGTCGGCTGGGACGAGATCGGCGCCTGGCGCGCCGCCCTCACCGCCGACGTGAACGACGCTCTCGACCGCAGCCCGCTGCCCGCCGAGCCCGACCGCGCGGCGGTCGAGGACCTGCTGGTCTCCATCCGACGAAGGAGCCTTGACCGGTGACCCCGCCCGACCTCCCCGACGGCCTGCTCGACCGGCTCGCCGCCGACCACCCGTACCCGCGCGCGTTCGTCACGGTCAGCGGGGCGCACCTGTACGGCTTCCCGTCCGTGGACTCGGACGTCGACCTGCGCGGCGTCCACCTCCTGCCGCTGGAGGAGATCGTCGGGCTGGAGACCGGCGAGGAGACCTTCACGCGCATGTGGGACCACGCGGGCGTGGAGGCCGACATCGTTACCCACGACCTGGCCAAGTTCTGCGTGCTGCTGCTGCGACGGAACGGATACGTCCTGGAGCAGGTCATGTCTCCGCTGGTCGTCGCGACGTCCCCGCTTCATGAGGAGATGAAGGCGCTCGTGCCGGGGCTGATCACGTCCAACCACGCGCACCATTACCTCGGTTTCGCGCGGACGCAGTGGAAGCAGTTCGCCCAGACGAGCGAGCTGAAACCGCTGCTCTACACGTTCAGGGTCCTGCTGACGGGGATCCATCTGATGCGGACGGGCGAGGTCGAGGCCGACCTGACCTCTCTCGCCGGGGACGGCCCGTCCTACCTGGCCGAGCTGATCGAGGCGAAGCGGCGCGCCGAGCACGGCGCGCTGCCCGCGGACGCGCCGGGGACGTCCCGGATCGAGGCCGACGTCGCCGCGCTGACCGCCCGCCTTGAGGCCGAGCGCGACCGCTCCGACCTCCCGGAAGTCCCGTCGAACCGCCGAGCCGTCAACGATCTGGTGGTGACCGCGCGCCTGCGCTGAACCCTACGGTGCCTCCCCTCCGTGCCACCGGGCATACGAACCGAACGCAACCGCCCGGGGCGCTTGTCACGTACCAGGGACGACTGCGGAGCCGAGGAAGGGGAGCGATGCGCGATCAGGGCATCGACCGAAACGACATCGCGGAGGCGGATCTGCGGACCCGCCGGGGCGTGTTCCGCGCCGTCGCGTTCCGGGACCCGGTCGACGGGCACGAGCACATGGCGCTCGTGCGCGGCGACGTCCGGGAGCGGGACGACGTGCTCGTCCGGACGCACTCGGAATGCATGACCGGCGACATCTTCGCCGCCACGCGCTGCGAGTGCGGGGACCAGCTCGGCGCGGCGCTGGACGCCATCGTCCGCGAAGGCGCCGGTGTCCTCGTCTACCTGCGCGGCCACGAGGGGCGGGGGATCGGCCTCGTCGCGAAGGTCCGCACCCACATCCTCCAGGACGACCAGGGGCTCGACACCGTCGACTCCGCCACCGCGATCGGGCTGCCGGTGGACGTCCGCGACTACGGCCCGGCGGCCCGCGTGCTCCGGCACCTCGGGGTCCGGTCGGTGCGGCTGATGTCGAACAACCCGGACAAGGTCAGCGCGCTGGAGGCGTACGGGGTGCGGGTGTCGTCCCGCGTCCCGCTGCTCGTGCCGGTCAGCGCCGACAACGTCCGGTACCTGACGGCGAAGCGCGACCGGCTCGGCCACGACCTGCCGCAGCTCGACGGTTCGGCGCGGTGCGGCGGGGCGCCGGTGAGCGAGGTGCGCGGATGACCCGGCCCGTGACCCTTTCGCTGCCGCTGGCGCCGCCGGTGCCGCGCCGCCTTCCCCGGCCGGGACGGGCGGGCGAGCTGGCCGCCGCGGCCGCGGCCCAGGTCGGGCTCGCGGCGGCGGTCCGTCCCGGTCTCGCGGGCCTGGTCGCCGGCGTCGTCTACGCGCTGGCGTCCTGGGCGATCCTCAGCGCGGCGTTCCGCGCCCGCGCCGCGCTCGGCCCGGCCGACCACGTGACGCTGACCCGGGTCGTCCTCACCGGGGGTGTGACGGCGCTGGTCGCGGGGCATCTCCTCGGCGGCGGGCACACCTGGACGCTGGTCGCGGTCGCGTCCGTCGCGCTCGTTCTGGACGGGGTGGACGGCCGGGTCGCCCGCCGCACCGGGACGGCGTCGCGGCTCGGCGCGCGGTTCGACATGGAGACCGACGCGTTCCTCGTCCTGGTGCTGAGCGTCCAGGTCGCGTGGACCGTCGGGTGGTGGGTGCTCGCGATCGGCGCGATGCGGTACGCGTTCGGCGCGGCGGCCTGGGCGGCGCCGTGGCTGCGCGCGGACCTGCCGCCGAGCGTGGCGCGCAAGGCCGTCGCGGTGGTGCAGGGGGTGGCGCTGGTCGTGGCGGCGGCGGGCGTCGTCCCGTATCCGGCCGCGCTGGTGGCGGCGGCGCTGGCGCTGCTGCTGTGGTCGTTCGGACGCGACGTCGTATGGCTGTTCGTCCGCCGGGAACGGCGGGACGGACGGGAGAACCGGGGGAGGAGCACGGATGGAGCGCGAGGCCCGCGCCTTCTGGATCCGGTCGCCAGGTGAGGGCGAGGTCCGCGACGTCGCCCTGCCCGCGCTGGGACCGGACGACGTCCTGGTCAGGACGCTGTTCTCCGGCGTCAGCCGGGGCACGGAGGCGCTCGTGTTCCGCGGCGGCGTCCCGGCGAGCCAGCACGCGATCATGCGGGCGCCCTTCCAGGAGGGCGAGTTCCCCGGCCCGGTCAAGTACGGCTACCTGAACGTCGGCGAGGTCGAGCACGGCCCGCCCGGCCTCCTCGGGCGCACGGTGTTCTGCCTCTACCCGCACCAGACCCGGTACGTCGTCCCGGCGGGCGCGGTCACGCCCGTCCCGGACGGGGTGCCGCCGGAGCGCGCCGTCCTCGCCGGGACGGTCGAGACCGCCGTCAACGCCCTCTGGGACGCCGCGCCGCTGGTCGGCGACCGGATCGCCGTCGTCGGCGGCGGGATGGTGGGCTGCTCGGTCGCCGGGGTCCTCGCCGGGTTCCCGGGGTGCCGGGTGCAGCTCGTCGACACCGACCCGTCCCGCGCGGACGTGGCCCGCGCGTTCGGCGTCGGCTTCGCCCGCCCGGAGGACGCCGACGACGGCTGCGACGTCGTCGTCCACGCGAGCGCCACCGAGGCGGGGCTCGCGCGGTCGCTGGAACTGCTCGCCCCGGACGGCGAGGTCGTCGAGCTGAGCTGGTACGGCGACCGGCGGGTCAGCGTCCCGCTGGGGGAGTTCTTCCACTCGCGGCGGCTGACCGTCCGGAGCAGCCAGGTCGGCGCGGTGGCGCCCGCCCGGCGGTCCCGGCGGACCTTCGCCGACCGGCTGGCGGTCGCGCTGCGGCTGCTCGCCGACCCGGCGTTCGACGCGCTGGTCACGGGGGAGGACGGCTTCGCCGACCTGCCCCGGGTGATGCCGCGCCTCGCGTCCGGTGAACTTCCCGCGCTCTGCCACCGAATTACCTATTGAGACCCCGACCGACTGGAGCAGGCACGTTGTTCGCGATCACCGTCCGGGACCACATCATGATCGCCCACAGCTTCCGCGGCGAGGTGTTCGGGCCCGCGCAGCGGCTGCACGGCGCCACCTTCGTCGTGGACGCGACGTTCCGCCGCGCCGAACTCGACCCGGACGGCATCGTCGTCGACATCGGCCTCGCCACCCGCGAGCTGGGCGAGGTGCTGGGCGCCCTCAACTACCGCAACCTCGACGACGAGCCGGAGTTCGCCGGGGTCAACACCTCGACCGAGTTCCTCGCCAAGGTCGTCGCCGACCGGCTCGCCGACCGGGTGGACGCGGGCGCGCTGGGCGAGCACGCGCGCGGCCTGTCCGGCATCGCCGTGACCCTGCGAGAGTCCCATGTCGCGTGGGCGACCTACGAACGTGACCTGACGCCATGAGCCCGGTGATGGTCGACGAGGTGTGCGTGGTCGTCCCCGCCGGCGTCGACGACGCGGCCGCGCCGAGCGGCGGCAACCGGTACGACCGGCGGCTGTGCGAGGCGCTCGCCGCGTCCGGGCGTCCCGTCCGGGAACTGGTCGCGCCCGGCGGGTGGCCGCGGCCGGACGAGCGGGCCCGCGCCGGGCTCGCCCGGATGCTCGGCTCGCTGCCGGACGGCGCGGTCGTCCTGCTGGACGGCCTCGTCGCGTGCGGCGTCCCGGAGATCGTCGTGCCGGAGGCGGCGCGGCTGCGGGTCGCGGTCCTCGTCCACCTGCCGCTCGCGGACGAGCCCGGCCAGGACGACCTCAACGCGGGCGAGCGCAAGGTGCTGGAGGCGGCCGGTGCCGTCGTCGCGACCAGCCCGTGGGCCCGCGACCACCTGGTCGCCCACCACGGGCTCGAACCGTCGCGCGTCCACGCCGTCCCGCCGGGGACGGACCCGGCGCCGCTCGCCACCGGCACGGACGGGGCGACCGGGCTGCTGTGCGTCGCGTCGGTGACGCCGCGCAAGGGGCACGACGTCCTGGTCGAGGCGCTCGCCGACCTCGCGCACCTGCCGTGGCGGTGCGAGTGCGTCGGGCCGCTGGGCCGCGACCCGGGCCACGTGGCGCGGCTGCGGCGGCAGATCGCCCGGCACTGGCTGGACGACCGCGTCGTCCTGGCCGGGCCGCTCACCGGCAAGCGGCTGGACGACGCCTACGCCGCCGCCGACCTGGTCGTCCTCGCGTCCCGGGCCGAGACGTACGGGATGGTCGTGGCCGAGGCGCTCGCGCGCGGGATCCCCGTCCTCGCCGCGTCGGCGGACGCCGTCCCCGACACGCTCGGCTTCGACGCGACCGGCGCCGTCCCGGGGCTGCTCGTCCCGCCGGACGACCCGGCCGCGCTCGCCGCCGCGCTGCGCCGCTGGCTCGTCGAGCCCGCCGCCCGGACCCGGCTCCGCGAGTCCGCGCGCCTCCGCCGCACGGCCCTGACCGGCTGGGACGATACGGCCCGCCGCATGTCCACCGTCCTGTCCAAACTGCGCCGGGAGACCCGATGATCGTCGATGAGGAGCAGTCCGGGTTCGATCCCGCGTGGCTGGCGCTGCGGGAGGGGGCCGACGCCGCCGCGCGGGCCGCCGAGCTGATCGGGCCGCTGCGCGCCGCGCTGCCGCCGGACGGCCCGCTCGTCATCTGGGACCTCGGCTGCGGCACCGGCGCCCTCGGCCGCTGGCTGGCCGGGCGGCTGCGCGGGCCGCAGCACTGGGTCCTGCACGACAGCGACCCCGCGCTGCTCGACCGGGCCCGCGGCAACGCCTACACCTCCGTGGACGACCTGCCCGCGACCGTCGAGACCCGGCTCGGCCACGTCGGCGCGCTGCGCGCGTCCGACCTCGTCGGGGCGTCGCTCGTCACCGCGTCCGCGCTGCTGGACGTGCTGACCGCCGCCGACGTCGAGGCCGTCGCGGCGGCGGTCGCCTGCCCGGCGCTGCTGACCCTGTCCGTCGTCGGACGCGTGTGGCTGTCGCCGTCCGACCCGTTCGACGCGGAGATCGCGGCCGCGTTCGACGCCCACCAGCGCCGCGGCGGTCTCCTCGGTCCGGACGCCGGGACCGTCGCGGCCCGGGCCTTCGAGCGGCGCGGCGCGTCCGTCCTGACCCGGCCGAGCACGTGGCGGCTCGGCCCCGGGCAGGCCGCGCTGACCCGCGTGTGGCTGCGCGGCTGGGTCGGCGCCGCCGTGGAGCAGCGTCCCGACCTCGCCCCCGCGGCGGACTCCTACCTCGACCGGAGGCTCGCCGACGTCGCGTCCGGGCGCCTCACCGCCGAGGTCCACCACATCGACCTGCTCGCACTCCCCGGAGGCGCGTCGTGAAGAAGCTCTGGCCCTGGCTGCGCCTGCTCGCGGGCGTCGGCATCCTCGGCGGGCTGGTCTGGTGGCACAGCACCGGCGCCTTCCTGGACGCCCTCCGCGCCATCGACGGACCCTCCCTGCTCATCGCCCTCGGCCTAGGCGTGGCGACCACCGTGCTGAGCGCGGCGCGCTGGCGCCTGGTCGCCGGGCGGCTCGGCGTCCGCCTGCCCTTGGGCTGGGCCGTCGCTGACTACTACAAGGCTCAGTTCCTCAACACGGTGCTGCCCGCCGGGGTCCTCGGGGACGTGCACCGTGCCGTGAACCAGGGGCAGCGGTCGGGCGCCAGCGGAGTGCGCGCGGTGTTCCTCGAACGGGTGATGGGGCAGGCCGTCCCGGTGCTGGTCGGGGTGGTCGTCCTGTTCACGCAGCCCGCCGTGCTGTCGGTGATGACGCCCGTGCTGATCGGGATCGGGGTCGTCCTGAGCCTGCTGCTCGCCCTCGCCCGCTGGCGGCACCGCGCGCTCGCCGCGACGCTCGCCGACGCCCGGTCCGTCCTGGACGCCTGGCCCGCCGTCGCCGCCCTGTCGGTCGCCGCCCTCGCCGGGCACCTGACGCTGTTCGTCGTCGCCGCCCGCCTCGCCGGGGCGACCGCGCCGCTCCTCGACCTGCTGCCCCTGCTGCTGCTGGCGCTGCTCGTGATGATGCTGCCGGTGAACGTCGGCGGCTGGGGGCCGCGGGAGGCCGTCCTCGCCGTCGCGTTCGGCGCCGCCGGGCTCGGCTCAGCGCAGGGGCTGACCGTCTCCGTCGTCTACGGCGTGCTGACCTTCGTCGCGTGCCTGCCGGGCGCCGCCGTCCTGCCCCTGAAGCGCCGCCAGGCACCCCCCGAACGCCGCGACGAGGCTGCCGAGCGCGTCCCGGCCCTTGCCGGCGCTCGCCAGTGACGGACGCCCGATGACCCCGGAGGCGGTGTAGGCGGCCATCCCCAGGGTCAGCAGGGACCGCCGGTCATCGGCCAGGTGGTCGGCGGTCTCGTAGCCGTCCCGGACCAGCTCGGGGTGGGCGTGCAGCAGGATCGACGTCTCCAGCTCACCGGCGTGCATGTCGCGGACGCCGCCGGTCTCCATGCCCGCCGCCGCGCGAGCGTCCTCCCACTCGTCCGGGCCGGGGAACAGGGCCATGTCGCCGTGCGCCTCCTGCACCACGTTCCCGAGGACGTAGTTGCCGCCGTGCCCGTTCACCAGCACGAGCTTCGGGACCCCGGCCCGGCGCAGCGACTCGGCGACGTCCCGCACCACCGCGTGCAGGGTCGCCGCCGAGATGCTCACCGTCCCGGGCCAGGCCGCGTGCTCATGCGAGCACGAGATCGTCACGGGCGGGAGCGTCCGCACCGGGTGCGCCTTCGCGATCTCCGCCGCGATCGTGCAGGCGATCACCGTGTCCGTCGCCAGCGGCAGGAACGGGCCGTGCTGCTCGTGGCTCCCGACCGGCAGCACCGCCACCGGGACGTCCGGAACCTCCGAGCTCGTGTGCGTCGGCAGCATGTCCACCACCCTGCCGTACCCCGGCGGCCTTGGCACCACTGGCCTCGGCGCCACCCGACCGCATCCGCCCGGCGACCGCGACCAGCGCCATCGCCCCGGCCAGCAGGACGGCGGCGACGAGGCCGTCCGTCCAGTAGTGGTTCGCCGTCACCACGACCACGAACACCGTGACCGGCGCGTGCAGCGCGACCGCCCACCGCCACCGGCTGCGCGACACCCGCAGCACCGTCACCGCGACCAGGATCGCCCACCCGATGTGCAGCGACGGCATCGCCGCGTACTGGTTCGCGATCCCGTCCGCCGCCGCCGGATACGCCGACGGGCCCACCGTCAGCATCGTGTCGACGGCCCCGACCCCGGCGAGCCGCGGCGGCGCCAGCGGGAACAGCATGTGCACCACGAGCCCCGCCGCCGTCAGCACCACCAGCTCGTTGCGCACCCTCCGGTAGGACGACCGGTGCCGCGCGTACACCCATATCAGCAGCAGCGCCGTCCCCGGGAAATGCACGCTCACGTAGTACACGTTCGCCAGGAACGCCGTGTGGTCCCACCCGAGCGCCCAATGCTGGAAGCCGACCTCGTTCGGCAGCCAGCCGCGCTCGAACCCCCACAGCCACTTCGCGTTCGACAACGCCTCACCCGGACCGTGCTGGACGAGGGTCCGCCCCCACTTGTAGAACGAGAACAAGGCCAGCAGCAGCCCCACCTCGGTCAGCAGCGGCCGCGCCCTGCCCGCCCGCATCGCCACGCTCGCCATTCGTCCTCCCCGTACCGGTCGCGTCGTCGTCCATGACAACCTTCGCGTCCGACATTTCTGGAAGCACTGGCCCCAGCCACCCCTTCCCCGAAGGGAAAGCCCCCGCCCCGAGGTGGAGCTAACCCCACCCCGGATCACGCCGCGCAGGTCAGCGGGCTTCGTGATGCGCTAGGGGAGCAGGAGGGTTTTGGCGAGGACGGTGCGGTTCTCGATCGCCGTGTGGGCGTCGGCGGCGCGTTCGAGGGGGAAGGTCTGGCCGATGACCGGGTCGAGGACGCCCTCCGCGGCCTTCTCCAGGGCTTTGCGGAGGAGGCGCGTTCGTTCGTCCGTGCCGAGTTGCACGTCCATGATGCCGCGGAGCGTGACGCCACGGCGCGCGGCCTCGGTCGGGTCGGTCGCGGTGAAGCCGCCCAGGGTCGCGCCGTGGGCGGAGAACGTGCCGCCGTCGGCGGTCGCGTCGAATGCCGCGAGGCCGATCCGGTCGCCCACTCCGTCGAAGACGGCGTCGGCCTGCCCGCGGATCGCGTCCGTCCAGCCGGGTTCGGAGTAGTCGAGGACGAGGTCCGCGCCCAGTTCGCGGGCCAGTTCCAGCTTGCGCGCGCCGCGCGCCGCCGCGGCGACCCTGGCGCCCTCCGCGTGCGCCAGCTGGACGAGCAGCACCCCCATCCCGCCGGTCGCGCCCACCACGAGGACGGTCTGCCCGGCCTTGACCTCGGCGGTCTCGAAGACCGACAGCGCGGTGACGCCATCGTGCAGGAGCGCCGCCGCCTCGTTCTGGCCCACCCCGTCCGGGACGGGGACGACGGCGTCCAGCGGCACCGCCACCTGTTCGGCATAGGCGCCGTTCTGGACGGACGCCACGACGCGCCGTCCGACCCAGGCCGGGTCGACGTCCGGACCGGCGGCGGTCACGACGCCCGCCCCGCCGCCTCCCGGCACGTACGGGGGCCGCACGTCGAAGAACTCCTTGGCCAGGCCCGCGCGGATGCGCGTTTCCACCAGCAGGGTGTCCACGGCGTCCAGCCCGACCACGACCTGCCCCGGACCGGCCGCCGGGTCCGGCGCGTCCCGGACCTCCAGGACCTCGGGCCCGCCGAACTCCCTGACTTCGATCACCCGCATGCCGGGTCCCCCTTTCATCGGACGCCCAGCCTTGTTCCTCAACCAAACTTGAGGTCAAGCGCCTTGCGGTTTCCAGGACGTTCTCGTGCCCCGAATTGGCACCGCGCGTGCGACGCTCGAAGGGCCGGACGGACGCTGGGGGACGGATGAAGGCGCTGCTGAACTCGCTGAACGAGGACGAGAAGGCCCTCGTCCGGGAGACGGGGAGCGGGGAACTCGCCGACCTGGAGGAGGACGGCCTCGTCGACCTGCACACGCGGATCCGCCGCGCCCGCGACAAGTACGCCAAGCTCTACCGCCGGACGGCGAGCACCCGGGTCGCGGAGCACGGGGGGCGCGGCAAGGCCCGCCCGAAGAACCTCCGCAACGCGCAGAAGGCGGAGGTCTTCGAGGACGCCCTCGCCCGCGTGAGCTGGTACCTGGCGCGAGCGGCCCGGCGCAGCGCGTCCGCGCTCAAGGCCGAGCGCGTCGCCGCCGCTCAGCCGGACCGGAGGCATCCTCGCCCGGCCGCCCCCGCGGCCCCCCGGAAACGCTCGCGGACGACGGCCCGCCTCCGGCCCACCGGCGCGGACCCGGCCCGCAGCCGCCGCGAGGCCGCCACCCGCGCCAAGGGCGCCCGCCGCCAGGCCCGCCGCGACGCCCGCTGACCGTCGCGAGATGACGTCGCCGCTTGACGCGGTTCAGCCCGCGGCGTCGACGGCGGCGGGGGAGAGCAGGTGGGTCAGGGCCATGGTGGCGCAGCCGGTCAGGCCCGCCTCCTCGCCCAGGCGGCTCGGCTCGATGCGGAGGCTGCGGGTGGCGAGGGCCGTGCACCGCTGGTAGACGACCTCGCGCAGCCCCGCGATCAGCGGCTCGTCCGCGCCGACCAGGTCGCCGCCGAGGACGACGACGGCCGGGTTGAGGAGGTTGACGGCGGTCGCGACGACCTCGCCGATGCGGCGTCCCGCGTCGCGGAGGAGGGCGACGGTGGCGGGGTCGCCGGAGCGGGCCAGCGCGGCGAGGCCGGGCAGGTCGTCGGCGGGGGAGCGGGCGAGCAGCGCGGTGCCCCCGGCGATCGCCTCGACGCAGTTGACGTTGCCGCAGCGGCACGGCGCCGGGACGGGCGCGGAGATCGGCACGTGGCCGAGCTCGCCCGCCGCGCCGAGCGCGCCGCGCTGGATCCGGCCGCCCGCGATCAGTCCCGCGCCGATGCCCGTGGACACCTTGACGAACAGCAGGTCGTCGACGCCGGGGTGGGCGCGGTGCTCGCCGAGCGCGGCGGCGTTGACCTCGTTGTCCAGGTAGGCGGGGACGCCGAAGCGGGCGGCGATCGGCGGGCCGACCTCGACGCCGTCCCAGCGCCCGGGGGCGTGCTCGACCGCGTCGGGGACGCCGAGCCCGACGCCCCGCACGGTCGCCGCCCCGATCCCGGACGCGGCGAGCAGCGCCTCCCACTCGTCCAGCAGGCGGGGGAGCGTCTTGCCGGGGGACGTGTCGGCCGGGGGCCCGTCGGTGCGGGCGAGGACCGTCCCGGCGAGGTCGCACACGGCGAGCTGCCCGCGCGACTGCCCGAGGTTGGCGACGAGGACGGTCCCGCCCGCCGCGTTGAACTCCAGCCGGACCGGGGGCCGTCCGCCCGTGGACGGCCCGTCGGCGCGCTCCACGACGAGGCCGCGCGCGATGAGCGCGGCGACGCGGGACGCGACCGCCGGGCGGGACAGCCCGGTGATCCGGCCCAGCTCGGCGCGGGTGGCGACGCCGTCCTCCCGGATCAGCCGGAGCAGGTCGCCTGCGGTGGACGGACGCGTGACGGGGCGCGGCATCCGGCCAGTCAAGCACGCCCTCATTCGGTACGTCCAGGTGGCCTAACCAGCAGACTTTCGTAAGAACAACTTCAAAAGTCGGCTTGTGTCCGTTACGTATGTCTCGGTAGCTTGACCAGTCGGAGAAGGCGAACCCCCTGGTCTGGAGCGTTCCTATGGCTGTCCATCCCGTGGTGGCGGAAGTGACCCGGCGCGTCGCCGAGCGGAGCGCCGGGACGCGCGACGCCTACCTGGCCCGGATCCGGGACGCCCGGACGCACGGCCCGGCGCGCGGCGGCATGGGCTGCGCGAACCTCGCCCACGGCTTCGCGGCCTGCGGCGTCCAGGACAAGCTGTGGCTGCGCGGCGACGTCACGCCCAACATCGCGATCGTGTCGGCGTACAACGACATGCTGTCCGCGCACCAGCCGCTCAAGGACTACCCGGACGTCCTCAAGGGCGCGGTCCGCGCGGCGGGCGGGACGGCGCAGTTCGCGGGCGGCGTCCCCGCGATGTGCGACGGCATCACGCAGGGCCGCGCGGGCATGGAGCTGTCGCTGTTCAGCCGGGACGTGGTGGCGATGGCGACGGCGGTGGCGCTGTCGCACGACATGTTCGACGGGGCGCTGCTGCTCGGCGTGTGCGACAAGATCGTCCCAGGGCTGGTGATCGGGGCGCTGTCGTTCGGGCACCTGCCGGTGATCCTGGTGCCCGCCGGGCCGATGGCGTCCGGGCTGCCGAACGGCGAGAAGGCGAAGGTCCGCAAGCGGTTCGCGGCGGGCGAGATCGGGCGCGAGCAGCTGCTCGCGGCGGAGGCCGCGTCCTACCACTCGCCCGGCACCTGCACCTTCTACGGGACCGCCAACTCCAACCAGCTCCTCATGGAGGTCATGGGCCTGCACCTGCCGGGGGCGAGCTTCGTCCCGCCGGACACGAAGCTGCGGGAGGCCCTGACCGAGGCGGCCGGACGCCGCGTCCTGAAGCTCACGAACCTGGCCGACGAGTACACCCCGATCGGCGAGCTGCTGGACGAGCGCGCGTTCGTCAACGGCGTCGTCGCGCTGCTCGCCACGGGCGGGTCCACGAACCACACGCTGCACCTCGTCGCGATGGCGGCGGCCGCGGGCATCGAGCTGACCTGGGACGACTTCGACGAACTGTCCGCCGTGACGCCGCTGCTGACCCGCCTCTACCCGAACGGGACGGCCGACGTGAACCACTTCCACGCGGCGGGCGGGACGGCGTTCCTCATCGGCGAGCTGATCGACGCCGGGCTCCTGCACGAGGACGCCCGCACGGTCGGCGGCGCCACCCTCGCCGCCTACCGCAAGGTGCCCGAGTTCGCGGGCGGCAAGGTCGAATGGCGGGCGGCGCCGGGGGAGTCGGGCGACCGGGACGTCCTGCGCCCGGTCGCGGAGCCGTTCGACAGCCACGGCGGCCTGCACACCGTCCGCGGCAACCTGGGCCGGGCCGTCGTCAAGGTGTCGGCGGTGCGTCCCGAGCACCGGACGATCGAGGCCCCGGCCCGCGTGTTCGACTCGCAGGAACTGCTCCAGCGCGCGTTCGCCGCCGGTGAGCTGGACCGGGACGTCGTGGCGGTCGTCCGCAACCAGGGGCCGCGCGCCAACGGGATGCCCGAGCTGCACCGGCTGACGCCGCCGCTGTCCGTCCTGCAGGATCGGGGGCATCGCGTCGCGCTGGTGACGGACGGCCGGATGTCCGGCGCGTCCGGGGCGGTCCCGGCCGCGATCCACGTGTCGCCGGAGGCGGCGGCGGGCGGGCCGCTCGCCCGCGTCCGCGACGGGGACGTCGTCCGGCTCGACGCGGACGCGGGGGTGCTGGAGGTCCTCGTCCCGGACGAGGAGTTCGCCGCCCGCGAACCCGCCGCCGGTACCGCGTCCGAGACCTGGGGCACCGGGCGCGAGCTGTTCGGCGCGTTCCGCCACGCCGTCGGCCCGGCGGAGCGCGGCGCGGGAGTGTTCGCGTGACCGGCCCGCGGGGCACCTGGCTGATCGCGGACGTCGGCGGCACGAACGCCCGGTTCGCGCTGGTCGACGGCCCGGACGGCGCCCCCTACCGGATCAGGTCGCTGCCGACCCGCGAGCACGCCGGGCTCGCCGAGGCGGCCGCCGCCTACCTCGCCCGGTACGCGCCGGACGTCCGGCCGTCCGCCGCGTGCCTCGCGGTCGCCGGACCGGTCACCGACGGGACGTTCCACCTCACCAACGCGGGCTGGCCCAAGGGGACGCCGGAGGAGGTGCGGGCCCGGCTCGGCGTCCCGTACCTGGACGTCCTCAACGACTTCGAGGCGCTCGCCCTCGCCCTGCCGCGCCTGGGCGAGGGCGACCTGGTCGCCGTCGGCGGCGGGAGCCCGAACCCGGACGCGCCGAAGGCCGTCCTCGGGCCGGGCACCGGGCTCGGCGTCGCCGGGCTCGTCCCGACGCGGTCCGGGTGGGTGCCGCTGGCCGGTGAGGGCGGGCAGGTCGACCTCCCGGCCGCGACCGGCCGGGAGTTGGACGTCGCGCGGCTCCTCCGCGAGGAGAAGGGCACGGCGACCGCCGAATTCCTCCTCTCCGGGGCCGGCCTGGCCCGCATCCACCGCTACCTCGCCGCGCTCGACGGCGCCGACGCGCCCGCCCTCACTGCCGAGCAGATCACCGAGCGCCGCGACGACCCGCGCTGCGCCGAGGCCCTCGGCATGTTCTGCGCGCTGCTCGGCTCGCTCGCCGGCAACGTCGCGCTCACGCTCGGCGCCCGCGGCGGCGTCTACCTCGGCGGCGGGATCCTGCCGCGCATCGCGGACGTGCTCCGCGGCAGCGCGTTCCGCGAGCGCTTCGAGGGGAAGCCACCCGTGGAGGAGTACATGCGCGGCATCCCGACCTCGCTGATCGTCCATCCGGGCCCGGCGCTCGCCGGGGCCGCCGTCCGGCTCGCGCAGAGCGTGCCCGAACCGCATCCGGCCGACGCGCGGCCGAACGATCAGGGCCCGAACAGCCGGAGCCCGAACGACCGGGGTCCGAACGACCCGCACCCGACCGACCTGGAGCCCGCATGATCGCCGATGAGCTGTTCGACCTCGCGCCCGTGATCCCGGTCGTGGTGCTGGACGACGCGGACGCCGCCGTCCCGCTCGCCCGCGCCCTGCTGGACGGCGGGCTGCCCGCCGTCGAGGTGACGCTGCGCACCCCGGCGGCGCTGGAGGCGATCGCGCTGATCGCCGCCGAGGTCCCGGACGCGGTGGTCGGCGCGGGCACGGTCGTCCGGCCCGAGGACGCGGAGCGGTCCGCCGCCGCCGGGGCCCGGTTCCTCGTCAGCCCCGGTTGCACGGAGCGGCTCCGCGCCGCGATGCTCGCGACCCGGCTGCCGTTCCTGCCGGGCGCCGCGACCGGGTCCGAGGCGATCGCCCTGCTGGAGGACGGCGTCACCGCGATGAAGTTCTTCCCCGCCGAGCCCGCGGGCGGGACCGCGTACCTGAAGGCGCTCGCCGGGCCGCTGCCGCGCGCGAGGTTCTGCCCGACCGGCGGCGTGACGCCGCGGAACGCCGCCGAGTACCTCGCCCTGGACAACGTCGGATGCGTCGGCGGGACGTGGCTCACCCCGGCCGACGCGGTCCGCGCGGGCGACTGGGACCGCATCCGCGCCCTCGCCGCCGAGGCCGCCGCCCTCCGCCCGGCCTGACGTCCCGAACCGCCCGTCACGAACCGGCATGTCACAAATCGCGGCCCCGGCGGCGTCTCAGGGGCATGACCACCACATCGACGCTCGAGGACCTACGGAAGCGGCGCGCCGTCATGCTGACGTCCTACCGCCGGGACGGGACGCCGGTCGGCACGCCCGTCAGCATCGTCGTGCGCGGCGAGCACGCCTACTTCCGCACCTACGACAAGGCGTTCAAGGCGAAGCGGCTGGCGCGCAACCCCGAGGTGGAGATCGCGCCGAGCACCACCAGGGGGAAGGTGATCGGCCGGGCGACGCGGGGGCGCGTCCGGCTGCTCAGCGAGGAGGAGGCGCGCCCGGTCCGGGGGATGCTGGCGCGCAAGCACCCCTTCCTCCAGGGCTTCGCGGTGCCGCTGTTCCACCGGATGAAGCGCTACCGGACGCTCCACTACGAGGTCACGCTCGATCGGGACTGACGGCGCAGTGCGGGCAGGGACCGGCGGTGAGGGGCCGCCCGCCCGCGTTCGGGACGAGGTCCATCCGGAGCCGCCCGCAGGCGCAGCGGATCCAGACGACGACGCCGTCGCTGGTCAGGTGCCGGGAGAGGATCGTGTTCTGGTCGCTCATATGAGCAGTCTGCGACCGCCCGACCGTTGCCGTCCATTTCAGATTTCCTCATGTGATCGTGCAAAATGGTTGCATGATTGATCTGCGGCGGCTGCACATGCTCCGGCTAGTCGACCAGTACGGGACGGTCACGTCGGCGGCGGAGGCGATGCACCTCACCCCGTCGGCGGTCTCCCACCACCTGCGCGAGCTGGCGCGGGAGCTGCGGGTGCCGCTGCTGGAACCGCAGGGCCGCAAGGTGCGGCTCACCCCGGCGGCGCAGATGCTCATCGTCCACGCGGACGGGCTGCTCGCCAAGTGGGAGGAGGCCCTCGCCGACCTGGAGTCGCACCGCGCCGGGGTCACCGGACCGCTGCGCATGTGCGGGTTCACGACGGCCGTCGGCGGGCTGATCGCCCCGGCCGCGGGCGCCCTCCACCGCGCGGACCCCGATCTCGTCATCGAGGTCCGCGAGTGCGACACCGACGTGGCCATGGGCCTGCTCGCCGCCGGGGAGACCGACATCGCGGTCATCGAGCCGACCCCGGACGCGCCCCCGCCCGGCGACCCGCGCTTCGACCGGGAGCCGCTGCTGGAGGAGGCGCTCGACCTGATCGTCCCGGCCGGGCACCCCCTCGCGCGGCGGACCGGCGTCCGGCTGGAGGACGCGGCCGGCGAGGCGTGGATCAGCGTCCAGCCGGAGGCGTGCGCCCACCACCAGCAGGTCATGACGTACTGCGCGGCCGCCGGGTTCACGCCGCGGATCGCGCACAACGCCACCACCTGGTCGGTGATCTGGGCGCTGGTCGCGAACGGGCTCGGCGTGTCGCTCGTGCCCCGGCTGGCCGCCGGGCCGTCCGACCAGCCGGTGGTCCGGGTGCCGCTGTCCGGGGACGGCGTCCCGAAGCGGCGCGTGCTGACCTGCGTGCGGCGGGGCAGCCGGGCCAACCCGCTGATCGCGCGCGGGCTGGTCGCGCTGCGCGCCGCCGTCCCGGACCGCTGCACGCTCGTCGCCGCCTGACCGTCACCCCGCCCGGCCGTCACCCCGCCCGGCTTTCACTCCGTCCCGATCGCGCGCAGGACGTCCATCCGGGCGGCCCGGCGGGCGGGCCACACGGCGGCGATGACGCCGAGCACGGCCGCCGCCGCGACATAGGCGGCGAGCCGCGCGTAGGGCACGGCGAGCACCTCCATGCCGCCGTCGCCCCTGGTCAGCGCCCGCTGCAGGACGACGCCCAGCACGATCCCCGTCCCGACGCCGAGGACCCCGCCGAACAGCGAGACGACGACCGCCTCGTACCGGATCATCCGGCGGAGCTGCCCGCGCCCCATCCCGACGGCGCGGAGCATGCCGATCTCCCGCGTCCGCTCCGACACGGCGAGCGCGAGCGTGTTGACGATCCCGAGCGCGGCGACGAGCACCGACAGCACCAGCAGCCCGAGGACGAGGTCGAGGAACAGGTCGATCTGCCCGGCGGCGTCGGCCCTGACCTGGGCGCGGTCCTTCACCTCCAGGTTCGGCCAGGGGGCGAGCGCCCGCTCCAGGGCGGCCCGGTCGGCGCCCGCGCCGTCGATCTCGACGCGGTCGATCGGGGCGTCGGGGTCGTGCGCGCGGTAGCCGTCCCAGCCGATGATCATGCTGGGCGCGGACGGCGTCACGGACGGGCGGTCCCCGTACACGCCCGCGACGCGGAAGGCGCGTCTCGTCCCGTCCTGGTACCGGCCGGGGATCGTCGTCCCGACGCGCCAGCCCTGGGCCTTCGCGACGCTGCGGCCGACGAGCAGTTCGTCCGTGCTCGGGGCGCGCGTGCCCTCCTGGAGCGGGAGGCGGAAGTGGCCGAGCAGCTCGCCGGGCGCGCCCGCCGCCGCCGTCTGCACGGAGCCGTCCAGGTCGAGCCGGGCCGTGCGGATCGGGATCGCCGCCCGCACGCCGCCGACCCCCGCCACCGCGCCGGTCGCCGCCGCCGGGATCGGCGTGATCTGGCTCCGCCCGGTGACCTGGTAGTCGGCGGTGAGCCCGGCGGCGAGCTGGCGGTCCGCCGACGCCGCCATCGACTGGAGGAGCACCGACACCGCCGCGATCAGCGCGAGGCCGATCGTCAGCGCGGACGCCGTCGCCGCCGTCCGGCGCGGGTCGCGCAGCGCGTTCCGCCCGCCGAGCCGGCCCGTGCTCCCGCCGAACCGCGCGACCGGCCAGGCCAGCGCCCGGACGGCCGGACGGCTCAGCACCGGCGAGACGACGATCGTCCCGGCGAACACGGTCAGTGACCCCGCCCCCGCGAGGGTCAGCGCGGCCTTGTCGTGCGCGCCGAGCCCGGCCGCGATCAGGCCGCCGCCCGCCGCGAGCACGGCCGCGCCCGCGAGCGTCCGGGTGCGCAGCGGGCGGGGCGCGACCGCCCCCTCGCGGAGGGCGGCGACCGGCGGCACCCGCGCCGCGCGGCGCGCCGGGACGGCGGCGGCGGCCAGCGTGACGAGCGTCCCCACCGCGTACGAGGCGACGACGGCGGACGGAGGCACCGTCGGCGGCCCGAACGGCAGCGGCTCCCCGCCGGTGAGGAGGGACGTCAGCCGCGCCAGCCCGGCCGCGACGCCCGCACCCGCCGCGAGGCCGAGCGTCGACCCGGCCAGCCCGACCCCGGCCGCCTCGCCGAGCACCGACCGCGTCACCTGCCCGCGCGACGCGCCGACCGCGCGCAGCAGCGCCAGCTCCCGCACCCGGCCGCCGACCAGCATCGCGAACGTGTTGAAGATGATGAACGACCCGACGAACACCGCGATCACGGCGAAGGCCAGCAGGAACGTCCGTAGCACCTTGAGGATGTCCTTGAAGGAGTCGGACTGCTCGGCGATCGCCTGCCGCCCGGTGATCGCCTCGAAACCGGGCGGGAGCGTCGCCGCGACCGCGTCGCGAACCCGCTCCTGCGGGACGCCGCCGTCCGCGTGGACGACGATCCGCGCGTACGTCCCCGGGTGGTCGGACAGCAGGCGCCCCGCGACGTCCGGCGCGAACGCGGTCATCGAGAGCTGGTCGCTCAGCGCCGAGTCGCCGACCTCGAACAGGCCGGTGAGCCGGAACGTCCGCGTCCCGGACGCCAGCGCGACCGCGACCCGGTCGCCGATCCGGTACCCGGCCGCGCGGGCGGTGGTGACGTCCACGGCGACCTCGTCGGGGGCGGCGGGCGGCGTCCCGGCCGTGAGGCGCGGCAGCGACAGGTCGGGGTCGCCGTCCCAGGCGACGCCGGTCTGCGGCTCCGCGCCCGCGATCGTCCCGCGCCGGTCGACGACGGCGGCGAACCCGGTGACGACCCCGTGCGCCTTGGCGACGCCGTCCGCCCGCCGGACGGCGTCCAGCACCGCCGCCGGGACGGGGCGCTCCGCCGCCCGCTCGCCGAGCCCCGGCTCGAACGCCCGGTGCGCCCGGACGATCACGTCCGTGCCGCGGCCGAGGTCGTCGAAGGCCCGGTCGAACGAGCGGTCCAGCGTGGCGGAGAAGATCAGCGTGCCGGCGACGAACGCGACCCCGGCGACCACCGCGACGCCGGACAGCAGCAGCCGGGCGCGGTGCGCGGCCAGGCCGCGCAGGACGAGCTTCAGCATCATGCCGCCGATTCCAGCCCGCGCGGGCCGGGCGGCGGCAGCGCGGAACGTCGCGTCCGCCCACGACGAACGGCCCCCGGACGCGACTTTCGTAGGGGTGCCCGCGCGGGGACGGGTGCGTACGGTGTGGTCATGCGATCGCCGCGTCCCGTCCTCGCGTGGCTTCCCGTGCGGCTCCCCGCGTGGCTCCGTCCGGACGGCCGTCCCCGCGACCTGGTGGCCGACGCCGCCGTCGTGTTCGCCGGGGCCTACCTGACCTGGTGGACGGTCACCGCGCCGGGCTCCGTCGTCCGCTGGCACGGCGGCGCGTCCCTCGCCCTGATGCTGGTCCCCGCGCTGGCGCTGGCGTTCCGCCGCCGCGCCCCGATGACGGTCGCCTGGCTCACCGCGGGCCTCGCCGCGCTCTACTGGCTCACCGAGATGGCCGCGCCCGGCACGCTGCTGCGCGTCCACGCCGACCACTCGCTCAGCGCCGCCGTGTGGTGGCCGCCGACCGCGCCGCTCGCGGCCTACGCGGCGATGGCGTTCCCGCGCGAGGGCGGGCGGCCCGTCTGGGTCCGCGGGCTGCCGGTCGCGGCGCTGCTCGTCCCGATCGGCTGCCTGGACGACGTCCTCCCCGACGCGGCGATGCGGCGGTTCGCCGCCGCCGAGACCGGCACCGTGAACGCCCTCGTGTTCCGCAGCGTCGCCGTCGTCTTGGGCGCCGCCCTGCTCGGCATGTACGCGGCGGCGCGCCGCCGCGTCGTGCAGGGCCTCACCGAGCGGGCCGAGCGCGCCGAGCGGGAGCGGCACCTGCTCGCCGAGCGGGCCCGCGCGGAGGAGCGCGCTCGGCTCGCCGCCGAGATGCACGACGTCGTCGCGCACCGGGTGACGCTCATGGTGCTGCAGGCGGGCGCGCTGCGCGTCCGGGCCCCGGACGAGCGGACCCGCGCGGCGGCCGAGGAGCTGCGCGGCGCCGGGTGCCAGGCGCTCGACGAGCTGCGCGACGTCATCGGCCTGCTGCGGCGCGGCCCCGGCGCGCCTCCCGCCGCCGCGCACGGCCCGCTGCCGGACCTGTCCGCGCTGGTCGCGGAGTCGGCGTCGGTCGGCGTCCCGGTCGAGCTGGCCGAGCACGGCGAGCCGCCCTCGACGTCGCCCGCCGTGGGACGCACCGCGTACCGGGTCGTCCAGGAGGCGCTCACCAACGCGCGCAAGCACGCGCCGGGCGCGGCCGTCCGGGTGGACGTCCGCTACCGCACCGACGGGGTGACGCTTACCGTGCGGAACACGGCGCCGTCTGGCGAGCCGGACGCCGACCTAGCCGCCAGCGGCTCCGGGACGGGCCTCGCCGGGCTCCGCGAGCGCGTCGAGCTCATCGGCGGGACGTTCGAGGCAGGCCCCGACCAGGAGGGCTTCCGCGTCGAGGCGTCCCTGCCCGCCTACCTGCCGGTGGGAGCGCCGTGACCGCGGCGAAGCGAGGATCACGGCGCCGTCCTCCCAGGGCTCAGCGAGGTGGGACGCCGTGATCACGGTTCTGCTCGTGGACGACGAGCCCATGGTCTGCGCGCACCTGCGCACGATCCTCGGCGCGGCCGACGACGTCGAGGTGGTCGGGGAGGCGCACGACGGGGCGGCGGGCGTCGAGGCGGTCGTCCGGCACCGGCCGCACGTGGTGCTGATGGACCTGCGCATGCCGGGCGTGGACGGCCTCGCCGCCATCGAGCGCGTCGCCGCGCTGCGCTCCCCGCCCGTCGTGGTCGCGCTGACCACCTTCGACGCGGACGAGTACGTCATCCGGGCCCTGCGCGCGGGCGCGGCGGGGTTCCTGCTGAAGTCGACGCCGCCGGAGGACCTCGTGAAGCTCGTCCGGGTCGCCGCCGACGGGCACACGGTGCTGTCCGCCGCCGCGACGACGCGGCTGCTCGGCACGGCGGGCGCCCGCGCGGACGGCCGCGCCC
The DNA here is from genome assembly GCF_008121305.1 of Actinomadura decatromicini. Classification (NCBI taxonomy): domain Bacteria; kingdom Bacillati; phylum Actinomycetota; class Actinomycetes; order Streptosporangiales; family Thermomonosporaceae; genus Actinomadura; species Actinomadura decatromicini. The sequence continues at coordinate 348,650 of NZ_VSRQ01000006.1, read as the reverse complement.
GGACCCGCGACCTCCTCGGCGGCCTCACGGGACGCGAGACCGAAGTACTCGGCTGCCTCGGCGAGGGGCTGTCCAACGCGCAGATCGCGGGCCGCCTCCACCTCAGCGAGGCCACCGTGAAGGGCCACGTCTCCCGCCTCCTCGACAAGCTGGGCTGCGCCAACCGGACGCAGGCCGGCCTCCTCGCCCGGGACGCCGGCCTGCGCTGAGCCCGTCGGACGGGACGCGGCGGTCACGCGCGGTGCCGCGACCGCCGCGTCCCGAACGCCAGCATGACCGCCTTCACCACCCAGACCACCAGCGCGATCTGCAGGACGGCGAGGACCCCGGTACCCGGCCCGACCGTGAGGGCGAGCACCAGGAACACCCCGAGCATCAGCGGGAACACCGGGAAGTGCGGCCCGTGCCGGTGGCGCCGGGACAGGTGCCGGTGATGGCGCTTCCACGCGGGGTGCCCCGGCCCGCCGAACATCACCGCCGCGCCCTGCTCCCACGACACGGCGGGCGCCGGTCCGGGATCGGGCAGGCCGGTGGGGGACGGCAGATCGCGGACGAGCGCCCGCAGGTCGCCGCGCGTCCGGGCGGACAGCACGGCGTCGAGCCGCTCGTCGAGTTCGGCGCGGTCGAGGCGTCCCGCGGCGAAGTGGTCGTGCAGGGCGAGCGTGACCGCGTCGCGTTCGGCGTCCCCGATCCGGATCTCATCCTGGCGTGCCATGGTCACTCCCCGGTGCTCGGCCCAGCGGCGGTCGGCCCGGCGTCGCCGTCGGCCCCGCCGTCGTTCCCGCCTTCGCCGTCGGCGTCGCCGGGCGCGTCGTCGGCGAGGATGCGGTAGAGGTCGCGGCGCGCCCCGGAAAGGACGACCCGCGCCTGCTCGACCTGCTCGGCGGAGCCGGAGTGGACGATCTGCATCACCGCGGCCCCCGTCTGCGCGGCCTGCTTGAACAGCTCGGGGACCCCCTCGCCGAACTCGGGCGTCATCTCCGCCCACGGCTCGGCCAGCCGGTCGGCGTTCTCCTCGACGTGGGCGCGGCCCTCGTCGGTGAGGTGGAACGAGCGGCGCCCGCCGGACTCCTCGCCCGCGATGAGGCCCTCGTCCGCGAGCTGCTGGAGCGCCGGGTAGACCGCGCCCGGACTGGGCTTCCAGGCCCCGTCGCTGCGCTCGTTGATCTCCTGGATGATCTGGTAGCCGTTGCGCGGCTCCTCGGCGAGCAGGACGAGGATCGCCGCCCGCACGTTGCCCTTGCGCGCCTTGGCGCCGCGCCCCCACGGGCCGCCGCGCCCCCGCGCCCATGGCGGACGCGGCCCGAAGCCGAACGACGACGGCCCCCACGGTCCGCCGGGACCGGGCCCGCCGGGCCCGTGGGCGCCGGGTCCGCCGCCGAACAGGGCGCCGAACGGGAAGTCGCGCCAGGGGCCCCGGCCGTGCATGTGCCCCATGTTCTCCACCTGCCTTCTGAGATCTCTCTATGAGCTCTCGCGATACGACAACGATATATCGAAGACGTACTGTCGCGCCAGATGGTTCCCCGCGGACCGTCCCTGCCGGATGCTTTGCTGGTAGCCGGGTCCGGGGCCGCGCGCCGGAGCCGGGCATGATCCATAAATCCCGTCATCGCCGTCTGATCGCCAGCAATCCTGGGTAACAGCGGTAAAGGGAGGGCCATGGGCACACACGAAGCGGTGACCGCGCGCGACGCGGTGCCCGCCCCGGTGGACGCGGCGCGCCGCCCGCTCCGCGTCCGCCGGGAGCTGCTCGCGGGATTGCTGCTGTTCTCGCTGTACGCGTTGGTCACGCGGCTCCCCGAGCAGGGCAGGACGGCGGCGGCGCGGGCCCACGGCGAGGCGATCTTCCATCTGGAGAAGTCCCTGCGCCTGGACGTCGAGCCCGCGCTCAACGGGTGGCTCGCCGACCGGTCGGTGCTGCGCGTCCTCGCGAACTACGAGTACGCGATCACCTACATCGCGAGCGCGCTGGCGCTGCTGGTGTGGCTGTTCCTCCGCCATCCCGAGCGGTACCGGACGGCCCGCAACGGGTTCATCCTGCTCAACCTCGGCGGGCTGACCTGCTTCGCGCTGTACCCGGTCATGCCGCCGCGCCTGATGCCCGACCTCGGATTCGTCGACACGGTCCTGCTCGGCAGGACGTGGGGGTCGTGGGGCTCGCCGATGGTCGAGCATGCCGACAAGTTCGCGGCCGTCCCGTCCCTGCACATGGGCTGGACGCTGTGGGTCGGCGTCGAGCTGGCCCGGGTGCACGCGCGCCGCTGGGTGCAGGTGGTGAACGCGGCGCACGTCCTCGTCACGCTGTACGTGATCCTCGCGACCGCGAACCACTACATCCTGGACGCGGCCGCCGCCGTCCCGTTCGTCGCCGCCGCCGTGTACGCGGCCGACCGCATCGGGCGCGCGCCGTCCGCCCGCGTCCAGGGCCCGGACGCGTTCTTCCTCGCCGTCGAGACGCCCGCCGCGCCGCAGCAGGCCGGCGGCGTGATCATGCTGGACACCGAGCGGGGGCCCGTCCACCGCGAAGACCTCGTCCGCGTGATCCAGGAGCGGCTGGACGGGCTGCCCCGGTTCCGGCAGCGGCTCGTCCGCCGGGGGCGCTGGCGCCGTCCCGTCTGGGCCGACCACGACCCGGTCGACTGGGAGTGGCACGTCCCCGAGCGGGACGTCGACGGCATGGCCGGGCTGCGCGCGCTGGTCGCCGAGATCCAGTCCGAGGCGCTGCCGCTCGACCGCCCGCCGTGGCGGATGGTCGTCGTGCATGGCGCCGAGCCCGGACGCACGGCCGTCGTCTACCTGATGCACCACGTCGTCGCAGACGGCGTCGGGATCGTCGCCCAGGCGATGTACCTGATGGAGCCGCCGCCCGACAACCTCGGCGCGAAGTTCCCGCGCAAGCCGTTCCAGAAGGCGCTCGCGACCGTGGTCGGGCTCGGGCAGCTCGCCACGGCCGTCACGAGGCCGGAGCCGCTGCCCGCGAGCGGGACGTCCGACCGCCGCTTCGGCACCATGCAGCTCCCGCTGAAGACCGTGCGGGACGTCGGCCGCCGCTACGGCGCCCGCGTCACCGACGTCGTGCTGTGCGCGGTCGCGGGCGCGCTGAACCGGGTCGTCAGCGAGGAGGACGGCAGGCCGGGAACGTGCCGCGTCGCCGTCCCGCTGATGATGCGGCCGCCGGGCAGCGCGATGGTCGGCAACCACACCACCGCCGTCATGGTCGACCTCCCGATCGGGAAGATGGCCGAGCCCGACCGGCTCGCGCTGATCGCGGAGCGCGGCCGGGTGCTGCGCTCCGGCACCCGCGCGCAGGCCGCCTGGTTCGTGATGTGGCAGGCCGGACGGATCATGCCCGCCCCGCTGCACGCCCGCTTCGCCCGCATGTCCTACAGCGGCCGGTTCCTCCAGGGGACGGTGTCGAGCCTCCCCGGACCGGACAAGCAGCTCTGGCTGGCGGGCGCGCCGCTCACGGCCGTGTTCCCGATCGTCCCGCTGGCGCCCGGCGCGCCGCTGGCCATCGCGGGCCTCGGCGTCGACCGCGACCTGTGCTTCGGCCTCTCGCTCGACCCGGGCCTCACCGACGACGCCGACGCGCTGATGGACGCCGTCCGAGACATCATCGAAGAGTTGAGGGACGAACCCGAGTGACCCGCGGTGACCGGAGAGCGGTCAGAGGCTGCGGACGGCGCGCAGCGACTCCTTGAGCGAGCCCATCGTCGCGAACACGGCGGTGGGCTCGTAGCCGCAGTGCGCCATGCAGTTGGCGCAGCGGTCGTCGCGCCCGCGGCCGTAGGAGTCCCAGTCGGTGGTGTCGAGAAGCTCCTGGTAAGTGGCGGTGTAGCCGTCCTCCATCAGGTAGCAGGGACGCTGCCAGCCCTTCAGCGAGTACGACGGGATCGCCCACGCCGTGCAGGGGAAGTCGACCTTCCCCTCCAGGAAGTCCAGGAACAGGGGCGAGTGGTTGAACCGCCACTTCTTGCGGCGGCCGTCCGCGAACGCCTTGCGGAACAGCTCCCGCGTCTCCTGGACGCCGAGGAAGTGCTCCTGGTCGGGCGCCTTCTCGTAGGCGTACGCGGGCGAGATCATCATCTGGTCGACGCGCAGGTCGTCGTTGAGGAAGTCGAGCACGTCGATCACGGTCTTCGGGGTGTCGGTGTTGAACACGGTCGTGTTCGTCGTCACCCGGAAGCCGCGCTCGCGGCACGTCCTGATCGCCGCGACGGCCTGGTCGAACACGCCGTCCTTGCAGACGGACGCGTCGTGCCGCTCGCGCAGCCCGTCCAGGTGGACGGCCCACGCGAAGTACCGCGACGGCTCGAACATGTCGATCTTCTTCGGGATGAGCGCCGCGTTCGTGCAGAGGAACACGTACCGCTTCATCTTGACCAGCTCGGCGACCAGCTCCCCGATCCGCGGGTGCATGAGCGGCTCGCCGCCCGCGATCGACACCATCGGCGCGCCGCACTCGCGGATCGCGGCGACGGCCTGCTCCACCGGCATCCGCTGCTTGAGCACGTCCGCCGGGTGCTGGATCTTGCCGCAGCCCGCGCACGCCAGGTTGCAGGCGTACAGCGGCTCCAGCTCTACGAGCAGCGGGAACCGCTTGCGCCCGGCCAGGCGGTTGCGCAGCACGTACCCGCCGATGCGGAGGCTCTGGCGCAGTGGCATCGCCATCTCTCACGACCCCTTCAGGTAGCGGCCCAGCGCGCTGAGGGGGAACACCAGGCGGTACAGGTGGTAGTTGATGTAGAAGTAGCCGGGGAACCCGGTGCCGGTGAAGTGGTCCTCGTCCCAGGTGCCGTCCGGGCGCTGGCGGTCGACGAGCCAGCGGACGCCGCGCTCGGTGGCCTCCCCGCGCTCGCCGGCGGCGAGCAGCGCCAGCAGCGCCCACGCCGTCTGCGACGCCGTCGACGCGCCGTGCCCCACCCACGACCGGTCGCGGTAGGACCGCAGGTCCTCGCCCCAGCCGCCGTCGTCGCGCTGGTGGCGTACCAGCCAGCCGACCGCGTCCCTGATCGCCGGCTTGTCGGGGCGCACCCCTGCCGCGATCAGCGCGGGAACGACGCTGCCCGTCCCGTACACGTGGTTGGCGCCCCACCGGCCGAACCACGAGCCGTCCGGCTCTTGCGCCTTGAGCAGCCACACGACGGCCCGCTTGACGAGCAGCGAGTCGGCCATGCCGCGGTGCGCCATCGCCTCCACGACGTGCGCGGTGACGTCCGCGGACGGCGGGTCGATCACCTCGCCGAAGTCGCAAAACGGCAGCCTGCGGCACAATGCGCGGGTGTTGTCGGCGTCGAACGCGGCGAACCCGCCGTCCTTCGACGCCATCCCGGCCATCCAGCGCACGCCCCGCTCGATCGCGGGCTCGGCCAGCGGATGCCGGACGCGGTTCAGCGCGATCACCGCCTCGGCGGTGTCGTCGACGTCGGGGTACACGTCGTTGTCGAACTCGAACGCCCACCCGCCGGGCGGCAGGCCGGGACGCCGCACCGACCAGTCGCCGGGCCCCCTGACCTCCTCGCCGATCACCCAGCCCGCGGCCCGCTCCAGCGCCGGGTGCCCGGCGGGCAGGCCCGCGTCGGACAGCGCGGTCATCGCGAGGACGGTGTCCCACACGGGCGACTGGCACGCTTCGAGGCGGCGGCCCTTGTCGTCCCTGATCGTGAACCGTTCGAGGCCGTCGAGCCCGCGCTGGACGACGGGATGGTCGACGCCGTAGCCGAGCAGGTTCAGCGCGATGAGCGAGTACACCCACGGCGGCTGGATGCCGCCCCAGGAGCCGTCGCGCTCCTGCCGCGCGACGATCCACTCGGCGGCGCGGCGCAGCGCGGCCCGCCGCAGGCCCTTCACCGGGCGGCGCTCGTACACGTGCAGCGCCCGGTCGAGGGTGTGGAACGCCATGTCCCAGCCGGGCCGGACCCGGTCGCGCGGGCGCGGCGCGTCGGAGCCGGGGTACAGCTCGTCCAGCGCGAACGGCAGCGGCCGGACGGGACGCAGCGCCGCCACCACCGTCAGCGGCACGATCGTCTGCCGCGCCCAGCACGCGAAGTCGTACACGTTCAGCGGGAACCAGCGCGGCAGGAAGATCATCTCGGGTGGCACGACGGGCAGCTCGTCCCAGGGCCAGCGGCCGAACATCGCCAGCCAGAACCGGGTGAACACGCGCGTCGCCGGGATCCCGCCCGCGCCGCGGACGTGCGCGGCGGCGCGGAGCATGTGGTCGGCGTCCGGCGGGTCGCCCGCGAGCCGCAGCGCCACGTACGCCTCGACCGTCGTCGACAGGTCGGGCGGGCCGTCGTGGAAGTTGGCCCAGGAGCCGTCCGCGCCCTGCTGCGACCTGATCCAGCGGGCCGCCTCACGGGTGTCGTCGTCGGTGCGGATGCCGAGGAACTCGCGGAGCAGCATGTCCTCGGCGTCCATCGTGACGTTGGTCTGGAGCTCGCCCTTCCACCAGCCCCGCGGGGACTGGAGGAGCAGCAGGTGCTCGCGGGCGGCGTCCAGCGCGTCCGCCGCCGTGCGGGGCTCCGTGGCGTCCGTCGGCTGGGGTGTCTGCTGGGTGGCTGTCATTCAGTGGTCCCGGCGGGTGATGAAGTCGGCGATGTGCAGGAACTCGGCGCGGACGGCGTCCGGCAGCCGCGCCGTGACGAGGTGCTCGGCGGCCCGCTGGATCCGGCGCTCGGCCTCCAGCTCCGCCCACGCCCGCCCGCCCGCCGCCTCGACCAGCGGCGGGATCGCGGCGAGCTCGTCCTCGGTCCGCTCCGGCTGCGCGTACAGCTTGGCGAGCCGCTTCGCCTCCGGCCCGTCCGCGTTCAGCGCCGCGACGACCGGCAGCGACATCTTGCGGGACCGGACGTCCGACAGCGCGGGCTTGCCCGTCGCCGCCGGGTCGCCCCACAGGCCGAGCAGGTCGTCGACGAGCTGGAACGCGATGCCGAGGTCGGCGCCGAACGCCTCCAGCGCGTCCGCCAGCGGCTCGGACGCGCCGTCCAGGACGGCCCCGATCGAGCAGGAGCAGGCGATCAGCGCGGCCGTCTTGTCGGACGACATCGTGAGGCACTCGTCCACGCCGATCTGCCGGCGCGTCTCGAAGTCCATGTCGAGGGACTGGCCCGCGATGAGCCGCCGGGTCGTCACCGCCACCGACCGCGCCGCCCGCGAGGAGCCCTGGCCGGGCGCTTCGAGCAGCACCTCCAGGGCGAGCGCGAGCAGCGCGTCCCCGGCGAGGATCGCGGACGGCTCGCCGAACACCGTCCACGCGGCGGGACGGTGCCGCCGCGTCCGGTCGCGGTCCATGATGTCGTCGTGCAGCAGCGAGAACGCGTGCACCAGCTCGACCGCGACCGCGCCGGGCAGCCCGCTCTCCGGCGGCGCCAGCGCGGCCCGCGCGGACAGCAGCGCCAGCGCGGGGCGCAGCGCCTTCCCGGCGGGCGCGTCGCGCGGGTGCCCCTCCTCGTCGGCCCAGCCGAGGTGGTAGGCGGCGACGCGGTAGGTGCGCGGATCGAGCCGCCCGACGGCGGCGCGCAGCGCCCCGTCGACCAGCTCGCGGACATCGGTCATCGAGACCGGAACGGCTGTCATCGGTCCCTCACCCCTTCCAGGTGGCGACGGACCAGCCGCGCGGCGGTGAGGCCGCTGCGCACTGCTCCCTCCATCGTGTCTGGCCAGCCCGTGTCGGTCCACGCGCCGGCGAGGAACAGTCCAGGCGCCCGCGTCGCCGCGCCGGGCCGGGCCGCGGCGGAGCCGGGACGCTGCCGGAACGTCGCCCGCCGCTCCCGCGTGACGAACACCTCCCGGACGCCGGCGTCCCGCGCGGCGGGCAGCAGCCGCCGCAGCTCCGGCAGGAACCGGGCGCGCAGCTCGGCGGCGGGCATGTCGATCCAGCGGTCCGCCGCCGACAGCGACACCGCGAGGTACTGGCCGGAGCGCAGGCCGCTCACGGCCGTCCGGTCGAACACCCACTGCACGGGCGAGCCGACGGCGGCGGCGAACGGGGCGTGCCGGGGGACGCGGGCCCCGCCGAGGGCCGGGCCGTGCAGCACCTTGCGGTCGTAGACGACGTGGACGTTCACGATCGGGCTGGCGTCCAGCTCGTCCCAGCGCAGCGGGTCGGGCAGCGCCTGCGCGGGCAGCAGCCGCGCCGCCGCCTCGTGCGGCACCGCCATCACCACCGCGTCGGCGGCCATCGGGACGCCGTCCACGACGACCTTCGGGTCGGTCGTGACGGCCTCGACCTTCGCCTTGAGCCGGACCGTCCCGCCCATCTCGGCGATGCGGCGCAGCGCGGGCCCGCCGTGCAGCTCGTCCAGCGGGACGAGCGGCACGCCGATGTCGGCGGCGTCCGGACGGCCGAACAGCGCCCGCCGGCACACCATCGCCGACAGGCCGAGCGCGGCGTCGTCCACCTCGGCGTTCAGCGCGGACGTGAGGAACAGCCCCCACAATGCCTGCCGGGCCCAGGCCCGCTGGCCGCGCCCGGCGAGCCACGTCCCGGCCGCGACGCCGTCGAGCTCAGGGTCGTCCGGGTCGAGCCGCCGCAGCGCCGCCGCCGCGCGGACGGCCCGCGCCCGGTCGGCGACCGGCAGCGGCGCGTACCGGGCGAGGGCGGGCAGGAGATGCAGCGGGCTCGGCAGGTTGGAGCGGCGGAGCCGTCCCGGCTCCGTTCCGGGGCGCAGCACCGGGACGTCGAACCGGTCCTGCACGTCCACGAGGTGCTCGGCGCGCAGCCTGCGCAGCAGTCCCTGGTAGGCGGTGCAGCACCGCAGGAACACGTGCTGCCCGTTGTCGACGCGCAGGTCGCCGCGCGCGAACGAGTGGGTGGCGCCGCCGAGCCACGGCCGCGACTCCACCAGCGTGACCGGCACGCCGGACTCCTGGAGCGCGACGGCCGCGCTGATCCCGGCGAGGCCGCCGCCGACGACCACGACGCTCACCGCTCCACCCCCGACATCGCGCGCGCCGCCACCACGGCCTTCTGCCACGTCGGCAGCGACAGCCGGGTGTTCAGCGCGGCCGACGGGCGGGCCGCGATGTTCTCCAGCAGCCGCCGGTAGATGCCCGCCATCGCCGCCGTGCAGGCGGCGCTGCGCCGGTCGAGCAGCGGCAGCAGCCGCATTCCCTCCGCGTACCAGGCCCGCGCCCGGTCGGCCTGGTAGGCGACCAGCTCGTCCAGCCGCCGGGGCGGGTCGGCGAACCGGCCGGAGGAGTCCAGGGCGAGCGTGCAGCCGAACCGCTCCAGGTCCTCGGCGGGCAGGTAGATCCGCCCGGCGAGCCGGTCCTCGCGCAGGTCGCGCAGGATGTTGGTGAGCTGGAGCGCGACGCCGAGCGAGTCGGCGAGGCCCTCCGCGCGCTGCCTGCCGTCCGAGCCGAACACGCCGAGCGAGAGGCGGCCGACCGTCCCGGCGACGCGCTGGCAGTAGCGCAGCAGGTCGTCGAACGTCTTGTAGTCGGCGCCGCGGACGTCGTCCTCGCAGCCGTCGATCAGCTCGTCGAACGCCTCCAGCGGGATCGGGTGGCGGGCCGCCGCGTCCGCGAGCGCGATCAGCACCGGGTGGCCCTCCAGCGCCCGGGCGTCCGCGCGGGAGCGCAGCACGTCCTGGACGGTCGCGAGGCGCCGCCGCGACCGGTCCAGCAGGTCGAGCCGGACGCACGCGGGCTCGGGGCCGTCCCCGATGTCGTCGACGCCGCGGGCGAACGCGTAGACCGCGCTCATCGCCCGCCGCTTCGGGCCCGGCATCAGCCGGATCCCGTAGGAGAAGTTGCGGGCCTCCTCGCGGACCACCCGCTCGCAGTGCCGATAGGCGTCCTGGACCCCGTCGGCGCCCGTGCGGACCTCCGAAACCGTCATCGCCATCCCCTTCCCAACCCCCGTGCCCATCCGGCGAGGAGTCCGGCCCGGCGGGGCCGGAGCCGGCGCGCGAGGACGTCGTAGCGGCCGCGCTCCAGCGCGTCCAGCGCCGCGTGCCCCCCGGCCACGTAGCCCGCGACGGCGACCCGGGCCCAGCCGGTCAGCCCCGCCGCCAGCGGCGCGGACCCGCCGGTCAGCAGGTCGCGGGCGCGGCGCGCCTCCAGCGCGAGGACGCCGCGCAGCCGCGTCGGCGTCACCGCGCGGCCGAGGTCGTCCTCCGCGCAGCCGAACCGGCGCAGGTCCTCGGCGGGCAGGTAGATCCGCCCGGCCCGGTGGTCCTCGCCGACGTCCTGGCAGTGCTCGATGATCTGTAACGCGGCGCACACGTCGTCGGACGCCGCCACGAGGCCCGGCCGGTCGGCGCCGAACAGGCGCAGCACGACGCGCCCGACCGGGGCGGCCGACAGGGCGCAGTACCCGATCAGGTCCTCGAACGTCTCGTACCGGTGGACGGCCTGGTCCTGCCGGTTGGCGCGGATCAGGTCGCGGAACGGGTCCGCCGGGATCGCGTGCGCCCGCACCACCGGCGCCAGCCGGCGGAGCTGCGGCAGGGCCGGCGTCCCGCCGTCGTACACCCGGTCGAGGTCGTCGTCCACGAGGCCGAGCAGTTTCGCGCGCTGCTCCGGCGGCGCCTCGTCGCCGATGTCGTCGACGAGCCGCGCGAACCCGTAGAGGGCGCGCAGCCCGGCCCGGTGCCGTGCGGGGAGCAGCCGCGCCGCGACCGGGAAGTTCTCCCGGGCCGCCAGCCGGTCGAGCGCGGCGTCGTGCTCGTCGAAGCTCCAGGGCGATTCAATGATCACCCCCAGAAGATCGTCCGGACCGGCACTAAAGAAACTCTGGCCCAGGTATGGACTTCTTGAAACGCCGCTTGCCCGGGCCGGACCGTTCCAGAGTCCGCGCCGCCCCGGGGGTTGACCTTCGCCCGGTCGTCCCGGGACGTTTCCTCAGGTCAGCCGGGGGAGAAGGTGGAACGCGACGGCGAGCGGACCGCCGTCCGGGGCGCCGCCGTCCTCGGTCGTCCACACCTCGGACAGGACGGACACGACGAACCCCCACGCCTCGACCCGCTCCCTCGGCATGCCGAGGCCGTCCGCGAGCTGCTCGATCCGGGCCGGGAGCAGCCTGAGCTTCTCCGCGCCGCGGTCGCCGGGGTCGGGGTTGTAGAGGAGCGCGCCCGTGTCGTAGCCGGGGTCGCCGACGTAGCCGTGCGGGTCGATGGCGAGCCACGGCTCGCGCTCGGCCCGCAGCACGTTGTCGTGGTGCAGGTCGCCGTGCAGGACGACCCGCTCGCCGTCCGCGCTCAGCTCGGCGAGGAGGCCCGCCGCCCGCTCGACCAGGTGCCGGGGGAGCGGGTCGTCGCCGTGGAAGCGGTCCAGGTGCCCGGCGAACGACGCGCCCTCCGTCTCCGCCAGGTCGGGGAGGGCGCAGTCGGGGGGCGGCTTCCGGTGCAGGCGGCGGATCACCTCGACGACGGCGGCGGTGGCCTCCTCGTCCCGATGCGGGACGAGGTCGCGCGCGAGCGTCCCCGGCGTGGCGCGTTCCAGCAGCAGCGCGCCCCGCTCCGCGTCGTGCGCGAGCAGCCGGACCGCGCCGCGCCCGCCGAAGATCCCGAGCGCCGCCGCCTCGTGCGCGAGGTGGCCCGGCCCGGTCGGGCCCAGCTTGAGGACCGCCGGGGCGCCGTCGTTCGTGGTGGCCTCCGCGACCCAGTGGTAGCTCAGCGCGAAGGGCTCGCCGACGCGCAGGTCCCAGTCGCGGGCGACGGCGGCGGCGGTCCGGGGCAGGTCGTCCAGCCAGCGGCGGCCGTCCGCGCCCCACGCGCCGAGCGCGTTCCGGACCAGGACGGGAGGGGGAACGATCATGGAGCCCACTCTGCCATCCGCCGGTCGGTCTCGGGTGATGCGCGAGACCGGGATCACCGCCCCGGTCGACTCGGCGAGTTCACCGGGCGCGCCCGCGCCGACGACGGGACCTGGATCGCGCTCGACGGCCTGACCGGCTGGGCCGAGGAGTCCCGCCAGCGCTGGTGACCGCCGGATCAGGCTTCGCGGCGGCTGAGGATGTAGGCGGCGGTGAGCGCGACGGCCCGGTCGTCGTCCCGCGCCAGCTCCGCGAGGGCGCGGGTCGTGGTGCCGCCCGGGACGTCCGCGAGCGCCTCCGTCAGCCGCCGCCGCGCGGACGGCCCGGCGGCGCCGAGGCGGTCGACGAGCCCGGCGGCGACCTGCTCGGTCAGCGCGGGATCACCGGCCAGGACGCCCAGCGCGTCCGCCGCCTCGACGTCGTTCACCTCCTCGACGACCATGTCGACGAGCGTCGTCACCGCGTCGGCGGCGCCGTCCCCGCCGAGGGCCCCGCGCGCGCCGAGCGCCAGGGCCGCGCGCCTGCGGACCGCGAGGTCGGGGCTCGCGAGCGCGTCCCGCAGCAGCGCCGCCGCCGCGCCGCCCGGGATCTCGGCGACGGCCCGGACGGCGCGCTCCCGCACCCCGGCGACCGGCGAGCCGAGGCCCTCCGCGAGCAGCGGCAGCCCGGCGTCGCCCGACCGCGCGAGCGCCCATCGCAGGGCCCCGGCGACGTTCGTGTCCGTCTCGCTCAGCACCGCCTCGACCAGGGCGTCCACCGGCATCGGGGTCTCGTCGGCCGAGGACAGGGCGGCGCGCTGGCGCGTCCCGGCGCTCTCCGAGCCCAGGGCGTGGAGGAGCGCGACGGTCTGCAGGACGTCCGCCCAGTCGGCGGGGTCGGCGGCGCCGATCCGCTGGAGCCGGGTGAGCAGTTCCGTCTCGCTCGCGATGCGCTCCCGCGTCCGGCGGACGAGGTCGTCGACGAGCGCCGAGGGCGTGAAGCCGGGATCGTCCAGCGCGGACCCGACCTCGCGCAGCGACAGCCCCAGCGAGCGCAGGCTCTCGATGTGGAAGATCCGGCGGATGTCCTCGCTGGAGTACTCCCGGTAGCCCGCCTCGGTGCGCCCGGTCGGCCGCACCAGCCCGAGCGACTCGTAGTGCCTGAGCATGCGGGCGCTCACCCCGGACCGCCGCGCCACCTCACCGATCAGCACCGCCTATCCGCCCTCCCGCCCCGCCGTGCCGAGGGCCACGACGCGCTTCGCCTCCTCGACCGCCATCTCGAACCCGGCATCGGGGTCATGCCACAGACGCTCCGTCGCAATCGCGTGCCGGCGCACGGCCGGGTCGGGATGCGTCGCCGCCGCGCTCAGGACGGGGAGGATCGCCTCGCCGAGCGCGATCAGCGCCCGGCTGAGGCTGAGCCGCGTCTCGCGCCCGCCGCGTCCGAGCTGCGTCGCCAGAACCTCGGCCAGCTCGGGTTCCGCGCCCTCGGGCACGAGCGCGACCGCCGCCCGCCACGCGCTCCGCGCCACCTCGGCGTCGGCGTCGGTGAGCAGCGCCCGGGTGATCGCGGGCCAGGCCCGCCGGTCGCCGATCTTGGACAACGTGTGCAGCGCCTGGCTCCGCGCTTGTGCGCTCCCCGAGCCGAGTTCCTCGATGAGCCCCGGCAGCGTCAGCGACGGCGGATGGCGGGTGAGCGCCCACGTGAGTATCTCGCGCACGAAGAACTCGGGCTCGACCTCCGACCTCTCGATCAGCTTGCCGACGAAGCCCGCGTCCGGGTGCGTGCCGACCGCCATTGCCGCCTTCAACCGCACCTGCGGGTCGTCGCTCTCCAGGGCCCGGAGAGCCCGCCCCACGTCCTGCCCGCTCATCGGACCACCTCCTCGGCACAGTGAAGCCCTTGCCACTGTGTCAAGGTCAAGCGGTCCTACCCGAGGCGTTCTGTCAGGTGAACGGTGACGTCGTCGCCCTCGCCCTTGCCGAGGGCCTGGCGGAGCTCCGCCTTCACGGCCAGTTTGTGGTTGCCGTCGCCGAGCGCCATGAACGATCCCTGGAACGGGTGGCCGTCGATCGTCCCCTTGACCTTGACGAGGCCCCGCGTCTGGAAGAACTCCGCCGACTCGGGCCAGATCACATAGGTCCAGCCGCCTTTGGCGGGGCTCTTCCGCAAGGTCGCCGTGAACTTCTTGTCGAGCGCGTGCTGCTTCGTCATTTCGCGTCCCTTCCTCGGGTCTTACGGGTGCAGACCGTCCGGGACGCCGGAACTCATCGGTGTGTGGGCCGCCCCCGCGGGGGCGGCCCCGGGTCCTACGGGATCTGGGACACCTTCAGCGCGAACACCTGCCGCGCGTCATTCGTCTCGGTGTGGCACCAGAGCCAGTCCTTGTTGACGTCGTAGGAGACGTCCTCCGGATAGGGAGGCAAGGTGATCGGGTACTGGACGTAGCTCCCCGGCTTCCAGGTGAGCAGGTCCCCGGCCGCGTTGTTGGAATTGCTGCGCGCCAGGTAGAACTTGCCCTTGATGCACGTCCCGCCCTGCATCCGGTCGATGTCGACCACCGCCGCGAACGACGGCTCGGCGACGCCCGAGGTCTCCTTGAGCTTGCGGGTCGTGGCGTCGATGTCCCATTTGAACAGGCGGCTCGCCCTGTCCGCCGTCTCCATGAACTCGCCGATGACGATGCTGTCGGGGGTCGACGTCCGGTCGAGCGAGATCCAGGAGTATTGCACTTCCGGCTGGTTGTGCACGATGGAGTTGTACGCGGACGACTGCGGCAGCACGAAGGCGTAGTTGTGCGCCTGGTACGTTCCGTCGGGCTGCCGTCCGATCTTGTCCTGGTCGCCGTTGGACGTGACCGCCAGCAGGTCCTTCATGTCGAACACGCGAAGGCCGTTGTAGGTGTCCGCGACGTACAGCAGGTCGCCGTACCACATGATGCCGCCGGCGTGGATCTTGATGGCCTTGAAGTCGGGCGTGAGCACGCTGCCGGTCGGCTCCACCAGGAGGACGTGCCGGTAGGCGGGCTTGGACGGGTCCGTCATGTCGACGAAACTGACCCGTACTCCCTTGTTCGTCGCGTGCCTGCTGTACCAGGACGCGAGCTGGACCTCCCGTCCGTTGTACTTGCCGTCCTGGTGGTAGTCGGCGCTGGTCGTCAGCCCCTGCGGGACCCAGTTGTCGTCGTTGCGGTCGCCGTCCTGCCAGAACCAGTGGTCGGCGCGGGGCGGGTTGTCCGGGAGCCCCCCGTCCGTGCCGTGCCGGTTGGCCGAGTCGAGGACCTGGTCGACGCTGCGGCTCGGGAGCGTCCGCTTGAGCGCCTTGACCAGGTCGGCCCACGTGATGTCGCGGTCCAAGGGCTTCTCCATGAAGACCAGCCCGAAGTTGTCCTTAGGCGGGTAGGTGACGTCGAGCAGGGACGTCCGGGGGGACGGACCGGCGAGCGCCCCCGCACCGTCCAACGTGCTCCCGAGCGCGAACACGGCCGGAGCCGCCGCCATCCCCTTGAGCAGAGTCCTCCTCTTGATCATCATGCCCGCACGGTAGACATCCCGACATTTCATGATCAATACCCAAGATCACCTCAACTCCGACCAGGCCGGTCAGACCGCCTGTCCACAACCGGCCCCGCCTCCGCCGTGCGGGCACCGCGACGCCGCCGCGCAGCGCTTTCACCGTTCTCGGCACCCCGAATTCGTCGCTTTCCACGATCGACCCGGGAGCCGCGAAAATCAGTTTCCCGCGGGGTGCGGATGGCGCTAAATTCCGTGGAAAGCACTTCGCGGGAGGCGATGTGAAACTTCTCAGCAACGTGCGGTCGAATGGCGCCGACCTGGCTCATCTGGCCGCCGAACTCGACATTCCCACGATCGCCGGACTCCAGCACCAGGGCGACGTTTCCGTGATTCCCGCCGCGATGGCGACGGACGGCCTCGGGCGTCCGGCGACCGAGGTCCCGGCGGCCGGTGTCGCCGTGGTCCGCGGCGAGGCGGGCGCTCACACGCACCTTCTGCTCGCCTCGGGCGACGTCCGGTACGACGTCCACGACGGCGCGGCGGACGACATCACCCTCGGGACGCTGGAGGTCGGCGAGGGCGCGACCGCGTGGCTCGACCACCCGGAGCACGGGAACACCGGAATCGCCCCCGGCCTGTACGTGCTGCGCCGCAAGCGCGAGATGGCGCCGCGCGCGTTCACGCCCGAGACCCGCCGCAAGCGGGAGCAGGCGCGCAAGCTGGCCCGCAAGCAGGCCGCCCGTGACCGGGCGGCTCGTGAGCAGGAGGCGCGCGAGCAGGCGGAGCGGGAGCAGTTCGCGTCCGTCCGTTTCGTCGCGGACTGATCATGGCCGACCCGCGCCCCGCCCAGGAGCCGCCGACCGTGGAGCAGCAGTCACTGCTCCCGCAGGTGAGGGACGAATGGGTCGCGTACGGCCTCGCCACGGGTCCGGCCGACCGGGCGGCGGCCGAGGCGGGCGTCCGGGACGTCTACCTCGGCGCCGGCCGGCGGCCGCCGGAGCACGTGATCTGGCTCGGCTCGCCGATGGCGGGCAGCATCGGCGCCGACATCCGCGCGGGCCGCCGCGCGCTCGTCACCAGGCGGGCGTGGCGGACGCTGCCGGAACCGTCCGCCGACGCCATCGTCGACCGGGTGCCGGAGGACGTCCCGGAAACCGACCTGATCATGCTGGACCCGCTGCCGTCCGACCTCGGCGGCCTGGAGCGCGACCCGCGCTGGAACGGGCTGCTGTCCCGGCTCGGGCGCGAGGTGGCCGCCGCGGTCGAGCCGGGACTCGACCAGCCCGTCGGCTCGGCCGTCGACCAGGTCGCCGCGACCTGGCAGGACGCGGAACGGCTTCCCGAGGTGGGCGCGCTGCCCCGGCTGGGCGCCCACCGCCCGCGGATGCTGCGGCGGCTCGCCCAGCTCGCCTACCTCGAACGGTGCGGCGTCTGGGCGCCGGACCGCCACGGCCGCGGCCTGCTCCAGGTCGGACGGTCGGCGGGGGAGTGGTGGCCGATGCGGAACAGCGTGATCCTGACCGAACGTCCGACCGAGCTGCACCACGATGCCGAAGGGAGGCTCCACCACCCGGACGGACCGGCGGTGCGGTACCCGGACGGCTGGTGCCTGTGGGCCTGGCACGGCGTCCTCGTGCCGCGCGAGATCGTCGAGGACGACGTCCCGATCGCCCGGGCGGTGTCGCTGCGCAACTCCGAGCAGCGCCGCTGCGCCGTGGAGATCCTGGCGGGCCGCGCCGGCTGGCGGCGGGTCGTCGCCGAGTCGGGCTGGCCGCGCGTCGGCCGGGAGACCCCGGACCCGGGCAACCCCGGCCAGGTCCTCAGCCTCTGGTGCGTCGAGGAGCTGTACGACGACCACGTGCACCTGCTGCTGATGACCAACGGAACGCTGGAACGCGACGGCACCCGCCGCGAGTTCGGCGAACTGGTGCCCGGCTGGATCCGCGACCCGATCCAGGCCGCCGCCTGGCAGATCGGCCTGACGTCCGACCAGTACCACGAGACGACCCGCCGAACCTGATCCCGGTCGCCTCGGGCGGCCGACCTCGGAGCAACGGAATTTCGCCGAATCGGCCTCCTGTTGCGCGCCGAGTTGTTCGGGAGCGTTCTGGACACCGTTCGTGACCTGCGCTGAACGGCCCCGTACGGACCCGTACGGGGCCGGGCCTTCCTTCTCGCCGACGGCTGGACGAGATTCGCTCCGTGCCTTCCGGCCGGGGGCCTTTCCCACCGAGCAACTCCCAACGCGAAGGAGTGCCCTGGCATGACGACCAGAGCAGTGGCCCCTTCAGGATCACCAAGAACCAATCCACGAAATACGTGGTCGTGACGCGCAACGTACAAATCTGTTTCAACATCAGCGGCAGTAACCTGAACAAGGGTTACATGGTCTACATCCTGCGCTTCGTAGAGCCGGGCTGGCCTCATCAGCAGATGTGGGGAACGACGTACTGGGGCCCGAAGAGCAAGACCTGCTCACCCTGGATCGACAGCGACGGTGCCAATACCGCCGCGATCTTCACTGACAGCGGCGCGAACCCAGTCGGCGACTTCTGGCTGTACTACAACTAGCCACGTCCGCCCGCGCTCGTAGCGTTCGGCCGGGAGTGCCCTCCGCTTGGGGCGCACTCCCGGTCTGCGGTGGCTCTCACCGTCAATGGCAGGGCACGATCGGGTGGTCGTATTCGCAGTTCTTCCATCCGGCTTGGGCGCCATTCGTGCCGGGTCCCGAATCGGCGGACGGTGTGACCGGCGAATACGGCTCGGGAAGCTCCCCGGTGGGTGTCTCGCCCGGCGGGGGCTTGCTCGGCGTCGGCTTGCTCGGCGTCGTGCCGGACCGGTCGGCGGGACGGGACGTGGGCTTCGGGTCGGAGTCATCGGTCGGCTTGGTCCCGGACGCTCTGCGGGACGGCTCGGAGCGCGTGGCCGGAGGCGCCGAGCCGTACGGCGCCGGAGCGCTCGGCAACGAGGACGCCTTGGGAGGCGCGGCGCTGTCGGTGTCCGGGCCCCGGGCGTTCATGAGAACGACCGCCGTGACCGCGGCCGACAAGGCCATCAGCAGCACGGTGACGGCGGAATGCCGCCGGACACGCCCGCGCCGACTGATCGAAGGCACAGGCGGTATCCGCGGAGCCGGTACGGGGATCGGCTCCGTGGTCTCGGGGAGATCCGGCTCGGACGCGGTCAGGGCGTCGTCGTCTATCCGCGCCGCCGGCTCCGGCTCGGCCGGGCCCTCCGACCGTCGAGCGGACTCGACCGCGAGCCGCCGCCGCTCCCCGACCCAGACGGCGACCGCTGCTCCGTCGCACCCGCACGCCTCGGCGAACGCGGCGACGAAATCCTCGCGCGGCAGGCACGACTGGTTGAGGACCGTGGCGATCGTGCTGTGCGGAAGGCTCTTCCCCAGGTCACTCGCGCGTTTCGCGAGCGTGCGGTAGGACTGGCCCGACCATGCCTTCAACAACCGCATTTCCTCGACGAAATGCTCGGGCGTGGTCGCGCCCTCCGGGCTCGGCGACGCATGCCCCATGAGGCCCCCTGACATCGACGGAACACGAACCGAATTCGCCGTACCGCGAACGGTAACGACGAATGGCCCGATCGCTCCGATTATGTCGTACGGAGAGGCACCGCAGAAGCGTAAACGAACCACCACACGACGACTCATCCGCCGGAGCGCCCATGACGCCGGGACGCGCCGCGCGCTGAACGCCATCCCCCAGAGCTGATCATCACGTCCGGCAACTGCCGTGCCATGGACGCCTCCTGCACGGAACCGAGCGCGGAGTAGGGCATTCGGGATCGCCCTTCCTCCGCGCTCGGATGACGCCCTTTCCGGTGATCAGGTGGCTTTGCCGCGGGCGACGTAGACGTTCATGTCGGTGAAGTCGAGGGTGACGTTGAACGGCTTGTAGAAGCTGTGGGCGAAGTGGGCCAGGACGTCGAACCCGTAGTCGCCGGGCGCGGCGTTCTCCGCGTCCGCGAGCCGGAAGCCGCCTGCCCCGCCGCCCTTGTCGGTGTAGCAGTAGGCGTGCCTGGCGACGGCGTCGCCGAGACGGACCTCCTTCGGATAACAGGGGTAGCTGACGACCGGCTGGCCCCCAGCGAACGCCTCCAGCGGACGGTCGTAGTCGGTGCGGATCCGCAGTCGTTCGGCCGTTTCCGCGGAGATGCCCGCGACCTGCTCACCGGTTCCACCGAGATCCAGAGCGATCACCCGGGACCCGGAGTCGGCGACACTGCCCCGGCTGTGGAGCAGGTGCTCACGCGCCAACCACAGCGGCAGAGGCTTGGCCCCCGCCCGCGCGGCCTCGGCGCGCGCCCTCCTGGCGGCTTCCGGCGTCCGACGACGCAGGATCAGCGCCCGCCCCGCGTAGTCGACGGTGGTCAGGAAGTGGTACAGGATCCACGTGCCGATGATGCCGTCGTTGCTCTGACCGGGTGCCTCTTCGTCCGACTCCGACCACTGCACGGGGACGTTGCGCAGTTCGATGCCGCCCAGATTGAAGGAGTCGAGCACCCCGAAGTACATCCAGAGGGTGTGGCCCGCGTATTCGATCTTCTGGCTGGCGACGGCGCTCAGCCCGGCCTCCTTGGCCACTTTCGCGGAGATGCCCAGCCACGGGACGCGGGTGTAGAACGTGAACCGCTTCGGCGGCCCGCCGTTGACCGATGCCTCCAGTATCGGAAAGGGATCCATTTCCGACCACGGCAGCCGTCCGACATCACCATGAACCTGATACGGCGTCCCCTTCACCGCCGCGAACCATTTGGCGGTGACGTCCTCCCCGCCCGCCTGCCAGTGCGGCGCGGCGAGGGAGAGCTTGTCCTGCCGGGTGTAGCAGTCGGCCAGAAGCAGGTGGGCATCCTTGTCGTCGGGTGCCGATCCGAGGGCCATCGAGAGATACTTCTCAGCCTCGGGGAACCTATTGCTCAGCAACCCCACGTAACCGCGCTGACGCGCCGCGTGCACATTCTTGGGGTCGTTCTTCAATATCTCCTCGTAGGCGCGACCGGCCTGCTCGAACTCCCCGGCCCTGAACAGCGCGTCCGCGTCACCGCCTTCGGCTCGCGCAGTGCCCGTCCCGCCCAGCAGCGGCCCGGTCGCGGCGGCCCCGGCCACCACGGCGGCCCCCCGGAGCACCGAACGCCGATCCCATCCTCGGTCACCAACCACGCTCTCGCCCTTCTCGCGCTCACCCTCCGAAACCGAGGCACGCCCCGGCCCGGACCCTGCGGCCCGTGCCCAAACCGAAGCCGAGACCCCGTTGCAGTGGCGTATGCGTTTTCCAATACATCCGCAATACACCAATCCCCGCATGATGCCGGGGAGAGTCAGCACTTGAGGACTGTCAGCGGAGCGGCGAGTTCGTCGCTCGCCAGGGCTCGCACGAAGGGCGCCAGCATCCCCTTCCACGTCTCAAAAGAAGCCCCGGACCCAGGACGGCCCAGGGCTGGCGGGGGAGCTAGCGCTTCAGAGCTGTTATCAGGGCACGGAAGGCATCAGGGGTGATATGCAGCCTGGGGCCGTCTGGGGCCTGGCTGTCGCGAACGCCGATGAACCCGGAGAGGCGAGCGACCTCGACACAGTCACCGCCTTGCGCCGTACTGCGGCTCGCTTTCCGCCAAACCCTCGTGGCCACTTCATGTCCTCCAAATAACGGCTGGTCAGGTCTCGGGAGACGCTGGCGCGGATGATTCGGATCGAGGCGTGTGTGCTCTGTTTTGTTCCTGGGCGGTCGGAGAGTTGCGTGGGTGGCTCTTGTTGGAGGGAGTGTCAGTGCTTGAGGGTTGTCACTAGAGCTGCGAATTCGTCGCGCGCTAGGAGGATCCTGGGGCCGTCCGGGCTTTTGCTGTCGCGGGTAGCGATGGCCTGGGGGAGGTGGGCGATTTCGACGCAGGCGCCGCCATTTCCAGAGCTTCGCGTCGACTTGCGCCAGACGAGATCGCTAATGTCCACTGTTCTACCTATGAGGTCAGCCGAGCGGTTGACGGGTAACGCCAATCGGGAGGTTGAGGGGTCGGCCTCTTGTCGGATGTATTAGCGCTTGAGGGCCGTCACAAGGGCTGCGAATTCGTTGCGTTCTAGGAGTAGTTTGGGGCCGTCGGGGTTCTTGGAGTCCCTAATGGCGGTCAGTCCGTTGGAGAGCGCGGCCAGTTCAACGCACTCGCCTCCGGTCGAGGTCGAGCGGTTGGCTTTTCGCCAGACGATCTTGTCTGTTTCCACGTCGTCGCCTTCCCGCGGATTTCGTCCAACGACTGCGCCACCGGGAGCGCAACCCCTTGAACCTGCCGTAGTGCTCTGCCGAAGGCTACTAGGTCGGTCGGCTCGGCCATCGTGAACCCGCGTGCCACCGTCTCGACGTAGGCCACCTGCTGCATGTCTTCGAGCGGGGTATCAGCGCTTGAGGACTGCCAGCAGGACCGCGAACTCGTCCCGGCCCATGGTCAGCGCGGGACCCTCTGCGTCCTTGCTGTCGCGGATGGCGATGGTTCCGGCGGCTGACGCGAGCTCGACGCACTCCCCGCCGTTACCGCCGCTTCGGGACGATTTTCGCCAGGTGACAGCTTCGAAGTTCATCGTTTCCCGCCGTTCTGGGCGTCGGGTGTAGGAGGAAGGTCGTTCGATAGCCCGGCATGCGTCGACTGAGTCGCTGCCTGTGGAGGCTATTAGTGCTTCAGAGCAGCGATCAGGGCGATGAAGGCGTCGCGCTCTAGAAGCAGCCTTGGGCCGTCCGGGTCCTTGCTGTCGCGGACGGCGACGACTCCGGGGGCCGATGCCAGTTCGACGCACTCCCCGCCGTTGGAGGCACTGCGGGACGCCTTGCGCCAGACAAGATCGTTCACGTCCATCGTTCTTTCACCGTTCTGCGTATGAGGTCGGCCGATTGACTGACGGGCAGTGCCAACGATCGTATCTCCCGGAGAGCTCGGCGCACTTCGGTGATGTCTTCGACGTCGCCCATCGTGAAGCCGCGTGCAATGGTTTCCACGTAGGCCACTTCCGTGAGGTCTTCAAGCGTCGCGCATGTGAACGACCCCATGTTCCCGATGTGCTCGCCGTGGGTCGGGACGACCTG
This sequence comes from Actinomadura decatromicini, assembly GCF_008121305.1. Lineage (NCBI taxonomy): Bacteria > Bacillati > Actinomycetota > Actinomycetes > Streptosporangiales > Thermomonosporaceae > Actinomadura > Actinomadura decatromicini. Next base: position 326,310 of record NZ_VSRQ01000006.1, on the reverse strand, counting down.
GACAGTGATCCTTTCCGAGGGTGGGCTCAAGAGGTGTTCCAACTGTTCTCTCATCACCTCCGGCCCGCCGACCTCGCGGTACAGGACGCCCTCGTCCATCAGGAAGGTACAGTCCGGGGGCTCGTCGCGGACGAGGATCTCCTGACGTTTCAACCTCGCTTCGATGGCTTCGCTTCTTCCGTGGAGGACGGCGGTGACGTAGGCAGGTGTCTGTAGCAGGCCGTGCACGAGCATGGCCTGCCAACTCTCCAGCGCGTCCGCTGCCTCCTCTAGACCCACCCAGTCGAACCACACTGGAAAGGCCGCGTCCTTGACAAGGTCTTCCCACAGGGCGACTAGCTCGCCGTTGGTCTCAAGCACGGTGTCCATGGCCTCGGCGAATTCACGACTGCAGCGGGTCCGGCCGGTCTCGACCTGGCCGATGTACTGCGGAGTGACGCCCTCGCCGTCGCGAGCTCTGCGAGCGAGGTTGTCCTGACTCCAGGATTTGGCCTCCCGAAACCGGCGGAACCGACGTCCGAAGGAGAGGAGCGAGGGGCTCACCTTGGCTCTGTGACGGCGCGGTGCCATGCGGTAATCGTCCCTCAAGTCGGTCTCAAGCGGCCAGCAAGTTCGCAGAACTCGTTGCTGCTGACTTGTCAGGCTTCACCTGCGCTTTGTGACTCTTCGCAAGCGAAGCGTGTCTGAATGGGTCGTCCAACCCCGAAGACGTGAGGTCACAGGCATGGCAGCAACAGCACTCGCCCCGGAGGTTCCGCCGCCGCTCGTCCTTGAAGCGAGTGAGCGGGCGCCGGGGTTGGCGCGGCGGTTCTTGGCCGCGCGGTTCGTGGAGTGGGGGATCGAGGACGACTCTCCCGGGCGGGTCGTGGTCAGTGAGCTGGTCACCAACGCTTGGTTGCACGGGGAAGGGGTGATCGTCGTGCGGGTGTTCCGGGACGAGCGTGACGGCCGTCCGGTCGTGGAGGTGTGGGACGGCGGGGAAGGGCGGCCGGTCGTCCGGGAGGAAGACCTCGGCGCTACCTCGGGACGGGGGCTGCGGCTGATGGCGGAGCTCGTCCACGAGTGGGGTGTTCGTCCGCTGAATGAGGGAGGGAAGGTCACGTGGGCCAAGCTTCGCTGACCGAGGTGCGGAGGAAGGTCCGCGTCCGGTACCTGGATTGGCGGACGGCGTGGGACCGCGACACGGCGGCGGGTCACCTGGAGACGCTTGCCCTTGCGCTGGAGCGGCGCGGGTGGCGGTGTGTGCGGACATACGAACCGGAGATCGTGCAGGTGCGGGTGCCGTTGTTGCGCGTGTACGGCGGGGACATGGCAGTGACGTTGTGCGTGCTGGCTCTGCCCGGAGGCGCGTGGGGCTTTCATGAGGCCGCGCGTGGGCGGGGCGGATTCCTGTGCCACTGCGGCGACGAGGCCACGGAAGTCGTCGAGCGCCTTCTCCGATGCCGGTCGTGCGGGTGAGGGACGAGGCCGTCGCGCTGTTGCTGCTCCGGTACTTGTTTCCCGGCTGGACGATCGCCAGGGAGCTGGACGGCGGCTGGAGTGCGGCCGGGTACATCTCGTCTGGTGACCTGGACGGGCTGCTCGAACGGCTGACCGCCGCCGATCCCCGCGCCGCGCGGCGGGCCGTCCGGCTGCTGAGTGCCTGTGAGGTGAGGCCCGACGACGACAACGATCCTTAGACTCCGCCTTGTGTCGTGGATTCCTGCGCTTTCGAGTGTTCTCGGCGCTGTTATCGGACTGGGTTCGGCCCTCGTGGGCGACCGCGTCCGCTGGCGGCGGGATCAGGGCAGTCAGTGGCTCACCGTCCGGCGCGAGGTCTATGTGGGATATCTGAACGCGCTGCACGAGGCGAACCAGGCGATGCGGCCGGTCTCGCTGGGCCACTTTCCGCCGGAGATCAGATCGGGTGTGTCCAAAATTGTTCGAGTATGTACCGAACACCATTTTCGACCTGTGCTCTAAATGGTGGAAATGGATTTGATAGGGGTGTTCTTCGTCGCGGTGGCCGGTGAGAATCGGCTCACGCCTCCGGCCGGGGCCTGTTCACCGAGCAGTTCTCAACGCGAAGGAGTGGCCAGGAATGACGATCAGAGCGATGGGCAAGGCCGCGGTTCTCGTCGGGGCGGCCGCGGCGACGCTCGCCGGGGGCACCGCGCACGCCGCCCAGGCCGGGAGGGTGTCCGCGCCGAAGGCGGGCCCGGCGAAGGTCTTCGGGGGTTCATCCGGTCCCTACCACCTCACGAAGAACCAGACCACGAAGTACGCGGTGGTGGATCGCAACGTGCAGATCTGTTTCAACATCCGCGGCAGCAATCTGGGTAAGGGGTACGCCGTCTACATCCTGCGTTACATGGGTCCGGGAATTCCCAACCAGGTGATGTGGGAGGCCGAGTACTGGGGCCCGAAGAACAGGACGTGCTCGCCCTGGGTCAGGAGCAACGGCCCGAACGCCGGGGGGATGTTCACCCAGAGCGGCGCGAACCCGACCGGGGATTTCTGGCTGTACTGGAACTAGCCGTCTCCCGCGCTCCGGGGCACGGTCCGATCGGGCCGTGCCCCGGAGCGCGTGCCGGGATGCAAGTAGCTTGATGTCGAGATAAATTCGAGGTAGCTTGACATCAAGAGAAAAGCTGCCGAAGTTGGGCGGCCCTGGTGCCGTGGCGCGTCCCCGACTAAGGCAGGATCAAGGTAGGCGAGGACCCGCCTCGCCGCGCGGTGAGCGCAGGCCGAAGGGGCGGGCATATCGAAGATCGAGATGAACGCCGCGCGCTCCCGTCAGACGCGCGGTGCTGACGGAGGAGGAGTCCGTGTCCGCGAACAGCTTCGGCAGCCTTGACAAGCTGCAGGTTGGCGACAGGTCGTACGACATCTACCGGCTGGACGCCGTCGAGGGCTCGGCCCGTCTCCCGTACAGCCTCAAGGTGCTGCTGGAGAACCTGCTGCGCACCGAGGACGGCGCGAACGTCACCGCCGAGCACATCCGCGCGCTCGGCCAGTGGGACGCCAAGGCCCAGCCCAGCAAGGAGATCCAGTTCACCCCGGCCCGCGTCATCATGCAGGACTTCACCGGCGTGCCCTGTGTGGTCGACCTGGCGACGATGCGCGAGGCGGTCCGCGACCTGGGCGGGGACGCCAGCAAGATCAACCCGTTGGCGCCCGCCGAGATGGTGATCGACCACTCCGTCATCGTCGACTACTTCGGCTCGCCGGACGCCTTCGAGCGCAACGTCCAGCGCGAGTACGAGCGCAACCGTGAGCGCTACCAGTTCCTGCGCTGGGGCCAGACGGCGTTCGACGAGTTCAAGGTCGTGCCGCCCGGCACCGGGATCGTCCACCAGGTGAACATCGAGCACCTCGCCCGCGTGGTGTTCGACCGCAACGGCGTCGCCTACCCCGACACCTGCGTCGGCACCGACTCGCACACGACGATGGAGAACGGCATCGGCGTCCTCGGCTGGGGCGTCGGCGGCATCGAGGCGGAGGCCGCGATGCTCGGCCAGCCGATCTCGATGCTCATCCCGCGCGTGGTCGGCTTCAAGCTGACCGGCGAGCTCCCGGCCGGAACGACCGCGACCGACCTCGTCCTCACCATCACCGAGATGCTGCGCGAGCACGGCGTCGTCGGCAAGTTCGTCGAGTTCTACGGCGAGGGCGTGCACGCGCTGCCGCTGGCGAACCGCGCCACGATCGGCAACATGAGCCCCGAGTTCGGCTCCACCTGCGCCATCTTCCCGATCGACGACGAGACCCTCAGCTACCTCCGGCTGACCGGACGCAGCGAGGAGCAGATCGCGCTCGTCGAGGCGTACGCGAAGGCACAGGGCCTCTGGCTCGACCCCTCCGTGGAGCCCGAGTTCTCCGAGTACCTGGAGCTCGACCTCGCGACCGTCGTCCCGTCCCTCGCCGGGCCGAAGCGCCCGCAGGACCGCATCTCCCTCGCCGACGCCAAGCAGACCTGGCGGCGGGACGTGCAGAACTACGTCGCCAGCGTCCAGGGCGCGGCGGACGAGGCGTCCAACGAGTCCTTCCCCGCCTCCGACTCCCCGGCGATCAGCCGCGACACCAACGGCGACAAGCCCCGGCACGTCGACCCGAACGGCTCGTCCCGGCCGCACAACCGGGTCCCGGTCACGCTGGACGACGGGACGACCTTCGAGCTCGACCACGGCCACGTCGCCGTCGCGGCCATCACGTCCTGCACGAACACGTCCAACCCGTACGTGATGATCGGCGCGGCGCTGCTGGCGAAGAACGCCGTGGAGAAGGGCCTGACCCGCAAGCCGTGGGTGAAGACGTCGCTCGCGCCCGGGTCGCAGGTCGTCACCGACTACTACGAGCGCTCCGGCCTCGCCCCGTACCTCGACAAGATCGGCTTCAACCTGGTCGGGTACGGCTGCACGACCTGCATCGGCAACACCGGCCCGCTCCAGCCGGAGATCTCCAAGGCCGTCAACGACAACGACCTCGCCGTCACGGCGGTCCTGTCCGGCAACCGCAACTTCGAGGGCCGGATCAGCCCGGACGTGAAAATGAACTACCTCGCGTCCCCGCCGCTGGTCATCGCCTACGCCCTGGCCGGGACGATGGACATCGACATTCTCAACGATCCCATCGCCGAGGGCACGGACGGCCCGGTCTACCTCCGCGACATCTGGCCCGCGCCGGAGGAGGTCGCCTCGATCGTCGAGTCGTCCATCGGGCAGGAGATGTTCGCGCAGAGCTACGCCGACGTCTTCAAGGGCGACCAGCGCTGGGCCGGCCTCGACATCCCGTCCGGCGACCTGTTCGAGTGGGACGCCGCGTCCACCTACGTGCGCAAGGCCCCCTACTTCGACGGCATGACCGCCGAGCCGGAGCCGGTCACCGACATCCACGGCGCCCGCGTCCTCGCCAAGCTCGGCGACTCGGTCACCACCGACCACATCTCGCCCGCCGGGTCCATCAAGGTCGGGACGCCCGCCGCGCAGTACCTCCAGGACAACGGCGTCGCCGTCAAGGACTTCAACTCCTACGGCTCGCGGCGCGGCAACCACGAGGTCATGATCCGCGGGACGTTCGCCAACATCCGGCTCCGCAACCAGCTCCTGGACGGCGTCGAGGGCGGCTACACCCGCGACTTCACCCAGGACGGCGCGCCCCAGTCGTTCATCTACGACGCCGCGCAGAACTACGCCGCGCAGGGCACGCCGCTCGTCGTGATCGCGGGCAAGGAGTACGGGTCCGGGTCGTCCCGCGACTGGGCGGCCAAGGGCACCGCGCTGCTCGGCGTCCGCGCCGTCATCGCGCAGTCGTACGAGCGCATCCACCGGTCCAACCTGATCGGGCTCGGCGTGCTGCCGCTCCAGTTCAAGGACGGCGACTCCGCCGAGTCGCTCGGCCTCACCGGCACCGAGACGTTCGACATCACGGGCGTCACCGCGCTGAACGAGGGCGGCGTCCCGGACGAGGTCACGGTCAAGGCCGACGGCAAGGAGTTCACGGCGATCGTCCGCATCGACACGCCGGGCGAGGCCGACTACTACCGCAACGGCGGCATCCTCCAGTACGTCCTGCGCAACCTGATCGGCAAGTAGCGAGAAGGAGAACGGGCCGCTCCGCACGGAGCGGCCCGTTCTCCATGGTGCGCGGGGCCCGGCGGGTCCACACTGGTGGACATGGTGACGGTCGGTGATCGACTCCATCGGAGGCTGCGCGAGGCGCTGCTCCCCGGCGCCGGGCTGGAGCGGATCGGGGCCGAGCTGTCCCGCGTGATCGCGCCGGTCGTGCCGCACGACGCGCTGCGGTGCGGGGTGATGAACCCGGCGTCCGGCTGGGGCGTCACCTCGATGGCGTTCTGGCACGGGTACGAGCCCGACCTCGGCCGCGCGCTGCTCACCGCCGACGGCGTGACGGCCGACGTGCGGGAGCGGACGCGGCCCGCGGTGGCCGTGGCCGGTCTCGGGTTGCGCCCCCGCGACCCGCTGCTCGGCCGCGAGCCGATCGGCACGGAACTGCGCCTCGCGCTGCGGGACGCGCGCGGCGTGTGGGGCGTGCTCTGCCTGCTGCGGGCCGCCGACGTCCGGCGCCGGTTCGACGACGCCGACGCGGCGCGGCTCTCCGCGCTCGCGCCCGCCCTGATCTCCGCGCTGCGCGGCTATGTGACGGCGGGTCCCGGCGCGCCCGCCGAACCCGGGCCGCCGCCGGGCATGCTCGTCATCGGCGCCGACGACCGGGTCCGCGCGACGACGTCGCAGGCGCGCCCCTGGCTGGACGCGATGACGGCGCGGCTCGCGGTGCCGGACTGGCTGTCGGAGTCCTCGTTCGCGTCCCTCGCGGTCGCGGCGCGCGAGGGCCCGCGGGCGCCGCGGCTGTGCGTCCCGTCCGTCGGCGCCGGATGGTGGACGGCGATCGAGGCGCAGCCGCTCGGCGAGGAGGGCGACGTCGCAGTGGTGATCCAGCGCGCGACCGGGGCGCTGCTGCTCCCCTCGTACTGCGACTGGTACGGGATCACCGCCCGCGAACGCCAGGTCATCCAGCAACTGCAGCGGGGCGACGCGCCGAAGCAGATCGCCCGCGCGTTCGACCTGTCCGTCCACACGGTCAACGACCACCTGAAGGCGATCTTCCGCAAGACCGGCGCCGCCGGACGCGACGAGCTCATGGCGGCCGTCAACGCCTAGGCCAACGGATAGGACAGTGCCTAGCGTTCGACTGCGAGGCGGATGCCGAAGCCGATGAACGCGACGCCCGTGACCTGCTGGAGCCGCCGCCTGACGGCCGGACGGGACAGCGCCCGCCGCGCCGCCCGCGCCACGCCCACGATGACCGCGAGCCACAGCAGCGATTCCGCCGCGTGGATGGCGACGAACAGCATGCTCGTCCAGAACACGGGGGAGCCGTGCGGGATGAACTGCGGCAGCAGGCTCAGGTAGAACACGCCGACCTTGGGGTTCAGCAGGTTCGTGGTGAGGCCGGTGCGGAAGGCGGTGAGGCCGGACAGGCGGGGCTCGTCCGCGTCGTCCTCGACGGCGGCGCGCCCCCGGCGGGCGTTCCAGAGCGCCTGGCCGCCGAGCCACAGCAGGTAGCAGGCGCCCGCGACGCGCAGCACGTCGAACGCGATCCGGGACGCGGCCAGCACCGCCGTCAGCCCCGCCGCGCTCGCCAGCGCCCAGCACACCAGCCCGCTGACCACGCCCGCCGCGGCGAGGTGGCCGGTGCGCCGCCCGCCGGTCACGGTCGTGCGGAGGACGAGCATCGTGTCCACGCCGGGGGTGACGGTCAGCAGCGCCGCCACCCCGGCGAACGCGAGACAGGCGGTGAGCATGCCGTCCATTTTGCCAGGAATGTTCCACGGGTCGGCGGGAAAGGCGGACCCGAACCACGATTGGATGAAGGCATGACGGACCTGCAGAAGATCGGTGACCTGGACGTGTCCCCGCTGGCGCTCGGCGGCAACGTGTTCGGCTGGACCGCCGACCGGGACGCCTCGTTCCGCATCCTGGACGCCTACACCGCGGCGGGCGGCAACCTCCTCGACACCGCCGACTCCTACTCGGCCTGGATCGAGGGCAACCGCGGCGGCGAGTCGGAGACGATCATCGGCGACTGGACGGCGGCCCGCGGCAACCGCGACGACGTCGTCATCGCGACCAAGTGCGGACGCCATCCGGAGCACATGGGCCTGTCCGCGCCCGCGATGCGCGCGGCCGTGGACGACTCGCTGCGCCGCCTCCGCACCGACCGCATCGACCTGTACTTCACGCACTTCGACGACCCGTCCGTCCCGGTCGAGGAGATCATGACGACGCTGGACGAGCTCGTCACCGCCGGGAAGATCCGGCAGATCGGCGTGTCCAACATCGACCTCGACCGGCTGGAGGCGTCGCTGGAGTTCAGCGAGCGCGAGGGCACCGCGCGCTATGTGGTGATCCAGCCCCAGTACAACCTGGTGTCCCGCGACACCTACGAGGGGCCGCGCCGCGACATCGCCGAACGGCACGGGCTCGTCGCGATGCCGTACTACGGGCTGGCGTCCGGGTTCCTGACCGGCAAGTACCGCCCGGGGACGACCGTCGACAGCGCCCGGTCAGGCCGCGCCGCGAAGTACCTGGAAAGCGAGCGCGGCCAGAAGGTGCTCGCCGCGCTCGACATCGTCGCCGAGGAGCAGGGCAAGGCGGTCGCGACCGTCGCGCTGGCCTGGATCGCCGCGCAGCCGACCGTCGTCGCGCCCATCGCCAGCGCCCGCACGCTCGACCAGCTCCCGCCGCTCGTCGACGCCTTCCACACGACGCTGACCGCCGACCAGCTCGACCGCCTCACGGAGGCGTCCGCCTGATTCGGGGCCGCCCGAAATTGGGATGAGTCCGGGAAGCGCGGCATGTACCGTTCCACGGCGTGCCGGAAATCGACTTCCTCGTGTTCGGCGGCCTGGCCGCGCTGATCGGTTCGATGGTCCAGGGCAGCGTCGGCCTCGGCGTCGGCCTGGTCGCCACCCCGATCGTGACGATGCTGTTCCCGTCGCTGATGCCGGGTTCGATCCTCGTCGTCGCGCTGGCCCTGCCGGTCGCGACGCTCGCGCGGGAGGTCGGGCACGCCGACCTGCGCGGCCTCGGCTGGGCGTTCGGCGGACGCCTGGTCGGGACGCCGCTCGGCGTCCTGCTGGTCGCGGCCGTCCCGCAGCGGGCGCTCGGCATCGTGATCGGCGGCGTCGTGCTCGCCGGGCTCGCCGTGACGGCCTGGTCGCGGGAGGTGCCGCGCAACCGCCGGACGCTCGCCGCCGCGGGCGTCGTGTCCGGCGCGACCGGCACCGCGTCCGGCATCGGCGGCCCGCCGCTCGCGCTGCTCTACCAGCGCGAGAGCGGCCCCCGCGTGCGCGCGACGCTCGCCGTGTTCTTCATCGTCGGCGCGCTGCTGTCGCTCGCCACCCTCGCCGCGGCGGGACGGCTCCCCGTCCGGCAGGTCACGGCGGGCCTGGCGCTGACGCCGTTCGTCCTCGCCGGGTTCGCCGCCGCCGGCCCCCTGCGCCGCTACCTGGACGACGGCCGCCTCCGCACCGCCCTCCTGGTCGTCGTAGGCACCTCCGCAGCGGCGTTGATCGTCCGCAACCTGCTCTGAAGCGCCGCTCGCCGCAGGCGCCTCAGAACTCGATGAGGCTCTGCGGATCGAACCGGACGGTGAACGGCCTGCTCGCCTCGATCTTGGCGTCAAGGGTCTGGCCGGCCACGACCGTGCGATCGAGGCGGTAGCCGGACGCCCCGCCAGGGCGCTCGGCCCGGTTGTCGTCGCCGAGGACGAAGACGTGCGCCTTCGGCAGGGGAGCGAACTCGACGATCCAGTACTGGGGAATGCCGAGCTGCGCGTACTCCCGGAGTTTTCGCACCCGGTCGGTCCGCTCGCTCGCGCTGCCCCGCGAGATCACCTCGGCGACCAGGAGCAGTTCCCCGCCCGGGATGATGACCGGGCTGCGGTTCACGATCGAGGCGCGTGCCACGTCCTTGGGCACGACGAAGACGTCGGGCTTCCTGATGCCGGCCGGGGTGCTGATCTCCCATTCGCCGCCGACGGCGACGAACACCTCGGCCCCGGCTCCAGCCGCCTTGAGAAGCTCACCAAGCTGCATGGACACCCAGTTGTGCGGCGCGCTCGGCGACAACTCGATCAGCCACCCGTCTTCGAGTTCCAGGCCCTTGCCTTCGTCCTCTCGGGCGTGCAGATCCTCGGCTGTGTACGGACCAAAACCGCCATGGTCATGCGCGACGCTCACGGCCCTGCTCCCATCCGATGGCGCGACAGATCTATGCAGGGACAACGTTACCCCGCCCGACTTTCGACACTCAATGTAGCAATGCGAACACACTATGGAGTCTCTTCGATGAAATACGGCGGCGAGAGGGCGGTGGGGCTGATCGTTCGTAATCTGGTTCGATGCGCCGTCCGACTAAGGCTGAGCTTGAGGCCGCTCGTGATCGTGTTATTCCGGACGTTCTGCCGCCGGACGGCGGGACGCTCCGTGTCCTGTTCAGCGGCATCAACCCGGGGCTGTACTCCGGTGCGACGGGGCGGCATTTCGCGCGTCCCGGCAACCGGTTCTGGCCCGCGTTGTATCGATCTGGGTTCACCGACCGGCTGCTGGACCCGTCTGAGCAGGACCTTCTGCCGTCCTACGGGTTGGGGATCACCAACCTCGCGCATCGGACCACGGCGCGTGCTGATGAGCTGACCGCCGACGAGCTTCGCGAGGGCGGGCGCCGGCTTGCCGAGCTCGTGGAGCGGCTCCGGCCGTCCTATCTCGCGGTGGCCGGTGTCACCGCTTATCGCACGGCGTTCGGGCGTCCGCGTACCCAGATCGGTCCGCAGGACGAGACGTTCGGCTCAGCACGAGTGTGGGTGCTGCCGAACCCGAGCGGGCTCAACGCGAGCTGGCCGCTCGACCGGATCGCCGACGAGTTCCGGCGGCTGCGCGAAGCGGCGGACGGCTAGTGGCAGGTCGCGGCGTCAGGTCGCGTTGTCGAGCGCGGCGGTCGCGGTGAACATGGCGGTCACCTCGGCGACCAGCGTGGCCTTCGGCTCCCAGAGGCCGGGGCGGCCGAGCGCCACGATCGGCCGGGGGAGGGCCCGGACGTCCGCCAGGTGCCAGTGGTGCAGGCCCGGCTCCGACCAGGGCCCGCACTCGCAGGCGCGGCCGCCCGCCGAGCACACGTCGGTGAGGTCGGCGACCGCGATGATCGCGCCGATGGTGGCGAGCGGGTCGCGCGGGTCCCAGCCGGCGGCCTGGATGAGCGGCGAGTCGCACGCCTTCAGGTCGACCCGCATCGAGGCGTGGATCAGCAGCGGACCGCGGTAGGCGGTCGGCAGGCTCTGGTTCGAGACGGACTTCCCGCCACGCGCGATCGCGAACGCCCAGGGCTGCTGAACACTCATCGCCTGCACGCGGTCATCTCCCTGCCGTCGACGTCGGTCTTTCGCGGCGGGACGATCGGTGACACGTTCGATTCCCACCGCGGAGCTCCTTTGATCATCCATGTGACGCGCGAGGGACCGGCCGGGTTGACGGGCCCGGGCACCTTCCCCTGCAATTCTCTCGGCGGCCCCGAAAACGGCTTTTCGGCGGGCCTCAGCCCTTCAGCGCCCCCGCCATGAGGCCCCGCATGAAGAACCGTCCGAGCAGGAGGTAGACGAGGACTGTCGGCAGCGACGCCAGCAGCGCCTCGGCCATCTGCTGGTTGTACTGGACGGCTACCGCGCCGGATCCGGCGGTGTTGTTCAGCATAACCGTGACCGGCCAACTGTTGGGAGCGCCGAGGAACACGGCGAACAGGAAGTCGTTCCACATCGAGGTGAACTGCCAGATGAGCGTGACCGCGAACGCGGGCCCGGACACCGGCAGGACGATCGACCGATAGGCGCGCAGCATCCCGGCGCCGTCCACCCGGGACGCTTCGATCAGCTCGTCCGGAATGGTCGCGTAGTAGTTCCGGAAGATCAGCGTGCAGATCGGGATTCCGTACACGACGTGCGCGAGGATCAGGCCGCGGACCGTCCCGGAGAGTTCCATGTCCGTCAGCAGCCCGGCCAGCGGGATCATCACCGCCTGGTACGGGATGAACATGCTGAAGAGGAAGAGCGTGAACACGACGTCCGCGCCGGGGAACCGCCATTTCGACAGCACGTAGCCGTTCAGCGAGCCGAGCGCCGCCGAGATGAGCGACCCGGTCACGGCGATCTTGACGCTGTTCTCCAGGCCGGGGCGCAGCGCGTGCCACGCCGAGCCCCAGCCGGACGTGCTCCAGTGGTTCGGCAGGCTCCACGCGCTGCCCGGATCGGCCTCGTCCAGCGGCTTGAAACTGGTGACGACCAGCACGTACACCGGGATCAGGAACAACAGGACGAACATCAGCAGCAGGGCCGGCCTCACCGCTCGCGCCGGGCGCGTCATCGGGGCCGCTCTCTGCGCACCGTCCACACCAGGTACGGGACGACGAGCAGCGCCACCGCGACGAGCAGGTAACTGGCGATGGTCGCGCCGTTCGCCGGGTCGTGCCGGTCGAAGATCTCGACGTAGGTCGCGACGGCCGGGACGTAGGCGATGATCTGCTTCCCGGCGATCGCCATGATCAGGTCGAACACCTTCAGCGAGATGTGCCCGAGGATGATCAGCGCGGCCAGCGTCACCGGCCTGAGCTGCGGGAACACCACGTACCGGTACACCTTCCACTCGGACGCGCCGTCCACCCGCGCCGCCTCGCGCAGCTCCTCCGGGACGCTCCGGAACCCGGCCAGGTACAGCGCCATCACGTACCCGGACATCTGCCAGATCGCGGGCAGCGCCATCGCGGCCATGCCCCAGTCCGGGTCCTGCCACCAGTCGTTCGCCAGCGCCCCGAGGTGGAGCCTGTCGAAGAGCTGGTTGAACCCGACCGCGCGCTCCGGCGGGGCCGGGTTCATCAGCCAGCGCCACACGACCCCGCTGGCGATGAACGACACCGCCATGGGGAACAGGTAGACGACGCGGAACGACGCCTCGCCGCGAATGCCCTTGTCCATCAGGAACGCGAGAAACGCGCCGAGTACGAGCGCGCCGACGACGAACACGGCGGTGAAAAGCAGGGCGTGTTTGACGGCGCCGGGCCAGCTCGGCTGGTGCCACAGGTCGACGAAGTTCTTGCCCTTGTCGAACCCGTATCCGCTGACCTCGTCGTGTTTGCCGCTCAGCGCGACCCGCGTGTTCCAGAAGATGAGCCCGTAGACGAACAGGCCGATCGCGACGATGGACGGCGAGAGCAGCAGCAGACCGGGCAGCCACTTCCTGACGCGGCGGAGTCTCACCGGTTCACAGGCCGCTGTTCTTGGCGGCGCTCACCAACCCCTGCTGGAGTTTGCCCGCGTCCTTGTTCTGGAGGAACAGCCCGACCGCAGTGTCGATGTCGGTGTGCCATTTGTTGTTCGCGTTGACGCCGTGCCAGAAGGAGCCCGCGAGCTTCGTGCCCGGGTTGTTCCACTGCTCGAACGCGTACTGGAGGTAGCCCGTGTAGAGACTCTTGTCGGCGTCCTTGCGGGCGGGGATGGACCCCTTCTTCGGGTTGAAGAGGTCCTGCCCCTCTTTGCTGGACACCTCCTTAAGCCACGCCTGGGCGCCCGCCTTGTGGGGCGCGCCCTTGGGGAGGGTGAAACTGTCCGAGAGCCACAGGTAGGTGCCGTCCGTGCTGGGCGCCGCCGCATACTTGAAGTCGGTATCGAGCTTCTTGCCGAGCCCGTTGGGCGCGCTTCCGGTGAAATAGCCGTACGCCCAGTCGCCCATGATGTTGAACGCGGCCTCGCCGTCCACGACGGCCTTCGCGGCGCCCTGCCAGTCGGTGGACGCGGCCTCCAGCGTCGTGTACCTCATGATCTCGGCGAAGTCGGCGAGCGCCTTCGTGACGGCCGGGGCGCCCCAGTCGGCGCCCGGCTTCCACAGCGCGTTGTAGGCGTCCGTGCCGAGGTCGCCGAGCAGGACGTTCTCCAGCAGGTGGTCGGCCGTCCACTGCGCGCCGAGCGACAGCGGCACCTTCTTCGTCCTGTCCTTGACGGCCCTGAGCGCGGTGATGAACTCCGCGACCGACTTCGGCGCGCCGGACACTCCGGCCTCCTTGAGGACGCCGGGGTTGTACCAGAGGACGTTCGACCGGTGGATGTTCACCGGGACCGAGTACAGGTGCCCCTTGTAGGTGATCTGGTCGAGGAGTTGCCGCGGATACACCGACTGGAGGTTGTTCTGCTTGTAGAAGTCGTCGAGCGGCTCGATCTGACCGGCCTTGACGTAGTCGAGCAGTTCCGCGCCCGCGTGGCCCTGGAACGAGTCCGGCGGCCTGCGGTTCTGCAGGCGGCTCGCGAGGACGGCCTTGGCCTGCGTGCCCGACCCGCCGGCGATGGCGGCGTTGACGAACTTCGTCCCGGGGTTCTTCTTCTCGAAGTCGGCCTGCATCGCGGCCAGCCCGTCCGCCTCGCCGGGGCCGGTCCACCAGGAGAACACCTCGACCTTGGACTTGTCGTCGCCGGAACCCGAGTCCTCGTTCGCGCCGCACGCGGATAAGGCCATCGCACCGGTCATCGCCACGGCCGCGAACACCGTCCAGCGGCGCCTGGGAGCACGTACTCGCATCGTCCGTCCCTTCGGTTGCCCCGGAAAAGCAAGCGTCCGTTCGGACGCGAGGACCGGTCAACACCGAAGGTCGAAAAGTGATCCAGCGGTGATGCGAGCGCCACGCTCCGTCGGCACACGGCCGTGGCGGCCTTCCGCGCGCGACCGTGGTGAGGGCGCGGCGAGGGCGCGGTGGCTACCAGGCGAGCGCGGGCGGCAGGTCGGCCGGGCCCGCGTCGGGCCAGTCCGGCGGCGCGCCGAGCGGGGCCAGCTCCGCGAGCTGGAGCCGGTACCAGGGCGACGCCTCGGGCCGCGCGGCCAGTTCCAGGCAGCGCTCCCACGTCCACCACTCGGCGTCCTCGACCTCGTCCGGGTTCGGGTGGACGGCCTCGTTCGCCGGGACGGTGGCCCGCACGACCGGGCAGCGCTCGTTCTCGACCGTGCCGTCCTCCGCGACCGCCCGGTACTGGAACCGCGGCAGGACGGACGTCAGCACGGCGTCCGACATGCCGAGCTCGTCCTTGAGCCGCCGCAGGACCGCGTCGCGCAGGCCCTCGCCCGGGGCGGGATGGCCGCAGCAGCTGCCCGTCCAGACCCCGGGGAACGTGCGCTTGCCGAGGGCGCGCCGAGTGATCAGGACGCGACCCTCCGTGTCCACGACATAGCAGGAAAAGGCCAGGTGGTAGGGCGTGTCTCTATGATGGCTCGTGTTCTTCGGCGCGGTTCCGACCGCCTCGTCATCCGCGTTGAGCAGCACGATCTCTTCGACGACCATGCACACTTTCCTACCCCATCGGGCCCGGTCGGGACCGAATTTCCCGTGCGGGTCAGCCGTTTCGCACCCGCCCGCCAGGGTGCGCCTCTGCGCGGCGCGGGCGAACCGGGATTAAACTCGGAACGGCCCGAGCCAGGGGAACCGGTCCCCGACGGAGGAGTTGAAACGAGTGCGCTTGCTTGAGTCGATCAAGGGTCCCGACGACCTCAAACGACTGGACGCCGCTCAACTGTCCCACCTCGCCGAGGAGATCCGCGAGTTCCTCGTGCAGGCGTGCGCCAAGACCGGCGGGCACCTCGGGCCCAACCTCGGCGCGGTCGAGCTGACGATCGCGCTGCACCGGGTCTTCGACTCGCCGCACGACAAGCTCCTCTTCGACACGGGCCACCAGGCGTACGTGCACAAGCTCCTCACCGGGCGCCACGACTTCGAGCTGCTGAAGAAGCGCGGCGGCCTGTCCGGGTACCCGAGCCGCGCCGAGTCCGAGCACGACGTCATCGAGAACTCGCACGCCTCGACCGCGCTGTCGTACGCCGACGGGTTCGCCAAGGCGTTCCAGCTCCGCGGCGAGAGCGACCGGGCCGTGGTCGCGGTCGTCGGCGACGGCGCGCTGACCGGCGGCATGTGCTGGGAGGCCCTCAACAACATCGCCGCGGGCGCCGACCGTCCGGTCATCATCGTCGTCAACGACAACGGCCGCTCCTACTCGCCGACGATCGGCGGGCTGGCCTCGCACCTCGCCCAGCTCCGCGTGACCCAGGGGTACGAGAACGCGCTCGACCTCATCAAGAAGACCGTCCCGAGGGCGCCCGTCGTGGGCAACTTCACCTACGAGGCGCTGCACGGCATCAAGAAGGGCATCAAGGACGTCTTCCAGCCGCAGGCCATGTTCGAGGACCTCGGCATCAAGTACGTGGGGCCGATCGACGGCCACGACGAGGACGCCGTCGAACGCGCCCTGCGCCGGGCCCGCGGGTTCGGCCGCCCGGTCATCGTGCACTGCATCACCACCAAGGGCCGCGGCTACGCCCCCGCCGAGAACGACACCGAGGACCACATGCACGGCCCCGGCGCGTTCGACCCCGCCACCGGGGAGTTCGTCCGCAAGAAGGGCGTCGGCCCGTCCTGGACGAAGGTCTTCGGCGAGGAGATGGTCGCGATCGGCCGCGAGCGCCGCGACGTGGTGGGCATCACCGCCGCGATGCTCTACCCGGTCGGGCTCGCCCCGTTCGCCGAGGCGTTCCCCGACCGCATCTTCGACGTCGGCATCGCCGAGCAGCACGCCGTCACGTCCGCGACCGCGCTCGCGATGGGCGGGCTGCACCCGGTCGTCGCCCTGTACGCGACGTTCCTGAACCGCGCCTTCGACCAGGTGCTGATGGACGCCGCGCTCCACCGGCAGCCGGTCACCTTCGCCTTGGACCGCTCCGGCGTGACCGGCAACGACGGCCCGAGCCACAACGGCATGTGGGACATGTCGATCCTGCAACTGGTGCCGGGGCTGCGCGTCGCCGCCCCGCGCGACGGCGCCCGGCTGCGGGAACTGCTGCGCGAGTGCGTGGCCGTGTCCGACGGGCCGACCGCGCTCCGCTACCCGAAGGGCCCCGCCGACGCCGACATCGAGGCGATCGACCGGGTCGGCGGCATGGACGTGCTCGCCCGGCACAACGGCTCCAACGGCACCCGCGTCCTGCTCGTCGCGGCCGGGTCGATGGCGACGCCCGCCGTGGAGGCCGCCGAGCTGGTCGCCGCGCAGGGCATCGGCGTCACCGTCGTCGACCCGCGCTGGGTGAAGCCGCTCGACCCGGCGCTGCTCGACCTCGCCCGCGAGCACGCCCTCGTCGCCGTCGCTGAGGACAACGGCCGCACCGGCGCCCTCGGCGACGCGGTCGCGCGGCTGCTGCGCGACGGCGAGGTCGACGCGCCGATCCGCACCTTCGGCATCCCGCAGGAGTTCCTCGATCACGCGTCCCGCGGCGAGATCCTCGCCGACGTCGGCCTCACTCCGCAGTCGCTCGCGCGCGACCTCACCGAGTACGTCGCCCGCATCACCTCGGCGGACAGCCCGGCGGCGCCGGACGGCGAGCCCTCCGACCACGAGACCTCCGACCGAGACTGACCGGACCGGCCCGTCCGCCGAACGGCCGCGACATGCCGCCGCCCCGTCCGGCGGCGTCGGTGACGCGGGGGACGGGCGTCCGGTCCTGGCAGGCGCCCGCCTAGGCGCCGTCCGCCGAGTGCAGCTGCCAGAAGTGGGTGATGGACGCGGCCGCCGTGCCGAGTTCGCGGCCCGAGTACGTCCAGCGGCCACGCAGCAGCCAGGGGCGTCCTGCGCCGTCGCGGACGAAGACCTGGAGCGGGAAGCAGGCGTCGTGCGCGCGGATGACGCCCGCCGGGTCGACCGAGGGGTCGAGCCGCGGCTCGCCCTCGCACCGCACGCCCATCACGGACGTGCGCGGGTCCTGGCGCAGGAGTCCCTGCGTCAGGTCGTACACCAGTACGGAAACGTAGTCGGGCCCGAGCCATCTGAGATCTGGCACCGTCTCGGGTGGGGGGAACCCGTACAGTTCTGGACCGCCGGTCACACGCCGCACCGTAGCGCCAGAGTGACATATCCGTCACTACCTGACGGCCGGAAGATTATCGGGAACGTGAGTCAGTCGCGGCCGCGGCACGCGGACGTCATGGCCTCCCAGCGTGCCAGTTTGACGCGCTCGCCCCGGTCGAGCGCGCGGGCGAGGGCGATCTCGGCGGCGTCCAGGTTCAGCCAGTCGTCGTAGGTGACGACGCGCAGGCCGCGCGACTCCAGCAGCTCCTCGATAGTGTGCTCGGGCGGCGTGCGCGACCCGTCGGCGAGGACGTCCTCCAGCAGGTTGCGGACGGTCTCCGCGGCGTCCGACTTGTTGGTGCCGACGACCCCGGTCGGCCCCCGCTTGATCCACCCGGCGACGTACTCGCCGGGCACGGGGATTCCGTCCGGGCCGACGATCCGGCCGCCCGCGTTCGGGACGGTCGACGACCGCTCGTCGAACGGGACGCCGTCCAGCGGCACGCTCTGGTAGCCGACCGAGCGCAGCACCAGCCCGACGGGCAGCGTCTCGAACTCGCCGGTCCCGGTGACGCGGCCGGTCTCGTCCAGCCGGGTCTTCTCCAGCCGGAGGCCCTCGACCCGGTCGGCGCCGAGGATCTCGACCGGCGCCCGCCAGAACCGCACGTCGATCTGGCGAGCGCGGTCGGCGGGCGGCTCCGCCGTCCAGGCGTTCAGCACCTTGACGTTGCCGCGGACGTGCCGGTCCTTCTCGGCGAGCTCGGCGCTGACGGGGTCGAGGTCCATGTCAGCCGCGCTGACGTGGATGCCCGCGTTCGGAAGCTCGCCCAGCTCGCGGGCCTCCTTGGTGGTGAACTTGGCCTGCGCGGGGCCGCGCCGCCCGATCATGTGGACGCGCTTCACGCGGCTCCGCGACAGCGCCTCGATGACCTGCTCGGGGACGTCGGTGGCGCGCAGCTCGTCGGCCGACTTGGCGAGGATGCGGACGACGTCCACGGCGACGTTCCCGACGCCGATGACCGCGACCTCCTCGACCGACAGGTCGAACGAGTGGTCGGCGGCGTCGGGGTGCCCGCAGTACCAGTTGACGAAGTCGGTGGCGGCGATGCTGCCCGGCAGCTCCTCGCCCGGGATCCGCATGTGCCGGTCGACCATCGCGCCCGTCGAGTAGATGACGGCGTCGTAGCAGCCGAGCAGGTCGGCGCGGCTGAGGTCGCGGCCGAGCTCGACGCAGCCGAAGAAGCGGACGGCCGGGTTCTCCAGCACCTTCTGCAGGTAGCGGGCGATCGCCTTGATCGACGTGTGGTCGGGCGCGACGCCGTAGCGGACCAGGCCGTAGGGCGACGGCAACCGGTCGAAGACGTCCACCCTGACGTCGCCGTCGGTCTGCTTGACGAGAGCCTCGGCCGCGTAGATCCCCGCGGGGCCGGAACCGATCACCGCGACGAGCACTGGAGAAGCCATGGCCGCCATTGTGCCCACCCGGCCGCCAAAAGGACACCGTGAGGCCCATCACGGAGGGCCTCCGATATTTCAGGGGTTTCGGGCGGCGCCCGCCCTGCTCCTCCGGTACCCGTACGCGGCGTAGACCACCACCCCGATCACCAGCCACGCGGCGAACCGCAGCCAGGTCTCCACCGGCAGGTTGATCATCACGAACAGGCAGCCCAGCACGGACAGGGCCGGGACGACGGGCACCCACGGCGTGCGGAACGAGCGGGGCAGGTCCGGGCGCGTCCGGCGCAGGATCACCACGGCGACGGAGACGACGAGGAACGCGAACAGCGTGCCGATGTTGACCAGCTCGGCGAGCTTGGCCAGCGGGATGAACCCGGCGAGCACCGCGACGATCGTGCCCATGAGGATCGTCGACCGGTAGGGCGTGCCGAAGCGCGGGTGGACGACCGACAGCCAGGGCGGCATGAGGCCGTCGCGGCCCATCGCGAAGAAGATCCGGCTCTGCCCGAGCAGCAGGATCAGCACGACGGTGATCAGCCCGGCGACCGCGCCGACGTCGATGATGGTCGCGAACGCCGGATGCCCGACGGCCTTGAACGCGTCCGCGAGCGGCGCCTCCGTGCTCAGGTCCTTGTAGTTCTGCATCCCCGCGACGACCGTCGACACCGCCGCGTACAGCACGGCCGTGATGATGAGGGAGCCGATCAGCCCGATCGGGACGTCGCGCTGCGGGCGGCGGGCCTCCTCGGCGGCCGTGGCGACGACGTCGAAGCCGATGTACGCGAAGAAGACGATGGCGATGGCGGCGAAGATGCCGAGCCAGCCGTAGCTGGCCGGGGTGAACCCGAACAGCACCTGCATCAGCGGCGCGCCGAGCCCGCCCTCCGACGCCGTCGGCTTCGACGGCGGGATGAACGGGTGGTAGTTCGCGCCCTTGACGAAGAACAGCCCGGCGAAGATCACCAGCAGCACGACCGCGATCTTGATGGTCACGACGATGGCGTTGACCCGCGACGACACCTTGATGCCGAGGACGAGCAGCGCGGTCACGGCGACGACGAGCCCGATGGCGGGGACGTTGACCGTCCCGCCGTCGCCCGGCGGCGCGGCGATCGACGCCGGGACGGTGATCCCGACGTCGTCCAGCAGCGAGGCGAAGTAGCCGGACCAGCCGACCGCGACGACGGCCGCGCCGAGCGCCATCTCCAGGATCAGGTCCCAGCCGATGATCCACGCCGGGAACTCGCCGAGCGTGGCGTAGGAGAACGTGTAGGCGGACCCGGCGGCCGGGACCGTGGAGGCGAACTCGGCGTAGCAGAGCGCGGCGAGCCCGCACACCACGGCGGCGAAGATGAACGACAGCGCGACGGCGGGCCCCGCCTTCTCCCGGGCGACCTGGCCGGTCAGGACGAAGATGCCGGTCCCGACGATGACGCCGACGCCGAACACGGTCAGGTCCAGCGCCGACAGGGCGCGTCGGAGCCGGTGGCCGGGCTCCTCGGTGTCCCTGATCGACTGCTCGACCGTCTTCGTCCGGCGCAGGTCCATCGCGCTTCCTCCGGGTGTTGATCACAGGGGTTGAGACCCCTATGCCCGGCAGCGCGTGGCTTATGTGGCGGTGTCGGCCGATGGGCGGAGGCCAGGTCGGCGGGTGCTCGCGGTGGACTTTCCCTGGCCGTCCGGAACCAGGCGATGTGCGTACGGCCTCGGGATCGAAACGGGGGAGGGCGGACTATTGTCTGACCGTGGACACGCTGGCGGTCGGTGACAGTCTCCGCGTCCAGCGGCGCGGA
Organism: Actinomadura decatromicini; assembly: GCF_008121305.1. Taxonomy (NCBI): domain Bacteria; kingdom Bacillati; phylum Actinomycetota; class Actinomycetes; order Streptosporangiales; family Thermomonosporaceae; genus Actinomadura; species Actinomadura decatromicini. The sequence continues at coordinate 305,641 of NZ_VSRQ01000006.1, read as the reverse complement.
GGCGGGGGTGATTCGCGGTGACGGACGTCCCTTCCCGGCTTCGCCTGGTGACCGATACGTCTCCCGCCGCCTGGCTGGAGGCGGAGATGGACGGCACCGACACCGACTCGGGCGTACGGGTCTTGCTTCCCGGCGGGTTCGCGGCCTACGCACGCATCCTTCATCCCGCCGACTCCCCGGGCGGGGAGCCGGTCCGCTGGCATGAGGTGGCCGGGTGGGCGGGGCGTTCGATTCATCCGCGCGTCCAGTTCACGGCGCTGTCCCGCCCGGCGCCCGGGGCGGGGGAAGGCCCGCCGCCGTGGGACGAAGCGCCCGAGCGCGGCGAACTCCCCCCGCCGCTGCTGAGCGCCCTGTGCGCGGTGCTGGCCCGCCACACCGCGACCCCGGACCGGTGCTGGTTCTGCCTCTGGAGCGGCTGGGGATGGATCACGGGTGCCACGTCCCTGATGGTCGCGTTCAAGGCGCCGCCGGACGCGCAGACGGACGCGCCGCCGGAGCCGTCGCCGCCAGACCCGGAGCCGGGGCCCGCGTTCGACGATGCGCCGCGGGTGCGGCTGCCCTGGCGCGACTACGTGATGTTCGAGGGGCCGCTCGACGCCGCCACGGAGCTGGGCCACCGCGGGGCTGGGTTCTTCTTCCCGCAGTCGCCGAACCTGTTCTGGCCCGCGGATCGCTCGTGGTGCGCGGCGACCGACATCGACCTCGACTCGACCTATGTCGGCGGCCCGGCGGCGCTGATCGACGACCTGCTCGGCGAGCCCGCCCTGGAAGTCGTCCGGGTCGAGCCGACCGACCCGATCGACGAGAACAGCGACCAGGTCAACCGCGGCGCCGGGCGGTGATGCCGGGCCCCGCCGACCCGCCCACCGGTCGGGCACCGGCGGGACGGGTCGGCGGGGCGGTCGTGCCCAGGCTCTGTTAGGAGCGCTTGCACTGCCTGATCAGCACGACCTCGCTCTTGTTGGCGATCCGTTGCGTCGGCGGCAGGTACCCGGGTGGCATCACCACGTCTGCCCATGCGGTGCCCTGGTACCTCTTCTTCTTCACGCACCGGCGGGCGGCGTTGTGCGAGATCTTGGCCCTGCCGGCGTTCGAGCGCTGGCTGGACTTGTAGAGGGTGCCGTCCTTGTAGAGGTTGACCCTGATCGTCAGATGGGCGACGGGCTTGCCGCACTTCACGTCGGCGACCACGTTGACCTGGTTACGGCCCTTGAAGTCGCCGTGGTGCGAGTAGTGCGGGTTGTGCACATTGATCCTGCAGCGGATTTCATCAGGGACGGGAGCCTTTGCCGTCCCCGCCGTGAGCTGGGACGCCGGTCCGGGGGAGGGGGCCGCGGAGGCGGCGGGCAGGGCGGTCAGCGTCATGGCGCCGGCGGCGGCCAGCCCGGAGGCCAGTAGCGCTCCGCGGCGCACGGGCGTGGGGATCATCGCGTCTCCTTCAGGTCGGGCCGATCCCCTTGAGGACCGGCCGGTCTGGATCCGCGATCGAGATTTCAGGTCCCGCAGCCCGTCCGGCAACACCTGCGCCGGTCGGCTTCGTTCGAGTTCGTACGTGCAGGTCAGACACCGTTCGAGACGGCCTGGAACGGCCGTCTCGAACGGTGTGCCGGGCTCCGGCGGCTAACCGGCGGCCAGGGAGGCGACGCCCGGCTCCAGGAAGCGGCGGCCGGTGACGCGCTCGGAGACGCCGGACCTGTCCAGGTACGGGGTGATGCCGCCGAGGTGGAACGGCCAGCCCGCGCCGAGGATCATGCAGAGGTCGATGTCCTCGGGGGCGGCGACGATGCCCTCGTCCAGCATCACGCGGATCTCGTCGGCGAGCGCGGCGAGCGCCCGGTCCAGGACCTGCCGCTCGGTGGACGGGCTCGTCCCGCCGCCGAAGATCTCGACGGCCTCCGGGTCGAGGGAGAAGTCCGGCAGGTAGACGCCGGACTTGCCGGACGCGACGAGCTTCGCGAGGTTGTCCGACAGCGGGAACCGGTCCGGGAACGCGGCGTGCAGGGTCTCGTTGACGTGCAGGGCGATCGCCGGGCCGACGAGGCCCATCAGCACGAACGGCGGCATCGGCAGGCCGAGCGGCTGCGCGGCCCGTTCGGCGACGTCGATGGGCGTGCCCTCGTCCACGGCCTGGACGATCTCCGCCAGCAGCCGCAGCAGCACGCGGTTCACCACGAACGCCGGGGCGTCCTTGACCAGCACGCACGACTTCTTCAGCGCCCTGCCGGTCGCGAACGCGGTGGCGAGCGTCGCGTCGTCGGTCCTCTCGCCCCGGACGATCTCCAGCAGCGGCAGCACCGCGACCGGGTTGAAGAAGTGGAACCCGACGACCCGCTCCGGCCGCCGCAGCCCGTCCGCCATCTCCGACACCGACAGCGACGACGTGTTCGTCGCGAGGACGCACTCGTCCGAGACGTGCTCCTCCAGCTCGGCGAACACCTTCCGCTTGACCGACATCTCCTCGAAGACCGCCTCGATGACGAAGTCGGCGTCGGCGAAGGCGTCCTTGGTCAGCGAGCCGGTGATCAGCGCCTTGAGGCGGCCCGCCTGGTCGGGGGAGAGGCGTCCCTTGCCGTGCAGCTTGTCGATCTCGGCGTGCGCGTGACCGACGCCCTTGTCCAGGCGCTCCCGGTCGAGGTCGGTCAGCACGACCGGGACTTCGAGGCGGCGCGCGAACAGCAGCGCGAGCTGCGAGGCCATCAGGCCCGCGCCGACGACGCCGACCTTCGTGACCGGCCGGGCGAGCGCCTTGTCCGGCGCCCCGGCGGGACGCTTCGCGCGCTTCTGGGTCAGGTCGAAGGCGTACAGCCCGGCGCGCAGCTCGTCGCTCATGATGAGGGAGCGCAGTGCTTCATTTTCGGCCGCGAAGCCCTCGTCGCGGGTGCGGTCCTTGGCGGCGGCGACCAGGTCGAGCGCCCGCGTGTAGGACGGCGCCGCCCCGTGGAGCTTGCCGTCGACGTTCCAGCGGGCCATCGCGACGGCGTCGTCCCACGCCTTGCCCGTGTCGACCTCCGGCCGGTGGACGGTGATCTCGCCGTTCAGGACGCGCGCCGTCCAGGCGAGGGACTCTTCCAGGAAGTCGGCCGAGTCGAACACCGCGTCCGCGATGCCCAGCTCGTACGCCTGCTCACCCTTAAGCATCCGGTTCTGCGCGAGCGGATTCTCGATGATGACCTTGAGCGCTTTCTCCGCGCCGATCAGGCGGGGGAGCAGGTACGTCCCGCCCCAGCCCGGCACCAGGCCGAGGAACGCCTCGGGCAGCGCGAACGCGGGCACGCCGGACGAGATCGTCCGGTAGGCGCAGTGCAGGCCGAGCTCGACGCCGCCGCCCATCGCCGCGCCGTTGTAGTAGGCGAACGACGGGACGTCCAGCTCGCCGAGCCGCCGGAACACGTCGTGCCCGAGTTTGCCGATGGCCGCCGCGTCCTCCCGCCTGCCGATCAGCGGGACGCCCTTGAGGTCCGCGCCGACCGCGAAGATGAACGGCTTGCCGGTGACGCCGACCGCCGCGAGGTCGTCGCGCGCGGCGACGGCGTCGAGGGCGGCGTTCAGCTCGGCGAGGCCGTTCGGCCCGAACGTGTTGGGCTTGGTGTGGTCGTGGCCGTTGTCGAGCGTGATCAGCGCGAGGGTGCCCGCGCCGTGGGGCAGCGCCACGTCCCGTACGTGAGCGTGGGTGACGACCTCGTCAGCGAAGAGTTCCCCAAGCCCGCTCATTTGGTGCCTTCCCAGTTGACGTTTTCCCAGAGAACCGTCCCGCCCATGCCCATTCCCACGCACATCGTCGTCAGTCCGTACCGGACGTCCCGACGTTCCTCGAACTGCCGGGCGAGCTGGTTCATCAGCCGGACCCCGGACGACGCCAGCGGATGCCCGACGGCGATCGCCCCGCCCCACGGGTTCACCCGCGCGTCGTCGTCGGCGATCTTGAAGTGCGCGAGGAACGCGAGCACCTGCACGGCGAACGCCTCGTTGATCTCGATGAGGCCGACGTCGTCCATGGTCAGCGAGTTGCGGGCGAGGAGCCGCTCGGTGGCCGGGACGGGCCCGACGCCCATCACCTCCGGCTCCACCCCGGCGAACGAGAAGTCGACCAGGCGCATGCGGGCCGTGAGGCCGAGCTCGGCGGCGACGTCCTCGGCGGCGAGCAGGCAGGCGGTCGCGCCGTCGTTGAGCCCGGCGGCGTTCCCGGGCGTGACCCTGCCGTGCGGGCGGAACGGCGTCCGCAGGCGGGCGAGGTCGTCCATCGTGGTGCCGGGACGGGGCGGCTCGTCCTCGGTCGCGAGCCCCCATCCCTTCTCGGCGGAGCGGACCGCGGTCGGCACCAGGTCCGGCTGGATCTTTCCGGCCGCGTACGCGGCGGCGACCTTCTGCTGGCTGCGCAGGGCGTAGGCGTCCGCGCGCTCCCTGGTGATCTCCGGGAACCGGTCGTGCAGGTTCTCCGCGGTCGACCCCATGACCAGAGCGGACGGGTCGACGAGCCTGTCGGCGAGGAACCGCGGGTTCGGATCGACGCCCTCGCCCATCGGATGGCGTCCCATGTGCTCGACGCCGCCCGCGATGGCGACGTCGTAGGACCCGAACGAGATCCCCGCGCCGGATGTGGTCACGGCGGTCATCGCGCCCGCGCACATCCGGTCGATCGCGTAGCCGGGGACGGTCTTCGGCAGCCCGGCCAGCACGGCGGCGGACCGCCCGATGGTGAGGCCCTGGTCGCCGGTCTGGGTGGTGGCGGCGATCGCGACCTCGTCCACCCGCTCGGGCGGGAGGGACGGGTTGCGGCGCAGCAGCTCGCGGATGGCGCGGACGACCATGTCGTCGGCGCGGGTCTCCGCGTACAGGCCCTTCGGGCCCGCCTTGCCGAACGGCGTGCGGACGCCGTCGACGAACACGACGTCGCGTGCGGTGCGTGGCACGGTTCGTCCTCCCTGCGGATGGGGTCCGGCGGCGCCGCCGGGCCTTTGCTACCAGTCGGTAACCATTCATACTACTCGTCAGTAACCACTGACGCGGGACCGCCCGTCCGGAGCGGCCCCGACCGGTCTTGTTCCGCAGGTGGCGGCTGGGTAACGTGGCCGGATACCGAGGAGGGCGCGGTGACGCACGCGAGGCCCGCGTACCGGCCGGGGATGCGCCGGCGGATCGGGCATATCCGCGACCTGACCGCCCTCCTGCTCCGCACCGGGCTGCCGTTCGCGGGCGGCCCGCGCCGTGCCGGGCGCCAACTCCGCGCGCTGCGCCGCTGGGGCACCACGCTCGCCGGGCTCGTCGCGGGCGCCGCCGCGCGCTCCCCGTCCCGGACCGCGCTGATCGACGACGACGGCGCGCTCACCTTCGCCGAGCTGGACGAGCGCGCCGCGCGGCTCGCCGCCGGGCTCCCGCTGCGCGGCCCGCGCCCGCGCGTCGGCGTCCTCTGCCGCAACCACCGGGGCATGGTGCTGACGCTCGTCGCGTGCAGCCGCCGCGGCGCGGAGGTCGTCCTGCTCAACACCGGCGCCGGGGCGAGCTGGACGCGCGCCGTGCTCGGCGAGCTGCGGCCCACGCTGATCGTCGCGGACGCCGAGTTCGCGCCGCTGCTCGCCGACCTGCCGATCGCGCTCCGCCGGACGGTGCTGTGGGCCGACCGGCGTCCCGGCCCCGATCCCGCCCCGCTGGCCGCGCCCGTTCCGCTCGCGGCGCTGCCGCCGCTGGCGCCGCCCCGGCCGCGCCCCGCGCCGGAGCCGGGCCGTCCGGTGCGGGGCCGGAGCCTGGACGAGGTCATCCGCGCCGTCCCGGAGTCGGAGGCCGTGGCGTCGCCGCCGCAGATCCAGAGCCGGACGATCATGCTCAGCTCGGGCACCACCGGGCGTCCGAAGGGCGCCCGCCGCCCGCCCCGTCCCGGGCTGTGGCCGCTGGCGTCGATGACGTCCCGGATCCCGCTGCGCGCCCGGCACACGATGGTCGTCGAGGCGCCGCTGTTCCACACCTGGGGCTACGCCGCCCTGCAGATGGCGTGGGCGCTGCGCGCCCCGGTCGTGCTGCACCGGCGCTTCGACCCCGAGCAGATGCTGCGCACCGTCGCGTCCCACCGGGATGTGACGGTGTTCGCCGTCCCGGTCATGCTGCAGCGCGTCCTCGACCTCGACAAGGAGGTCCGGGCCCGGCACGACACGTCCTCGCTGCGGATCGCGGCGGTCAGCGGCGCCGCGCTGCCCGGCGACCTCGCCACCCGCTTCATGGACGAGTTCGGAGACCGCCTCTACAACGTCTACGGCTCCACCGAGGCGTCGTGGGTGTCCATCGCCACCCCGCGCGACCTGCGGCTCGACCCGCGCACCGCCGGACGCCCGCCGCGCAACACCGCGCTCGCCATCCGCGACGCGGGCGGCCGCCGGGTCGGCCGCTCCACCATCGGGCAGATCTACGTCGCGAACGAGCTGCTGTTCGAGGGGTACACGAGCGGCGAGCCGATGGAGGTCCGCGACGGGATGCTCGCCACCGGCGACCTCGGCCACATCGACCACCGGGGCCTGCTGTTCGTGGACGGCCGCCGCGACGGCATCGTCGTGTCGGGCGGCGAGAACATCGTCCCGCGCGACGTGGAGGACGCGCTGCTCCGCCTCCCCGAGATCCACGAGGTCGCCGTCGTCGGGGTGCCGGACGACGACTGGGGGCAGCGGCTCGCCGCCTACGTCGTCCTGAGGCCCGGCGCCCGGCTGGACGCCGACGCCGTGCGCGCGTACGTGCACGCCCAGGTCGCCCGCTACGCGGCGCCGCGCGACGTCCACTTCATCGCCGAGCTGCCGCGCAACGCCACCGGCAAGGTCGTGCACCGCTGGCTCGCCGCGCGCCCCGGCCAGACCGTGCCGGAGGGCAGCGTCCGCTGGCCGTCGCCCCGGGACCCGGCCCACTCCCTCGACGCGGAGCAGGCGGGCTAGGTCGCGGCCACGGCGGCCGGGGCGTCGAGGGCGGGCTCGGCCGACAGCGGGAGCAGGACGGTGATCGCCAGCCCGCCTTCCGGGCGCGGGACGGTCTCGATCGTCCCGCCGTGCACGTCCACCACCGCCCGGACGATCGACAGGCCGAGCCCGGCCCCGTCCGCCGACCCCGTCCGCTCCCGCCCCGCGGCCGTCCCGTCCGAGCGAGGGGGGCGGTCGGGGCGCAGCCGGCGGAACGGCTCGAAGATCGTCCCGATCTCGTAGCTCGGCACCGCCCGCCCGGTGTTGACGACCTGGAGGAACGCCGAGCCGTCCCGGACGCCGGTGCGCACCCAGACCCGTCCGTCCCGCGTGTTGTGCTTCACCGCGTTCTCCAGCAGGTTCACCGCGCAGCGCTCCAGCAGGACGGGGTCGCCGCTGACCGTCGCGGGCGCGAGCCGGACCTCCACGTCGACGTCCGCCTCCTCCGCCTGGTCGTCGAGGTGGTCCAGTGCGCTGCGGACCACGTCCGGCAGCGGCGTCGCGACCCGCGCGGCGAGGTCCCGCTCCGACCGGGCCAGCGTCAGCAGCCCCTCGATCAGCCGCTCGTGCCGGGCCGTGTTGCCGAGCAGGACGTCCGCGAGCGCCTTCGTCTCCGGCGGGTTCCGCCGGCTGGCGAGCGCGACCTCCAGGACGGTCCGGTTGATGGTGAGCGGCGTGCGCAGCTCGTGCGAGGCGTTCGCGACGAACCGGCGCTGCGCGTCGAACGCGCGGTTCAGCCGGTCCAGCATCCGGTTGAACGTGTCGGCGAGGTCCTTGATCTCGTCCTGCGGGCCGTCCAGGACGATCCGCTCGTGCAGGTTGCTCTCCGACAGCCGCCGCGCCGTCGCGGTGACCGTGTGCAGCGGGCGCAGCATCCGTCCCGCCACCACGTACCCGATCACCACGGCGAGGACGCCGAGGACCAGCATCGTCACCAGGGAGCTCTGCAGGAGCTGCTGGAGGACGTCGTGCTTCTGCTGGGCGATCTGCCGGTCGGCGTCCGCCTTCAGCGCCACCAGCTCGTTGACGTCACCGTTCACGGCGAGGCTGCGCAGCCGCGTCACGGTCATCGGCGTGGCCCTGTCGCTCATCGTGAACCGCTTGTCCATCGAACGGACGGTCAGCAGGTACGTCACCCCGACCAGCACCGCCGACGTGACGAGGAACAGCGACCCGTACACGAGCGTCAGCCGCGTCCGCACGCTCAGCCGCGGACCGCCCGGCCGCCTCACCGCGTCTCCAGCCGGTACCCGGACCCGGTCACCGTCTCGATCACCGGCGGAGCGCCGAGCTTGCGGCGCAGCGTCGCCATCGTGACGCGGACGATGTTGCTGAACGGGTCGATGTTCTCGTCCCACGCCCGCTCCAGCAGCCGTTCGGCGCTCACCACGCCACCGTCCGCCCGCAGCAGCTCCTCCAGCACGGCGAACTCCTTCTTCGTCAGCCGCAGCTCCCGGCCGTCGCGCGCGGCCCGCCGCCGGTACGGGTCGAGCCGGATGCCGCGCAGCTCCAGGACGGGCGGCACCACGGGGCCCGACCGGCGCGCGAGCGCCCGCACCCGCGCGACCAGCTCGCTGAACACGAAGGGCTTCGGCAGGTAGTCGTCGGCGCCGAGGGACAGGCCGTCCACCCGCTCGTCGACGTCGGCGGCCGCGGTCAGCATGAGGATCCGCGCGGGGCTGCGCCGCGTCACGAGCGTCCGGCACACGTCGTCGCCGTGGACGCCCGGCAGGTCCCGGTCGAGGACCACGACGTCGTACTCGTTGTACGACGTCCGCTCCAGCGCGTCGTCGCCGTCGTACACCACGTCGACCGCCATGGCCTCTTCGCGGAACCCGTCGGCGATGGTGTCCGCGAGCACCCGCTCGTCCTCGACGATCAGAACACGCATGCAGGAGAGCATGGCCCGCGAGGGGTTAAGCCTCGATAAAACCCCTGCTCGCCGGAGGGGGGTGCCCGGCCGCACGCACTCCTGGGCGGCCGGGCGTCCCCCACGCTAGTGCCGCGTCACGGGGTGACGGCGACGGCGGTGTACGGGGTGTCGGGGGTCGGCGTCGTGGTGAACCGGGCGTTCGGCAGGTAGAGCCGCGAGCCGGAGCGCGCGACGCTCGTCGGGACGTCGAACCGCGGGTCGGTCAGCTTCTTGACGATCTTCCCCTCGGTGGCGTCGTCGTTCAGCTCGATCACGGCCACGGTGTTGAGGCGGTTCTGCACGGCGTAGACGGTCCGTCCGGCCAGCAGGATGCCGTCGCCGGCCGTGAGGATCTCGCCGCCCAGGCCGATCGCCTTCGCGACGCCGGTCTCCGGGTCGACCTTGAACAGCTTGCCCGTGTTGGACTGGATGAGGACCAGCGACTTCCCGCCGTCCAGCGCCTCGATCCCGTTGGAGTTGAAGCCCTCGCCCCACACGATGTCACCGGTGAGCGGCAGCGTCTTCACCTCTCCGTCCCCGCTCAGCGGGACCCGGTAGAGCTGCTGGTTGGTCGAGTCGCTGAACCACGCCGCGTCCTTGGTGAGGGCGACGTCGTTGATGAAGGCCGCCTTCGTCGTCAGCTTGTACGACTTGACGACCTCGCCGTTCTCGGTGTTGACGACGCGCGCGTCCCCGGCCTTCCCGCCGGCCACGTACAGCCGGTCGCCGCGCGTCTCCAGGCCGAGCGACGGCGTCCCCGGCCCCTTGCTGATCAGCTCTCCCTTCCCGGTCCGCAGATCGGCCCGGTAGATCGCCCCGGTGGACCGCGACCCGAAGAACGCCACGGGCCCCGGCCCGGTGGCGATCCCCTCGGGCTGGAACCCGTTGGGCAGCGCGATCTGGTCGGGCTCAGGCCCCGTGGCCCCCTGAGCGGAGCCCCCCACGGGAACGAGCAACCCGGCGGACAGGACGGCAATGACAATTCGAGACCACATGCGCCCAAACTCCCGCACCCGACCTTCCGGCACCAGCCCCACGAAATGGGCCCCGTACACGCTTTCCAAGTTCCCCCTGATCAGCAAGGACCCACGTCCCCGGGCCGCGCGAATTCCGGCAGGCACCGCAAACTCCGGCACGCTCCGCCAACCCACCCGGACGCCCACTAATACGGATTTAACCCTGGGGTCGGTGTCATGGCTCTCCGGTCCTGGGGCGTGTGGTTCCGGGGGAGAGGGCGGAATGGGATTCAAGGTGTGGGTCGTCGTGGTGGCGGTGCTGGTCGGGGGTGCGGGGTGCGGTGGGGGTGATGACGGGGGTGGCGTGGCCAGTGCCGGTGGGGCCGCCGGCGGTGGGGTTTCGGCGTCGCCCAGTGCTTCGCTTTCGCCGGAGGACGCTCAGCTCAAGTTCGCCCAGTGCATGCGGGAGAACGGGGTGGACGTCCCCGATCCGGGGTCGGGGGGCGCGTCGGCGCTGCGGCTCGGGAAGGGCGCCGGGCGGGAGAAGTTGCAGGCCGCGTTGAAGCAGTGCCAGCAATGGCTTCAGGCGGGCGGGAAATTGCCCGACATGAAGGATCCGAAGAAGCGCGACCAGTACGTCAAGTTCGCGCAGTGCATGCGTGAGCACGGCGTGGACATGCCCGACCCCGGGCCGGACGGGCAGATCAGGCTTCCGTCGAAGGGGGTCGACAAGGGCGCCGTCGAGAAGGCGCGGAAGGCGTGCCAGGGGAGCCTGCCGGGGGCCGGGGAATGAGGCGGCGCGTGGTGGCGGGCGGTGTCGCCGTCGGGGTGGTGGTCACGGGCGGGAGCGTTCTGGCGTGGACGTGGGACGGCGGGGAGGCGAAGGCCGGGTCCGCGGTTCCCTTGACGACCGCCGTGGTGAGCCGGGGCGATCTCGTTGATACGGAGAAGGTGGACGGGAAGCTGACGTACGACGGTGTCCGGCAGGTGTGGACGGGTGCGTCCGGTGTTGTGACCTGGGCACCGGAGGCGGGTGCGACGGTCAAGCGGGGCGGGACGCTGTTGAAGGTCGCTGGAAAGGCCGTGACATTGATGTATGGCGGCAGCCCCATGTACCGGACGCTCAGGCAGGGCGATTCGGGAAATGACGTCCGGGATTTGGAAAGGAATCTGCGGGCGCTCGGATATGGCGGCATTACCGTTGATGATGAGTTCACTAGTTCGACGGAGAGTGCCGTCCGGGAATGGCAGGACGACAAGGGGCTCGACGACACCGGAATGGTCGGTCCTGATCAGGTGGTGTTCCTGGGCGGTGCTGTTCGCGTCCGCGAGGTCGCGGCGCCCGAGGGGAAGCGGACCGCGCCGGGGCAGCCCGTCCTGACCGTGGCGGGGACGCGGCGGCTCGTCCACGTCGACCTGGACGCCGACAAGCAGGATCTCGCCAGGAAGGGCGCGAAGGTCACCGTGGAACTGCCGGGCGGGAAGACCGTCGACGGGAGGATCACCAAGGTCGGCAGCGTCGCCGAGAGCACCGGGACCGGGCCGGACAAGAAGACCACGGTCGGCGTCGACATCTCCCTCGGCGGTGCCGGGACGGGACGGCTCGACGAGGCCCCCGTCACCGTGGAACTGGAGAGCGAGCGGCGCGAGGACGTCCTGTCGGTGCCGGTGGAGGCGCTGCTCGCGCTCCGCGAGGGCGGCTTCGGCGTCGAGGTCGTGGCGGCGGACGGGGCGCGGCGGCTCGTGCCCGTCCGAACGGGGGCGTTCGGCGGCGGGCGCGTCGAGGTCACCGGGGCCGGGATCGGCGCGGGCGCCAAGGTCGGGGTGCCGGCCAAGTGAACATCGTCGAGCTGGACGGGGTGGCCAAGGAGTACCCGGGCGGCGTGGCGGCGCTGCGCGGCGTCGACCTCGTGATCGCGCCGGGGGAGATGGCCGCGATCGTCGGGCCCTCGGGGTCGGGGAAGTCCACGCTGCTGCACATGATCGGGACGCTGGACCGTCCGACCAGGGGACGGGTGCGGGTCGCCGGGCACGAGGTGTCGGAGCTCAGCGACCGGGAGCTGTCGGCGCTGCGGGCGCGGCACATCGGGTTCGTGTTCCAGCAGTTCCACCTGTCCGCCGGGGTGAGCGCGCTCGACAACGTCGCGGACGGCCTCCTGTACGGCGGCGCCTCCCGCAGGCAGCGGCGGGAGCGGGCGCGGGACGCGCTGGAGCGCGTCGGGCTCGGCCACCGGACCGGGCACCGCCCGCACGAGCTGTCCGGCGGCGAGCAGCAGCGGGTCGCGGTGGCGCGGGCCGTCGTCGGGGAGCCCGACCTGCTGCTCGCCGACGAGCCGACCGGCAACCTCGACTCCGCCGCGGGCGCCGAGGTGCTCGCCCTGCTGGACGAGCTGAACGACGCCGGGACCACCGTCGCGATCATCACCCACGACCTGGACGTGGCCGCCGCCGCGCCGCGCCGGGTCCGGGTCCGGGACGGCCTGATCGTCGCGGACGAGCGGGCGGAGGTGGGCGCGCTATGAGCTCGACGTTGGCTCCCGCGCGGCTCGGCCCGGGGGACGTCCTGCGCGTCGGGCTCGGCGGGCTGCGGGCGCGTCCGACGAGGGTGGTGCTGTCCGCGCTCGGCATCGCGATCGGGATCGCGACGATGGTCGCCGTTATCGGGATCTCGTCGTCCAGCAAGGCGGACCTGCTGCGGCGGCTCGACCGGCTCGGCACGAACCTGCTGACGGCCTCGCCCGGCGACACCCTGTTCGGCGGGAAGGCGGCGCTGCCGGAGACGGCGCCGGAGATGGTCCGCCGGATCGGGCCGGTGTCCGCGGTCGGCGCGACCGGCTCGGTGGACGCGACCGTCCGCCGCACCGACCGGATCCCGAAGGAGGTCACGCAGGGCATCGCCGTCCAGGCCGCGACGACCGACCTGCTCGGCACGCTCGACGTCGGCATGGCGGGCGGACGGTGGCTGAACGCGGGCACCGAGCGCTACCCCGGCGTCGTGCTCGGCGCGGAGGCGGCGCGGCGGCTCGGCGTGGACCGGGCGGGCGGCCAGGTGTGGATCGGCGGGCGGTGGTTCGTCGTCCTCGGCGTGCTGCGGCCCGCCGAGCTGGCGCCGGAGATCGACCGGTCCGCGCTCGTCGGCTGGGACGCGGCCCGCCGCCACCTCGGCTTCGACGGCCACCCGACGACGATCTACGAGCGGTCGGCGGACGGGGCGGTGGCCGACGTCCGGGCCGTCCTCGCCCGGACGGTCAACCCCGAGCACCCGGAGGAGGTCGAGGTCAGCCGCCCGTCCGACGCGCTGGAGGCGAAGGCCGCGGCGGCGGGCGCGTTCACCGGGCTGCTCCTCGGACTCGGCGCGGTCGCGCTGCTGGTCGGCGGCGTCGGCGTCGCCAACACCATGGTGATCTCGGTGCTGGAGCGGCGCCGCGAGATCGGGCTGCGCCGCTCGCTCGGCGCGACGCGCGGCCAGGTCCGGACGCAGTTCCTCGCCGAGTCGCTGCTGCTCTCGGCGTTCGGCGGCGCCGCCGGGGTCGTCCTCGGCACGGTCGTGACCGCCGGGTTCGCGCTGTGGAAGGGATGGCCGCCGGTCATCCCGCTGTGGGCGCCCGGCGGCGCGCTCGCCGCGACCCTCGCGATCGGCACGGCCGCCGGGCTGTACCCGGCGATGCGCGCGGCGCGGCTCCCGCCGACGCTCGCGCTGGCCGCGGTCTGAGTCTGGCGACGTCCTGACGAACCGGTGCATGATTGGGACGGGCCCGCAGAATTCACCCCGGGGCCCGCCGAAATTCCACCTGGGGGAGGTGCCTCGTACGCCATGCCGGTGCCACGCCCGCTCCGGGAGCGCTGCCGGGAGTTCCTCGGGATCGACGGGGAGATCCGCTACATCTTCCCCGCGCTGGCCTTCGGCGGCGGCGCGGGCTTCATCTTCGTCGTCACCGACGACCAGGTCGCGGTGATCTCCACCGGCGCGGTGAGCCGCGGCACGCCGCGCAGCGTCTGGGGCAGCTACCCGCGCGGCACCCGGATCGGCCCGGTGGAGACCGGCGTCGGCGCCTCGTTCGAGTTCGGCGGCGCCGTCTTCGAACTGGACGACGAGTACGTCCCGGTCGTCAACGCCGCCGACGCCGAGATCTTCGCCCGCGACAGCCTCCCCCGAGACCCCCTCCCCGACCTCTGACAGCACAGGTCGGGCGGCCGGAGGCCGTCCGACCCGCCGACGCGGACGACCGGAGCGACGCAGCACACGCCCTCAACAGGCAGGACAGACCGAAACGGCGTCGTGACGATCGCCCGCGTCGCAACGGGGGTTCCAAGGGGCCGCCCCCTTATGAGGTGGCTGGTTCTGTGGCCTTGGCTTTGGCGGGCTTGGACGTGGACGGGGCGCGGAGGAACAGGGCCATGACCGGGATCAGGTAGGCCGCCCACATGATGAGCTGGAGCCAGGTGATCTGCGGGGTGACGTTCAGGACGCCCTGGAAGACCGTCTGCATCCAGTCGCCCGCGCCGCCGAACTTGGCGAAGAAGGCGTGCGGCTCGAGGGCGACGGAGCCGAGGCCGGGGAAGACCTCGGCCTCCTGGAGGTCGTGGAAGCCGTAGCCGAACACGCCCGCCGCGACGACGATCAGGGCCGCGCCCGTCCAGGTGAAGAAGCGCTTGAGGTTGATCTTGAGGCCGCCGCGGTAGAGCAGGTAGCCGAGCGCGACGGCGACGGCGAGGCCGAGGAACGCCCCGGTGATCGGCTGGGTCGAGCCGCCGGACGAGTTGGAGATGTTCGTCCAGAGGAACAGCGCGGTCTCCAGGCCCTCGCGTCCGACCGCGAGGAACGCGACGGCGGCGAGCGCGAGCGGGCCGACGTTCAGCGCGCCCTCCAGCTTGCCCTCGAGCTCCGCTTTCATGAAGCGGGCCGTCTTGCGCATCCAGAAGACCATCCAGGTGACGAGCCCGACCGCGATGATCGACAGGATGCCGCCGAACAGCTCCTGGGTCTTGAACTGCATCTCCGAGGACGCGGCGCTCAGGGCGATCCCGAAACCGGCGGCGAGGGCGACGGCGAGCGCGATGCCCGTCCAGACGGGCAGGAGGGCCGCGCGGTTGCCGGTCTTCACCAGGTACGCGATCAGGATGCTCACGACCAGGGCGGCCTCGAGCCCTTCTCGCAGCCCGATGAGGAAGTTGCCCAGTAGCATCGCGCGCTCCTCCTGATCACACACCTGTGTTTAGGCAAACCTAACCTAAGCCAGTGTGTGCCTCTCGCCCGCCCCTGACAAGACGTCCGGAACGCGAACCTCAGCCTTCCTTGTGCTCCAGTCGGTGGAAGGCGCGGGCGATGGGTTGAGCGGTCAGCTCGATCTGCCAGCGGCGGGCGCCCAGGTCGCGCAGGGCGGCGGCGACGGCGGACGGGGACGCCTCGTCCGGCGGCGTCCAGGCGAGCCGCCGGACGGAGTCGGGCTGCATGAGGTTCTCCGACGGCATGGAGTGCTCCTCGGCGAGCGCGGCGACGACGGCGCGGGCGGCGGTGAGGCGCTTCGCGGCCTCCGGGTCGCGGTCGGCCCAGCGGTGCGCGGGCGGCGGCCCGTCGCCGGGGACGGTCGGCTCCGGCAGCTTCCGGTCGGACAGCGCGCGGGCGCGGGCGACGGCGCGCAGCCACGCCGACTGGTGCCGCCGGGCGCCGCGGCCGCGCATGGTCGGCAGGGCCTGCAGCTCGGCGGGCGTGCCCGGGGTCTGCTGCGCCAGCTCGATGATCGCGGCGTCCTGGAGCACCCGGCCGGGGGACAGGTCCCGCTCGCGGGCGATCTTGTCGCGGGCCTCCCACAGCTCGCGGACGGTGGCGAGCGCCCGCCGGTTCCGCACCCGGTGGATGCCGGACGTCCGGCGCCACGGGTCCGGACGCGGCGGCTTCGGCGGCGTGGTGAGGATCGCGGCGAACTCCTCCAGCGCCCAGTCGAGCTTGCCCGCGTCCGCCAGCTCGACCTGGAGGGCGTCGCGCAGCTCGACGAGCAGCTCGACGTCGAGCGCGGCGTAGCGGAGCCAGTCCTCCGGGAGGGGGCGGGTCGACCAGTCGGCGGCCGAGTGCCCCTTCTCCAGCACGAAGCCGAGGACGTTCTCGACCATGGAGCCGAGGCCGACGCGCGGGTAGCCGAGCAGTCGCCCGGCCAGCTCGGTGTCGAACAGCCGGCGCGGCACGAGCCCGACCTCGGCGAGGCAGGGCAGGTCCTGGTTGGCGGCGTGCAGGACCATCTCGGCGTCGGCGAGCGCGGCGTCCAGCCCGGACAGGTCGGGCAGGGCGATCGGGTCGATCAGCGCGGTCCCGGCGCCGGCGCGGCGGAGCTGGATCAGGTAGGCGCGCTGCCCGTACCGGTAACCGGAGGCCCTTTCGGCGTCGACCGCGACGGGGCCGGATCCCGCGGCGAACGCGGCGATGACACGTTCCAGTTCCGCCGCGCCCGTGACCACGGGCGGCACGCCCTCGCGCGGCTCCAGCAGGGGGACGGCCGGGGGGCCGTCGCCCGGCTCGCCCTCGGGCGGCCGCACCGCCTGCTCTGGAACGGTCCCTGGCCGCCTCGCGGCCGTGTTCTCCGCGCCGGCGTCCCGCTCGGGCCCGGTCGCGCGCGTTTCGGACACTCCCACTGAACCTTTTTCATCCTCGGATCGACGAGCCGTTCGAGGCCCTGCGGAACACCGGCGGACGAAATCGGCAGCCTGCTCGCGTGTGCTCCCCCGCCTCGGTTCCGGACGCTGTGGTCACGCCCCCTACCGTACGTCGCTCAACCGCCCGCGCCGCCGGGGCGGTCCGGCAGGGCGGCGACGCCGGACGGCGGGAGCCCCGCCGTGGTGCACATCACCTCGCACCACGCCGCCACGTGCGGGGCGAGGTCGTCGCCGGTCGGGGACCAGGAGGCGCGCAGTTCGAGCTCCGTCGTGGACGGCTCGCCCCGCTTGTCGCCGAAGCTCTCGGACACGGCGCGGGTGATCGTCCCGGAGACGCCGGCGAACCCGGCGGGCTCCAGCGCTTCGAGCAGCCAGTCCCACGCGACGGTGCCGATCAGCTCCTCGGCGGCGATGTCGGGCTCCAGGTCGGCGCGGATGTAGGCGACGACGCGGAAGCCGTTCGTCCAGCCGCCGCGGCCGTCGGGATCGTAGAGGACGATCAGGCGGCCCATGGCGATCTCGGTGTCGTCGTCGCGGTAGACGCTTCCCGACAGGGCCGCCGCGTACGGCGCGAGGCTCTGCGGGGCGGGCATGTCCTCGAGGTCGAGCTCCGGCCGGAGGCCGGGCCCGTCGAGGATCTCGCGCAGCGTGTCGAGCGCCCGCTGGAACGCAGGTGGGTTCATGGGTGGACCGGCCTGGGTGCGGGGGAGTGGTCGGGTGCGGGGGCGGGACTCGGGTCGGTGATGCCGGACATCGGAGCCGCCGCGGGCGACGGCCGGGGGACGCGGAGGGGAAGCAGGCACGGCACAGGTGGTTTCGTCTCGGGGGCCGGGCCGGTCAGGCCACGGCTCGCACGGTGGCGGCGCGGCGGTCGGCCGGGCCGGGCGCTTCGGGGAGGGCGGAGGCGGCGGGCGGGGGCCCGGTGACCGGCGCGGTCACCACCGAGCCGACCAGGACGGCCGAACCGCATTCGACGCACGCCCGCTCGGGACACTCCTCGCCATGACCGTCCGGACACGGCGGTTGCTCGAACATACGTTCATCACCGCAGGTGGAACAGTACAAGGGGGACCTCCCTCGGCTATGACACGCATCACGTTCGCACGCGCCGGTGACAGAATGCGGGACTTCGCTCGGCGTGTCCGGAAGTTCGTGCCGCTCAGGGGGGCGACCGGGTGCTTTCCCACCGTCCGTCCATGGGACGATCGCACGGTGACCGCTGACGCTTCCCGCACCGACGACGCGAACGCGAGCCCGCCCGAGGGCGGCGGCCTCGCCGAGAGCCCCTTCCTGCTGGCCTGCCGCCGCCGGCCCGTGCCGCACACGCCCGTGTGGTTCATGCGGCAGGCGGGCCGGTCGCTGCCCGAGTACCTGCGGGTCCGCGACGGCGTCCCGATGCTGGAGTCGTGCGCACGCCCCGACCTGATCGTCGAGATCACCATGCAGCCGGTGCGCCGCTACGGGGTCGACGCGGCGATCTTCTTCAGCGACATCATGGTGCCGCTCAAGGCCATCGGGGTGGACCTCGACATCAAGCCGGGCGTCGGGCCGGTGATCACCGACCCGATCCGGGACGCGGCGGGCCTGTCCGTGCTGCGGCCGCTCGTCCCGGACGACGTCCCGTACGTGACGGAGGCCGTCCATGGCCTGGTCGGCGAGCTGGGCCCGACCCCGCTGATCGGGTTCGCGGGCGGTCCGTTCACGCTCGCCTCGTACCTGATCGAGGGCGGGCCGTCCAAGAACCACGAGCGCACCAAGGCCATGATGTACGGCGAGCCCGAGCTGTGGGCCGACCTCATGTCCCGGCTCGCCGACCTCACGATCGCGTTCCTGAAGGTGCAGGTCGCGGCGGGGGCGAGCGCCGTGCAGGTCTTCGACTCGTGGGTCGGCGCGGTCGCCCCGCAGGACTACCGCGAGTCCGTGCTGCCGCACACCCGGCGGATCTTCGCCGAGATCGAGCCGCTCGGCGTCCCGCGCATCCACTTCGGCGTCGGGACGGGCGAGCTGCTCGGCCCGATGGGCGAGGCGGGCGCGGACGTCGTCGGCGTCGACTGGCGCGTCCCGCTGGACGAGGCCGTCGCCCGCGTCGACCCGGGCAAGGCGCTGCAGGGCAACCTCGACCCGGCGATCCTGTTCGCGCCGTGGGAGACCGTCGAGCGCCGCGCCCGCGACGTGCTCGCCCGCGGGCGCACCGCCGAGGGGCACATCTTCAACCTGGGGCACGGGGTGCTGCCGTCCACGAACCCGGACGTGCTGGCCCGCCTCACGGACCTCGTCCACGAGGCGAGCACCGAGGACGCTCCCTAGCCGGCCGGGTTCTCCGGGGCCGAGGCACGCGCCGAGGGGCGGCGGCGTCCGAACCGGGCGCGCAGGCGGCGCCGGAAGACCAGCGCCGGGGCGCCGATCACCGCCGCCGCGACCAGGAACGGCAGCAGCCAGCCCAGCAGGACGGCGACGCCTCCCGCGAACGCGGTGAGCGCGTGCCAGCCGTCGCCGAGCGCGCCGACGAACCCGCCCCGGTCGTCCTTTTCGTCGGCGGGGACGGACTTGCCCACCAGCAGCACCGTCACGGTCGCGAACCGGGTGCGGTTCTTGAGCGCCTTCTGCCGCGCCTGGAGCGCCTCGAGGTCGGCCTCGCGCCCGGCGATCTCGTTCTCGATGTTCATGATCTCGGTGATCGAGCCCGCGCGTCCGAGCAGCTTGCGGTAGGTGTCGAGGGTCGCCTTGGCGGAACGCACGCGGGCCTCGACGTCCGCGACCTCGCCCGTGACGTCCTCGGCCTCCTGGGTGAGCGAGAGCTTCGCGCCGAGCTGCGTGCCGAGCTGGTCGAGCACCTCGCCGTACCGCGCGACGGGAATCTTCAATGTGATCTCCGAGCGGGCCGGGTCGGTCGAGCTGGACTCCCGCTCGACATAGCCTCCGACCGCGCCGACCAGCTGCTTCGCCTTGGTCGCGGACGCGTCCACGTCCTTCGCCCGGACCTGGAGCCGCGCCGTGTGGACGACCTCGCGCCCGGCGTCCAGGGGCGCCTGCGGGCGGGGCGAGCCGCCGCGCTCGCCGGTGCGCCCACCGCCCGTGCCGTTCTCCGTGCCGCCCGCCGGGGCGCGTTCGGCGCTCGGCGCGGCCGGGGCCTTCGCCACGCCGCGGTCGGCGGACTCCGAGCCCCCGCTGGAGTCGCCGCCGCCCCCGCACGCCGCGAGCGTCCCGGCGACCAGCAGGACGGCCAGCGCGCCGGGGACGCGCGCCCGTCTCATGGTTCCCGCTCCGTTCCGCACAAGCCCGACGTTCCTGACGATCCGCATGGCGCTTGGACGAGGTGGTGCGGATCACCGTTCCCGCGCCCGAGTCGCGATACGGGCACGAACGAGCCGCGCCGCGATCACGGCGGCGGGCGGTGCACGCCCGCGGTGCACGCCCCCGGTGCACGCCCGCCCCGGTGCGCGGTCCGGCGGGTCGTCTGGGAGGCTGGAGGACATGAGCAGCTCCCGCGCCGTCAAGACCGCTCCGGCCGCGCACGCGGTCGTCGTCGGGGGCGGCATCGCGGGCCTCGCCGCCGCGCGCCTGCTCGCCCGCGAGGGCGTCCGGGTCACCGTCCTGGAGGGCTCCCCGCGGATCGGCGGCAAGCTGCGGACCAGCGAGATCGCCGGGATCCCGGTGGACGAGGGCGCCGAGTCGATGCTCGCCCGCCGTCCCGAGGGCCTCGACCTGGTCGGCGCGCTGGGCCGGGCCGGCGACCTCGTGAACCCCGGCACCACCTCCTCGGGGATCTTCAGCCGGGGGGCGCTGCGGCCGATCCCGGCCGGGCAGGTCATGGGCGTCCCGTCCGATCTGCGGGCGCTCGCCGCCGCGCAGGTGCTGTCCCCGGCCGGGCTGGCGCGCGTGCCGCTCGACCTGGTGCTGCCGGAGACGCCGCGCGGCGAGGACGTGTCCGTCGCCGAGTTCATCGGCGCGCGGGTCGGCCGGGAGGTCGTCGACCGGCTCGTCGAGCCCCTGCTCGGCGGCGTCTACGCGGGCCGCGCCGAGCTGCTGTCCTTCGACTCGACGCTGCCCGCCGTCGCCGCCGCCGCGCGTACCCACCGGTCGCTGATCAACGCCGCGCGGGGCATCAGGGCCGCCGCGCCCGCGAACCCGGGCCCGGTGTTCGCGACCCTCCCGGACGGTCTCGGCACCCTCCCGCACCTGGTCGCGGACGACATCGCCGCCGCGGGCGGCACGGTCAGGACCGGCGCCATGGTCCGCGAGCTGCGCCGCCGCGACGGCGGCTGGCGGCTCACGGTCGGCCCGGCCCGCGATCCCGAGCACCTCGACGCCGACGCCGTGGTGATCGCCGTCCCGGCGGCGCCCGCGGCCCGGCTGCTGGAGCCGGACGTCCCCGCAGCCGCCCGCGAGCTGGCCCGCATCGAGTACGCCAGCATGGCGATCGTCACGCTCGCCTACCGGGCGGACGCGTTCCCGCGCCCGCTGGAGGGCAGCGGGTACCTCGTCCCGGCGGTGGAGAGCGATCCCGAGCACGGCGGACGGGGTGTCAAGGCCGTCACGTTCAGCTCGGTAAAATGGCCTCACCTGCGAGACCGCGACCCCGGCGTCCTGGCGGTGCGGTGCTCCATCGGACGGTTCGGCGAGGAGCACGTCCTCCAGCGTCCGGACGACGAGCTGGTCGCCGCCGCGACCGCCGAGCTCGCCGCGACCTGCGGCGTGTCCGGCCCGCCCGTCGAGAGCCGGGTGACCCGGTGGGGCGGCGGCCTCCCGCAGTACAACGTGGGCCACGCCGACCGCGTGGCCAAGGTCCGGGCGGCGGTCGCCGCAGTGCCAGGGCTCGCCGTCGCGGGCGCCGCCTACGACGGGCTCGGCATCCCCGCGTGCGTCGCCTCGGCGCGCGCGGCGGCCGCCCGGATCGTCGAGCATGTGCGCAGCCGAGAAGGAGCAGACCATGACGCAGCCGGCGGGCAGGCCGAAGGCACGCGAACTCAATGACGTCATCCGCTACACCATGTGGTCGGTCTTCCGGGTGGCGAAGCCGGGGACGGTCGGCGAGCGCGACGCGGCCGAGGTCCAGGACCTCCTCGACCAGGCCGCCGAGAAGGACGTGACCACCCGGGGCGCCTACGACGTCGCCGGGCTGCGCGCCGACGCCGACTACATGTTCTGGTGGCACGCGCCCACGTCCGACGACCTCCAGGAGGTCTACACCCGGTTCCGCCGGACGGCCCTCGGCCGCGCGAGCGAGCCGGTCTGGTCGCAGATGGCGCTGCACCGCCCGGCGGAGTTCAACAAGAGCCACATCCCGGCGTTCCTCGCCGAGGAGGAGCCCCGCGCCTACGTGTGCGTGTACCCGTTCGTCCGGTCGTACGAGTGGTACCTGCTGCCGGACGAGGAGCGCCGCGCCATGCTCGCCGAGCACGGCAAGATGGCGCGCGAGTACCCGGACGTCCGCGCCAACACGGTGTCGTCGTTCGCGCTCGGCGACTACGAGTGGATGCTGGCCTTCGAGGCCGACGAGCTGCACCGGATCGTCGACCTGATGCGCCACCTGCGGGCCGCGCGGGCGCGCGTGCACACCCGCCTCGAGGTGCCGTTCTACACCGGGCGCCGCAAGCCGGTCGGCGAGCTGGTCGCGAACCTCGCCTAGCCGTCCCGGCGACTCGTCCGGGCGTCTCGGCGGAGACGGGCCGAGCGGACGGCTGATCGGCAGTAGGGTGCGGTCCGTGACCGAGTCTCCCGCCCAGTCCTCCGCCAAGCAGCAGTCCCGCGGCCGGCACGCGAAGCCGCCGTCCGCGCTCGCCGTCCGCTGGAAGCGGCTGGTCGCGTCGCGGCGGCGCCGGCTGGTCCTCGCCGGGGCCGGGCTCACCGCGGCGGCGGCGCTCGCGGCGGGGGCCGCGCTGGCGCTGCCCGGCGGTGGCGGCGGGCCGGGCCCCGCGTCCCGGACGGCCGCCGAGGCCCGCGCGGGGGCGTCGCCGTCCCCGCACGAGCAGGTGGACGCCGTCGGCGACCCCGACGAGGTCACCGACGCGGTGCCCTACTTCGAGACGAAGGACCCGGACAAGAAGGTCGTCAAGCACGTCACCGACGTCCGGCGCAGCGGCAGCTTCGTCCGGGTCTACACCGACCTCAAGGAGGAGGACGAGAACTCCAAGCCCGCCCTCGACCTCTGCAAGTGGACGACGCAGTTCCTCAAGGACGGCGGCGACGACGAGCCCCGCGTGTTCGTCCACGGGGAGAGCGACGACAACGGCAGCGTCATCCTCGCCAACAAGCAGAGCGACAAGGACTCCTGCGAGGTCAGCGAGACCCCGTAGCGGTACCCGCCGCTACTCGGCCGGTTCGAGGGTCAGCGAGACCGAGTTGATGCAGTACCGGTCGTCTGTCGGGGTGGCGTAACCCTCGCCGTGGAACACGTGCCCGAGGTGCGAGTCGCACACCGCGCACCGGACCTCGGTCCGGACCATGCCGAGCGAGCGGTCCTCGATCAGGGTGACCGCGTCCGAGTCGGACGGCGCGTAGAACGACGGCCAGCCGCAGTGGCTCTCGAACTTGGTCTCCGAGCGGAACAGCTCCGTCCCGCAGGCGCGGCAGCGGTACACCCCGACCGTCTTCGTGTCGGTGTACTCGCCGGTGAACGGCTTCTCGGTGCCCGCCTCCCGCAGCACGCGGAACTCCTCGGGGCTCAGCTCGGCCCGCCACTCTTCCTCGCTTTTGCGGATCTTCTCCATACCCTCGAACGTACCCGGCTCCCTGTCCATGCCGCCTGTCCGACCTGTGGGTTAACGTGCTTGCATGGCCTCGCCCTACATCGAGATCCCGGTCGGGGATCGGCTCGTCAAGGTGTCCAACCCCGACAAGGTCTACTTTCCTGAGCACGGCTATACCAAGCGCCAGCTCGTGGAGTACTACATCGCCGTGGGGGAGGGCATCCTGCGCGCGACCCGGAACCGTCCGACGACGCTGGAGCGCTGGCCCGCCGGCGTCTTCGAGGGCGCCCGCATGGCCACCCGGGAGGACTACGCCCGCGGCCAGGCGGGCTACGGTGCGGGCAAGTCCGACGCGTTCTACCAGAAGCGCGTGCCGAAGGGCGCGCCCGACTGGGTCCGCACGTCGAAGATCGCGTTCCCGAGCGGCCGCTTCGCCGACGAGGTGCGCCCGACCGAGGTCGCCGTGATCGCGTGGGCGGCCAACCTCGGCACGCTGACGTTCCACCCGTGGCCGGTGCGGGACGGCGACGTCGACCACCCGGACGAGCTGCGCATCGACCTCGACCCGCAGCCGGGCACCGACTTCTCCGACGCGGTGCGGGTGGCGCTCGGCCCGGCCCGCGAGCTGCTGGCGGAGCTGGGGCTCACCGGGTTCGTCAAGACGTCCGGCAAGGGCGGCGTGCACATCTACGTGCGGATCGAGCCGCGCTGGACGTTCACCGAGGTCCGCCGGGCCGCGCTCGCGTTCGGCCGCGAGGTGGAGCGCCGCGCCCCCGCCGACGTCACCACCCGCTGGTGGAAGGAGGAGCGGGGCGAACAGGTCTTCATCGACTACAACCAGAACGCCCGCGACCGGACGATCGCGTCCGCCTACAGTGTCCGCCCCGCCCCGCACGCGCCCGTCTCCGCGCCCGTGACCTGGGACGAGCTGGCCGACGTCGACCCGCACGACTTCACGATCGCCACCATGCCCGACCGCTTCGCGAAGGTGGGCGACCTGCACGCCGCCATCGACGACCGGGCGTTCTCCCTGGAGGGCCTGCTCGACCTCGCCGACCGCGACGAGCGCGATCACGGCCTCGGCGACATGCCGTATCCGCCGAACTATCCGAAGATGCCGGGCGAGCCGAAACGCGTCCAGCCGAGCAAGGACACCGACAACCGCTCCTGAGGGGAATTTCCGGCCGGGTCCCCGGCTTGACCGGGGAGTACGCATTCGGTCGATCAAGAAGAAGGCGGGCCCATGTCCGGCACGGAGTCGCTGCTCAACGTCAGGTACCTCGGGGGGCCGAGCGCCGTCGTGCGCATCGGAGGGGTGCGGCTCGTCACCGACCCGACGTTCGACCAGGCGGGCGACTACCCGCTCGGGCCGCGCACCCTGACGAAGACCTCCGACGCCATCGCCGGACCGGACGACATCGGTCCCGTCGACGCCGTACTCCTCTCCCACGACCAGCACCCCGACAACCTCGACAACGGGGGCCGCGCGTTCCTCGCCGACGTCCCGCTGACCCTCACGACCGAGACCGCCGCCGGACGGCTCGGCGGCACCGCCCGAGCGCTTCCGAACTGGGAGGACGCCGAGCTTCCGCGTCCCGACGGGGGGACGCTCCGGGTGACGGGCGTCCCGGCCCAGCACGGCCCGGACGGCACCGAGCACATCACCGGCCCGGTCACCGGGTTCGTCCTGTCCGGGGACGGGCTGCCCACCGTGTACGTGAGCGGCGACAACGCGTCCCTGGACGTCGTCCGCGCGATCGCCGGCCGGTTCGCGCCGGTCGACGTCGCGGTGCTGTTCGCGGGCGCCGCGCGGAACCCGGCCCTCGACGGCGACCTCACGCTCGGCAGCGCGGCCGCCGCCGAGGCCGCCCGGATCCTCGGAGCGGGGCAGGTCGTCCCGCTGCACTTCGAGGGCTGGGCGCACTTCACGGAGGGCCGCGGCACGATCGCGCCCGCGTTCGCCGCCGCCGGCCTCGACGCCCGGCTGCACCTGCTCGAGCCGGGCGAGGAGATCGGCCTCTGACACCCCGCGGGCCCGCCGCCCCCGGAGGGGTGGGACGGCGGGCCCTTTCCTTTGAAAAGGGGGATGCCGAAATGGCGTGTCGAATTTCACTGACCGGTCCTGGACGGGACGGGTTTCGCCCGCGGTGAGCTGTCGCTGTCGCATCAAGTGATCAACTTGGGCATTTCAGGCGGCTATCAGCAGGCGCTTTTGTCATTTAGCGTGCTGTTCGTTCATGTGTCGCTCGTCGACGTCTCCCCGAAGGAGCATGATGGACCAGTCGCACAATGGCTCTTCGCGCCGCAGGTTCCTCGGCATGGCCGCGTCCGCGACGCTGCTGCAGGCCATGACCGGGGTCGTGCCGGCGCACGCGGCGCCCGCGCCCGCCGGCGCCGCGGCGCGGCCGCGGCAGGGGGGCCGGCGGGGGACCGTCGCGATCCTCGGCGCCGGTGTCAGCGGGCTGACCGCCGCGCTCAGGTTCATCGAGGCGGGGTACGCGGTGACCGTCCTGGAGGCGCAGGGACGGGTCGGCGGCCGCAGCTTCACCGCCCGCCGCGGCGACCGGATCACCGAGGTGTGGGCGGACGGGTCGGCCCGCACCCAGACGTGCCGGCTGGACCGCGGCCTGTACGCCAACCTGGGCCCGGCCCGGCTCTCCTTCGACGACCAGCGGGTCTTCGGGATGTGCCGGCGGCTCGGCATCCAGCTCGAACCGTTCCTCATGCAGAGCGCCAGGAACCTGTACCAGACCGATTCGGCGTGGGGGCGGGCGCCGGTGCCGCGCGCCCGCATCTCCAACGACGTCCGCGGGTTCGTCGCCGAGACAGCGGTGGCCGCCGTCCGGAAAGGGCTGCTCGACGGTGAGTTGAGCGGGGCGCAGCGCGAGAGGCTGCTCCGCCTGCTGGACGAGTTCGGCGACCTCGACGGGACCGACCACGCCTACAAAGGCTCGCTGCGCTCGGGAATCGCGAAACCGCTGCGCGTCCCGCAGCAACCCGAGAAGCTCGACCCGCTCTCCGTGCCGGACCTGTTGGCCAGCGAATTCTGGGACCACTATTTCTACTGGGACCTCGGATTCGGCTACCAGATGACCATGTTCCAGCCGGTCGGCGGAATGGACGCCATCGTCCGCGGAATGGCCGCAGCGCTGCCCGCCGGAACGGTCGCGCTCAACGCGCCCGTCCATGCCGTCAGGGCCGCCGAGGACGGGGTGCGCGTCGCGTGGAAGGACGCCCGCGGCGAGCACGACACGAGGTTCGACTACTGCCTGAGCAGCATTCCCGTCCCGGTGCTGAGGACGTCCGTCGAACTCGCCGGGTTCTCCGCCGAGTTCGGACGCGCCGTCGCGGGCGTCGAGTTCGCGCCGTCGTGCAAGATCGGCTGGCAGGCCAACCGGCGGTTCTGGGAGTCGGACGAGTACCGGATCTACGGCGGCATCAGCCTGATCGACAACGAGGTCACGCAGATCTGGTACCCGTCCTCCGGCTACTTCTCCCGCGCGGACAAGGGCGTCCTGCTCGGCGCGTACGCGTCCTACGGCAGCGGGCGGAAGCTCGGCGACCGCCCGCACGCCGAGCGGCTGGAGACGGCGCGGGCCGCCGGGGCGCGGCTGCACGCCGAGTTCGCCGACCGGTCCGTGGTCCCGGACGGGCCGGGCATCTCCGTCGCCTGGCACAAGGTGCCCTACCAGCTCGGCGCGTGGGCCGACTGGGACCACACCGTCCCCGAGCACCGGGAGCGGTACGAGACCCTGGTCAACGTCCAGGGGCACGGCAACTTCATGGTGATCGGCGACCAGGTCAGCCCGCTGCCCGGCTGGCAGGAGGGCGCGATGATGTCCGCCGAGTGGGCGTTCGAGTCGCTCACCGGCGGCCGGCCCGCGGACCGCGTGACCGTCCACCGGGCCCCCGACTCGCGGCTGCTGACGACCGGCCGCTAGCGACCCGGCCGGAGACGCCGCGAGGCCGCCGCCCGAGCGGGGGCGGCGGCCTCTTCACGCACGTTCACTTCACGGGATCAGGAGAACCTGCGCTCCTGGACGGGCAGCGTGACCCCGGACGGGCCCTGCCACGGCGTCAGCGACTTCGGCGCGACCAGCGAGCCCGCGTGCCGCCCGGTCGCGACCACCGGGACGGTGATCGAGCTGCCGCGCAGGTCGACGGTCGCCTTCGCGCCGGTGGCCTTCTCCTGGTTGTAGTCGGCGTCCGTGCCGGCCAGGACGAGGGCCACCCGGTGCCCCTTCTTGAACACGTACTCCTGGCTGAGCGTCGTCCACTTGACGTCGTAGTAGCGGCCGGGCACGAACGGGCTCGGCTTGCTCAGCGAGGTGGCGTTCTGGGCGTCCAGCCAGCCGCGCGCGACCACGTTCACCGCGGACTTCACTGTGGTGACCTGCGTCTGCTTGTAGCAGGCGTCGTCGTCGGCCGTGCTCTCACCGTGGCAGTCCTCGGTGGTCAGCGTCTTGATGCCGGAGCCGGCGCCGAGGTAGTCGACGCGGGTGTCGTCCCCGTAGTCGACGAGCAGCGCGGTCAGGTTGGCGGTCGGCTTGTCCAGCTTGACGCGCAGCGTCGCGTCCGGCGTCCCGGACAGGCGGCCGGTCTGCGGCAGCGGGTCGGACACGAACGCGGCCCGGTACGGCTGCGCCGTCCCCGGGTCGCTGACCATGGTGCCCTCCGGGTAGCCCGCCCCGGCGGCTCCCGGCGCGTCGGTGAACGTCGCCGTGGCGCCCTCCGGGGCCTGCTGCGTGCCGAGCGTCCCGTTCGGGCCGGGCCGCAGGGTGAGGGCCTGCGCGTCGGGGGACGGCCAGTCCGCCTGGGTGATCCACTGGTCGGGGCCGACCTCGATGTCGGCGCTCGGCGCCTTCATCACCCTGTTGCGGACGTTCAGCAGCTCGTGGTCGAACCACTGGTGCAGGGTGTTGACCCAGTCGTCCCGGCGGATGTCGAACGGGTCGACGTGGCCGCGCTGCGACAACCACACCTTCCGCTCGACGCCCTGCTTCTTGAGGCCCTCCCACCAGAGCGCGAAGTGGTTGTCCTTCACGTTGAGGTCGTTGACGCCGTGGTAGGCGAAGACGCTGGCGTGGACCTTGCTGAGGTCCGTGATCGTGCCGCTGCGGTAGTCGGTGGTCTTCCAGTAGTCGTTGTAGTTGCCGGTCGCGTCGTCCTCGCCCTGGTCCAGGGCCGCGCGGACGGCGGCGCACTTGGCGGGCGGGTCGGTGTCGACGTAGTCGGCGAGCCAGGGCTGCTCGTCGTCGGTGTACTTCACGCCGTTCATCCGGCTGTAGTCGTACCAGCCGCTGATCGCCGAGATCGGGACGATCGTCTCCAGCCCCTGCACGCCGGTGGCGGCGACGCCGTTCGCGAGCGTCCCGTCGTAGGACTTGCCGATCATGCCGGTGCGGCCGGTGGTCCAGGTGGCCTTCGCCTCGCTGCCGTCCGGCCGGAACGCCTTCGCGCGCCCGTTCAGCCAGTCGACCACGGCCTTGCCGCCGAGCACGTCGGACGGGCCGCCGCTGACCGGGCAGCCGTCGGACTTGGTCGTCCCGATCATGTCGGCAGCGAGGTAGGCGTAGCCGCGCGGGACGAAGTAGTTGTCGAAGAACAGCGGGAACTTGAGCGGGTTCCCGTTCGCGTCGTAGGTCTTGCGCTCGCTCTCGTTGCCGCGTCCCGCGTTGTCGTAGTACGGGCTCTCGTCCATGATCACCGGGACCTTGAGACCGCTCTCGGTCTCCTTGGGCCGGATGATGTCGACGTTGACGCGGTCCTTCTTGCCGTCGCCGTCGCTGTCCACGCTCGACTCGACGTAGACGTGCTCGCGGATCGCGTCCTTGTAGGAGAAGACCGGCTGGGTCACGCCGTGCTTCACCACGATCTTGGGGGGCGGCTTGGCGAACGCCGTCGCGCCGCCCCCCGCACCGGCGAGCGCCGCGCTGGTCAGCACGGCCACCGTCATCGTCCGCCGGGTCCGCCTCAGGGATCGCCTGGCCAAAACCCGCACCTCCCGACTCAGATAATGATCTCTACGGGGGCACAGGGTCCTCGCCCGCGGACGCCGGGTAAAGGTCGGCGCTCGCCTAACTCGGACCGGATTTGGTCATCTCCTGCCCTTGCCATCCCGGCGCCGGGGCCTTCGCGCGGTTGACCGCCGACAGCACGGCCCGCACCGACGCCGCGAGCACGGACGTGTCGCGTCCCGCGCCCCAGGACGTCACGCCGTCCACGCGGCACTCGGCGTAGGCGACGGCCGCCGCGTCGTGGCCCGACTCGGTCGAGTGCTCGACGAACCGGAGGACGTCCGCCTTCACACCGGCGGCGCGCAGCGCGTCGGTGAGCGCGGCGATCGGGCCGTTGCCGACGCCGGTGTGCTCGCGCTCGTCGCCGTCCACGCGGATCACGCCGGTGAAGTCGTGCCGCGCGGGGCCGGTGTGCGCCGTCCGCCACTGGACGAGCGCCACCGGGCCGGTGCGGTCGAGGTATTCGGCGCGGAACAGGTCCCACAGCTCGGCGGCGGTGATCTCCGCCCCGCTGCCGTCCGTGGCCTTCTGCACGACCCGGGAGAACTCGATCTGCACGCGGCGCGGCAGCTCCAGTCCGTAGCCGGTGCGCAGCAGGTAGGCGATCCCGCCCTTGCCGGACTGGCTGTTCACCCGGACGACCGCTTCGTAGCCGCGCCCGACGTCGGCCGGGTCGATCGGCAGGTACGGGACGTCCCACGGCAGGCTCTCCGGCGGGACGCCCAGGTCCGCTGCCCGCGCCGCGTGCCGGGCCATGCCCTTGCCGATGGCGTCCTGGTGCGTCCCGGAGAACGCGGTGAAGACGAGGTCGCCGCCGTACGGGTGGCGCTCGTGGACGGGCAGCCGGTTGCAGTGCTCGACCGTCCGGCGGATCTCGTCGACGTCGGAGAAGTCCACCATCGGGTCGACGCCCTGCGCGTGCAGGTTCAGCGCCAGCGTGACGAGGTCGACGTTGCCCGTCCGCTCCCCATTGCCGAACAGGCAGCCCTCGACGCGCTGCGCGCCCGCGAGCACCGCCAGCTCGGCGCACGCGACGCCCGTCCCGCGGTCGTTGTGCGGGTGGACGGACAGGATCACCGCGTCCCGCCGCGCCAGGTTCCGGTGCATGTACTCGATCTGGTCGGCGTACACGTTCGGCGTGGCGATCTCGACGGTGGCGGGCAGGTTCAGGATCACCGGGCGGTCGGGGGACGCGTCCCACAGCGCGGTGACCGCGTCGCACACCTCCAGGGCGTAGTCGGGTTCGGTGAGGTTGAACGTCTCGGGGGAGAACTCGAACCGGACGCCGTGGCGGGCGAGCCGGGCCACGTCGGCGGCGCCGTCCAGGATCAGCTTGCGGACGCCGTCGCGGCCGGAGCCGAGCACGACGTCGCGCCAGATCGGGGCCGTCGCCGTGTACAGGTGGACGACCGCCCTGGGCAGCCCCTCGATCGACGCGAACGTCCGCTCGATCAGCTCGGTCCGCGCCGGGGTGAACACGACGGGGGTGACGTCGTCCGGGATCCCCGTCTCCGCGAGGTGCCGGACGAAGCCGAAGTCGGTCTCGCTCGCCGACGGGTAGCCGACCTCGATCTCCTTGAAGCCCATCGCGACGAAGAGGTCGAACATACGGCGCTTGCGGGCGGTGTCCATCGGCTCGGCCAGCGCCTGGTTGCCGTCGCGCAGGTCGACGGGCACCCACAGCGGCGCGGCGGTGAGCCGCCGGGACGGCCATGTCCGCTCGACGCCGGGCACGGGCGACGGCACGCGGTCGTGGACCGGGCGGTAGCGGTGGAACGGCATCGAGCTGCCGCGCTGCGGGTTCCAGAAGGGCGCGCCGTCCGGCACGGGACCGGACGGGGTGCGCAGGGTCGGGAAGGTCGGCGGGGTCGGGAAGGTCGGCTTGGTCGGGAAGTTCATGGGGCTTTGTCCTCAAGGTCGCCGGACGACCGGCGGCGCCGGACCCCGCGGCGGGGTGCCGGTCCGGATCAGGCCCCGCCGCGGCGGCCGAGAAGAAGGACGCGCCACGTCATGCCCGCCACCCTACTCACACCTCAGCTCCTCAGACAAGCTGAGCGGCGGCTAGACTCGGCGGACACCGCCTGCCGCCCAACCGCACAGCCCCCACCGCACAGCCCCCGCCGCGCCACACCCACCGTGCGGCGCCCGCCGGAGGAGAACCGCATGCCGCTCGGCCCGCTCCGTCCCAGCCCGCTCGTCGAGCAGGCCGCCGACCGGCTGCGCGACCAGATCGCCGCCGGGACCTGGCCGGTCGGGACGAAGCTCCCCGGCGAGACGACCCTCGCGAAGGAGCTGGGGGTGGGCCGCTCGACCGTCCGCGAGGCGCTGCGGGCGCTGGCGGGGGCGGGGCTCGTCCAGGCCCGGCACGGCTCCGGCGTCTTCGTGACCGCCACCGAGCCGGACGAGGACTGGCCGACCCGGCTGCGCCGCGCGTCCGTCGCCGACGTCTACGAGATCCGCATGATGGTGGAGGTGCGCGCCGCCGAGCTGGCCGCGGACCGGCGGACGCCGGCCGACCTCGCCGCGCT
This sequence comes from Actinomadura decatromicini, assembly GCF_008121305.1. Classification (NCBI taxonomy): domain Bacteria; kingdom Bacillati; phylum Actinomycetota; class Actinomycetes; order Streptosporangiales; family Thermomonosporaceae; genus Actinomadura; species Actinomadura decatromicini. Next base: position 273,959 of record NZ_VSRQ01000006.1, on the reverse strand, counting down.
CGACGCCGCCCTCGAAGCCCGCGACGCCGCCCTCGCCGGGCCCGCCGTCGAGGCGTTCATCGACGCCGACATCGCGCTGCACACCGCCGTCGTCGCCGCCGCGGGCAACCCCGTGCTCGCCGACCTGTTCGCCGGGTTCGTGCCCGTCCTGCGCGACGGCCTCCTCGACCTCGCCGCCCTGGTGGACGTCCGCGCCGCCGACGCGGCGCACGGCCGCGCCGCCCACGCCGCCCTGGTCGAGGCCGTCCGCGACCGCGACGCCTCCGCCGCCGGGCGCATCATCGAGGCCGAGCTCCGGGAGACCCTCGCCGCCCTCCAGCACACCCCCTGACGCGACGGCCGGTGACCGTAGCACTACCGGAGCGAGGCTCGGAGGGTGATCCGGAGTGAACGTCCGAATGCGGTCAGTGTGGCGGATGACGCGGTGCCACCCGAAGCAGATCACTCACAATCCGTATGTTCGCCGAGCAACAGGGGTGTGAGCGGAGAGATCCGCTGAAGGTCGTACGAATACCGAAAATAGGGGCATTTGCGTGACGGTGACACAGGGCCGTGCGGTCGGCCCGCCGGACCTTTTCGATCGCGGCGAGACGGTGGCACTGCTCCGGGCCCTGGCGGCGGAGGAGCGCCTCGGCGGACGGTCTTCCCAGCTCGGGCGCTTGGCCGACGACCTCGACGCCGACCGCGACCTCGAACGCTGGGCCGCCGTCGACCTGTACGCGGCGTTCCTGCGCGAGGACACCGTCGGAGACCGCGCCGAGCCCGCGTTCCGGCGGCGCGCCGGGACCGTCCTCGACCTGCTGCCCGCCGTGCTGATCTTCCTGCCGATCATGTTGACCTGGGTGGGCCTCTACAAGGCGACGAGCGCCTACCGGAAGAGCCGCGGGGACACCGCCCTCGCGGGCAAGTCGTTCCTCGAACAGTGGCAGACCGGCTTCAACGGCAGGCTCGGCGGCGGGTTCTACTTCGACCGCATCGCGCTGTGGACGCTGCTCGCCATCGGCGTACTGATCACCATCTCGCTGGCGCAGGCGCTGCACCGCAGGGCGTCCGACCGGGCCGACGCGCGGGAGCGGGCCCGGCTCGGCCGCGACCTCGCGGGCGCGCTCACCGCCGCCGACTTCCACCTCGGCCGGTTCCGGCTGGACGACGCCTCCCGCGTCGACCACGCGGCGCGGCGGCTCGAGGACGCCGCCGAGGAGGCGCGGAAGGCGGGCACGGCGGCCGGCGACCTGCAGCGCGAGGCGCAGCGGGCCATGGAGCGCGTCGAGACGCTCGCCGCCGCCCTGCTGAAGAGCGACGACGCAGTCCGCGCCGCCGCCGAGCGGATCGGGGACGCCACCGAGGGCGTCGGCCGCCGCCTCACGGAGGTCTCGGCGGCCAGCGCGTCCGTCGCCGACGCCGCGGCGGAGCTCGGCCGCTCCGCGACCGCCGACTCCGAACGGCTGCGCGAGGGCGTCGCGGCGGCCGCCGCCGAGCTGCGCACCGCCGCCGACGCCGACCGCGAACGCCTCGGCGACCGCATCGCCGCGGCCCTCGACAGCGGCGGGACGGCCCTGCGCGCCGCGCTCGACGACTGGCGCACCGAGGGCGCCCTCTACTCGCACCGCCACGAGACCACCGCCGAGCACCTCGGCCTGATCGTCGGCCGGGTCGAGGAGCTCATGGACCGCACGTCCCGCGCGCTCGGCGGGATGGAGCCCGCGCTCCAGGACTTCGAGGACGGCGTGTCCGCCGCCGTCAGCGCCATGCGGATGGAACTGGACCGGCTGCTCGACGGCATGCCCCTCGCCGACAAGCGCGCCGACGCCGTCATCGCCGAGTTCGCCGAGCTGCGCCGGTCGATGGACGACCTCTGCGACCGGCTCGGCCGGACGGGCGGCCGAAGGCGCTGGTTCCGGTGAACCTGCGGGTGGCCGTCACCGCCATCGCGGGCTGGCTGTTCGCCGACCTCCTGCTCGCGTTCGCCATCGTCGCGCTCGGCACGCAGGACCCGCCGCCGCGTCCCGTCGCGCAGCCGTCCCCGCCGCCCCGGCAGGCGCTGGAACGCCGCTTCGTCAAGGTCACGCTCTCCGTCGACCCCGACGACGCCCGCGCCGGACGGCAGGGCGCGGTCGAGGCGCTGCGCCGCGCCATCCAGGCCAAGCCGGTCCTGCGCGGCCGCAAGGCGGGCATCGTGCTGACCTTCGGCGCCCAGAACAACGGCGGCGAGGCGTTCGCCCACGACGTGAACCGCCTGCTCGAACGCGCCGACGGCGCCCTCTTCGCCGGCGTCGCCACCCGCGACTTCCAGCTCCTCGGAGCCTCCGGCGGCGAGGTGATGCTCAACATCTACCTCTTCTACAAGAACTGACCCAGGGAGCCCACGGATGAGCGAACAGGTCCTGCCCTTCTACCTCGTCTGCGACGAATCGTGGTCGATGGAAGGACCGGACGGAGTCGACGCGATCAACGGCTGCCTACCGGATCTGCACAGGGAGATCGGCAGCAATCCCGTGGTCGCGGACAAGACCCGTTTCTGCATCATCAGCTTCAATCACGAGGCCCAGGTGCTGCTGCCGCTCGCGGATCTGAGCGAGCTGACGACGATGCCCGCGATGTCCGCCAACGGCGGGACCGAGTACGGCACCGTGTTCACCCTTCTCCGGAGCACGATCGAGCAGGACGTGGCGCGGCTCAAGCAGGACGGCCACCAGGTTCTCCGGCCCGCCGTGTTCTTCCTCAGCGATGGCCAGCCCAACGACTCCGCCGACTGGCATGTGGCCTATCAGCGGGTCGTCGATCCGTCCTGGAGCGCTCGTCCGAACATTTTGGCGTTCGCCTTCAACGAGGCTGACGAGGGAATCATCAAGCAGATCGCCACCGTTCGAGCATTTTCCTACAACGGCACGCTCAAGCCCGCGCAGGCGTTGCAGGAGTTCGCGCAGTCGTTGATCCGGTCGATCGTGCGGTCCGGGACGTCCGGCGGTGCGGACGGCGGGATGACCCTGGCGATGCCGGACACGGTCCCCGGCTTCACGACCATCCCCGCCGATGTCGTCTGAGCGGCTCGTGCCGGACCGTTCCGACGACGAATGGCGGCCGGCGCTCGGAACGGTGGCGCCCGCTCCGCCGCACCTGCCGGGCGAGGCGTTCGAGCGCCCGCCGTCGTATCGCAATCCGCATCCGAAGGGCGGGGTCCCGCGCGGGCTTCCGCGGTCGGACGAGGCCGTCCCCGACACGGTCCTCGACGGCGCCGACTTCGAGCGCCTCGTCGTCCGGGCCGCGTCCCTGCGCGGTGACGAGCACCGCTACTACGGCGAGCCGCGCCAGGACTCGGTGGCCCTCTGGCCGGTGACGCTCGCGGGCGGCGACGCCCTGGTCGCGTGCGTCGCGGACGGCGTGGGCAGCCAGCCGAACTCGCACCGGGGCTCCGCGCTGGCCTGCGCCTACCTCCGCGAAGAGGTCGAGAAGCTGCCCCCGGACTGGACGTGGGACCACGGCGACGGGTTCGCCGCCACCGCCAGATGGATCGCAATGGCGATGGAGAACTGGGCGCACAGGCACGACCTGCCGCCCGCGTCGCTGTCCACCACGCTCGTGGCGGCGGTCGTGGAGGTCGCCCCCGCCGACGGACGCCACCGGTTCGCGGTGCTGCGCGTCGGCGACAGCCCGGCCTACCTGCTGCGGAACGGGGAACTGGCCGAGCTCGACCCGCCGCGGCCGTCCGAAGACGGGATCCTGGACACCGCCACCTACGCCCTCCCGAGCCATCCGTCCGCCGTGCGCACGCGGAAGGGTGCTCTGGGCAGGGGCGAGGTGCTCATGCTCTGCAGCGACGGCCTGTCGAACCCGATGCGGAGCGAAGAGGTGCGGACGCAGCTCCAGGAGTGGTGGGCCCGTTCCGACGAGCCGCCGGGCATCCTGGAGTTCGGCTGGCAGCTCGGGTTCCGGGCGAAGTCCTTCGGCGACGACCGCTCGGCCGTCTGTGTCTGGGCCGGGTAGCGCGATGTGGCCGAGCGGCGGCGACCTGCGGCTGGCCGACCTCTCGCTGGGCGCGGAGGTCGGCTCGGGCGGGCAGGGGAAGGTCCACGAGCTGCTCGGGGCGGGCGGCGGCCACGTGTTCAAGGAGTACCTCCACCCCGCGACGGTGAACGGCGCCGCCCTGAAACGCCTCGTCGAGCTGCCCGCCGACCTGAGCCAGGCGCATCGTGACGCGCTGCTCCGGCAGACGGCGTGGCCGCTCGCGCGCGTCCTCGACGGCGGGCACGTCAGGGGCTTCGTGATGCGGCGCGTCCCGGCGGAGTTCTGGGGGAGGGCGGCGCCGGGGCCGAAGCTCCGCGAGTTGCAGTACCTCCTCTACGAGCCGAAGGCGCTGTGGGGCGACATCACGCCGCCGGACGCGGCGGGACGGCTGGAGATCGCGCGCGGGACCGTGTCCCTGTTCCGGCTGCTGCACGCGAACCGGCTCGTGGTGGGCGACGTGTCGATGAGCAACCTGCTCTGGTCCCCGGCGGGGAACGTGTTCCTGCTCGACTGCGACGGGATCCGCGAGACGGGGGAGAAGCCCGTCATGGCGCAGCCGTCCACCCCGGACTGGGACGACCCGGAGCAGCCGTCCACCGGCCCCGACCTCGACACCGACCGGTACAAGCTGGCCCTGCTCGTGGCACGCGTCCTCGCGAAGGCGTCGGGGCTGCGTCCGGGACGGCCGGTGCCGTTCGTGGCGGGCGTCCCGGACCGGATCGCGGGCGAGGTGTCCGAGCGGTTCGCCGAGGCGGCGCGGCCGCGCGGCCTGCGCCCGGACGCGGCGCGGTGGGCCAGGGCGCTCGACGAGCGCGGCGTGATCGAGCTCGACCCGCTGCCGCCGGTCCGGAGGCCGCCGTCGCTGCCGCAGGCGCCGCTCGACGGCGGCCGGGGGCAGCGGCCGATGATCCAGTTGCCCCCGGCGTAGCGGTGCGCGGCGGTCAGCCCAGGCTCGACAGGAGCGCGGGCAGCTCGCCGTCGTGGACGACCGTCAGCCGCCGCGTGGCCCGGGTCAGCGCGACGTACAGGTCCTGGCCGCCCTTCGGCGACTCGGCGAGGATCCCGGCCGGGTCGGCCACGATGACCGAGTCGAACTCCAGGCCCTTCGCCTCCTCGGCGGTCAGCACGACGGCGGGGGAGTCGAGGGCCTCCGGGGTCGCGCCGACGGCGGCGTCCGGCAGCGCCGCGAGGACGCCGGGCCGCCACGCGGCGGAGGTGACCACGGCGAGCCGCCCCTCGGTGAACGGGCCGTCCGACCCGCCTCCGGCGACGAGCGACAGCTCGGACCGCACGAGCGGGCCCAGCTCGGCGGCCGGCAGCGCGAGCGCGGCGGGCGGCGGGCCGTCGTCCCGGACGGGCACCGGCGGCGTCTCGCCGGGCGCGACGGCGGCGAGGACGTCCGCGGCGACCCGCATGATGGCGGCGGGCGTCCGGTAGTTGACGAGGAGGCGCTGCTCCCGCCAGCGGCCGGGGACGTACCGGTCGAGCATCTGCCCCCAGGACGCGGCGCCCGCCGCGCTGCCGGTCTGCGCGATGTCGCCGACGACGGTCAGGGACCGGGTCGGGACGCGCTTCATGACCGTCCGCCACGCCATCGCGGACAGCTCCTGCGCCTCGTCCACGATCACGTGCCCGTACGCCCATTCGCGGTCGGCCAGGGCGCGCTGGGCGGTGGTGAGCGGCGGCCCGCCGTCCTCGTGGCGCTCGGCCAGGTCGCTCCCGGAGAGCAGGTCGCTCGCGGTGAGCTTCTCGGCATCGGTCGAGTCGGTCGTCTGGATGACCTCCTGCGCGTACCGCGCCTCCTCCGCGCGCTTGGCCGCGGCGGCGCGCGCGCGGGCCTTCTCGGCGGAGTCGTCCTTGCCGAGGAGGTCGGCGGCCTCGTCCAGGAGGGGGACGTCGGAGACCGTCCACGGGCTCCCGGCGGGACGCCGCAGGAGGTCGGCCTCGGCCTCGGTCAGACCGGCCTGTGCGGCGACCCGGCCCGGGTCGGCGAAGAGTTCGGTCAGGAGCCGTTCGGGGGTCAGTTCGGGCCACAGCGCGTTGACGGCGGCGCGGACGGCGGTGTCGTGCCAGAGGTCCGCCTTGGCGAGACGGAGGTCGGCCTCGTCCAGGAGGGGTTCGTCCTCGGCTTCGTCGATGAGTTCCTGGATCCAGTCGGGCAGCCCGCCGTTCCTGGCGATCTCCTCCAGGGGCTCGTCCATGATGCGGTCGTACTGCTCGGCCCGGTTGAAGGCGAGGGCCTCCAGCAGGTCGTGGACGAAGCGCCGCCGCTGCATGTTGTGGGGGAGGGGCAGAGAGCGCGCGGTGTCCCTGATCCGCTCGCAGTTCTCGGCGTCCACGACCAGGGTGATGCCCTCGTACTCGACGCTCAGGCCCTCGGCGGGTGCGCGTTGCCGGTCGCGCACGGCCGCCTGCACGAGATCCGCCATCCGGAGGTCGCCCTTGACTACGGCGACGTCGGGACGGTCCACTGCGGTCGCCTTCAAGCCCGGGTACAGCTCGCCGACGGTGGCCAGCGCGACGTCCGTCTCGCCCAGCCCGGGGAGGACCTGCTCGATGTAGCGCAGGAACGTGGCGTTCGGCCCGACGACGAGCACGCCGCGCCGTTCGAGGACGTCCCGGTGCGTGTAGAGCAGGTACGCGGCGCGGTGCAGGGCCGCGACCGTCTTCCCGGTGCCCGGACCGCCCTGGACGACGAGCACCCCTTGCAGACCCGACCGGATGACCTGGTCCTGCTCCTCCTGGATGGTGGCGACGACGTCGCTCATGCGTCCCGTCCGGCCGCGGCGGAGCGTGGCGAGCAGCGCGGCCTCGCCGACGATGCCGCGCCGCTCGGACTCCTCCAGGCCCTCCAGGTCGAAGACCTCGTCGTCGAGCCGGGCCACCTCGCGGCCGCGCAGGTGCAGGTGGCGGCGGCGCGCGAGGGTGCCGGGCGCGCCGGGGGTGGCGGTGTAGAACGGGCGGGCGGCGGCGGCCCGCCAGTCGATCAGCAGCGGCTCGTGGTCCTCGTCGCGCAGCCCGATGCGGCCGACGTAGAACGTGTCGCCGGGGCCGCCCGCGTCCGCGCGGTGGTCGATGCGGCCGAAGCACAGGCCGTGCTCGACGCCGCCGAGCCGGGCCAGCCGCCGGGCCGCCTCCTCGGTCGCGACGGCGCTCTCCACCCGGGCCTGCAGCACGCTGCCGCCGCCCGCCGCCGGGCCCGCGCGCAGCGCCTGCTCGGCCCGCGCCCGCTCGACGTCGAGCCGCGCGTACACGCGGGAGACGTACTCCTGCTCGGCGCGCAGCGCGGCCCGGCGCGCCGTTTCCTCGCCGGAGGGGTTGACAGCGTCCGCTTGACGGAGTCCCATGTCTCAGGTACTCTCCTATACAGAGGATGGGTTAAGTCTGTGCGCGATGATGCGAGTCGCCACCTTACCATCCTTTTCGCGCGTCGCGCGCGATCTTTCCGGGCCGCCCAGAAGATCTTCTTTGTTGCGGCGGACGTCACCCGCGCGGTGCTCCGAGGTCACGGTCCTTGGTGAGGATTCCGGCGTTGCATGCCGGAAATCTCCGAAAGGTCGCGACACATGGCCGACTCTCTGGCCGACAACCCCCGTCCGCTCGACCGGCGATCCTTCCTCGTCACCGGCGGTCTCGCCACCGCCGTCGCCATGGCCGGCGTCCCCGGCACCGCGCAGGCCGCCGCCCCCCGCTCCCGAGCCCTGGCCGGCGACCCGTTCACCCTCGGCGTCGCGTCCGGCGACCCCGACCCCGGCGGCTTCGTCCTCTGGACGAGGCTCGCGCTCGACCCGCTCGCCGACGACGGCCGCGGCGGCATGCCGTCCCGGACGATCCCCGTCGCCTGGGAGGTCGCGTCCGACGAGCGCTTCCGGCGCGTCGAGCGGCGCGGCACCGCCGCCGCGCGCCCGCAGTCCGCGCACTCCGTCCACGTCGAGCTGAACGGCCTGCGGCCGGGCAGCGACTACTGGTACCGCTTCCGCACCGGCAAGTACGTCTCCCCGGCCGGGCGCACCCGCACCGCTCCCCACCCCGCCACGTTCGGACCCGCGCTCGCCATGGCGTTCGTGTCGTGCTCCCAGTACGAGCACGGCTACTTCACCGCCTACCGGCGGCTCGCCGAGCAGCACCCCGACCTGATCCTGCACCTGGGCGACTACCAGTACGAGTACAAGAAGGGCGTCTACACGATCCCGGGCGGCAACGTCCGCGACCACGAGGGCCCCGAGACCGTCACGCTGGCGGACTACCGGCTCCGCCACGCCCAGTACAAGACCGACCGCGACCTCCAGGCCGCGCACCAGGCCGCGCCGTGGCTCGTCGTCTTCGACGACCACGAGGTGGAGAACAACTGGGCCGACGACGTGCCCGAGGAGGGGTCCGACACCCCGTCCCCGGCGGCGTTCCGCGCCCGCCGGGCCGCCGCGTTCCAGGCGTACTACGAGAACATGCCGCTGCGCCGCGCCTCGATCCCGAACGGCCCCGACATCCAGGTGTACCGGCGCGTCCAGTGGGGCCGGCTCGCGACGTTCCACATGCTCGACACCCGCCAGTTCCGCGACGACCAGGCGTGCGGCGACGGCTACAAGGACTGCCCCGCCGCCCTCGACCCGAAGCGCTCCATCACCGGCGACAGGCAGGAGAAGTGGCTGCTGGACGGCTTCCGCCGCTCCACCGCCCGCTGGGACGTCCTCGGCCAGCAGGTGTTCTTCGCGCAGCGCGACAACACCGCCGGGCCGGTCAAGAAGACCTCGATGGACTCCTGGGACGGCTACGCCGCGTCCCGCGACCGGATCACCAAGGGCTGGCTGGACGCGAAGGTCCGCAACCCGGTCGTGCTCACCGGCGACGTCCACGCCCACTGGGCGAGCGACCTCAAGGCCGACTACGACGACCCCGGCTCGAAGACGGTCGGGTCCGAGCTGGTCGCCACGTCCATCACCAGCACCGGCGACGGCGCGGACTCCAACCCCGCCGACCACCCCTACCTCAAGATCAACCCGCATCTGCGGTTCTACAACAACCAGCGCGGCTACGTCCTGACGAAGATCGGCAAGGACGAGTTCAAAGCTGACTTCACGACGGTGCCGACCGTGCGGACGCCGGGCGCGAAGGCGTCCGTCAAGGCGACGTACGTCATCGAGGACCGCGTGCCGGGCGTCAGGCAGACCTACCTCCGCCCCTACCAGTCGGCCAAGGCGTCGGCGCGATCGGAGCGGGATCTAATCCGCCAGACCGTGGAGAACGAGACCGAGCGGCCCTGACCGCCGCTCGACGGGGTCCGGCGCGCCGCCGGACCCCGTTCCTCGGCGTCCGTCAGCGGTCGGCGCGGGCGTTCGTCGCGCCGCCGGAGAGGATGTCGCCGAGGTCGTAGGCGACCGGCACCTCCAGCTGCTCGTACGTGCACGACTCCGGCGTCCGGTCGGGCCGCCAGTTCCGGAAGCGGGCGGTGTGCCGGATGCGGTCGCCCTCCATCCCCTCGTAGGCCACCTCGACGACCAGCTCGGGACGCAGCGGCACCCAGCTCAGGTCCTTCTTGCCCGTCCAGCGGGAGACGGCGCCGGGCATGCGGTCGGCGGTCGCCTCGCTCTGGCTCGCCCACTCCGACCACGGATGCTCGGCGAGGTTCTCCAGCCGGTACGGCTGGAGCTCGTCGACCAGCTCGGCGCGGCGCTTCATCGTGAAGGACGCCGCCACCCCGACGTGCTGGAGCTTGCCCTCCGAGTTGAAGAGGCCGAGCAGCAGCGACCCCACGATCGGCCCGGACTTGTGCCAGCGGAACCCGGCCACCACGCAGTCGGCCGTCCGCTCGTGCTTGACCTTGAACAGCACCCGCTTGTCGGGCTCGTAGACGGTGTCGCGCGGCTTGGCGATGACGCCGTCGAGCCCGGCGCCCTCGAACTCGTCGAACCAGCGCAGCGCCAGCTCGTAGGAGTCGGACGCGGGCGTCACGTGGATCGGCGCCTTCGCCCCGGCGAGCGTCTCGACGAGCCGCGCCCGGCGCTCCCCGAGCGGCACTTCGAGCAGCGACTCGTCGCCGAGGGCGAGCAGGTCGAACGCCACGAACGAGGCGGGCGTCTCCTCCGCCAGGAGCTTGACCCGCGACGCGGCCGGGTGGATGCGCTGCTGGAGGGCGTCGAAGTCGAGGCGCGTCCCCTTCGGCAGGACGATCTCGCCGTCCACCACGCACCGCTCCGGCAGCTCGCGCCTGGCCGCCTCGACCAGCTCGGGGAAGTACCGGGTGAGCGGCTTCTCGCCCCGGCTGGACAGCTCCACCTCGTCGCCGTCGCGGAACACGATGCAGCGGAAGCCGTCCCACTTCGGCTCGTAGAGCAGGTCGCCCTTGGGCATGGTCTTGACCGCCTTGGCCAGCATCGGCGGCAGCGGCGGGCTGATCGGCAGGTCCATCCCCCTATAGTGCGCCCTGCCACCGACAGTCCCGCACGCCGGGTCGCCGCGAATCCGTCCGATAACCTGCAGGTCATGCGCCGTCTCCTGCCCGAGCCCCCGGTCGGCGGCGTCGACCCGTACGTCGCCTACGGCGACGCGCCGGGCCTGCGGCTCGGCATGGTGATGAGCGCGGACGGCTCCGCCACCGACGCCGACGGCTGGACGGACGGCCTCGGCGGCGCCGCCGACTTCCGCGTCTTCCGCACCCTGCGCGCCCTCGCCGACGCGATCCTCGTCGGGGCCGGGACGGTCCGGACGGGACGCCTCGGCCCCGCCCGCCTGCGTCCCGACCTGCGCGCGCGGCGCGGCGGACCGCCCGCGCCGATCGTCGTGGTGAGCCGCGCCCCCGACTTCGACTGGACGCTCCCGCTGTTCACCGAGGCCGAGACGCCGACCATCGTCGTCACGTCGCGCGCCGCGCGGCGGCAGGTCCCCGGCGGCGTCCAGGTGGTCGTCGCGGGCGAGGACGGCGTCGACCTGCCCGCCGCCGTCCGGGCGCTCCGCGAGGACCTCGGGCTTGGGCGGCTGCTCTGCGAGGGCGGCCCGGCGCTGGCGTCCGCGCTGATCAGGGCGTCACTCGTCGACGAGCTGTGCCTCAACATCGCGCCGACGCTGCTGGGCACGGCCCGGCACACCCGCCTCCTGGACGGCCTGGACGCCGAGGTCCCGCTCGACCCCGCCGCCCTCTACCTCGACGAGGGCGTGCTGTTCGTCCGCTACCGCCTGCGGGTGTAGCGGAGGAAGAGGAAGTCGTCGTCGCGGAGCGCGTCGGCGAGGGCCAACTCCTGCGGGACGGGCACCGGCGGCCCGTTCAAAATCCGCGTCGGGGTCCCGCTGAGGAGTTGCGGGCTCAGGGTGAGGCACAACTCGTCCAGCAGGCCGACCCCCACGAGTTGGGCGAGGATGCTCGGACCGCCCTCGCACAGCAGGCGCCGGTGGCCCCGCTCGGCGAGCGCGCGGACGGCACCCTGGAAGTCGAGCAGCTGCTCCCCGGCGACGATCACGTCGGCGCGCTCCCGCGCCGCCTTCAGCCGCACCGGGTCGGCGGCCGCGGCCGTCAGCACGATCGTCCGCGCGTCCGCCCTCGCCTCGGTGAAGACGGGGGCGTCGAAGTCCAGGTCGAGGGACCGCGAGACGATCGCCAGCGGCGGGACGGGCGACCGCCCGTCCCGGGCGCCGCCCCAGTCGTCGTTCGGCCGCACCGGGCCGTAGCCCTCGGCGCGGACCGTCTCGGCGCCGACGATGACGACGTCGGCCAGGCCGCGCAGCAGCAGGAACAGGCGGCGGTCGGCGGGGCCGCCGAGGCCCGCGCTGCGCTCGTCGCGCTGCGCCGCTCCGTCGAGGCTCGCGACCATGTTGGCGCGCAGCCAGGTGCCGTCCGGCGGGTAGGCGTAGCGCTCGGCGAGGTCGACCTCGCCGTCCTCCGGGGTCAGTGCTCGCATGGGAATCCAAGTTACTGCACGGTTCGGCGCGCGCCCCGCGGCGGCCGCCGCGGTGACGGTCCGTACGCCAATCTGTACGAATCCGTCATGGCGGAGCCGCCGCGGGGCGACACTGGGGGCGGGGGACGGGGATGAAAATTGCAGCGAAAGGAGCGGGGGGTTGAAATTCGCCGCTTTGGCCGCGTGGGTGGTCGCCGCAGTCGCGGGCGGCTACCTGCTGGTCGGCTGGCTGGCGCACGAGGGGAGGGCGACGAAGGTGACGCGGTACCCGATCGCCGTCATGGCGGGCCATCCGCTGGCGGCGGTGGCCGGGCTCGGGCTCTGGATCGGCTACCTGGTCACCGGGCGCGCCGAGTACGCGTGGGCCGCGTTCGCGGCCCTGCTGGTGGTCTTCTTCCAGGGGTTCATGCTGTTCACCCGCTGGCTCGTCGGCGGCGGGGGCCGCCACGCGCGCGGAGCCGAGCGGTCGTTCCCGAGGGCCGCGGTCGTCGTCCACGGGGGCGTGGCCGTGACGACGTTCGTCCTGGTGTTCCTCACCGCGATGGAGGTGACGCGCGGGTAGGGGCGGCCGGCGGCTAGGGGATCCTGCGGAGCACCGCGAGGGACCGTCCGGTGACGGCGACGACGTCGCGCGCCTTGACGCGGGGCCGGTCGCCGGTCGTCCCGGGCTCCGCCGTGTCGAGCGCGAACTCCCAGCGCTCGCCGTACTCGCCGCCGGGCAGCGTGTACTCGACCGGCTCCGCGCCCGCGTTGACCAGCAGCAGGAACGAGTCGTCGCGGACGCGGCGGCCGCGCGGGTCGGGCTCGGTGATGGCGTCGCCGTTCAGGAACACGCCGAGCGACTTGGCGAAGCCGACGTTCCAGTCCTCGTCGGTCATGGCCTCGCCCGCCGGGGTGAGCCAGGCGATGTCGGCGGCGGCGCCGGTGCCCGTCCCGGTGAAGAAGCGGCGGCGGCGGAACACCGGGTGGTCGCGCCGCAGTCGCGACAGCGTCCGGACGAACTCGGTGTCGTCGGAGTCGTCCCACCGCACCCAGGCGATCTCGTTGTCCTGGCAGTAGGCGTTGTTGTTGCCGCGCTGGGTGCGGCCCAGCTCGTCCCCGTGCGAGAGCATCGGGACGCCCTGCGACAGGAACAGCGTCGCCAGGAAGTTGCGGCGCTGCCGGGCGCGCAGGTCGAGGACGTCCGGGTCGCGGGTGGGGCCCTCCACGCCGCAGTTCCAGGACCGGTTGTCGTCGGTGCCGTCGCGGTTGTCCTCGCCGTTGGCCTCGTTGTGCTTGTGGTCGTAGGAGACGAGGTCGGCCAGCGTGAACCCGTCGTGGCAGGTGACGAAGTTGATGGACGCGAACGGCCGCCGCGCGCTGTGCTCGTACAGGTCGGACGACCCGGTCAGCCGGGACGCGAACTCCGGCATCGTCGCGTACGAGCCGCGCCAGAAGTCGCGGACGGTGTCGCGGTACTTGCCGTTCCACTCCGTCCAGAGCGGGGGGAAGTTGCCGACCTGGTAGCCGCCCTCGCCGACGTCCCACGGCTCGGCGATCAGCTTGACCTGCGAGACGACCGGGTCCTGCTGGACGAGGTCGAAGAACGCCGCGAGCCGGTCGACGTCGTGCAGCTCGCGGGCCAGCGCGGACGCGAGGTCGAAGCGGAACCCGTCGACGTGCATCTCCAGGATCCAGTAGCGCAGCGAGTCCATGATGAGCTGGAGCGCGTGCGGGTTCCGGACGTTCAGCGAGTTCCCGCATCCCGTGTAGTCGAGGTGGTAGCGCTTGTCGTCGTCGCGGAGCCGGTAGTAGGACGCGTTGTCGATGCCCCGGAACGACAGCGTCGGGCCGAGGTGGTCGCCCTCGGCGGTGTGGTTGTAGACGACGTCGAGGATGACCTCGATGCCCGCCTCGTGCAGCGCGCGGACCATCGCCTTGAACTCCAGCACCTGCTCCCCGAACTGCCCGGACGAGCTGTAGGAGTTGTGCGGGGCGAAGAACCCGATCGTGTTGTAGCCCCAGTAGTTGTCGAGGCCGCGGGCGACGAGCGCGTGCTCGGGGATCGACTGGTGCACCGGCATCAGCTCGACGGCCGTCACACCGAGGTCGAGCAGGTGGTCGATCATCACCGGGTGGGCGAGGCCCGCGTACGTCCCGCGCTGCTCCTCCGGGATGGCCGGGTGCAGCTTCGTCAGGCCCTTGACGTGCGCCTCGTAGATGACGCTCTCGTGGTACGGGACGCGCGGCGGCCGGTCGTCGCCCCAGTCGAAGAACGGGTTCACGACGACGTTCTTCGGCATGTAGGGGGCGCTGTCGTCCTCGTTCAGCGCGTCGGGGTCGGCGAACCGGTAGGAGAACAGCGACTCGTGCCAGCGGACGCCGCCCTCCACCGCCTTCCCGTACGGGTCGAGCAGCAGCTTGGACGGGTTGCACCGGTGCCCCTCGCCCGGGTCGAACGGGCCGTGCACCCGGTACCCGTAGCGCTGGCCGGGGCCGACGCCGGGCAGGTAGCCGTGCCAGACGAAGCCGTCCACCTCGGGGAGGTCGCGGCGCGTCTCGCGTCCGGAGTCGTCGAACAGGCACAGCTCGACCCGCTGGGCCACCTCGGAGAACAGGGCGAAGTTGGTGCCCGTGCCGTCCCAGGTGGCGCCCAGCGGGTAGGGGTCCCCGGGCCAAACCTCCATGCGCTCCACTCCTCGGCCGGTACGTCCTGGCTTGACGATTCTGGCCTACCCGGCGTCCGTCCGCGCCGCACCGCCCGCCACGCGAGTGTCACGAGTGTCACCCTCCGTGGGGGAGGTCGTTGGGGAGGTCGTGGGAGAGGCCGTGGGGGAGGCGCCAGACGTCCTCGCCGTCGGCCGTGGTCCGGCCGGTGGCGCGCAGCCCGATCCGGGCCGCGACCGCCGCCGACGGCCGGTTGTCCGGGTGGACGGTCGCGACGACGTCCCGGACGCCGTGCGCGAGCAGCCAGCCCAGCAGCGCGCGGGCGGCCTCGGTCGCGAACCCGAACCCCTGGTACGGCATCCCGATCACCCAGGCGACGGACGCGAGGGGACGCGGCCGTCCCGGCGTGACGGTCGACCCGGCGGACGGCGGCGCCACCGCGAACCCGGGCGGCGCGGGAGCGACGGTCGCCTGGACGTAGCCGACCGCCTGCCCGTCCCGGATCCGGCGGACGGCCCAGTTCAGCCAGCCCTCCTGGTGGAACGGCGCGGGGCCCGCGACGAGCCGCGCGTAGCGGGCGCGCAGCTCGGGCAGGGTGAGCGGCTCGCCGCCGGTGTAGCGGTGCAGCCGCCGGTCGGCGAGGACGGGCGCCAGCTCGTCGGCGTGCTGGACGGCCAGCGGCTCCAGGACGAGGCGCCGGGTCCGGATGGTCTCGGCGAGCGGCCCGTACACCCCGCCGATCGTATGTCCCGGGGACGGGAAGAGCCCGCTGGAAGGGCCGGTCAGAGCCGCTGCGTCCACGCTCCGGCGGGGTGCTGGCTCGGGCTGAGCCACAGCCACGGCTGGGAGTGCCGGAAGGTCAGCTCGGTGCCCGGCTGCCACGGGTACAGGCCCTCCGGGTTCGGCCAGACGACCTGGAGCATCGGCAGCGGCGGGCGCCGGTAGAACGCGACGGCCCCGCCGAACAGCCCGTCGTACCAGCGCGGGTCGACCTCCCGGAACGCGGCGGGCTGGCCGCGGACGACGCCGTCGCGGCGCTCGCCGTCGGCCGGGGCGCGGCCCTCGGCGGCGTGCCGGCCGAGCGCGTTCAGCGACTCCTCCATCTCGTACACGTCGCCGCCGCACATGGCGAGCTCGGGCGAGCGGTGGCTGTGCCACAGCCCGATCGTGTACGCCCAGCCGGGCCCGGCGTCGTCGGACGGGACGAGGACGACGCTCCACCCGTACTCGGTGATGTGCACGATCGTGCGGAGCTGGAAGTTGTCCAGCTTGTCGCGGTCGCCGTAGTCGCGGCAGATCACGCACGTGCAGGGGGAACGGCCCTCGGACATGACCTTGAGTTTACGATCTATCGACCCTCGGTATCGCTGCCAGCCCGTCTCCGGAATGATTGGACGGCCGGGAGATCGGCCCGGCCCCGCCCCGCGCCAGGAAGGCCCGCCATGGCCGCAGCCGAGCCCGCCGCCGTCCAGCCCGAGATCCCGCACGCGGCGCGGATCTGGAACTACTGGATGGGCGGCAAGGACAACTACGAGTCCGACCGGGCGGCGGGGGACGCCGTCGCCGCCGTCTACCCGGAGATCGTCGCGATGGCGAGGGAGTCGCGGCGGTTCCTGATCCGCGCGGTGACGTTCCTCGCGCAGGACCGCGGCGTCCGCCAGTTCGTCGACGTCGGCACGGGCCTGCCGACGATGGAGAACACCCACGAGGTCGCGCAGCACGTGGCGCCCGAGTCCCGCATCGTCTACGTCGACAACGATCCGACGGTGCTGGTGCACGCCCGCGCGCTGCTCGGCAACACGACGGCGGAGGGCGTGACGACCTACGTCCACGCCGACTACCACGACCCCGACCTGATCCTCGCGGAGGCGCGCGAGGTCCTCGACCTCGACGAGCCGGTGGCGGTCATGTTCATGGGGGTGCTCGGCTACGAGCCCGACCTCGCCGTCGCGCGCGCCATCGTCGGGCGGCTGATGGACGCGGTCCCGTCCGGCAGCCACCTCGTCCTCTGGGACGGGACCGACACCGGCTCCGAGGTCGTCGACGGCGCCGAGAAGCTGGTGGAGAGCGGGGGCGTCCCGTACGTGCTGCGCGCCCCCGCGCAGCTCGCCCGCTTCTTCGAGGGGCTGGAGGTGGTGGAGCCGGGGCTCGTCCCGATCACCCACTGGCGGCCGGACGACGCCGCCGAGCTGATCGACGCCTATGGCGCGGTGGGCCGAAAGGGCTGACCGAAACGCCGGGATAGGTGGTGGTGAAATTGATATATTCCGGATGATCTTGGCGGTGTTCACATCCCGTGATCTTCGGGGTAATACGCTGCGCGTGATCGACCGCGTCGTCGGCGTGAAGGGGCAGCGATGGACGACGAAGAATTCACCCCGTACACCCCCGACGTGGACACTCCCAACGCGGCGCGGATGTACGACTACTACCTCGGCGGAAAGGACAACTACCCGGCCGACCGGGCCGCCGCCGAGAAGATCATGGCGCTCGGCCCGAGCCGCGACATCTGCATCGCCAACCGGCGGTTCCTCGGCCGCGCCGTCCGGCTCGCCGCGCGGCGGGGCATCACGCAGTTCCTCGACCTCGGCACCGGGCTGCCGACCCAGGACAACGTGCACGAGGTCGCGAAGCGGGTGGCGCCGGGCGCGCGGGTCGTCTACGTCGACTACGACCCGGTGGTGCTCGCGCACGCCCGCGCGCTGCGGGCCATCGACGACACCACGTCGGTCGTGCGGCAGGACGTCCGCGAGCCGGAGAAGATCCTGGGGCACCGCGAGGTGGAGCGGCTGATCGACTTCTCCGAGCCGGTCGCGGTGCTGTTCGTCGCGATCCTGCACTGCCTGACCGACGATGAGGACCCGTGGGGCGTGGTCCGGACGTTCGCCGAGCGGATGGCACCGGGCAGCCACCTGATCGTCTCCCATCTGACCGACGACGCGCATCCGGAGATCGGCGCGGCGGCCAGAGAGGTCTACGACGGCGCGAACGCGCCGCTCATCCATCGCTCCCACGCCGCGATCTCCCGGTTCTTCGAGGGCTTCGAGCTGCTCGAACCGGGTGTCACGGCGGTCAACGAATGGCGTCCGGACGACGAGGACGATCGGACTCGTCCCGGCGGCGAATGGTTCTACGTGGGAGTGGGGCGGAAACAGTGAGAAGGCAGTTAGCGGTCGCGGCGGCGGGTCTCCTCCTCCTGGCCGGGTGCGCGGACCCGGACGACGACGGCGGCGGTTCCAAGCCGGGCGGCGGCGCCAAGGGCGTCGCGTTCTTCGGCTTCGCCAAGGCCAACTCGTTCTCGCAGGCCACCTTCGAGGGCGTGAAGGAGCAGGCGGGCAAGGCGGGCGTGAAGGCCGAGTTCTTCGACGCCAACTTCGACGCCCAGGCCCAGATACGGCAGATGCAGGACGCGATCACGTCCAAGCGGTTCGGGGTGTTCGTCGTCCAGGCCAACGACGGGACGGCCTCCGTGCCCGTCGTGCGCAAGGCCGTCCAGAGCGGGATCGCCGTGGTCGTCCAGTTCACCCCGGTCGGGCCGCGCTACAGCACCGCCGACCCGCAGGTGCCGGGCGCGATCTCGCTGGTGGACGTGCCCGTCCGCAACGGCGAGCGGCTCGGCCGCCTCGGCGCCGGCGCCTGCCGGACGGTCAAGGCCAAGCCCTGCGAGGTCGCCTACCTGGAGGGCCTGAAGGCCCTGCCGCTCGACAACGCGCGCACCGAGGCCGTCGTGAAGACGCTGCGGAGCGCGCCGGACGTGAAGGTCGTCGCGCAGATCGAGGGCGGCTACACCCGGGACTCCGGCCGCAAGGCCATGCAGGACCTCCTCCAGGCCCACCCCGGCGTCGACGTCGTCATCGGCTCGTCGCAGGCCCTCTTCGGAGCGGAGGGCGTCGCGAAGGGCAAGGACATCCGGTACGTGGGCAACGGCGCGTCCCGGCAGGCGGTGGCCGCCGTCCGCGAGGGCCGCTGGTACGGCATCCCGTACCTGCCGATCCGGACGGCCGGGGCGAAGGCCGCCGAGCTGGGCCTCACCAAGGCGCGCGGCGGGACCGTCGCGGCGTCGACCGACATGTCGACGCTCGTCCCGAACGGCGGCGAGCTGACCAAGGACCTGATCGCCTCGTCCGGGATCACCGGCGAGTACGACGAGTAGCCGCGAGGCTTGACGATGGACTACTAGCGGTGGACGTCGCGCTCGACGGGATCGGGAAGGGCTACGGCGGGACCACCGTCCTGGACGGGGTGTCGGTCGCCCTGCGCGGCGGGCGGGTGCACGGACTCGTCGGCGAGAACGGCGCGGGGAAGAGCACCCTCGCCCGCGTCCTGTGCGGGGCGGTGCGGGCCGACGCCGGGCGCGTCCTCGTCGACGGCGAGCCCGTCGCGCTCCGGTCCCCGCGCGACGCGCTCCGGCACGGGATCGCGCTCGTCACGCAGGAGGGCGCGATCGTCCCCGGCCTCAGCGTCGCCGACAACGTCCTCCTCGGGACGCGCGGCGCGCTGCGCGCCCGGTCGGCGGACCGGGACCGCGTCGCCGCCCTCGCCGCGCGGGCGGGCTTCGCGCTCGACCCGTCCGCCCGCGCCGGCGACCTCCCGCTCGTGCACCGCCAGCAGGTCGAGATCCTGCGGGCGCTGGCGCGCGGCGCGCGGCTGATCGCGCTGGACGAGCCGACCGCCCTGCTGCCCGCGCCCGCCGCCCGCCGCCTCCTCCGGCTGGCCCGCGACCTCGCCGAGCGCGACGGGCTCGCGGTCGTCCTCATCTCGCACCGGCTGGAGGAGGTCCTGGACGCCTGCGACACCGTCACCGTCCTGCGGGACGGCCGCCACGTCGCCACCGCGCCCGCCGCCGACCTGACGCCGCGCGACCTGCTGCGCGCGATGGTCGGACGTCCCGTCGACGTGCTGTACCCGGAGGTCGGGCCCGTCCCGGACGACGCGCCGGTCGTGCTGTCGGTCCGGGGCCTCGCGCGCGGCAGGGCGGTGCGCGGCGTCGGCCTGGACGTGCGGGCGGGGGAGATCGTCGGCCTCGCCGGGCTCGTCGGCAGCGGCCGGACCGAGACGCTCCGCCTGATCTTCGGCGCGGACCG
Organism: Actinomadura decatromicini; assembly: GCF_008121305.1. Taxonomy (NCBI): domain Bacteria; kingdom Bacillati; phylum Actinomycetota; class Actinomycetes; order Streptosporangiales; family Thermomonosporaceae; genus Actinomadura; species Actinomadura decatromicini. Next base: position 254,335 of record NZ_VSRQ01000006.1, on the reverse strand, counting down.
GCGCGACGCCGGGGAGGTGACGATCGCGGGCCGCCGGGTCGCCGGGCGGTCCCCGTCCCGGGCGATGGCGCTCGGCGCCGGGCTCGTCCCGGAGTCGCGGGCGGAGCAGGGGCTCGTGCTCGTCCGGTCGGCGGCGGAGAACCTGGCGCTCGCGAGCCTGGCGGAGCGGCGGCGGCTCGGCTTCGTCCGCCGCCGCGCCGAGCGGAGCGCCGTGACCGGGACGGCGGACGCGCTCGGCGTCGGCGGCGTCGGCCGTCCCGCCTGGACGCTGTCCGGCGGCAACCAGCAGCGGACGGTCTTCGGCAGGTGGCTCATCCACTCGCCCCGCCTCCTGCTCGTGGACGAGCCCACGCGCGGCGTCGACGTGGCCGCCAAGGCGCACGTCCACCGGCTGATCGCCGGGCTGGCCGCGCGCGGCGTCGCGGTGCTCATGGCGTCGTCGGAGGTCGAGGAGGTGCTCGGCCTCGCGCACCGCGTCCTCGTGCTGCGCGACGGCCGTGTCGCGGGCGAGTTCCCGCGCGGCGCGAGCGCCGAGGACGTCCTCACGACGGCAGGTCTGCGGTGAGGTACGCGGCGGTCCGCGACCACGGCATCGTCGTCGCGCTCGCCGGGATGGTCGTCGCGCTGTCCCTGTCGACCAGCACGTTCCTCACCACGGGGAACCTGGTGAACGTCCTCGACCAGGCCGTCGTGGTCGGGCTCCTCGCGTGCGGCATGACGCTCTGCATCGTGTGCGGCGTGTTCGACCTGTCGGTCAGCGCCGTCCTGGCGGTCAGCGCGGTCGTCGCCGTGCTGGTCACGCGGTACGCCGGGGTCCCCGCCGGGTACGCGGCGGGCGTCACGACCGGCACGCTGATGGGGACCGCGACCGGTCTCGTCGTCGCCCTGTCCCGCGTGCACTCGTTCATCGCGACGCTCGCGCTCAGCATCGTCTACCGGGGGCTGGCCGTCGTGATCACCGGCGGCGCGATCGTCTACCCGCGCGCGGCGCAGCTCGACCCGTTCCAGTCGCTGAGCTACCCGACCGTCCTCGGGCGGATCACCGTGCCGACGCTCGTCCTCGCGGGCGTCGCCGCCGTCTGCTGGCTGCTGCTCGCCGCGACGACGCTCGGCCGCGCCGTCTACGCGGTCGGCGGGAACGCGGAGGCGGCGCGGCTGTCCGGCGTCCGGATCGCGCCCGTCCGGATCGCGGTGTTCGCGGTCAGCGGCGCGTGCGCCGGGACGGCCGGGCTCGTCCTCGCGTCCCGCGCCGGGTCCGCGCAGGCGAGCCTCGGCAGCCTGCTGGAGCTGACCGCGATCGCCGCCGTCGTCATCGGCGGGACGAGCATCCTCGGCGGCGAGGGCGCCGTCTGGCGGAGCCTCGTCGGCGTGCTGGTGCTGACCCTGATCTCCAACGGCTTCAACCTGCTCGGCTGGGACCCCACCTACAAGCAGGTCATCGAGGGCCTGCTGATCCTGGCGGCGGTCACGCTCGACCGGCTGCTGCGCCGCTCCGCGGGCGCTCCCTAGGCTTCCTCCGGGGCGGCCCGGTCGATGATCGCGCCGACGTCCAGGCCGTCCGGGAGCGTGCCGAACGCGGCGCCCGAGTCGCGGCCGAGGCGGGACGCGCAGAAGGCGTCCGCCACGGCCGGATGGCCGTGCCTGACCAGCAGCGACCCCTGGAGGACGAGCGCGAGCCGCTCCGCGACCCGGCGGGCGCGGTACTCGATCGCGGCCGGGTCGGCGAGGTCGTCCTTGGCCTCCTTCACGGCCGCGTCGAGGCGCGCGTCGGCCCCGCCCGCCCGGCCGACCTCGTCGAAGAAGGCGTCCACGGCCTGCGGCTCGCGGAGCATGGCACGCAGCAGGTCCAGCGCGGCGACGTTGCCGGAGCCCTCCCAGATCGAGTTCAGCGGCGACTCGCGGAACAGGCGCGGCATGCCCGACTCCTCGACGTAGCCGTTGCCGCCCAGGCACTCCAGGGCCTCGGCCGCGTGCGCGGGCCACCGCTTGCAGATCCAGTACTTGCCCGCCGCCAGGGCGAGCCGTTTGAACGCGCCCTCGGCCTCGTCGCCGCGCACCGACCGGTCGGTGGCGCCCGCGAGCCGCAGCATCGTGATCGTCGCCGCCTCGGACTCGACCGCGAGGTCGGCGAGGACGTTCCGCATCAGCGGCTGCTCGGCCAGCGGCCGCCCGAACGCGCTCCGGTGCGTCGCGTGGTGGACGGCCGTCGTCACGCCGAGCCGCATCCCGGACGCCGCGCCGATCACGCAGTCGAGCCGGGTCATGTTCACCATCTCGATGATCGTCCGGACGCCGCGGCCCTCGTCGCCGACCCGCCACGCGACCGCGTCCTCGTACTCGACCTCGGCGGACGCGTTGGACCTGTTGCCGAGCTTGTCCTTGAGTCGCATCAGCCGCAGCGGGTTGAGGGAGCCGTCCGGGAGGACGCGCGGCACGAGGAAGCAGGTGAGGCCGCCCGGCGCCTGCGCCAGCGTCAGGAACACGTCGCACATCGGCGCGCTGGTGAACCATTTGTGGCCGACGAGCCGGTACGTCCCGTCGGCGCCGGGCTCGGCCCGGGTGGTGTTGGCGCGGACGTCCGATCCGCCCTGCTTCTCGGTCATGGACATCCCGGCCAGCAGCCCGCGCTTCGTCGTCGGGGCGCGCAGCCCGAAGTCGTACTCCCGCGCGGCGAGCAGCGGCTCGTACTCCGCCGCCAGCTCCGGCGCCTTCCGCAGCGCGGGGACGGACGCGTACGTCATCGAGATCGGGCAGCCGTGGCCCGCGTCGACCCGCCAGACGTAGAACTTCGCGGCCCGTGCGACGTGGGCGCCGGGACGCTCGTCCGCCCACGCCGAGCCGTGCAGCCCGTGCGTCACGGCCACGTCCATCAGCTCGTGCCACGCCGGGTGGAACTCGACCTCGTCGATCCGCCGCCCGTACCGGTCGTGCGTCCGCAGGACGGGCGGGTGCTCGTTCGCGAGCCGCCCCCACTCCTGCGCCCGCTCGGTGCCCGCGAGGCGTCCCAGCTCGCGCACCTCGGCCGCGGCCCAGCCCGCGCCCTCGCGCTCCAGCCCGTCCAGCAGGACGGCCTCGGCGGACACGTCGTGCCCGGCGAGCGGGGGGACCTGATTGAACACCTCGTGCGTCACCGCTCTGCTCCTGCCTGCCGCGCTCCCGGCGGGGTCGCCGCCGCTGCCCGGCAGGATACAGAACCGCGTTCGGCCGGGAGACGATCATGCCTGCGGAGAGTGACCGCGTCCATCCTCCTGAAGTGGTGGGACGATCTCGTCCGCGCGGCGGATTGTCCCAGGGCGCCGGGGGCATACCGTCGAACCATGAGTCAGTCCAGTCCGCAGCCGGAGCCGCAGTCCACGTGGCGCTCGCCGGACCTGCGGCCGGGCCCGCGCCCGGTCGAGGTCGCGGCGTCCGACGCCGGGCTCGACGCGGTCCCGGGGCAGGCCCCGGAACCGCCGCCGGAGGTGATCCGCGCCTCGGACGCCGAGCGCGAGGCCGCCGTCGAGCGGCTGCGCATCGCCTCCGTCGAGGGACGGCTCACCTTCGAGGAGCTCACCGAGCGGACCGAGGCCGCCTACGCCGCCGTCACCCGCGGCGACCTCGACCGCATCACCGCCGACCTGCCCGGCATGGGCGCGCCCGGCGCGAACCCGGCGCCCGTCCAGGTCCAGCGCAAGTTCAGCGCCGTCATGGGCGACTGCAAGGAGCGCATCGTCGGCCGCATCGACGGCCCGCTGGAGGCCGTCTCGGTGATGGGCGACGTGGAGCTCGACCTGCGCGGCGCGCAGGTGCCGAGCGGCGTCGTCGACATCACCGCCACCGCCGTGATGGGCGACGTCAAGATCATCGTGCCGGACGGCGTCACCGTGGAACTGACCGGCCGCGCCTTCCTCGGCGACCGCAAGGTCAACGTCCGCGACCCGCACCCGGGGGCGCGGGTGCCCGTCGTCCGCGTCACCGCGAACGCCGTGATGGGCGACATCAAGATCGTCGACGACCGGCACCACGCGCCACTGCGCCGCGCGGTCGCCTCCTGGTGGCGCGACCGCGCCTGACGCCTTTCCCCGGCCCGCCTACCCGGCCGCCGCCGCGCGGGCCGTCTCCAGCGCCTCCGTGTAGCGCCGGACGACCAGGTCCGCGACCTCCGGAGCCGCGCCCAACACAGGGGAGACCGCCGCCGCGCCCGCGGCCAGGGTCTCCGCCCGGACCTTGTCGGCGAAGTAGCCGGGGGCCAGGAAGTACGACGCCACCGCCACCCGCGGGGCGCCCGCGTCGAGCAGTGCCGCCACCGCCTCCGCCGGACGGGGACGCGCCGCCGACGCGTAGGCCGGGACGACGCCCCGCCAGCCCCGCGCCCGCCACTCCCGGGCGAGCCGCGCGATGACGGCGTTCGCCGCCGGATCGCTGGACCCCGCCGACACCAGCACGACGGCCGTGTCCGGGTCGCCGGCCTCCACCCCGGCGTCGGACAGGCGGCGCTCCAGGGCGTCGATCAGCAGCGGGTCGGGGCCGAGCGTTTCCGCCGTCCGGAGGCGCAGCCTCGGGTGCAGCGCCCGGACCCGGTTCAGCACGCCCGGGATGTCGGTCTTGCTGTGGTAGGCGGCCGTGAGGAGGAGCGGCAGGACGACCGCCTCGTCCGCGCCGTCGCGGGCCAGGCCGTCGAGGACGCGGTCGGGCGCGGGCGGCGCGTGGTCGAGGAACGAGGCGTGCACGGGCACGTCCGGCCGCCGCGCCCGGACGGCGTCGAGCAGCGCGGCGACGGTCGCGGCGGCGCGCGGATCGCGGCTGCCGTGCGCGACCGCCACCATCGGACGGCCCGTGCTGTGCGGACCCGTGGTGTGTGGATCCGTACTGTGCGGACCCGTGCGGTGCGGGGAACTCACAGGTGGATACCGCACTCGGTCTTGCCCATCCCGGCCCATCGGCCGCTGCGCGGGTCCTCGCCGGGCGCGACCGGACGGGTGCACGGCGCGCACCCGATCGACGGGTAGCCGTCGTAGTGCAGCGGGTTGACCAGCACCCCGTTGTCCTCGATGTAGTTGTCGATGTCGTCCTGCGACCAGTCCAGGATGGGGTTGACCTTGACCATGCCGCGCTTGCGGTCCCACTCGACGACCCTGCGGTCGCGGCGGCTGGTCGTCTCGTCCCGGCGGATGCCGCTGAACCACGCCATGTACCCCTCAAGGGCCCGGCCGAGCGGCTCGACCTTGCGCAGGTGGCAGCACAGGTCGGGGTTGCGGCCGAACAGCCGCGGCCCGAGCGCGGCCTCCTGCTCCTCGACGGTCCGGGACGGCGTCACGTTGATCACGTTCACCGGGTACACGGCCTCGACGGCGTCGCGCGTCCCGATCGTCTCGGCGAAGTGGTAGCCGGTGTCGACGAACAGGACGTCGATGCCCGGCTTCACCTTCGACACGAGGTGGATCAGCGCGGCGTCCGACATGGACGAGGTGAGGCAGATGCGGTCGCCGAACGTCGCGGCCGCCCAGCGGATGACCTCCAGCGTGGAGGCCCCCTCCAGCGCGGCGGCGGCGGACTCGACGATGTCTTCGAGATCGAGTGCGGGTCTGTCGGTCTCCAGAAGAGTCACCGAGGGACCTCCTTGCTCGCGGTGCGGGGAGCTCCGACACCGAGGAATTTCAACGTGAAGGAACGGACGCAGTCAGGGCAGAACCAGGACCCGTGCTCTTCACGGGGCTCCAGGCTCTCCTCACCGCAGTAGGGGCAGTAGAAGGGCGCCATGCGCTCGCCTCCACCGCCGTGCCGGGGGCCGCCCCCCGGCGCCCCCTGGTTCGCTTCGCTCGTCATTGGAGATCGGATTCGTCGGCGCGCCGCACCCAGTCGGCGAAGGACTCTCCCTCGCCGCGCTGCTTGTCGTAGGTGCGGACGATCCGCTCGACGTAATCGGTCAGCCCGGCCGACGTCGTCTTCAGCCCGCGGACCTTCTTGCCGAACGAGGCGCCGAGCTGCCCGCCGAGGTGGATCTGGAAGCCTTCGACCTGGTCGCCGTTCTCGTCCAGGACGAGCTGGCCCTTCAGTCCGATGTCGGCGACCTGGATGCGGGCGCACGCGTTCGGGCAGCCGTTGACGTTGATCGTCAGCGGCTGGTCGAAGTCGGGGAGCCGCCGCTCCAGCTCGTCGATCAGGTCCATGGAGCGCTGCTTGGTGTCGGTGATCGCGAGCTTGCAGTACTCGATGCCCGTGCACGCCATCGTCTGCCGCCGGAACGTGGACGGCCGCACCTGGAGGTCGTGCTTGGCCAGCTCGCCGGCGAGCTCCTCGGTCTTCTCCTCCGGGACGTCCAGGATGACCATCTTCTGCTCGATGGTCGTCCGGACCCGGCCGGAGCCGTACCGCTCGGCGAGGTCGCCGATCACGCCGAGCAGCTCACCGCTCACCCGGCCGACGCGCGGCGCGAAGCCCACGTAGAAGTTGCCGTCCCGCTGCGGGTGGATGCCGACGTGGTCGCGGCGGGGGAGGGGCGCGGCGGGCTCGGGACCGTCGGGCAGCGCGTACCCGAGGTACTCCTTCTCCAGGACCTCGCGGAACTTCTGCGCGCCCCAGTCCTTCATCAGGAACTTCAGGCGGGCGCGGCTGCGCAGCCGCCGGTAGCCGTAGTCGCGGAAGATCGACGTGACGCCGTGCCACACCTCCGTGGCCTGCTCCGGCTTCACGAACACGCCGAGGCTCTGCGCGAACATCGGGTTGGTGGACAGGCCGCCGCCGACGAACAGCTGGTAGCCGGTCTCGCCCGCCTCGTTCACGACGCCCACGAACGCGATGTCGTTGATCTCGTGGACGGTGCAGTGCGCGGTGCACCCCGACATGGCCGTCTTGAACTTGCGCGGCAGGTTCGAGAACTCGGGCGACCCGATGTAGCGGTCGTGGACGTCGCGGAGCTGCGGCGTCGCGTCGATCACCTCGTCGGCCGCGATCCCGGCGAGCGGGCAGCCGATGATGACGCGCGGGACGTCCCCGCACGCCTCCGTGGTGTGCAGCCCGACCGCCTCGAGCGCCTCCCAGATCGCCGGGACGTCCTCGATCCGCACCCAGTGCAGCTGGATGTTCTGCCGGTCGGTGACGTCGGCGGTGCCGCGGGCGTACCGCGTGGAGACGTCGGCGACGGCGCGCAGCTGCGGCCCGCTGAGCTGGCCGCCGTCGATCCGCACCCGGAGCATGAAGTAGCGGTCTTCGAGCTCCTCGTCCTCCAGGGCGCCGGTGCGGCCGCCGTCGATGCCGGGCTTGCGCTGGGTGTAGAGGCCCATCCAGCGGAATCGGCCGCGCAGGTCGGCGGGGTCGATCGAGTCGAAGCCGGCCTTGGAGTAGATCTCGATGATGCGGCGGCGGACGTTCAGCCCGTCGTCGTTCTTCTTGTTCTCCTCGTTCTTGTTGAGCGGTTCCCGGTAACCGAGGGCCCACTGGCCCTCGGCCTTCTTGCGCTTGATCGCGGGTGGCACGGCGCGCGTCCTCGTCTGAGAGTGGGACGCGTAGCGCACCGGCAGTCAAAGCGGCCGGCTCGACGCTGAGCAGGAGGGGGGTTCAACGATGACGCCGATGCGCCACGCGCCTGTTGAGCAGGGGCGTGGTCGGAGCGTCACCGACAGATCGCGCTGCGGACGCGGAGGAAGTCGACGTGCCGGCGCTTGGCCAGCAACGGGTCCGCGGCAGTCATACCTGAACTTTGACACGCCCTCTGTCGGGCTGTCCAGTTACGACCGGGAGCCGGGCGGGTGAGATGCGTCATCCCTGCCGCCTCCAGTTGACCGGGGGCTCGGCGTCGTCGCTGGTCGCCCCGGTGGGCGCGGCGCCGTCGGCGGCGCTCCGGATCGTGCCGTCCGCAGCCGGACGGCGCACGTGTTGGCAGTCACACCACGAACCGCCGCGGCACTCCTCGTGGCGGCGGTCACGGCAGGACGGGCAGATCACGCTTCCATTGTCGCCGATGGTGGCGGATGCTCGGAGCACCCGTCGGGCGCCCGCCGCGCCGGGTAAAAGACGATCATGGTCTGCTGGACGTTCCGTCCCGTCAAAGCGGGTATGGGCACAGGGACGTGCAGGGAAGGGGCCGCCGACCGGCGAGACGATCGAGCGGGGGAGGCGGTCGGAACGGAACGTGCGAATCGGATCATCAGGATGAGCGGAGGGGCCCGGGGGACGCGGGGGACGGGCCGGGCGCGGGAGACTCGCGAGGTCGATGCGGCATGTTCCGGACGCGGAACGCTCTACGGTGGGGCGGTGTGACCACCGTCTCCGACGCCGCGGGCGTCCCCCCGGCCGGGGACTCCGAACCCGGACCGGGCGAGGACGCCCATGAGGCCACAGCCCAGGACGGCCGGGACGCCCCCGCCCCGCACGCCCCGGGCGCGGTGGCCGCGCGCCCGCCGGGCCCGCGCCTCCCCGACCGGCTGCGCGCCCGCGCCGTGGCGGGCGCCCACACGTCCGGACGGGTGAGCTGGGCCCTCGTGAAGGGCACGGCGGCGGGCGCGTTCCGCTACCGGGTGACGGGCCTCGCGGCCGAGGCCGCGTTCTTCGCGCTGCTGTCCCTGCCGCCGCTCGTGATCGGGCTGATCGGCACGATGGGCCACCTGCGCGGCGCGATCGGCCCCGACGCCGTCGCCGACATCCGCACGTGGGTGATCGGGCACGCCCAGCAGGTGCTGACCGCCGAGGCGGTGAACACGACGGTCGTCCCGCTGCTCAACGACGTGATCAACGGCGGCCGGGTCGACATCGTCTCCGTCAGCTTCCTGATCTCGCTCTGGGCGGGCTCGCGCGCGACGAACGTGTACGTCGACACCATCACCATCGCCTACGGGCTGTCCGGCATCCGCGGCGTGATCCGGACCCGGCTGCGGGCCTTCTTCCTCTACCTCGTCGGGCTGCTGATCCTCGTGGTCGTCATCCCGCTGCTGGTGGCGGGGCCCGCGCTGGTCCGGCAGGCGCTGCCGGAGAGCGCCCAGGCCGTGCGGCTGCTGTACTGGCCGGTCGTGATCACCCTGTCGATCGTGTTCCTGGCGACGCTGTACCACGTGAGCGTCCCGGTCCGGACGGCGTGGTGGCGCGCGGTGCCCGGCGCGGCGCTCGCGCTGCTGATCTGGATCTTCGGCAGCATCACGCTCCGCATCTACCTCACCGGCTCGTTCAGCGGGGTGTCGGTGTACGGGTCGCTCGCCGCCGCGATCGCCGTGCTCGCCTGGCTGTACGTCGCCGCGCTCGCGGTGCTGATCGGCGCGACGCTGAACGCCGAGATCGACCGGCTGTGGCCGAGCGAGGTCACCGCCACGGCGCGGGCCGAGCTGGCGGAGCGGCACGCGGCGGCCGCCGAAGCCGAGGCCGCCGCCGAGGCGGACGCGGAGGCCGACGCGGAGGCCGACGCGGAAGCGGATGCGGAGGCCGAGGCGGAGGCAGCCGCCGAAAACGAGGCCGAAGCGGCCTCCGAAGGTAAAAAGAGAGCCCGTTGAGGGTTTGAGAAGGCCAAACATGTCGTAGCCTCGCGTGACATGACCCCCCGTGCGGAGGCCGGACGGCTGCGGACCGTGACCGGCACGATCCCGACGTCCGACATCACCGGACCCGTGCTGTCCCATGAGCACCTGCAGATGGACCTGCGCTGGCCGGCCCGTCCGAAGCTGGTCGAGTCCGACCCCGGGCGCTGGCTGGACGAGGAGAAGTCCGTCCAGCGGGAGCTGGCGGCGCTGCGCCGCGACCACGGGCTCGGCCTCGTCGTCGACCTGACCTGCTCCGGCATGGGCCGCAACGCCGCCGCGCTCGCCCGGATCAGCTCCGGCGCGCGGGTCGCGGTCGTCGCCGGGACGGGCGTGTTCACCGAGCCGTTCCACCCGTCGTTCGTCCGCGAGGCGATCGCGGCGGGCGAGGCGCCGGCCGGCCCGTCCGCCGCCGAGCGGCTCGCCGAGCGCTTCCTGGCCGAGGTCGGCTTCGGCATGGACGGCACCAACTCGCTGCCCGGCGTGATCGGCGAGATCGGGACCTGGGGCGAGGCTCCGACGGAGGCGGAGGAGCTGTGCCTGCGCGCCGCCGCCCGCGCCGCCGCGCTGTCCGGGCTGTCGGTGGCGACCTACGGCCGCGCCGGGCTCGCCCAGCTGGAGATCCTCACCGGCGCCGGGCTGGCCCCGCACCGGGTCGCGGTCGGCCAGCAGGACCGGGTGGACGACCCCGGCCAGCACCGCAAGATCGCCGAGACCGGCGGGTACGTCTCGTTCGGCACGCTCGGCCTCGCCGGGGACGACCACGCCGCGCTCGGCGCCCGCGTCCGCTCCGTGATGGACCTGCTGGAGGCCGGGCACGCCGGACGGGTGCTGCTGAGCACGGGCGTGTCCCGGATGAGGCAGATCACCCGGTACGGCGGGACGGGCTTCGGCTACCTGTTCGAGACGTTCCTGCCCGCGCTGCGCGCCGCCGGCGCCGACGACGCGACGCTCCAGGGCGTCCTGCGCGACAACCCGCTGCGCTGGCTCACGGGCGCCTGACGCACTGCCCGCCCGGTTCCGCCCCGCACGGGCGGTGTACTCGCTGTGCTGGCTCACGGCGAGTACGCCGCGTACTCGCTGTGCTGGCTAACGGCGCCTGAAGCGCCACCCGTCCGGTTCCGCCTTGCACGCGGCGGCGTACTCGCTGTGCTGGCTCATGGGCGCCTGACGTATCACCCGCCCGGTTCCGCCTTGCGCGGGGCGGCGTACCCGCTGTGCTGGCTCATGGGCGCCTGACGTGCTCTCCGCCTGGTTCCCCCCTGGGTCGGCCCCTCCATGCCCGTATGGGACGCTCTGCGCGCCTGTAACGGGGCGGGGAGTGGGTAGGGGTGACCCCGGAAGGGGGTGTGCCGATGTCCTGGAACAGGCCCGCGAACAGATCAGCTCGCGACGACCTGGGGCGGACCGAGACTGTCCGGCTCCCCTACACCGACCGTTCCGAGGCGGGCCGGGTGCTCGCCGAGCGGCTCGTCCCGCTGGGCCTCGACGGCGCCGTCGTGCTGGCGCTGCCGCGCGGCGGGGTCCCCGTCGGCCACGAGGTGGCGCGGCGGCTCGGGTCGCCGCTCGACGTGCTCGTCACCCGCAAGATCGGGTATCCGCCGCAGCCGGAGCTCGGGGTCGGGGCGATCGCCGAGGGAGGCTCCCCGGTCTTCGACGACGGCCTGCTGAACCGGCTCGGACTCAGCGCGGACGACCTCGCCGGCACGGTCGTGGCCGAGCGCGCCGAGCTGTCCCGCCGGGTCGCCGCCTACCGGGGCGGGCGGCCGCTGCCGGAGACGGCCGGCCGGCCGGTGATCGTCGTGGACGACGGCCTCGCCACCGGCGGGACGGCCCGCGCCGCGGTGCGGGCGCTGCGCGAGCGGGGGCCGTCGCGGCTCGTCCTCGCGGTGCCGGTGGGGGCGGCGGAGACCGTCCACGACCTGGAGCCCGAGGTGGACGACCTGGTCGTGCCGGCGGCGCCGTGGGAGTTCCGCGCGGTCGGGCAGTGGTACCGCGACTTCGACCAGCTCAGCGACGCCGACGTGACCGCCTGGCTGGACCGGGCGGCGCGGGAGCACGGCGCGGGCTGAGCCGGGGCGCGGCCCGCGGGATGCCGGAGCTGCCCGCGGCGCCGGGAGCCGCCGTAATTTAGCGTGGCGAATTTCCGGGAATTGGCCACGCGCGGGGGACGCCTGCGGTAAAAGCCCGACGGTTCCGCGGAAAGGCGTGACCGTTGTGACGCACATGTGACGCACATGTGACGAAGCGGCCCGGGCCCGGCCCCTCGGGAGGGGCCGGGCCCGGGCAACGCAAACGGCCCCGCGGGGCGGGGCCGTGTCGTTTCTCGGTGGCGTGCCGGGGTACGCGACTGGGAGCGTTTCTGACGGTCCGCGCTCGGCTAGGCGGCGTTGGCGCGGCGCATCCGGCGGCGGCGCTCGGACGCGCGCTCGTCTTCGTTCAGGCCGCCCCACGTGCCGTACTTCTCGGGCCTGGACACGGCGTAGTCCAGACAATCCGTGCGGACGGGGCAGCCCATGCAGATCTGCTTCGCCTTGCGCTCGCGGATCTCCCGCTCGGGCTGACGCTCACCGTCGGGACCGAAGAAGAGGACGAGGTCTTCCCCCCGGCACGCCGCGGCGTCCTGCCAGCCCCAGCTGGGACGAGGGAGGTTTGCCTGCCGACGTACCTGAGCCATGGAACACCCACCTTGATTGGTTTCGAACAATTTCTGGACATGGACGCTCGACATGCTTCAGGTGACGCGAAGTCAGAAGCGCCGAATGGTCCAACGTCTGGAGTTGCCGCTCTGTTCCCCGTCCGGTTACTCCGGAAACCTGGGGACGTGCGACAGGGAGACCCACTAATGGGGCCTCAGCGAGATTACACGAGGGCAGCCGCGTTGAGAAGGGTGAGTTCCCTAACAATGTAGGTTCTGAGGTTCTCGCCGCAGTCCGGTCCGCAGGGGGCCGACTGCTGGACGGCCTCGACCACGACCCGGTAACGGCCGTCCTGAACTGAAACAACGGCTTCGTACGGAGATGTTCCCGTTACGGAGTGAACGGTGACGTCGTCCACCCCGAGGTGTCCGGTGTGTGCGCGGGCGAAATGCTCCGCGGCCTGCGCGGGCTCCGGCGTCCCGGCGCGTCCGCGCAGCCTGTCGAGCACGACCTCGCCCCGCAGGTAGGCGTGCGCCGCCCGCACCGCCTCGGGCTGGCCGAGGTCGCCGTAGGAGATCGCGTGCGGCAGGCAGACCAGGTTGGCCGCGAACCGGTCGCCGCCGACGTGCGTGGTCTCCCACACCATGCGTCCGAAACGCCGCGTGAGGGCGCGGGCGAGCGGGGCGCCGGTGCGGGCGCAGCAGGCGTTGTGGCGCCCGTGCGCGCAGACGAGGAGCAGCGGGGCCGTCCGCCGCTCGCCGAGGCCGGGGGAGCGCCCGGCGGCGAGCGCGGCGAGGTCGAGGCCGTCCAGCTCGGCGGGGTCGGCGAGTTCCCGCGCCTCGATCCAGGCGTCGGGGCCGTTCGAGTAGGCGGCGTAGACCTGCACGGGCGGGGTCGCCCGGCGGCGCCCCGGACGGCGGATGAGCTGGGGCCGCACGCCCGCCCGCTTCGCCGCGCGGACGGCGGCGGCGACCGGGGCGGGACCGGCGAGGTCGGCGACGTGCTCGGGCCAGGGACCGGGGTGCTCGACCAGCAGCCAGGAGCGCGCCTTCTCCGTCGCGCTCGCCAGGCACGGCCGCTCGCCGGTGTGGCTCCCCGGGCAATGCCCGCAGCCGTTGCCGCGCGTCACATGAACCCCCCGTGGAACAAACGATCAATTAGGTAAGGGTAACCTAAGAGACCGTCGGAGGGCCAGGTCGGGGGAGGTTCGCCGGACCTTTCCCCGCGGACTCGCCGAGCGCTCCCCTCGGGCGGTCAGCGCAGGGGGGTCAGCGCAGGGCGGCGCGCGGCAGCAGCGCCTCCGCGGCGGGCAGCGCGGCGGCCCGGTCGGCGGCGACCAGCCCGATCCGGGTGCGGCGGTCGAGGAGGTCGCCGGCGTCGAGGGCGCCCTCGTGCCGCACCGCCCACGCCAGCTCCACGCCGAGCACCGGCAGCCCCGGGACGACCGGCTCCAGCAGGGCGAGGTCGTCGGCGGCGAAAGCGGCCAGCAGCGGCGCCTCCGTCCCGTACCGCTGGACGAGCCGCGCGGGGGCGTCCAGCGCGTCCAGCCGGTCGCGGGGCGCCGCGCCGACGAGCGGCAGCCGGGCCGTCCGGCTCGGCCCGGCGGCGAGGCCGCGGGCGCGGACGGCGGCGTCGACGGCGTCCCGCGCCATCCGCCGGTAGGTGGTGAGCTTGCCGCCGACGATCGTGACGACGCCGTCCCGCGAGGTGAGGACGGCGTGCCGCCGGGAGATGTCGGCCGTGCTCGCCGAGCCGCCCGGACCGGCGTCGAGCAGCGGGCGCAGCCCGGCGAACGCGCCGATCACGTCCGCGCGCCGGACCGGGACGTCGAGCGCCGAGCCGAGGATGTCGAGCAGGAAGCCGATCTCGCCGTCGGTCGGCTCCGGGACGTCGGGGATCGGGCCGTCCGCGGGCTCGTCGGTGAGGCCGACGTAGACGCGGCCGTCGCCCTGCGGCATGACCAGCATGAACCGGCTGGCCGCGCCGGGCACCGGGATCTGGAGCCCGGCGGTCAGGCCGCGCAGGGTCTCGGCCCGCACCACGATGTGGGTGCCGCGCGACGGGCGCAGGCGGACGCCGTCCACGAGCCCGCCCGCCCAGACCCCGGCCGCGTTCACCACCGAGCGCGCCCGGACGGTGTACTCGCGGCCGGTGAGCTCGTCCCGGACGAGGGCGCCGTCGCCCGCGAGCGCGACCGCGCGGACGCGGGTGAGGATCCGCGCGCCGTGCCCGGCGGCCGTGCGGGCGAGCGCGGTGACGAGCCGCGCGTCGTCGGCGAGCTGGCCGTCCCAGGACAGCAGGCCGCCGCGCAGCCCGTACGGGCGCAGCGCGGGCGCGAGCCGCAGCGTCTCCACCGCCGACAGGCGGCGCGGGCCGGGCAGCACCGAGCGCGGCGTGCGGGCGGCGAGGCGCAGCGCGTCCCCGGCGCGGTAGGCGGCCAGCGTGGCGGCGGCGCGGGCGCGCGGCACGAGCGGGGTCAGCGGCATCACGAACGGCAGCGCCCGGACCAGGTGCGGCGCCGTGTGCCGCATCAGCACGCCGCGCTCCACGGCGCTCTCGTGCGCCACGTCCACCTGCCCGGACGCGAGGTAGCGCAGCCCGCCGTGGATCAGCTTGGAGCTCCACCTGGACGTCCCGAACGCCAGGTCGCGGGCGTCGATCGCGGCGACCGACAGGCCGCGGGACGCGGCGTCCAGCGCGGCGCCCGCGCCGGTCGCGCCGAGGCCGACGACGAGGACGTCCACGACCTCGTCGGGGAGGGCGGCGAGCTCGCGTTCGCGGCGCGCGGCGTTCAGCGAGGTCCCGGGGGGCGGTCCGGTGGTCATGGCGCGAGGGTCCTCTCCAGGATGTGGCGCAGTTCGGCGTCGAAGGCGTCGGAGCCCAGGTCGGGGTCGGCGTCGTCGATCATCGTCGGGCCCGAAAGCACGAAGGACTGGACGATCAGCAGCACCGTCCGCGCCTGCCGGGACGGGTGGTCGCGGCGGATCGTCCCGTCGGCGTGCCCGGCGCGCAGGGCCTCCTCGAAGGCGTCCAGGAAGACGAGCTGGCTGGCGCCGGTCCGGTCGACGACGTAGGGCAGCAGCAGCTCCGGGTCCACCTCGATGATCTTGCGGAGCAGCGGGTGGTCGCGGAACGCGCGCACCCCGGCGACCAGGCCGTCCACGAACCGGGGCCGGACGGGGCGGCCGTCCTCCGGGGGCTGGATCGAGTCGCCGAGCCCGACCCACTCGCGGGTCATGAGGTCGGCGACGATCGTGCGGACGTCCGGCCAGCGGCGGTACAGCGTCATCCGCGACACGCCCGCGCGCCGGGCGATGTCGGTGAGCGTCGTCCGGCGGACCCCGACGGCGAGCACGCAGGCGCGGGCCGCGTCGAGGACGGCGTCGTCCGCCGTCCGGCGGGGCTTCTTGTGACGATTCGACGTCATGTGTCACAGTGTAAGCACAGGATCGGTCCGGTGGGAGTCCGGTGACGGGGGAGGCGCTGGTGGCGACGCGGGACATGCTCTGGAGCGGCTGGGGCGATCCCGGCCGGGCGGCGCCGCTGCCGGAGCCGGTGGTCAGGCTGCTGCACGACCTGCTCGGGGTGCGTCCCGCCGAGGCGCCGCCGCCCGCGCTCGCCGACGTCGCGGTGCCCGCGTCCCGGTTGAGCCCGGACGACCTGGCCGCGCTCGCCCGGATCGTCGGCGACCGGCACGTCGCCACCGGCGCCGAGACGCGCGTCCGGCACACGCGCGGCAAGTCGACGCCCGACCTGCTGCGCATCCGCGCGGGCGACGCCTCCGCCGCGCCGGACGCGGTCGTCCTGCCCGCCGCGCACGACGAGTTCCTCGACGTGCTGCGCGCCTGCGCGGGACGGGGCATCGCGGTCGTCCCGTTCGGCGGCGGCACGTCGGTCGTCGGCGGGCTGGCGCCCGAGGGCGGAGGCGCGTTCGTCGCCCTGGACCTGCGCCGCATGGACGCGCTCGTCTCCCTCGACGAGGTGTCGCGGACGGCCGTCCTGCAGCCCGGCCTGCGCGCCCCCGAGGCGGAGGCGCTGCTCGGCGCGCGCGGCTACACGCTCGGCCACTTCCCGCAGTCCTACGAGTGGGCGTCGATCGGCGGGTTCGCGGCGGCGCGGTCCAGCGGGCAGGCGTCCGCCGGGTACGGGCGGTTCGACGACCTGGTGGTCGCGCTGACCGTCGCGACGCCGGAGGGGACGCTCGACCTCGGCCGCGCGCCGAAGTCCGCGGCGGGGCCCGACCTGCGGCAGCTCGTCCTCGGCTCGGAGGGCGCGCTCGGGGTGATCACGTCGGTGACCGTCCGGGTGCGGCCGGTGCCGGAGGCGCGCGAGTACGAGGGCTGGCGGTTCGCGTCGTTCGACGCGGGCGCCGCCGCGCTGCGCGGGCTCGCGCAGGACGGTCCCATGCCCACCGTCCTGCGGCTCTCCGACGAGACCGAGACGATGGTCGGGCTGGCCGACCCGTCCGAGATCGGCAGCGGCTCCGCCGCCGGGTGCCTGGCGGTGCTCGGGTTCGAGGGAGCGGCGGAGCGGGTCGCGGAGGAGCGCGCCCGCGCGGCGGGCGCGCTGCGCGCCGCGGGCGGTGAGCCGCTCGGCCCCGGTCCCGGCGAGAAGTGGGAGCACGGCCGCTTCGACGCCCCCTACCTGCGCGACTCGCTCCTCGACGCGGGGGCGTTCGTGGAGACGCTGGAGACGGCCGCGTTCTGGTCGGACGTCCCGGCGCTGTACGAGGCCGTCCGGACGACGCTGATCGGAACGCTGTCCGACCTCGGCACGTCGCCGCTGGTCATGTGCCACATCTCACACGTGTACGCGGCCGGGGCGTCGCTGTACTTCACGGTCGTGTCGGCCCAGGGCGCGGACCCGGTCGCCCACTGGGCGCGCGCCAAGCGCGCCGCCTGCGACGCGATCATCGACGCGGGAGGCACGATCAGCCATCATCACGGGGTGGGCACCGACCACCGCGACTGGTACGCCCGGGAGATCGGGCCGCTGGGCGCGGCGGTGCTGCGCGCCGTCAAGCAGCGGGTCGACCCGTCTGGGATCCTCAATCCGGGCGTGCTGGTCCCGCCCGCCGATCAGAGCCTGCCGTGAGGAGCGACCGTATGGGCGAGGCACGTGCGTTCACCGCGATCGTCAACCCGGCGGCGGGCGGCTCCGCGTCCGCCTCGTCGCTGATCACGCTCGCCCGGCTGCTGCGGGAGGCGGGCGCCGACGTCGCCGTGGAGTACAGCCGGGGCCTGGAGCACGCCGCGGACGTCGCCCGCGCCGCCGCCGGGACCGGGCGCGTCGTCCTCGGCGTCGGCGGCGACGGCATGGCGGGCTGCGTCGGCGGCGCCCTCGCCGGGACGGACGCGCTGTTCGGCGTCGTCCCCGCGGGCCGCGGCAACGACTTCGCGCGGCAGCTCGGCATCCCGTCCGACCCGGAGGAGCAGGCGAAGCTGCTGCTGGAGGGCGAGCCGCGCGCCGTCGACGCGATCGACGCGAACGGGACGGCGGTCCTCGGCAGCGTCTACGCGGGCGTGGACGCCGTCGCCAACGACAACGCCAACAAGACGCGGCTGCTGCGCGGCTCGGCCGCCTACTACTTCGGCGCGCTGCGCGCGATCGCGACGTGGCGGCCCGCCGACTACCTGATCACCGTGGACGGCGAGGCGCACGCCCGGCAGGGCTACACGGTCGTCGCCGCCAACTCCGGCTACTACGGGTTCGGCAAGCACATCGCACCGGACGCGCGCGTCGACGACGGGCTGCTCGACGTCGTCCTGATCAAGACGGCCCCCAAGCGCCTGTTCTTCGCCGTCATGCGCGAGCTGGAGGCGGGGACGCACGTCCGCCGCCCCGAGATCGAGGTCATGCGGGGCGAGGAGGTGCGGATCGAGCTGGCCGGGACGTCCGGCCGGACGCTCCCGTACGGCGCGGACGGCGAGCTGCCGGGAACGCTCCCGGTCACCGCGCGTGTCCTGCCCGGCGCGCTGCGCGTCCTCGCGCCCTGACCTGGGCGGTCTCCGGATCTTGGCCCGTTGTTTGGGTCGATTTACGTGTCCATTACGGACCCTCGGGTAGCGTCAGTTACGTCCCGCTTAGGGACCTTGGGTTGTCTGCGGACGACATCATGAGAAGGCGACTGCTCGCCGTTCTGGGGGGACTCATGATGGCCGCGGACACCCGCGTCGTGGTGGCGTCGGCGTCTCTGGGGGTGGCGCCGGCGTCCACCACGGTCAATCGCCCCGGTCACCCTTCCCTTACTCTCGCGCGTCCGCTTCCGGCGCGGCCCCGGCATGTCGCTTGACGCTCCGGATCGCCTCCGGACAGGCTGTGAGCACTCCCTGACTCACGCCCGGAGGCGTCTGTGTGTGCCGAGGTCCCCTCTGATCCCGAGAACTCGCGCACCTCCGAGGCGGGTGCGGGCTGGGTGTGCGGTCGGCCGGGGACGTTCACCGAGCTGCTCCCTCCGCGCGTGACCGACTTCTCCTGGCGCCGCCCGAGGGTGCTGTGGCGGTCCCGCAACGACGTGATCGCGCGCTGGTTCGGCGATCCGTCGAACGCGATCCGCCGCCGCTGCGTCGCCGCGCTCCGCGAGCGGGGGACGCCCGCCGCGTTCACCGTCCACCGGGCCGAGCCGGAGTTCTCGTTCGTGCTGCTCGGAGACACCGGCGAGGGCGACAAGTCGCAGTACGCGGTCGTCCCGCCGCTGCTGCACGCCGCGGGCGACACCGACTTCATGGTCGTGGCGAGCGACGTCATCTACCCGACCGGGGACGCGGGCCAATACCCCGACAAGTTCTTCCGTCCCTACAAGGACTATCCGGGGCCCATCTTCGCCGTCCCCGGGAACCACGACTGGTACGACGGCCTGCGCGGGTTCCTGCACGTGTTCTGCGGCCTGGACGCCGACTGCACGCCGCCGCCGTGGCGCGGGCCGCTGTCGTTCGTCCCGCGCCTGCTGTGGCGGCGGTCGGGCGAGGTCGACGGGGCCGTGCTGGAGGAGGCGAGGGAGCGGTTCCGGGGCGGGGCGGGGCAGCGGTCCGTCCAGCCGGGGCCGTACTGGGCGGTCGACACCCCGGCGCTGCGCGTCATCGGGATCGACACGGGCATCACCGGCACCCTCGACCGCGACCAGGGCCGCTGGCTGCGGGAGGTGTCCGGGGGACCGAAACCCAAGCTGCTCGTGACCGGAAAACCGCTGTACGTGGACGACGACCACCGTCCCGGCAGGATCGAGGGCGGCGGGACGGTCGACGAGATCGTCCAGGACCCGGCGCACCACTACGTCGCGGCGATCGGCGGCGACATCCACAACTACCAGCGCTACCCGCGCAAGACCGCCGACGGCCGGACGATCCAGTACATCGTGTCCGGCGGCGGCGGCGCGTTCATGCACGCGACCCACACGATCCCCCGCACGCGCGTCGTCGACGAGGGCGACTTCCGCTGCTACCCGCTGCGCGGCGACTCCCTGTCCCGCTACAGCAAGCTGTACGGACGCTGGCTGCGGCTGCCGAAGCTCTTCGAGCTGACCCCGGAGGAGGCCACCGCCGCCGTCGAGCGCCGGCTCGGCATCAAGCCGGGGCGCGGGTACAAGGACCCGGCGCCGTCCCGGCGCGCCCGCTTCGTCGCCTCGGTGCTCGGCGTCCCGCGCGGGGAGCGGCGGCGCCCGCGCGTGCTGCGGTTCCCCGTCCACAAGCTGCCGCAGCGCTTCCGCTCCGAGTTCGCCGACTGGGACGACCCGCCGTTCTTCAAGAGCTTCCTGCGGCTGGACGTCACCGAGTCGGAGCTGCGCGTCCGCTGCTACGCGGCGACCGGCTGCGGCGACCACGAGACGGCGCCGCCCTGCGAGGACGACTTCGTCATCCCGCTGCGCTAGCCGGAGCGGGGTGGTGTTTCGCCCCGGACTGCCGGAGATTGCGATGAATGTCGGCGATCCTGCCGCGCGACGTGCGCGGATGCCGTTACAGTCTTGGGTCACCGAACGGGTGAACGGTAATGGGCGGTCGGCCGGAGAACGACCGCCTCCCAGGAGAGCGACTTAATGAGTTATCCCCAGCAGGGCCAGGGCCAGCACCACCAGCAGCAGGCGGCCCACCAGGGCGGCTACGCGCCCGCCCCCCAGCAGCAGCAGGCTCCCGTCGCCGTCGGCGCGGGCATCAACATGAAGCGCCGCAACCCCATCGGCGCCTGGCTCGGCCTGCCCATCATCACGCTCGGCATCTACGGCCTCGTGTGGTTCTTCAAGGTCCACAACGAGCTGAGCGAGTACGACCGCCGCATCGACAACGCGGCCGTCAACGCGCTCCTCTCGATGCTGTTCGGCTTCATCACCCTCGGCATCTGGCCGCTGGTCATGTGGGTGAAGCTCGGCGGACGCATCGCCCAGGCGCAGCGCGCCGCCGGGCTCCAGCCGTCCTGCAGCGGAGGCATCGGCTTCCTGCTCGGCATCTTCGGCTTCGGCGTCCTCTACTACCAGATCCAGCTCAACAAGGTCGTCGACCGCTACGGCGACACCCCGGCCGGGCAGCAGGTCTCCCTGGTCGCCTGACCCCCAGGGGCTACGGCCCTGGCCCCCGCTGAAAGACCGTCCGGAACCCCTCCGCGCCCACCCGTCGCGGAGGGGTTCCGCCGTTTCCATGTTCTGTCGGTGGCAGGGGTGAGAATCGGGGGGTGAGGGTCGCGGTCGGGGAGGACGGGCGGGTCGGGGGTGCGCTGCGGGTCCTCACCGAGGACGGGGCGGCGGACGGCCCCGTGCACCGCGTTCCCGATCTCGTCGCGGCCGTCGCCGAGCGGGAGAGGGAAGGCGCGCCGCGGTGGGTGTGGCCGTCCACGGCGCGGCTGTACCCGCGGCTGCTGCGCGCAGGCGTGCGGGTCGCGCGCTGCCATGACCTGGAGCTGGTCGAGAGTCTCCTGCTCGGGCACGCCGGACGCTACGGGGAGCCCAGGTCGGTGCGGGCGGCGTGGGCGCGGCTGCGCGGCGGGCCGGTGCCACCCGACCGTCCGCCCACGGAGAAGGAGACGCAGGCGTCGCTGTTCGACGACGACCGCGAGAGGGGTACGGAGGGCGACGACATCGAGCAGGTCGTCGCCGTGCACGCGGCGCAGCGCCGGGCGATCGCCGGGCTGGACGGGTTCGCCCTCCTCGCGGCGGCGGAGTCGGCCGGGGCTCTGGTGGCGGCGGAGCTGACGCACGACGGGCTGCCCTGGTCGGCGGACGAGCACGACGCGCTGCTCACCGAGCTGCTCGGGCCGCGCCCGTCCGGCGGCCTGCGGCCGCGCAGGCTCCAGGACCTCGCCGACCGCATCAGCGCGGCGTTCGGCCCGCGCACGCACGTGAACCCCGACTCGCCGGCGCAGATCCTCAAGGCGTTCGCGGCGGCGGGGCTGCCGGTGCCGTCGACGCGGGCGCACGTGCTGAAGCGGCTCGACCATCCGGCGGTGCCGCTGCTGCTGGAGTACAAGGAGCTGGCGCGGCTCCACACGGCGCACGGGTGGGCGTGGCTCGACACGTGGGTGAGCGGCGGGCGGCTCCGTCCGGAGTACGTGGTCGGCGGCGTGGTGTCCGGGCGGTGGGCGACGAGCGGCGGCGGCGCGCTGCAGATCCCGCGCGTGCTGCGCCGGGCGGTCGTCGCCGACCCGGGCTGGTCGCTGGTCGTCGCGGACGCGGCCCAGCTCGAACCGCGGGTGCTGGCGGCGCTGGCGGGCGACCGCGCGTTCGCCGACGCGGCGGCGCACGGCGACCTCTACGCCGCGCTGTCGGACGCCTTCCGCGACTCCGGCGAGGTGAGCGCCCGCGACAAGGCGAAGATCGGGCTGCTGTCCGCGATGTACGGCGGGGGGACGGGCGAGGCGGTGCAGTTCCTCGCCGTCCTGAAGAGCCGGTTCCCCGCCGCGTTCGAGTACGTGGAGGCGGCGGCGCGGGCGGGGGAGAACGGGCGGCTCGTCCGGTCCCGGCTGGGCCGGACGTGCCCGCCGCCGTCCGCCGGGTGGCGCGAGCTGACCTCGGCGGGCGACGACGACGCGCCCGCCGACCCGCGTCAGGGGACGGCGGCCCAGGCGCTGCGCAGCCGGGGCCGTTTCACCCGCAACTTCGTCGTCCAGGCGACCGCCGCCGACTGGGCGCTCGCCCTCCTCGGCTCCCTCCGCCGCCGCCTCACCGCCCTAGGCGACCCGCGCCTCGTGTTCTTCCAACACGACGAGGTCATAGTCCACACACCCGAACACCTGGCCGAAGACGTCACCAACGCCATCCACGCCGCAGCAGAAGAGGCGCGCCTCCTCCTGTTCGGCGACACCCCCGCCAGATTCCCAATGGAGATAGCGATCGTCGACCGCTACTCCGACGCCAAGTAGTTCCCTGGGCAGGGACACGATCCCCCTGTACGTTCGCGGCCATGGGCGAGTACGTACAGGTTCAGTCGTCGATCCCGTCGCGCGAGAAGGGACTGGAGATCGCCCGGTCCTTGATCGAGTCCAGTCTGGCGGCCTGCGCTCAGGTGGTCGGCCCCATCACCAGCACGTACCGATGGAAGGGGGAGGTCCAGGTCGATGAGGAGTACCTGCTGCTGATCAAGACTCCGGCCGCCCGGTACGCCGACGTCGAGGCGCACGTCCACCGGATGCACAGCTACAGCGTCGCGGAGATCATCTCGGTTCCGGTCAACTCGGGGCTGGCGTCATACCTGGCGTGGATGGACGCGGAGACACAAGCTCCCGACGCGTAGCGCCGATCGCGGCGCGCAGCTCACGTGCCCGCGCGGACTGGTGTGCCATGAGGGCGGAGCCCAGCTCGGTCAGCCGGGTCATGGCGTAACCGGCCTGGCTGACCCTGACGGCCTCGACCGCACGCTCGCCGTAGGCGATCCCTTCCTTGGCGTCCCCGAGCCGGGTGAGCGCGAGCCCGATGCTCGCCAGCACCCGGCCGCTCTTCTTCTGCGTCGGATCGCTCGCCGTCGTGACCAGTTCGCCGATCTCGTCGTACAGGGCGTCCTCGTCGCCGAGCCGTGTCGCGATCGTCAGACGCATGTGCGAGAAGCGGGGTGACTCAAGGCACCGGGTCCAGGAGCGTTCAGCCTGGGGGCGCGCCTCGGCCATGAGATCCGAAGCACGCTCGATGAGGTCCCGGGCCGCCGGGTCGCCCAGCGCGGCGGCCTCCTCGGCCTGGCGGCCGATCAGCCAGGCGCGCGTTGCTCGGTCCGCACCTCCGGGCAGTAGGTCGTCCGCCTTGCGCAGGGTGCGCAACGCAACGTGATGACCGGCGGTTTCGCTGACGGCGAAGCTCTGGTAGATCGCCGAGCACGCGCGGATGGCCGGGTCCTGACTCGCCTCGGCGGCGAGCTCAGCGGTTCGGTAGAGCGCCGCCGCGCGTGACACGTCTCCGAGGTCCCAGGCGAGCCAGGCTCCGAGCACGGCGCTCTCTCCCGCGGTGCGCGCCAGCCGTCGGCGCCAACGGTCTGCGGGCACGGCCTCCAGCAGAGAGGTGACCTCGTCCAGGTGGCCGAGCAGCGCGCGGAAGATCTGCTCGGCGGGCAGCATGAACTCCAGGCGATGAAAGCCCACGCACCGAGCCTCCATCTGAGTCACCAGTTCCTCGCCGATGCCCGCGGGGCGGGTCAGCGCGCGGGCGAGGCGGTCGATCGGGTCGGCCATCCCCAGCAGCGGAGCGGCGGTCACCGCGGCGGCCAACTGCGTGAGGGCGCGACGGGCCATGGGTTGGTCAAGCCTTCCGACCGTCCAGGCGAGTGAGAGCAGGTCGGCCGGGGACCCGACCGCACCCCATGCAGCTTCCGCCTGCGACCGGCCCACGCTGTCGGCGGCACCGCCCTCGGCCGCCGTTGCCTTGTAGAGGGCAAGGAGGCGGTCATCGCTCCCGAGGATCGCGTCGAGTCGTTTGGCCATTGCCTCGGATGTGCCCCGTTCGTCCCGGCAGAGCTTGGAGATTGTGCCGGGGTTGCAGGGCACCTGTCTGGCCAGGGCGCGGACGCCGATGCCGCGCTCGGTCATGAGTTCGCGCAGTGCCTCGCCGAACGACTCGCCGCTCATTGGCTTCCCACCGTTTCGCCAGGTGCGGACCGTTGCTTGTTGCCCACGCCGCGTAGCCGACAGGCAACGACTTCCACGCTAACGCCGGAGGCGGTCTGGTGGTGGGCGGAAGGTGTCGCCCGACACGAAAGACGGCCCCGGCCGGCGGGCAAACGCCAGGGTTCCGGGGCCTGACCGGACAACGGAGGTCCGGCTGACGATGACGATATCCGAGACCATGGCACGGCTCCGCGACGAGAACCCGGGCTGGCAGATCGAGTACGACGAGACCAGGCCCGTCCCGTGGCTGGCCATCCGCGAGCCGTCGCAGAAGTGGACCGGCGGGCACTCGGTCGCCGAGGCCACGCTTCCCGGGCACCTGGGCCGCCTCATGGCTCAGGCGATCGACTTGGCGGCGCTCGCGCCCACCAAGCACGCGCTGCCCTACGCCAAGCGCATCGAGCAACTGACCAATCTGCGCAAGTGGTTCCCCGAGTGGGCGTTCGAGGTGCGCGAGACCCGGCCGGTCTGGCACGGGCAGCGCAACTGGGTCGACTACGCCGAGCGGGCCGCCGCGTTCACCGAGGTGTACGGCAACGACCCGAACGAGCTGGCGCTGCTGCTGTTGCGCCTCCCGCGCGCCGAGGCCGGGGTCGGGGAGGACCGGGAGGACGGGCGGTGACCGGCCCGCGTCACGCTCGCGAGGCCGAGCGCGCGATCGCCGGGTTCGAGGTGTACGAGCTGCCGGACGGCTCTTGGCGCGCGGTCTCCCGGCAGGACGGCGCGCGGATCGTCGAGCACGAGCGGTGGTGCGAGTTGGCCTGGGCGTGCGTCTCGTCCCGGATCGCCGAGGACCTGCGCGTCGCGGGTGAGGAACTGGCCGCGCGCATGGCCGAGCCTAGCCGCGCCTGGCGCAACGAGCCCAGCGAGAAGGTCGAAGCCCAGCCGCTCAACGTCGTGCGGGAACCGCGCCGCTGAGCCGGGGTGACCCGCCCCGGCGGTTGGCCCTATCCCCTGAGAAAGGAGGCTCGCTGACGTGCGGGTCGGGTGGGTGAAAGGGGCGGTCGGCCACGCCGGTGGTGTGTCAATCATTGGAACGGCGATAGAAGTAGGACGGCCGAGTTTCTGTCACGCTCAGTGATGTCTGGTTAGCGTTGTGGCATGACGACATCGGCCAGTGCGCTTTCCCTGCAGGGTCCCTCCAAGATGTGGGTTCAGACCGGTCCGCTCGACATCAACCAGGCCCTCACGACCTCTTACGCGCAGGTCTACCCGTCGGGTCTGACGATCACGATTCCCTTCCCCGGGGTGTGGGAGGTCGCCTACCAGGCCCGTTCTGTGATCAATTCGGGCGCCGCGAACACCAACTACTGGGCGAGCACCGTCCTGTACAAGGGGCAGAGCCCCATCGACGGCAGTCAGGCCCTCGCCGGGGGCGGCGGCCCCGCGAACCTGATCCTTCAGGCCACTGCCGGGCAGACCGTCCTGGTGGCCTTTGATGCCAACGACGTCGTGAGCCTTTATGCCAAGGGCATCGGCTCGCAGGGCAACAACGCCTCCGTCCTCAGCAACGCCGACGGACGCACCGCTATCGCGGCGCACTGGGTCAGCGCGGTCTGAGCGCGGGCGCGCGGCGTGATGCCCCCTGCTCCGGCGCTCGGGTCAGGGGCTTCGGCGCAGACCCTCTACCCGCTGCCGGGTGCGGGCCACCTACGCGCATGGCGCCGCCCGGACTCCTGCAGCAGTTGAGTTTCTACTCCGACGCCAAGTAGCGGGTGGCGAGGGTGCGGACGGTGTTCGCGGCGGCGAAGGCGTGGCCGCGGGCGTTGAGGTGTAGGCGGTCGGCGCTGTAGATGGCGGGGTCGGCGGCGGTCGGGTGGTCGTACGGGGTGGTGACGTGGCAGGCGTCGTGGGCGGCGGCGACCTCGGCGGCGATGTCGTTCAGCAGCCGCGTCCGGGCCGACATGACCTCGCGGTAGCGGACGGGGCCGAGCCCGGCGGAGGTGAGGTCGAACAGGCCGATCGTGACGACGTCGGCACCGGTTGCGCGGAGCGTCGACACGATCGAGGTCAGTTCGCGCCGCACCTCGTCGGCGTCGAAGTGCGGGCGGAGCATGTCGTTCCCGCCCGCCGCGATGATCGCGAGGTCGGGGCCGAACGCGAGCGCGGGGCCGAGCTGCTCGGCCGCGACCTGTGCGGCG
Source organism: Actinomadura decatromicini (assembly GCF_008121305.1). Taxonomy (NCBI): domain Bacteria; kingdom Bacillati; phylum Actinomycetota; class Actinomycetes; order Streptosporangiales; family Thermomonosporaceae; genus Actinomadura; species Actinomadura decatromicini. The sequence goes on along the minus strand of NZ_VSRQ01000006.1, from coordinate 228,001 downwards.
ACGCGGTCGCGGCGGCCGAGGTTCAGCGCGGCGAGGCCCGGCGTCACGGCGCGCAGCGCCTCCTCGACGCGGTCGGCCCACGACAGGTCGCGGTAGCCGGGGACGGGTTCGCGGACGCCCTCGGCGACGCTGTCCCCGAGCGTCGCCAGCCGCGTCCAGGGCGCGCCCGCGAGCAGCGCGGCGGCCTCGGCGGCGGGCAGGACGTCCGGGTCCGTCCACTCGGACAGGCTCGTACTGGACAGGGGCATGTCGACTCCTTCAGGACCTGGTGCGCCGCAGGGTCAGCGGCAGCCCGGCGAGGGCGGCGCCGCCCGCGGCGAGGGTGCAGAACAGGTAGACGTGGGTGTAGTCGCCGTGCGTCGCCCCTGCCGGGAGCAGCGCGGCGAGGACGGCGATGCCGAGCGCGCCGCCGAGCTGGCGGGCCGTCGTGTTGAGGCCGGTGGCCCCGGCGAACCGCAGCGGGTCGACCGACAGCGCGGCGGCGGACGCGGTGCCGGTGGTGACCATCCCCATGCCGGTCCCGACGAGCAGGCCGACGGGCAGCCAGAACGTGGTGAAGTGCGGTTCGGACGGCAGCGCGGCGAGCGTCCAGACCCCGGCGGCGACCATGACCAGCGCGCCGCCGGTCACCGCCGGTCGGACGCCGATGCGGCCGGTCAGCCGTCCCATGATCACGGCGGCGGCGGTGGCGGTGAACGCGCCGGGCGTGGAGGCGAGGCCGGCCTTGAGCACCGAGTAGTCCCACTTGTCGGTCAGGTAGAGGACGCCGAGCAGGAGCCAGGAGTAGAGGGCCGTCCCGTAGAGGAACGAGGCGGCGTTGGCGACGGCGAACCGGTGGCTGCGCCACAGCGAGATCTCCAGGGCGGGCACGGGGTGCCGCGCCGACCGCCACAGCGCGAGCCCGACGAGGACGGCGCCGCCGAGCAGCAGACCGAGGGTGCGGGCGTCCGTCCAGGACCAGTCCCGGGTCTGGGTGACGCCGAGCGCGACGGCGCCGACGCCGCCGCCGAGCAGGACGGTGCCGAGCAGGTCGGGCAGCCGCCCGGCGCCGCCCTCCGCGCGCGGCAGGCGGAGCGCGGCGCCGAGCAGCGCGAGGCCGACGGGCACGTTGATGACGAACAGCGACCGCCAGCCGAACTGGTCGACGAGCACGCCGCCGAGGCTCGGGCCGATCGCGGCGGCGAACGCGCCCGCCGCGCTCCACAGCCCGATGGCGCCCGCGCGGCGCTCGGGCGGGGTGTCGCGCAGCAGCAGCGCGAGCGACGCGGGGATCATCGCGGCCGCGGCGGCGCCCTGGACGGCCCGGGTGCCGAGCAGCACGGGCACGGTCGGCGCGAGCGCGCAGGCGAGCGAGGCCAGCGTGAACAGCCCGACCCCCCACTGGTAGAGGGACCGCCGCCCGACCAGGTCGGCGAGCCGCCCGGCGGGCGCGAGCAGCGCGGCGAACAGCACCGCGTAGAGCGTGATCATCCAGGTCAGCCCGGACACCGAGGCGGCCGGGAAGTCGGCGTGCAGGTCGGGGACGGCCAGGTTCGCGACGGTGGCGTCGAGCATGGCCAGGAACGTCGCCCCGGCGGCGAGCCAGGGGACGTCGCGCCGCGCGCGGGCGGCGGCGGGCGCCGCGGCGGTCTGGACGGACGACATCGGAGAGCCTCCAAGAAAATTAAACGAACGGTCGTACACTCTTCTGTCGAAGGCTCTCCCGTCAAGGGGTTTCTCGCGTTGACTTTGTACGAACGGTCGTGCAGATTAGTTGGCGTGAGCACCGACGGACGGCTTCTCAAGGGCGCGCAGACGCGCTCCGCCATCCTGTCCCGGGCCGCCGACATCGCGTCCGCGGAGGGCCTTGAGGGCCTGTCGATCGGACGGCTCGCCACCGAGCTGCGGATCAGCAAGAGCGGCGTGTTCACGCACTTCGGCTCCAAGGAGGAGTTGCAGCTCGCGACCGTCCGCAAGGCCGTCGAGGTGTTCCGGGAGCACGTGGTCGAGCCCGCGCTCGCCGTGCCGGGCGGTCTCGGGCGCGTCCGCGCGCTGCTCGCGGCGTGGCGGCGCTACGAGCGCGAGCCGGTCTTCCCCGGCGGCTGCTTCTTCCACTCCACGATGGCCGAGTTCGACGCGCGGCCCGGCCGCGTCCGGGACGCGATCGCGGCCTCGCAGCGCGACTGGCGCGGCTTCCTGGAGCGCTGCCTGCGCGAGGCGCGGGAGCTCGGCGAGATCGACGCCTCCGCCGACATCGCCCAACTCGCCTTCGAGGTGGACGCCGTCTTCCGCGCCGGAGCTGCCTACGCGCTGCTGCACGACGACCCGTCCGAGTTCGACCGGGGCGCCCGCGCGGCCGAGGCGCGCCTCGCCGCCGTCTCCGCTAAGGGTTGACGGAGTACGACGGGCGTGTGTTCAGCGCTTCCGCGTCGTCGAACGACGTCCGCCGGTACGCCCCGGTGATCGTGCTCAGCTCCTCCGGGGTCAGGACGTCCTCGATCCTGTCGAAGCCGTCCGGGGCGCGCTCGCCGACGGCGTGCAGGACGCGGTCCGCGGGCATGTCGCGGCAGGCCAGCACGATCGCGTTGACCGGTTCGCGGCGGGCCCGCTCGTAGGCGAGCAGCCCCTCCGCCGGGTCGGCGGCCTTCGCCAGCTCGTGGGCGAGGACGCGCGCGTCCAGCACGGCCTGCGACCCGCCGTTCGACCCGATCGGGTACATCGGGTGGGCGGCGTCGCCGAGGAGCGTGACGCGGCCGGACGTCCAGCGGTCGAGCGGGTCGCGGTCGACCATCGGGTACTCCAGGATCTCCGCCGTGCGGGACAGCATGGCCGGGACGTCGAGCCAGTCGAACGTCCAGTCCGCGTAGTGGGGGAGGACGTCCTCCAGGCGGCCCGTGCGGTTCCAGTCGGCGGTCTGGCCGAGCGGAATGCCGGAGGGGAGCCTGACCTCGGCGACCCAGTTCAGCAGGGCGCGCCCCGCGCGCTCGGCCCGGATGGAGATCGGGTACACGACGATCTTGCTGGCGGCGTTGCTGCCCGCGACGGCCAGGGTCCGCCCGGACAGGAACGGCTCGCCCTCGGTGACGCCGCGCCACATCCGGATGCCGTTCCACAGCGGCGGCGGTTCGTCCGGGTTCAGTTGCGCCCGGACGGTCGAGTGCAGCCCGTCCGCCCCGACGAGCACGTCGGCGTCGACGGTCTCGGCGGCGCCGGACGCGCGGTCGAGCAGCCGCGCCCGCACCCGCGCCGCGTCCTGCTCGAAGCCCTCGAACAGCGTGCCCGCGCGGACGGCGCCCGCGCCGAGCCGCGCCCGCACCGCGTCGAGCAGCGCCATCTGCAGCTCGCCCCGGTGGATCGAGTACTGCGGCCAGTCGTAGCCGAGCGCGCGGCCGCGCGGCTCGCCCCAGATCCGCCCGCCGTGCCGGTCGAAGTGCACCATCTCGGCGGTCGGGACGCCGAGCTCCGCCAGCGCGCCGTCGAGCCCCAGCTCGGTCAGCTCCCGGACGGCGTGCGGCAGCAGGTTGATGCCGACACCGAGCGGCCGTAACCGCGCCGACGACTCGACGACGAGCGTCTCCACGCCCGCCTCGTGCAGGCTCAGCGCGGCGGTGAGCCCGCCGATCCCCGCGCCGACGATCACAACGCGCATGAAACGCCCCCTTCGTTCCAGCCTGTCCGTTCCAGCCCGGTCAGCCGCGGCCACCGCTCGCGGGCGCCGCGCCGGGGACCTTCGCGCCGCCCCGCACGAGCCGTCCGACCTCGGCCCTGAGCTGGACGAACTGCGGCATCCCCCGGGTCTCGATCTGGTCCCGGCCGGACGGCAGCCCGACGGGCAGGTCGGCGTGCACGCGGGCGGGGGACCGGTTCAGCACGACGACCCGGTCGCCGACGTACACGCTCTCGTCGATGTCGTGGGTGACGAGCAGGATCGTGATCTTCTGCGTCCGGTGCACCTGGAGGACGAGGTCCTCAAGGTCCTCGCGGGTCTGCGCGTCGACGGAGCCGAACGGCTCGTCCATCAGCAGGAGGGACGGGCGGTAGGCGAGCGCCCGCGCGATCGAGACGCGCTGCTGCATGCCGCCCGAGAGCTGCCACGGGTACTTGCGCCCGGCGTCCGGCAGGCCCACCGACGCCAGCGCCTCCTGCGCGGCGGTGCGCCGCTCCTTCCGCGCCATGCCGCGGCGGCGCAGCGGCAGCGCCACGTTGTCCCGGACGGTCAGCCACGGGAACAGCGACCTGCTGTAGTCCTGGAACACGACGGCGAGGTCGTCGGGCACACCGTTGATCGGCGAGCCGTTCAGGGTGAGCGTCCCGGAGGTGGGGCGGAGCAGCCCGGCGATGCAGCGCAGCAGCGTGGACTTCCCGCAGCCGGACGGCCCGACGATGCTGAGGAGCTGTCCGTCCGGGACGGTGAGGTCGAGGCCGTCGATCGCGCGGTGGCCGTCCGCGTAAGAGTGCGTGAGGCCGGTTATCTGGAGCATTTCCTTCGCCTTCTCCGTCTGTGGGCGCTCCATGGGCGGGGTGGTCCGGCGACGGGTGATCGTTCACCGCGCGGGGAGCGTAACGCACCACAGATCAACTATGAGTGGTATGGGAGGAATTTCCGATGATTATTGCTCGGTGGCGCTCCAGTACATGGCCTCCTCGTCGGCGGCCACGCTGACGTCCACGAGGAAGGGTCCCTCGTGCGCGAGCGCCTCGTCGAGCGCCGCGTCGAGGTCGGCGGCGGACGTGACGGTCCGCCCCGGGACGCCGAGCCCGCGCGCGACGGCCGCGTAGTCGATGCCCGCGATGTCCGCGCCGACGACGCCGTCGATGCCGATCCGGCGGCCGAGCGCCCGCACCGCCCCGTAGCCGCCGTTGTTCATGACGATCACCGTCATCGGCAGCCTGTGCCGGGCGGCCGTCCAGAGCGCCTGCACCGAGTACATGATCGCGCCGTCGCCGAGGACGCACACGATCCGCTCCCCGGACCCGGCGAGCGCGCGCCCGACGCCCATCGGCAGGCTCCAGCCGAGCACGCCGCTGCCCATGGTCAGGAACGTTCCAGGCCGTGTGATCGGGAACCGCGCGTGGAACATGTCCCGGTGGCTGGGGATCTCCTCCACCAGGACCGCGTCCGCGGGCATCCGCTCCCGCAGCGCATCCACGACGAGGGCCGCGTCGATCGGGTCGGCCGCCGCGGGGCGCGCCAGCCGGGGCCGCGGCTCGGGCGTCGGACGGTCGGCCTTGTCGACCAGGTCCAGCAGCCCGGACAGCCCCGCCTGGAGGGTGGTGAGGACGCTCGTCCCGACCGGCGCCCACGCGGTCAGCGTGGGATCGCAGTCGAACAGGAACAGCCGCGTGCCCTCCGGGATGAACGGGCCCTCCGTGTGCACGTGGTAGTTGAACACGGGCGCGCCCAGCACGAGCACGACGTCGTGCCCCTCCAACTCCGCGACGAGCCGGTTCCGGACGGGCGGCAGGAACCCCTTGAACAGGGCGTGGTCCTCGGGGAAGCCGGACCGGCCGGACAGCGGGCTGATCCACACGGGCGCGCCCGTCCGCTCGGCGAGGCTGACCACGAGGTGTCCGGCGTTCTCGTCCTCGACGCCGGAGCCGACGACGATGACGGGGTTCGCGGCGCCGTTCAGCGCGTCCGCCGTCTCCCGCAGCGCGGCGGGGTCGGCGGCGAACCCGGCCCGGATCTCGCGGTGCGGGACGGGCTCGGCCGGACGGTCCCAGTCGTCCTCCGGCACGGACAGGAACACCGGCCCGCGCGGCGGCGTCATCGCGACGCGGTACGCCTCGGCGAACGCGGCGGGCACGTCCTCCGCCCGCTCGGGCTGCCGGCTCCACTTCACGTACGGGCGCGGGAACTGGGCGGGCTCCTCCGCGCCGAGGAACGGCCGCGTCGGCAGCATCGCCCGCGTCTGCTGCCCCGCGACGATGACCAGCGGGATCCGGTCCCGGTAGGCGTTGAAGACCCCGCCGAGCGCGTGCCCGACGCCGCCCGCGGAGTGCAGGTTGACGAGGGCCGCGCCGCCGGTGCCGAGGGCGTGCCCCGCCGCCGCGCCCACCACGACGAGCTCCTGCAGCCCGAGCACGTACTCGAAGTCCGCTGGGAAATCGCGGAGCATCCGCAGCTCGGTGGAGCCGGGGTTGCCGAAGACGGTGGTCATCCCCGTCCGCCGGCAGAAGTCGAACACCGCGTCCCGGACCGTGAATTCCGCCGTCATGAATCCGCCCTCCTCATGAATCCGCCTTCGTCATGAGTTCGCCTTCCGCGCCCCGCGGTGCCAGGAGAGCACGCGCCGCTCCACCGCGAGGAGGATCGTGTTGAACAGGTAGCCGAGGATGCCGAGCAGCACGATCACCGCCCAGATCGTGAGCATGTCGGACTGGCTCTGCGCGTTCGTCAGCTCGAAGCCGAGCCCGTCCGCCGTGCCGGGCAGCAGCTCGGAGAAGACCATCAGGATCAGCGACAGCGACAGCGCGAGCCGCAGCCCCGCGAAGATCTTCGGCAGCGCGGACGGGATGATCAGGTACCGGATCCGCTGCGGCCCGGACAGCCGGAACGCCTCGGCCGTCTGCATCTGCGTCGCGTCGACGCTGCGCGCGCCGTCGGCGGTGTTGAGCAGGATCGGCCACACCGCGCCGAAGACGATCGAGGTGATCTGCATCTGCGTGCCGAGGTGCATCAGGGCGACGAACACCGGCACCAGCGTCGGCGGCGGGATCACGCGCGCGAACTGCAGCACGGGCTCCAGGTAGGCGAGGGCGCGCTCCGAGCGCCCGAGCGCCAGCCCGAGGACGATCCCGACCACCGCGGACAGCACCAGCGCGACCGTCATCCGGGCGAGGCTCGGCGCCATCGAGTCGCGCGCGCCGCCGCTGAAGAACAGGTGGCTCGCGGGCCCGGCGAACCACATCTCCCGCATCCGGGGGACGATGTCCGACGGCGGCGGGAAGAACGGGCTCTCGGCGACGCGCGTCGCCGCCTCCCAGGCCGCGATGAGGACGGCGAGGGGGAGCAGCCGGTGCGCGAGACCGCGGACGAGCCGCCAGGCGAGGGCGCCGGGCCGCCACGCGGGGCGCCGGGCGACGGCGGCGGCCGTCATGACGCACCACTCCTCTGCGCCAGGTGCCACCGGAACGCGCGGTTCTCGGCCTGCACCAGCACGGTGTCGATGATCAGTCCGATGCAGCCCGCCCAGACGGTGCCGGCGAGCACGTCGCGGGTGCCTTCGGGGACCGTCCCGGCCTGGGCGATGAACATGCCGAGGCCGTCCCCGAAGCCGGACAGGATCTCCGTCCCGACGGCGAGGATCAGCGCCACGGACGCCGACAGCCGCACCCCGGTCGCGATGAAGGGGGCCGCGCTGCGCAGCGACACCCGGATGAGGACCTGGAGGCGGTTGAAGCCGAACGAGCGCAACGTCTCCTTGGCGAGGGGGTCGACGTCGTGCAGCCCGTACATCGTGTTGAACAGGATGGGCCAGCAGCACGCGTAGACGATGAGCGGCACCTCCATGTTCAGCCCGGAGCCGAGGATCAGCCCGGCCAGCGGGATCAGCGCGACCGACGGGATCGGCCGCAGGAACTCGACGATCGCCCGGACCGCGGTGTTCACCGCCGGGACGCTGCCGAGCAGCAGCCCGAGCGGCACCGCGATCGCGACGGCGATGGCGAGGCCGAGCGCCCACGCGGTGAGCGTGACGCGCACGTTGGACAGGAAGTCGGAGTCGCCGAACAGTTCGATGGCGCGGGCGGTGACGCTCGACGCGGGAGGCAGAAAGGAACGGTCCACTATCCCGGCTCTACCGAGCGCCTCGCTCGCCAGGAACAGGACCGCCACCCCTGCGGCCCCGCGCGCCCATTTTCCTGGACGGGAGAGGCCGCGGGGCGGCGTCGTCTTGTCGGACATGAATCGCCTGCGCCTCGCGTCAGGACGCCGGCTGGAACAGGATGGTCTTCAGGTCGGGCTTCTCCTTGAGGAGGCCCGCCGAGATCATGAGGTCCACGACCCGCTGCATCCGCGTGGTGTTGAGGGAGCTCGGGTAGCCGGGGAGCGTGATGACGCCCGCGACCTTCGCGTCGATCTTGGTGTAGGTGGGGAGCACCTGCTCGACGCGCTTGCGGTCGCTGCTGGCGATCTCCTGCGCCTTGAAGATCGCGCGCTGGAACGCGGCGGCGGTCTTCGGGTTGTCCTTCACGAAGTCCTGCGTGCTGAGGTAGCCGGCGATCGGGGTGTTGGTCACCGGCTCCGAGCCCGCGTCCACGGCCACCCGCGCGCCGAGCGACTTCTCGGCGCCGGACGTGAACGGCTCGACGGCGTGGATGGCGTCGACGTCGCCCTTCTGGAGCGCGGTCGCCATCTGCGGGAAGGGCACCGCGCGGTAGGTGACCTTCGAGGCGTCGACGTTGTTCGCCTTGAGGATCGCGTTCAGCGTCAGGGACTGGATGTTGTTCAGAAGGTTGACCGCGACCGTCTTGCCCTCAAGGTCCTTGAGGGCGCGGACCTTCGAGTTCGGCATGACGAGGACGTCCATCATGTGGGACGTCAGCGACGCGCCCTCGGCCAGCACGCTCAGCTTGAGCGTGCCCTTCGCGTCGGCCTGCAGGAAGGACACGTAGTTGCCGCCGGCGATCACGTTGACGTCGCCCTTGACCAGTGCGGGAATGGCCTGGATGCTCTGCTGGACGGGCTTGATCTGTACCTTCAGCCCCTCCTTCTCGAAGAGCTTCTCCTTCTGGGCGATGTAGAGCGCCGCGTCGTCGGCGATGGGCAGCGCGGCCACCGTCACGGTGTCCTTCTCGAGTCCGCTGCCGCCGGACGAGTCGTCCGAGTCTCCGCAGCCGACGGCGGTGGACAGGAGGAGGGCGGCAGCGCTCACCAGCGCTGAGAGACGGAGGGATTGCCGCATGGGCACTCCTTAAACTCACGGGGGAAGTTGTATCGGCAGGGCTGTCGGCCGGGACATGCGAGCCAGGGGAACGACTGTAGCCACCACGCCGGACGCCTGAAGATCACGTGCGACCGGAGAGTATCGCGTACTGGGTGACTTGGGTGGTTTGGCTCCGAATTGTGTGACTGTCTTGTGTCCTGAGCGAGTGCCAGGACCGCGCGCACGCGAAGCCGAGTGGCGCTCGATAAGACGCTCGCGCTGTTTTGTTTCATTGGCCCTCGTCCGACTTCGGCGGGCTTCCGCGGCTTTCGTCGGCGCAGGTGACGATGCAGCGCCGCGCTGCTCCGCAGAGTCACGGCCCCCGCGCCATCTGGCCCGGAACCGGTTTCCGCCGTTCGGGGGACGGGTCGGGACGAGCAGCGCCTGTTACGTTGTGAGAGTTTCCGATCACCGTAGGTTCAACTGCGGAGCGTGATCGCCCGTACTCAGTAAATCGGACATACGGGCATGAAGTCACGATCATGGCATTGGTCAATATCGGCTGGCCTATGGTCCTTTGCGGCCTATCCGTGGATGTGCTGCAATGTCGTGCGCCGAGGGTGAAGAAGATGTCGCAATTACCCTTCGCGTCCGTGTAGCCACGGAGAGTGCGACATCGTGGAGAGGGTGTTAACGGCGGATGCAACCAAGCGACGAAGGTCGCGACGGTCCTCGACCCGGTAACGTCGGGACGCAGTCGGGCCAACCGACACGGTCGGGCAGCAGGCTGAGCCTGCGGAACTGGCGGGTGCCCCAGCGGCTCATCGTCCTGATCCTGGTTCCGACGGTCGCCGCCGTCGCGCTGGCCGGGGTGCGCATCTCCAGCTCCCTCAGCGAGGCGGAGGCGTACGGCCGGGTCGAGCGCATGGCGGAGATGGGCGACGGGATCACCCGCTTCGTCCAGCAGTTCACGGCGGAGCGCGACCTCGCCGTCGAGTACAGCGCGGCCAACCGCGCCGCCGCCCTCCTGCCCGAGCTGGAGGGCCAGCAGCGCAAGACCGACGCCCAGATCGAGCCGGTGCGCGCCGCCGCCGGGGCGATCAACGGGTCCTATGGAACGGAGGCCGTGCGCGACGCGCGCACCGTGCTGAACCGGCTCGACGGCGTGAAGGCGCTGCGCTCCCTCGTCACCGGCACCAAGGTGCCGGCCTTCACCGTCCTGCAGAAGTACACCGAGGTCACCGACGAGCTCGTCGCCATCCTGGACGGCCTCGCGCAGAACGTCGCCGACGACCGGCTCGCGGAGTCCAGCCGGGCGCTCGGCGCGCTCGCCCGCGCCAAGGAGGCGGTGTCGCGCGAGCGCGCGGTGCTGCTCATCGGCGCGCGCTCGCACCAGCTGGCCGCCGACGAGCTGCAGGAGCTCACCGCCGCCCGCTCCCAGGAGGACAGCCAGCTCGCCGCCTTCCGCGACTCGGCGCGGCTCGACCAGATCCAGCTCTTCGAGGACACCGTCGTCGGCCCCAAGGTCGACCAGGCCCGCGAGGTGCGCCAGCGCGTGATCGCGGGCGTCGGCGCGTCCGGCGGCAACCTGCCGCCCTCGCTCGGCACCGCCCGCTCCGCCGCCGTGATCCGCGACTCCATGACCGACATGATCGGGAAGATGCGGCTCGTGGAGGAGCGGCTCGCGAACGACATCAAGGTGCGCAGCGACGACCAGGGCGCCGCCGCCCGGACCTCCACCATCACCGACTCGATCATCGTCGCGGTGCTGCTCGCCGCCGTCCTGCTGGTCACGATCCTGATGGCGCGCTCGCTGGTGCGGCCGCTGCGCCGGCTGCAGTCCGGCGCGCTGGAGATCGCCGGCACCCGGCTGCCCGGCCTGGTCGACCGGCTGCGAGATCCGGAGGCCGCCGCGGGCGGCATCGAGGTGCAGCCGATCGAGGTCGACTCCACCGACGAGATCGGCCAGGTCGCCCGCGCCTTCGACGAGGTTCACCGCGAGGCGGTGCGGCTCGCGGCCGACGAGGCCGTCCTGCGCGGCAACATCAACGCCATGTTCGTCAACCTCTCCCGCCGCAGCCAGTCCCTGATCGAGCGGCAGCTCCGCCTGATCGAGGAACTGGAGCAGAGCGAGCGGGACGAGGAGCAGCTCGGCAACCTGTTCCGCCTCGACCACCTCGCCACCCGCATGCGCCGCAACTGCGAGAACCTCCTCGTCCTCGGAGGGCAGGAGCAGGTGCGGCGCTGGAACCAGGCCGTCCCGCTCATCGACGTCGTCCGCGCGTCGCTGTCCGAGGTGGAGCAGTACGAGCGGGTGGCGCTCCGGGTTCAAGGCGACATGACGGTCGCCGGACCCGTCGTCAACGACCTCGTCCACCTGCTGGCCGAGCTGGTGGAGAACGCGACGGTGTTCTCGTCCGAGCACACCAAGGTGACCGTCTCCGGACAGACGCTCAGCGGCGGCGGCGCCATGCTGCAGATCACCGACAACGGCGTCGGGATGTCGACCGAGGACCTGGAGCAGGCGAACTGGCGGCTCGCGAACCCGCCCGTCATCGACTTCTCCGCGGCCCGCCGCATGGGCCTGTTCGTGGTCGGCCGGCTCGCCGTCCGGCACGGGATCCGGGTGGAGCTGCGCGCCGCGCAGGGCGGCGGGCTCACCGCGTTCGTGGTCCTGCCGGACGCCGTGATCACCCCCGGCGACACCGCCGGGATCGGCGCCCGCGGCCTCGGCCCGCGCGAGGCGGGCGCGCACGGCCAGCTCGCCGCGCTCACCACCGCGCCCGAGCCGCCCGCGCTCGGCACGAGCGGCGCGTTCCCGCAGCCCGGCGAGCGCGGCCCGGTCGGTCCGCCCACCGGCCCGCTGACCGGGCCGCTGACCGGCGGGACGGGCTCGCACCCCATGGTCGGCGGCACCGGCCCGCTGCGCCCGATCCGGCGCGGCACCGGCCCCCAGCCCGCCCTGAACGAGACCGGCCCGATCCCGACCGGAACCGGCCCCATCCCCACCGGGACCGGGGCGCATCCGACGGTGCCGGGCACCGGGCCGCAGCCCGCCGTCCCGCCCGCCGAGGACCCCTACCAGCCGGGCGACCGGCGTCCGCCGCGGCGGCCGGGCGAGCTGCCCGTCCGGCGGCCGGGCGCGCACCTGCCCGGCGGCGGCGCGGCCGCGAACCCGCCCGACGACGGCCCGAACGGGCTGTTCCAGCCGCGCAGCGAGCGGCGGGACGACACCGGGTCCAACGGCGTCCACCGGCCCGACAGCCACCGGCCCGACGTCCACCGGCCCGACATGGGCCGGACCGGGCCGCAGTCCGTCGTCCCGGAGGCGCAGCCGATCGTGCCGGACCCCGGCTCCGGGCGGCAGATCCCCTGGGAGACCGGTCCGCTCGACCAGGTCGGCCCCGAGCAGAGCCCGTTCGGCGACACCCCGCGGACCGACCCGCGGGCCGGACGGCAGACCGGGGCGCACGGCACACGGTGGACGGCCGCCGCGGCCGAGCGGACGGGGGAGCGCCCCGTCCCGGTCCCGCCCGCCCCGCCGGAGAGCGCCGCGCCGGAACCCCCGGCCCCCGCCCCGCCGCAGGCACCGCCCGAGCCGAAGCAGCCGCGCCGGCTCCCCGAACGCTCGCCGATCTTCGACGCGATGCAGTCGGAGTGGTTCCAGCGCCGGTCGGCCGACGCCGGGTCCGGCGAGGACCCGGTCCGCGGCTGGGAGTCCCCGGCGGACGCCGGGTTCCGGGCCGCCGAGGCCGCCCGCCGGCCGGTGGCGGCGAGCCGTACCAGCGTCGGGCTCCCGAAGCGGGTGCCCGGTAAGAACCGCATCCCCGGCGCGGTCGGGCACGCGGCGGCGCCGGCCGCCGCGCAGCCGCCGCCGGAACCGCCGCCGGGGGCGGCCGAGCGGGAGGCGCCCGCGCAGGGCCAGCCCGCCCAGGCCCGCCAGGGTCACGGCCAGACGGCCGACGTCGTACGCAACCGTTTCGCGAGTCTCCAGCGGGGCGTCCACCGCGGGCGCCACGAGATCCGCGATACAGGCACGTCAGGTGAGGCGCCGTCGCAGCGCGACGACGAGACAGGAGGCACCCGGTGAGCGGGCAGGATCTCAACTGGTTGGTGACGAACTTCGCGGACCGTGTCGCGAAGGTCGCGCACGCCGTCGTGGTCTCCTCGGACGGCCTGCCGATGGCCTACTCGTCGGGCTTCCCGCCCGAGCGGGCGGACCAGCTCTCGGCGATCGCCTCGGGGCTGATGAGCCTGACCCAGGGCGCGGCGAAGATCTTCGACGCGGGGGGCGTGAACCAGACCGTCGTCGAGATGGACCGCGGGCTGCTGTTCGTCATGTCCATCACGAACGGGTCGGTGTTCGCGGTGCTGGCCGCGCCGGACTGCGACCTCGGCCTCGTCGCCTATGAGATGACGCTCCTGGTGGAGCGCGTCGGCCGGGTGCTCACGCCCGCGCTGCGCGCCCAGGACCAGCAGCAGCCGCCGTTCTCGGGTCCTCCCGTGACCGAGATGGGCGCCGGGCCCGCCCGCTACTGATCGTGACTGACTAGGCCGGAGGTCGGCGACATGGATCGAGGCAGTCCCTTCGGAGGCGGTCCCGGAGGGCCCGGACGCTGGCCGGGCGACCCCCAGGGGAGGACGCCGGCGCAGGGACGTCCTCCCGAGCGCGACGATGACCCGAACGCGAGCTCGTCGCTGGTGCGCCCCTACGCGGTGACCGGCGGCCGGACCAAGCCGCGCTACGACCTGGCCATCGAGGCCCTGGTCACCGCAGCGCCGTACCCGCCGCGGGACGTGGCCGTGCTGACCCCGGAGTACCGGGCGATCATGGACCTGTGCCGGTCCGCCCGCTCCGTGGCCGAGGTCTCCGCCCTGCTGCGCCTGCCGCTCGGCGTCGCGCGGGTCCTCATCGCCGACATGGCCGTCGAGGGGCTGCTGCGGCTGCACCAGTCCCAGCCCGCCACCACCGCCGGCGGACAGCCGGACCTTCGCTTGCTAGAAAGGGTGCTCAGTGGCCTTCGGAAGCTCTGACCAGATCCCGGGCCCGCCCGGCGGCGAGGCCGAGCTGACCTCGGTCAAGATCGTCGTCGGCGGCGGCTTCGGCGTCGGCAAGACCACGTTCGTCGGCTCCGTCTCGGAGATCATGCCGCTCACCACCGAGGCGGTGATGACCGCCGCGAGCGCCGACGTGGACGACCTGTCCGCCGTCCCGGACAAGACGACCACCACCGTCGCGATGGACTTCGGGCGCGTGTCGCTCGACAGCGAGCTGATCCTGTACCTGTTCGGCACGCCGGGCCAGCACCGCTTCTGGTTCATGTGGGACGACCTGGTCCGCGGCGCGATCGGCGCCGTCGTCCTCGTCGACACCCGCCGGCTGGAGGACTGCTTCGCCGCCGTGGACTACTTCGAGGAGCTCGGCCTGCCGTTCGTGGTCGGCGTCAACGGGTTCCACGGCGAGTTCCAGTACGCCGTCGAGGACATCCGCGAGGCCCTGTCGATCAGCGCGCACGTGCCGATCGTGCAGTGCGACGCGCGGAGCCGCGAGTCCACCAAGCAGGTGCTGATCACGCTCGTCCAGCACGCGATGACGGTGCACGCCACGACCTCCTCCGCCGCGTCCGCGCCGCCCGCCGGCCCCGGCGCGCAGCCGCCGGGCGTCCAGCCGGGGACGACGTCGCCGAGCTGGACCTGACGCCCCGCGACCGACGCCCCGCAGCTGACGTCCCGCAGTTGACGTCTCGCGTCCCCTGACCCGGCCGGAATCCGGTCGCGTAACTCGTGTGCACGATGCATGATCTACGTGATCTACCATGAACCGGTGTTGGGGGTTGCGATGCATGAAATGAGGCGGATCAGGACGTACGTGGCCATCGGCGACAGCTTCACCGAGGGCCTGGACGACCCCTACCCCGGCGGGGACGACCGCTTCCGCGGCTGGGCCGACCGCCTCGCCGAACACCTCTCCGCGCGCCACCCCGGCCTCCGCTACGCCAACCTCGCCGTGCGCGGGAAACTCGTCCGCCAGATCGTCGACGACCAGGTCCCCCTCGCCGTCGACCTCGCCCCCGACCTCGTCACGTTCTGCGCCGGCGGCAACGACATGATCCGCCCCGGCGCCGACCCCGACGCGCTCGCCGTCGTCTTCGACGACGCCGTCCGCAGGCTCCGCGCCACCGGCGCCGCCGTCGTCGTCTTCACCGGCTTCGACACCCGCGGGCTCCGCACCGGCGGCCGCATCCGCGGCAAGGCCGCCACCTACAACATGCACCTGCGCGCCATCGCCGACCGGCGCGGCTGCACCGTCGTCGACCTGTGGCCCCTCCGCGTCTTCAACGACCCCCGCGCCTGGTCCGAGGACCGCCTCCACCTCTCACCCGAAGGCCACCGCCGCATGGCCCTCCTCGTCGCCGACGTCATCGGCGTCCCCGGCGACGACGACTGGCGCGCCCCCTGGCCCCCCGCCGACCCCGCCGACTGGCTCACCCTCCGCCGCGAAGACGTCCGCTGGGCCCGCACCTACCTCCTCCCCTGGATAGGCCGCCGCGCCACGGGCCGCTCCACAGGAGACGGCCGCGCCCCGAAGCGGCCCTGGGCTACGCCGCTTTGACCCAGGGGGGACGACCCCCCTGGAACCCCCCGTTGCGGCGCAGGCGATCCTCACGCCGCCGTTTCGGTCTGTCTTGCCTGTTGCGGGTGTGTGTGGCGTCGCTGCGGTCGCCTGCGCCGGCGGGTCGGGCGGCCTCCGGCGCTGGGGCGCCTCCGGCCGCCCGACCCGCGACGCTGGTTTGGGTTCCGTCCACGGAGCGTTCTTGCTGGAGCCCTCAAGTTGTCCGGATCCGCGACGCGGGGTTGGGGGTTGTCTGCGGAGTGTTCTTGTTGGGTGACCTGGGGTTGCTTGAGCTGATGTGGCGGTCTGGGGCGTCCAAGGCGCGTTCGCGTTGGCCGCCTTCGGTCGCTTGGGGGTGGGGCGGGTTGGGGGTTGTTCGAGGGTTTTCGCGGGATCCCGGTGGGGGTGTGAATTGTCTTGGATGTATTGATTTGGGGTGGTTGGGGGGTTGGCGAGTCGGTTATGGGGTGGTCGCGGGGCGGGGAGCGGAAATGTGCGGGGCGCATGGGGCGGGGCTAGATTGGCCGTCGGTTCCGCGCGAATGTTCGTGCGCGGGCTCGAATGACGCGAAAGGAATCTCAACGTGGGTTCTCCTCGGCTGCCTGATCATCTTGAAGTGCTGCTCACCGAGGAGCCCGTGCTGGATGTGTACGCGTTCGGGCCTTGGCGGGTGCCGGACGGGTTGTACGAGGAGATGCGCGAGCGCGCGCTGGAGTACAACCGCGACCAGCGGGCCGTGGTGCTGACGCGGCAGCTCAGCGACTTCTACGGGGGCGACACCAGCGCGGCCGGGGCGGAGCAGTGGTCGCTGCTGACGTTCCTGCTCGGCGCGTCCGCCGTGCGCGGCGGGTCGCGGGGGGACGTCGACTACGAGCTGCTGTCGGCGTTCCTCGCGACGCCGGAGTCGGCCGTCCGGGAGCCGACCGCGTGGTTCACGCAGGGCGGGCGGTGGCGTCCGCCGGGGCTGTGGCTGCCCGAGCCCGCCGGGAACGACCGCGAGCGGCGTGCGGTGATGTTCGAGCTGGCGCGCGCGGGGCTGGACGTGTTCGACGGGCTCGAACCCGTCCAGCGGCGGCGGAAGACGCTGATCGATCTGTTCGATCGGCGGGCCGCTGATCCCGAGCTGCGGGAGCTCGACATGAGCGTCCCGAACGCGCGGCTTGAGGATGTGTGGGTCTCCGGGTTGACCGAGGAGGAGTTGTCGGTCCTTCCCGAGTTGGCGGGGCCGGTCGCGTATCTGGGCTGGGCCTGCTCTGGGCTGGACGCGGCGCACGAGCGCCTGGCCGGGGCCGTCTCGGACGGCGACGAGCCCGACGTCTCGCTCGCTCGGCTGCTGCTCGCCGCCGAGGCGCGGGTCGTCCCGGCGGAGCTCGCGGTGGTGCTCGGGACGACCCGCTACGAGAACGTCGAGGAGCGGTTCCGGGCGGCGCGCGAGGGGTTCTCGCCCGACGCCTGGCAGCAGGACGTCCGGGCGTGGCTGGCGCGCGGCTTGGTCGCGGGCGAGGCGGACGCCGCCCGCGCCTGGCTGGACATGGCCGTGCGGATCACCGGGTCCGTCCAGGGGCTGCCCGAGGCGCCGGTGAGCCCGCGCTGCCGGGTGCCGGTGCGGATGTTCCAGGCGGACCTGCGGCGGCTGTTCAGCGTGCGGCGCGTCCTCAACACGCTGGCGTTCGGTGGGCGGGACGTCGTCGAGGAGGAGGCCGCTGAGGAGGCGTCGAATGTCGTCGGCGGCGCGCTCGTCGGGCAGCCGGAACTCGCCGGGGCGGTCGGGGAGGCGGTGGTCGCGCGGCTCGCCGGGGAGCGGCCCGTCCGGCTGCTGGTCGCGGGGCCCGAGGGCACCGGCAAGGGGACGGCGGCGGAGCTCGTCGAGGCCCGGCTCGCCGCGGGCGGCGCGGTGCGCGAGGCGATGTGGATCTCCGACCAGGTGTTCGCGTCGCTGGGCGTGAGCGACGCCGTCCTGTGGCTGCAGACCCGGGTCCGCGAGTGCCTGGACGCGCGGATGCTCCTCGTCGTCGACGACCTGGAGAAGCTCGCCGCGCACGAGCGGTGCGGCGCGGCGGCGGCCGAGGAGCTGCGGCGGCTGATGGCGCGGTCGCCGTCGCTGAACGTCGTTGCGCTGTGCCGCCCAGGCGGCGACCGGCGGCTGTTCGACGCCAACCCCGCCCTGGTGCGCGCGTTCGACGTGGCGCGGACGCGCGACTTCGGCGAGGACGACTTCGCCGAGCTGTTCGCGCTCGCCGCCGCCCGGCGCGGGGCGCGCGTCGCCCCGGAGGTCGCCGCGACGGCGGGCGGCATGCTCCGCCGCACCCCGCCGCTGCGGAACCTGCGCGGCGCGCGGCTGGTCGAGCACATGGCCGCCGAGGCGGTCGCCGCCGCCTACCGGCGCGACGGAGAAGGCGCACTTGAGATCACCGCGGCCGACCTGCCGCAGCGGCTCGTGCCGGGGCGTCCGGCGGAGGCCGACCCGCTCGCGGAGCTGGCCGCCTGCGCGGGCATCGAGCCCGTCAAGCGGGAGGTGGACGCGCTGGTCGCCGAGGCCAAGGCGGCGCGGCTGCGGCGCGAGGCGGGCATGACCGCGCGGACCCGGCTCCGGCACCTCGTCTTCACCGGCAACCCGGGCACCGGCAAGAGCAAGGTCGCCGGGATCCTCGGCCGGGTCTACGCCGATCTCGGCGTGCTGACGTCCGGGCACCTCGTCCAGGTCGAGCGGGCCGACCTGCTGGGGGAGTACGCGAGCGAGAGCGTCCTGCGGGTCCGGCGGGCCGTCGAGCAGGCGCACGGCGGCGTGCTCCTCGTCCGCGACGCGCACGCGCTGGTGTCCGCCGCGTCGGACGCGGCGCGCGGCCGCGAGGTCCTGG
The DNA here is from genome assembly GCF_008121305.1 of Actinomadura decatromicini. Lineage (NCBI taxonomy): Bacteria > Bacillati > Actinomycetota > Actinomycetes > Streptosporangiales > Thermomonosporaceae > Actinomadura > Actinomadura decatromicini. The sequence continues at coordinate 209,684 of NZ_VSRQ01000006.1, read as the reverse complement.
ACGTGCTGCTCACCGGCGTCCAGGCGTACACCGAGGACCTCCTCGTCGTGCTGACCGGGCCCGAGGCAGAGCTGAACGGGCTGCTCAAGTCGCATCCCGACCTCGCCGCGCTGTTCCCGCGCACCGTCCGGTTCCCCGACCTCACCGTGGACGAGCTGGTCGAGGTGTTCGCCGCCAAGGCCGCCGACTCCGGCTTCGCGCTCGCCCCCGGCGTCCTCGGCCGCGTGCGGGAGCTCGCCGAGTCCGCGCCGCGCGACCGCGGCTTCGGCAACGCCCGCGCGATGATCAACCTGCTGGACCGGGCGGTCGCGCTGCAGGGCCGCCGCGTCCTCGCCGACGGGATCGTCGACGAGACCGAGTCGCTCGACGAGATCCTCCTGGAGGACGTCCCCGACACGCTCAGCCGGGGCCGCGACGACGTCCCCGGCGACCCGCTCGCCGAGATCGAGCGGCTGATCGGGCTCGCCGACATCAAGCGGGAGGTGGCCGCGCTGGTCGCCGAGGTCCGCGCCGAGCAGATGCGGCGGGACGCCAAGGTGTCCCCGGCGTCGCCGTCCCGGCACATGGTCTTCATGGGCAACCCCGGCACGGCGAAGACGACGATCGCCCGACTGATCGCCGCCGTGTACGCCCGGCTCGGGCTGCTGTCGTCCGGCCACCTGGTCGAGGTCGCCCGCGCCGACCTCGTCGGCGAGTTCATCGGGCAGACCGCGCCCCGGGTGCGCGGCGCGGTCGAGCGGGCGCTCGGCGGCGTCCTGTTCGTGGACGAGGCGTACTCCCTGTCGTCCGCCGCGGGCGACAGCCGCGACTTCGGCCACGAGGCGATCGCCGAGCTGCTCCGGCTGATGGAGGAGCACCGCGGCGACCTCGTCGTCATCGTCGCCGGGTACGACGCGGAGATGGAGCAGTTCCTGAACGTCAACCCGGGCCTGAAGTCCCGGTTCCCGAAGGTGCTGCGGTTCCCCGACTACACCGACGACGAGCTCGTCGCGATCTTCGAGTTCATGGCGGCGGAGGCCGGGTTCGCGCTCGCCCCCGGCGTGCTGGACGCGCTGCGCGTCCTCGTCGGCGCCCAGCCGCGCGGCGCGTCGTTCGGCAACGCGCGGCTCGTCCGGAACCTGCTGGAGGAGTCGATCTCCCGGCAGGCGCGCCGGATCACCGCCGCCGACGACGCCGCGCCCGGCGGGATCGCGCACGACGAGATCGTGACGCTCCGCCCGGACGACCTGCCCGACGTCCCGGCCCGCGAGCGGAGCATCGGGTTCGGCCCCTACATCTAACCCGCGCGCGCCTGCGGGTCGGCGGCCCCGTACGCGGCGGCCTGAAGGGAGTACAGCTCGGCGTAGAGGCCGTCGCGCGCCATCAGCGCGGCGTGGTCCCCCTCCTCGACGACGAGGCCCCGCTCCAGGACGTAGATCCGGTCGGCGTACCGGACGCTGGCCAGCCGGTGCGTGATCAGCAGCACCGTCCGGCCGTCGGCGTGCGTGCGGATCCGCTCGAACAGCAGGTGCTCGGCCCGCGCGTCCAGCGCGGCGGTCGGCTCGTCGCAGATCAGCAGCGGCGCGTCCCGGTAGAAGCCGCGGCCGACCGCGAGCCGCTGCCACTGCCCGCCGGACAGCTCCGCGCCGCCCTTGAACCGGCGGTCCAGCAGCGTGTCGTAGCCCGCCGCGAGACCGTCCACGACCTCGTCGGCCCCGGACGCGCGGGCGGCGGCGAGCAGCGCCGGGTCCTCGTCCTCGCCGCGGACGTGCTCGCTTCCGCGGCCCATCGTGATGTTGTGCCGGGCGGTCATCGGCCAGTGCGTGTACTCCTGCGCGATGACGGCGACGCGCTGCCAGACGTCCTGCGGCGCGACCCGCGTCAGCGGGACGTCGTCCCAGCGGACCTCGCCCTCGTCCGGGTCGTACAGGCCCGCCATGATCTTCGCGAGCGTCGTCTTGCCGGACCCGTTCTCGCCGACGAGCGCGACCACCTCGCCCCGGCGGAGGTCGGCCGAGACGCCGCGCAGGGACGGCTCGTCCGCGCCCGGGTAGGTGAACGCGACGCCCTCGACGCGGATGCGCGCGAAGTCGTCCGGGAGGCGCGCGGTCCGCTCCGCCTCGGCGGCGGGCAGGGCGCGGCGCGGGATGCGCTCCTCGGCGGCGTCGCAGAAGGCCACGTAGTCGCCGAAGTACAGGCCCTCCTCGTAGCACCGGTTGACCGCGTAGACGAGGTTGGCCAGGGACGTCTGGCCCGTCCTGATCGCCAGCACGGCCGTGCCCGCGACGGCCAGCGGCACGGCCCCCTTCCACAGCATGACGCCGAGCGCGATGTAGACGGCGGCCGTCGCGACGCCCTTCAGCATGTCGCCGGTGATCTTCACGACGGTCTGCCTGCGCGCCACGTCCAGCTCGACGTGCCGCTGGTAGGACGCCGCCCGGTCGTACTGGCCGAGCAGGAACGCCCGCATCGTGAACGACCGCACCTCGGGGGCGTGGCGCCGCTCCACCATCAGGTCGGACAGGATCCACTTGCGCCGCGTCACGCCGACCAGGGAGAGCAGCATCAGGTACCGCATCCGCGCGCTGCGGACCGACGCCCACCCCTCCGGCACGGCCGTCAGCAGGAGCAGCGGCAGCAGCAGCGGGTGCAGGACGCCGAGCGTGCCCGCCGCGGCGACCATGCCGACGGCGCCGGTCAGCACGTCCACCGCGTACTGGACGACCATGGGCGCCGACACCATGCCGCGTCCCTGGGCGCGTTTCAGCTCGTCCAGGAAGTCGGAGTCGTCCAGCGCGGTGAGGTCGACGGCGGTCGTGGCCTCGAACAGCCGCAGCTCCACCAGCCGCTCGACCTGCGGCTGGAGCCGGGCCTGCGACCAGCCCGCGCACGCCTGCAGCCCGGCCCGCAGCGCGACCGCGCCCGCCACCAGCGCCAGCGAGGGCAGCGCGTCCCGCACCCGGGACGGCGTCGGCGCCTCGCTGAACAGCGCGGTGAGCACCCCGGTCGTGGCGAGCAGCCAGAACGCGGTGAAGAACCCGGCGGCGAGGTTCAGGCCGACGGTGACGAGCGTGTCCTTCCTGCTCGCCCGCCAGGCGAGGCCCGCCGCCTGCGCGATCACGGCCGGAAGCCGCTGCGCCATCGTGCGCATGCCCGTCTCGGTGAGTTCCTTGTCCCGCGCGTGCCAGTTGAGAATCACCTCGGGCAGGCCGGGGTCGGGGGGCGGTTCCCGGCGGCGACGGCTGCGCCGATTCGTCCCATTCTGGTGGCTACCTCGGGAGAAACGCCGTCCTGTGCCCATACGCCGCCCTTCGCGCATCCTGACCGGCCCAGGGCAGTGTGCACCTTGAGGAGGACGGTGTCCGCTTCATCTGTCACATAGGGAGGTGATTCGCCTTATTGGACAATCATGCGCTGGATGGACGCGCCGAGTGCTCCCGGTTGTCTATGGTCTACGGGACGACAGACGGCCGGCCCAGCGCCGGACAGGCTGAGGAGGGCGACCGGGTGGCGCGCAGCAGGGACCGTTCCGTACGCGCGGAGCACCACCACGCGGCCTACGGGCGGGAGGCGTACGACGACCCGTACGCCGACCCCCACGCGGGCGACCAGCTCGCCGGGCACCGCGTCGGCAAGGGCGGCGGCGCCTACGACGGGTACGACGCGCCGCCGCGGCGGCGGCGCCGCAAGCGGTGGCCGAGGGTGCTCGGCGCCGTCGTCGTGGTGCTGCTGCTGATCGTCGTCGGCGGCTACTTCTACCTCGACTCGCGGCTCAAGCGGGAGTCCGTGCTCGTCGACTACCCGGGCCGGGCCGGCGACACCCCGGGCACGAACTGGCTGATCGTCGGCTCCGACAGCCGCGAGGGACTGTCCAAGGCCGACCAGCGGCGGCTCCGGACGGGGTTCGCCTCGGGCCGCCGCACCGACTCGATGATGCTGCTGCACTACGGCTCGGGCGGGACGTCCCTGATCAGCCTCCCGCGCGACTCCTACCTCCCGATCCAGGGGCACGGGTCGAACAAGCTGAACGCGGCGTTCGCCTACGGCGGGCCGAAGCTGCTCGCCCAGACGGTGGAGAAGGCGACCGGCGTCCACATCGACCACTACGCCGAGATCGGCTTCAACGGCTTCGTCGGCGTGGTCGACGCGGTCGGCGGCGTGGACATCTGCGTCAAGGACGCCATCAACGACCCGAAGGCCGGGCTGAACCTCAAGGCGGGCTGCCAGACGCTGAACGGCGGGCAGGCGCTCGGCTACGTCCGGACCCGCAAGTTCGCCCGCGCCGACCTGGAGCGGGTCGAGCACCAGCGGCAGTTCTTCGCCGCGCTGATGAAGAAGGCGACGAGCCCGGGGACGCTGTTCAACCCGTTCCGCGGCGTCCCGCTCGCGCTGAACTCCACCAGCAACTTCCTCGTCGACGACGGCGACCACCTGTACGACCTCGTCCGGATGATGTGGGCGATGAAGGGCGTCAGCGGGGGCGGCGGCGTGACGACGACCGTCCCGATCGGCGGCACCGGCAGCTCGGCCGCGGCGGGCTCGTACATCACCTGGGACCGGAGCAAGGCGTCCCGCCTGTTCGACGCGCTCAAGCAGGACCAGAAGATCCCCGAGGACGTCATCACGAAGTGACCCCTTTTCGGGCGCGCGGGCCGTCCGGTTAGAGTCGGGGCATGTCCAACGTAACGCCGGACGGCGTCGCCGAGCTGGAGGCGCTGCCGTCCAAGGAACTGTACGAACGCGCGGTCGGCCTCGCCAAGGAGCGGCGCGACGTCGGCTTCCTGTGGGACCTGCTGCGCGCCATTCCCGCCGCCGCGGCGGCGACCGGGGAGGTCGGCCGCGCCGAGTTCGACCTGCTCCACGGGCTGTCGCTGCTCGAGGAGCTCACCCACGCGGGCGAGGGCGAGATGGCGGACGCGCTCCGTCCCTTCTACATCGAGTACCTCACCGAGCACGCCAAAGGGACCTGACGCTCTCTTGCCGCTCCCTTGATCTCCGTCGCGCGGCCGGAGGGAATCACTCTGTGTAGTCTGTAGACCGCAGAGGGTGGTTGAATTGAATAAGAAGCACTTCAAGATCGCCGCGATCGCCTTCGTGGCGTGGTACGTCATCAGCAGGCCGGAGGGAGCGGCGCATCTCGTCAACAACGCCCTGAGCGGGCTCGGCACCGCAGCCGAGTCGTTGTCGCAGTTCATGAGCGCCATCCCGAGCTGACGGACGGCTCGAAGGCCCCGTACCTCCGGCGGTACGGGGCTTCTTAGCGTCCCGACACCAAGCGGTTGCCCGCGCGTCACAGTAAAATCGCGCTTTGCGGGCAGACGCGCGTGGGCACAATTGAATCGGGTCAGTTGTTGTCGTTGCGCTACAACCAGGGACGGCGTACGGATGAAGAAGAACCTCCGCTATGTGGCGATCGCCTTCGTCATCTTCTACTTGCTGAGCTCACCGACCGACGCGGCGGGAGTGGTCAACAACGCCTTCAGCCAGCTCGGCAAGGCGGGCAACCAGCTTGCCTCCTTCGTGAACGCGTTGGGGACGTAAGGGCGCGCCGGCGGCGCGGGCCCACCGTCCCCGGGGGCGCGCGGGGGTTCTCCTCCGCATGGGGCGGGCGCGGCCCGGCGGTGCCGGTGAACGAGACGAACGACACGGCCGACCGGGGGGACGATCTCCTAGGATCGGCCTCATGTCTGTCTTCGACGTAGAGATCGATGGTCTGCGGGGCGGTTCCGCCGACCTCGGCCAGTACCGGGGCAAGGCCATGCTCGTCGTCAACGTCGCGTCCCGGTGCGGCCTCACCCCTCAGTACTCCGGTCTGGAGCGGCTGCAGGAGAGGTTCGCCGGGCGCGGCTTCACCGTCCTCGGCGTCCCCTGCAACCAGTTCATGGGCCAGGAACCCGGCACCGCCGACGAGATCGCCGAGTTCTGCTCGACGACCTACGGCGTCACGTTCCCGCTGACCGAGAAGATCGAGGTCAACGGCGACGGGCGGCATCCGCTGTACCAGGGCCTCGTCGGCTCGCCGGACGCCGAGGGCCACACCGGCGACATCCGCTGGAACTTCGAGAAGTTCCTCATCGCCCCGGACGGCGCGGTCGCGGCGCGCTTCGCGCCGCAGACCGAGCCCGAGTCGGACGAGGTCGTCGCCGCCATCGAGAAGAGCCTGCCGTCCTGACCGCGGACGCGCCCTCCGGGCCCTCGGAGGGCGCGCCCCCCGGTGAGTTGCCGCGAGCCGCCGTGAGCCGCCGTGTGGAGCGCGGCACATCGCACCCGGTTGCCCTCTATTCGAGTCGGCGTCTAACTTGGGATTCGCGATGTGACCTGCGTGGAGGTGCGGCATGGGCGGTTGGACGGTGCGCGACATCCCCGGCCTGCGCGGCCGCCGGGCCGTCGTCACCGGGGCGAACAGCGGCATCGGCTACCACACGGCGCTCCAGCTCGCCCGGCACGGCGCGTCCGTCGTGCTCGCCTGCCGCAGCGCCGAGCGCGGGCAGGCCGCGTTCGACCGGATGCGGGCCGCCGCGCCGGACGCCGACCTCGTCCTCGGCTCACTCGACCTGGCCGATCTCGCCTCCGTCCGGACGTTCGCGGACCGGCACGGCGGCGAGCCCCTCGACATCCTCGTCAACAACGCGGGCGTGATGGCGCTGCCCCGGCGCTCCACCGCCGACGGGTTCGAGATGCAGTTCGGCACCAACCATCTCGGCCACTTCGCGCTCACCGGGCTGCTGCTGGACGCGCTGCGGTCCGCGGCGTCCCTTCGCGGGCCGGCGCGCGTGGTGACCGTGACGTCCGCCTTCGCCTGGACGGGCCGGCTGAGCTTCGACGACCTCCAGGGCGAGCGCCGCTACCGCAAGTGGTCCGCCTACAGCCAGGCCAAGCTCGCCAACCTGATCTTCGCGAAGGAGCTCGACCGGCGCGTCCGGGAGCTGACCAGCGTCGCCGCCCATCCCGGCTACGCGGCCACGAACCTCCAGCAGGCGGGGCCCAGGATGCAGGGCAGCTCGCTCATGGAGAAGGCGACCGGGCTGGGCAACGCGCTGATGGCGCAGTCCGCCGCCGAGGGGGCGCTGCCGTCGCTGTACGCGGCGACGTCCCCGGACGTGGAGGGCGGCGCCTGCTACGGGCCCCGCCTGCTCCAGTACCGCGGCTCGCCGGCCAAGGTCGTCACGCCGCCGCAGGCCGACCGCGCGGGCCTGGGCGAGCGGCTGTGGGACGTCTCCGAGGCGCTCACCGGCGTCGCCTACGCGCCCGCGCCCGCCTGACGGCCGAGCCCGTGGACGGCCTGCGCCACCGTCGCCGCGACGACGCCCTCCGCCTCGGACGGCGTGCGCTGCGCGAGCCGGGCGGCCGCGTCCACCAGCCCCTGGATCAGCTCCGCGCGCAGCGCGGGCTCCGGGACGCCGCCGTCGTCGAGCGCCGCGACCAGCGGGCGGAGCAGCTGCGCGTGCCCGTCGCGGATGCGGTCGAGGGCCGGTTCGGCGAGCGCGTGCTCGACGAGCGCGACGGCGGCGGCGTGCCGCCCGTCCGTCATGACCTCCAACTGGGCGCGGACGTAGGACTCGACCTTCGCGTCCAGACCGGCCGCTCCGGCGAGCGCCGCCTCCACGAGGGACGTCCACCGGGGCAGCTCGTCCTCGACGATCGCGGCGACCAGGTCGTCCTTCGACCGGAAGTACTCGTACAGGCTCGGCCGGGACAGCCCGACCCGCCGTGCCAGCGCGGCGAGCGACAGCGCCTCGATGCCCTCCTCGGCGACGAGCGCCCGCGCGGCGTCGAGAAGGGTGCGCAGTTGCCGCGCCCGGTGCTCGGCGACGGTCGCCTCGCTGATCTTCGGCACCCACCCATCCTAGGTCGCCCTCGGGCGCAAGCCTCCGCCCACAAGCCCGCGGCTCCACGGGCCTATAGGCGCGGCCGGGTCCATGGAGCCGTTGGGCGGCGAAGTCACGGGGCGCGGGTGATGTCCCAGTCGAGGGTGGCGGGGATCGCGCCCTCCAGCGTGAGCAGCCAGCGCTTGACCTCGACGCCGGTGCCGCCGCTGTAGCCGCCGAGCCCGTTCGAGGCGACGACCCGGTGGCACGGGACGATCAGCGGGATCGGGTTGCTGCCCATCACCTGCCCGATCACCTGGGCGTGCACCTCGGTGCCGCTCCGGTCTCCGAGCCCGCCGTACGTGATGACCTCCCCGTACGGGACGGTCTCGTACAGCGTCGTCAGCACCTGCCGCTGCAGGTCGGACGTGAGCCGCCAGTCGATCGGCGTCTCGAAGCTCTTGAGGTCGCCGGCGAAGAAGTCGCGGAGGGCGGACAGGACCGGGGCGAGACGGTCGGGCGCGTCCACCACCGGCAGCCCGGCCGCCTTCGCCGTGCGGGCACGGTTGGCGGGCGTGTCGCGGAAGTGCAGGGCGGCGACGCCCGTCTCGGTCTCCGCGACGAGCAGGCGGCCGAGCACGGTGTCGACCGTGCCGAACGCCAGGGTCTCGGTCATCGTTCAGCGCTCCTTCCCGGGCGGGGGTCCAGCGTGTCACGCCGGACCGACATTCCCTTCAACACCGCGGGACCCCGTCACGTTGCGAGGGTCCGGTGCAGCCGCGCCGCCTCCTTGACCAGGCGGGACGAGCCTCCGCGTCCGGCGACCTCCGCCACCTCGGCGATGGCGCCCCTCGCCCCGGTGGACTCGGCCGTCCGGGTGGCGAGGGCCAGCAGGTCGGGGACGCCCGTCGCCGCGCGCTCGCCCGGCGCGGGGAGCAGGTGCGGGAGGGCGGCGGCGAGGACCGTCCAGACGCCGCTCTGGGCGCCCGCGTCGGCGGCCGCCGTGAGCGCCTTCACGGCGCGGGGGAGGGTGACGCGGCCGAGGGCGGTGAGGCGGCCGAGCGCCGTGCCCGTCTCGGCGGCGGGGAGGGCGTCGCGGGCGGCGAGGGTGAGGAGCGCCTCGGTGGCGTCCGCGCGCACGCGCTCGTGCCGGTTCACGAGGGCGCAGGCGAGGAGCGTCCCGGTGGCGGCGCCCGCCGGGCCGTCGGCCTCCGCCAGATCGAGCAGGACGGAGCCCTGGTTCCAGTCCGCGTCCTCCCCGCCCGCCATCTCGGGGACGAGGTGCGCCGCGGCGATCTCGCGGTGCGACGGCAGCACGGACGGCCAGTAGGCGGCGGACTCGATGTACCGGCCCCCCACGGGCGCGGTCCGGCCCTTCTCCGGGAAGCGGCACAGCCGCGCGATGTCGGAGTCGCCGGGGACGTCCACCCTGGTCACCGTCCGGATGGACGGCCGGACGTTCCGGCCGGGCGTCTGCTCGGCCGGCCTGCCGAGCACCCGGCACTCGACGGGCGGGTCGGCGAGCCCGCCCGTGGCCAGCCAGGACGCGACCGTCCGCCCGGCCTCGGACGCCAGGCCCTTCGCCCGCGCCGCGGCCGTCTGGTCGACGTCGCGGGGGACGCGGAGCAGCGCCTGCGTGAGATCGGCCCGGCCTGGCTCGGCGCCCGCCTCCTCCAGACGCTCCAGCCGCCGGACGAGCACGCCGGGGTCCACGTGGCCGCTGCCCTCGGTCGGCGTCGCGAGCAGCACCGGGACCTTCCCGACCGCGGCCGCCGCCTCGTGCCGCCGCCACCAGAGGAACCGCTCGAACGGACCGCCGGGCATCGTCGGGTCAGGCTCGGGCGTGGGCTCGGTCGGGCGGGGCTGTCTCCTCAAGAACTCGGCGAACGCCCTCATCTGCCGCGACGGCGTTCGCGGCGCGATCAGCCTCCGCACCGGAAGGAACACCCAACTCCTCTGGATGAAGTGGTTCATGTGCTGGTAGTCCTGGGTGATCCAGAGCGCGTGGGTGAAGGCGGTCTCCCGTATCGCCTTCCGCGTCGCGTCGAAGTCGAGGTAGGCGAACTCGACGAGCGCGCCGAGGAAGCGCTCGGCCGCCGCCCACGGCGTCCGGGACCGCGCGAGCACCGCGAACTCCTCGGTCAGCTCGGCGAGCGAGCCGATCGGGGCGGGCGCCGGACGCGGGACGAACGGCGGCGGCCCCGCGAGCGGTTCCAGCGCGGCGAGCAGCCCGGTTCCGGCGTCCGCGGGCCCGACCTCGCCGAACGCCGCGGCGATCGTCTCGCGGAGGTCGGCGGGCAGCCCGGCGGCGGCGTCCCGGACCTCGGCGCGGACCGCGTCGCCCGCCAGCGCCGCGTGCTTCGCCGCGCTCTTCACGGCGCGTTCGCGCAGGTCGAGGGCATCCGAGTCGAAGACCGGGAGGAGGGCGCGCAGGGTGGCGTCGACGCGGTCGCGCCTGCGGGCCGTGCGGTCGAGCCAGGTCAGCCCGGCGCGGACGAGCTTCTTCTCCGGCCGGAACAGCAGCGCGCCCGCCGCGTCCTCGAACAGCGCCGCGTCGAGCAGCCCCCGGTCGTCGGCGCGCCGCACCTCCCGCAGCGCCAGGTCGGCGACGGTCGACGGCGCGGCCGGGAGCAGGTGGACGTAGTCGCGCACGCGGTCGGCGACCTCGGCGTCGGTCGGCTCCAGCGCGTCGTGCAGCCGGCCGAACCAGCGCAGCTCGCGGGCCGTCCCGCCGCGCAGGAAGCGGCTGACGCAGCCGTCCAGGAGGGCCGCGCGGTCGAGCCGTCCGGCGCGGGCGAGGGCGGCGAGGGAGTGGGCCCAGGGGCTCGCCACGGACGGGTCGGGCCGCACCTCCTCGGCGAGGGCCGCGCCGACGCCGTTCGCCTCGAACAGCGCGGGGACGAGCGTGTCCAGGAACGGGTCGTCGGCGAGGGCCTCCGGCTCCGGGGACCGGGCGACCACCCATCCGACGACGAAGCCGTCCGACACCGGCGGGGCCGCCCCGGCCGACCTGATCAGGGCCGCCGCCATCTCCCAGCGCGCCCGGTCGCCGTCGGCGGGGCGGACGCGGCCGGCGAGGCGGCGCCCGACGTCCGCGCGCCATTCGTCCGGACGCGCGGCGGTGACCGTGCCAAGCGCGGCGTAGAACTCGGGGATCCGGGCCTGGGCCCACCACCAGATCTGCAGGTCGCGGCGGTTCAGCCAGGTCGCGGCCGCGGCCGGACCGCTGATCGTGCCCGCGCCCGCGACCAGCAGCGCCGCGGTCACCTGCTGCGCGTGGACCCCGAACCTCGCCCCGTCGCGCGAGGATCTCACCAGCTCCGAGAGGTCCTTGGCGACGGCGCGGCGGGCGTCGTCGCCGAGCGCCCGAACGAGGCCGGCCGTCCGTGACACGTCACCGGCGGAGATCGCCTTCCGGATGTCGTCCCGCTCGCTCATCGCGCGACCTCCACCGCGGCCTCGCGGCGGACCATCCGGGCGGCGAGGACGTGCTTGCACGGCCCGCGCTCGCCCCTGTGGTCGAACCACCACGGGCAGGTGCAGGTGGCTCGGTCTCCGTCGAAGCGGACCTGGCGGTCGCCGCCGTCCGTCCGAACGATCGCCGTGTCGTCGGACGTGAACCGCACGGCGTCCCCTTCGACGAGCGCCTGCGCCGACCGCAGGCGCGGGTTGAGCGCCGCCACCCGCGCGGGGTCGTAGGGCAGCTCGCGGTGGAAGAACCCCGCCTCGGCGGCGTCGAACCCCACGCGGCCGGACGTCCCGAGCTGGGTCAGCGCGGCCCTCGTCCGCTCCAGGGTGAGACCTGACCGCTCGGACAGCAGATCGGGGTCGACGCGGGGCTCGAACGACAGCAGCGCGCCGATCAGGTCGGCGTCGCCCGCGACCTCGTCCGTCGCGAGGGCGTCGAGCACGGCGCCCTCACCGGAGAACCCGCGCGAGTTCTGCGGGGACAGGGTCAGGACGTAGCGCATCCCCGGCAGCTCCAGTTCCCACACGCTCGACACCGGCCCGCTGCCGTTCGCGACGGACGGCCCGTACACGCGCAGGGCGCTCGCGAAGCGGAGCAGCGGCAGCATCGTCCGCAACCGGTCGGGCCCTGCCAGGCACACCGCGCCAGGGACCGGACGGGACGAGACCCGCAGCGTCCGTCCGGCGGGTACCACCCAGAGGACGTCCCGCGCGCGCTTGGGCAGCGACCGCAGGAAGCGGACCGCGTCCGGGCCGGTCAGCTCGGCGCGCGGATCGAACCCGGCCGTGATGACCTGGACCTCGGCGAAGCCTCGCAACCAACGGTCAGGGAGCGGGACCTTCTTCTCCACGACGGCGCCGTCCATGGTCGTCACGGCCAGTTCCTCGGCGCCGACCGCCAGGTGCAGCGGGTCGGAGCCGCCGACCCTGGCCAGGGCCTCGCGCAGCGGTCCGTTGACGTCGACGTTGGTCGTGCCGCGCTCGTGGACGTCGCCGTCCATCGCGGGCTCCAGCACGTCCAGCCGGGCGTAGACGCCGCCGCACGCGGAGAACGACTCCATCCGCAGCCGGTCGCCGTTGCACGTGACGACCGGGTCGCGGAACGACGTAGGGCGCGGCTGGTGGTAGCGGGTCTGCGCGACGTCCGCGAGCGCGATCAGCCCCGCCGCGGCGGGCGCCGCCTGGGTGAGGACGCCGCTGAAGAAGTGCGGGTGCGGACGAGGCCCGGCGCTGGTCGTCCCGCCCGACGTGGACAGGCCGAGGAGCCCGCCGTCGAGGCCGGACGGCCGCGTGTACGTGTATGCCTGGGCGGCCCCTGCCGCCACGGTGCTGCTCGCCATGCCGAGAACGTACGGCCACGCACCGACAAAGCGCGGCGCGTTGGAGGATCAGCCGAGTTGACCTGGGAAGAGAAGGGCGAGTTCACGCGGATGGGTGCCGATCAGACGCAGTTCGTCGTCGGTGAGCGGACGCCCGGTCTGCGCGTTGCAGAGCTGGACGAGCTTGAACGCGAGGTCCTCGTCGACGGGGTCGATGCCCAGTCCGTCCATGACGTGCCTGAACCCGGCCTTGCCGCCGTACTCGCCGGTGAGGACCACTCGTCCCGGACGGGTGTGCCAGTCGTCCGGGAACGGGCCGAGGGTCTCCTCGTCGTACAGCTCGTAGTTGCCGTGGTCTTTCAGCGCGCCGTCCGCGTGGATGCCGGACTCGTGCGCGAACGCGTTCCGGCCCACCCCGACCTGGGTGTAGGGGAGCGGCTGGCCGAAGGCGTAGCTCGCCCACAGCGCGAAGCGCCGCGCCCAGGACAGGTCGATCGGATCCCCGATCTCGGCGCCGTGCTTCTCCAGCCCGAACCCGTGCCGGAACGCGAGGATGGTCGCCAGGAGGTCGGCGTTGCCCGACCGTTCGCCGATCCCGTTGACGCACGTGTTGATCCAGGCGTCCTGCCCGGCCTCCAGGTCGCCGAGCGCGCCGCTGACGGAGTTCGCCACGGCCAGGCCGAGGTCGTTGTGGCAGTGGGTCTCGACCGGCATCCCCACGGCGGACGCCAGCCTGGCGAAGCGCTCCCTGACGCGCTCCGGGGTGTCGCCGCCGATCGTGTCGCAGTACCGGACGCGGTCGGCCCCGGCCTCCTTCGCGGCGAGCGCGAACTCGGTGAGGAAGCCGTCGTCGGTGCGGGAGCCGTCCTCGGCGTTGACCCCGACCGTCAGCGCCCCGGCCGCCTTCGCCGTCCGGACGGCGGCGACCGTCTCCCGGACGATCGCGTCCCGGTCCAGCCGCCCGCGGAACTTGTTCGCGATCATGTAGTCGGACGTGGAGATCGACAGGTTGTAGTGCGCGAGCCCGGCCCCGGCCACCCGCACCCCGGCGGCCTTCTCCACGTCCCGCGCGACGCCCCGGCACCAGCCGGACAGCCGCAGCCCCCCGAACGCGCCCGCCTCCGCCAGCGCGAGCTGCGCCCGGACGTAGGGGACCTCGTGGAACAGGAACGGGAAGCCGATCTCCGACTGCGCCGCGCCCAGCCGTCCCAGGTAGAAGTTCACCATCGTCTTGCCGAACTTCGAGAGCCCGGTCCGGGCCGTCTGAACGCCGTCGCGGTTGGTGACGTCAAGGAAGTGAATCTGTGGCATGCCCTCAGATTGACACTGCAATCCATATGTATCAATATTGACGAAAATCAATATTAGGACGTTGACATGAGCGAGAACGACCGGCTCGACGGCTGGATCGACGCGCGGGCGGCGGCCGAGCGGCTCGGTGTGAAGCCCGCCACGCTGTACGCCTACGTGAGCCGGGGCGTGCTGCGCCGCAGGCACGCCGCCGACGGCCGCCGCAGCCTCTTCGACGCCGCCCAGGTCGAGGAGCTGGCCCGGCGCGGCAGGCCGCGCCGCCCGCCCGGCTCCGGCGAGCTCGCGATCGAGTCGGCGATCACCGCGCTCGGCCCCGACCGCCCGTACTACCGGGGACGCGACGTCCTGGCCCTGGCCGGAGACGCCGCCTTCGAGGACGTCGCCACCTGGCTGTGGACGTCCCGCGAGACCAACGCACACCCCTGGCGGGCGCACGCGGACGGCGTCGCGAGGGCCGTCGCCGCCCAGTCCGGCCTCCCCGCGGACCTCCTCCCGCTCGACCGGCTCCAGCTCATCGTCACCGCCCTCGCCACCGCCGACCCGCTGCGCCACCACCTCGACCCCGAGGGCGTCGTCGTCACCGGGCGAGCCCTCAGCGCGGGCCTGGTCGAAGCGCTCCCGGCGTCGCGCCCGTCCGCCCGCGAGGGCCGCCTGGCCGAGCGCCTCTGGGACCGGTTGTGCCCGCACGCCCCCGAGCCGGGCCTGCTGCGCGCGTTCGAGGCCGCCATGATCCTGCTGGCCGACCACGAGCTGGCCGCGTCCACGGTCGCGGCGCGGGTGGCGGCCTCGGTGCGCGCCGACCCGTACGCCGTCGTCGCGTCCGGCCTCGGCGTCGCGAGCGGCCCGCTGCACGGCGGCGCGTCCTACGGCGCGGAACGCCTGCTGGCCGAGGTCGCCGATCCGGCGTCCGCCGGGCGCGTGCTGGGGGAGCGGCTGCGCGGCGGCGAGCGCGTCCCCGGGTTCGGACACGCGGTCTACAAGGCGGGCGACGGCCGCGCGACGGCGCTGCTGGACCTCGTCCGGGCCGCTGCGCCGGACGACGATCGCGTAGCCGCCGCGGACGCCGTCCTCGACGAGGCCGCGCGCCGCCGCCTGCCCGCGCCCAACGTCGACTTCGCGCTGGCCGCACTGGGTGCGGTGGCGGGGCTCGTCCCCGGCGCGGGCGAGGCGATCTTCGCGGTGGCGCGCACCGCCGGGTGGCTGGCGCACGCGCTGGAGGAGTACGGACGCGGCGGCCCGCTGCGCCCGCGCGCCGTCTACACGGGCCCGCCGCTCCCCTCGGCCTGACGATCACCGGGGTCGGGGCGGCACTCCGCGGGGCCGGGGGTACGCTCGTTGGCGTGCGACGGTTTCTCACCCCTGGCTGGATAGGGCTGCACGCGATCGCGATCACGCTGTGCGGCGCCTTCCTCGGCTTCGGCTGGTGGCAGTACGACCGCGCCCAGAGCGGCAACGACCGGAGCTGGGCCTACACCTTCGAATGGCCGATCTTCGCGATCTTCGTGATCGTGATGTGGGTCAAGATGATCCGCGACGAGCGGTCCGGCGCGGCCCCCGCGCCCGCCGTCCTGGAGGAGCCCGCTGAGGACGAGGTCAAGCGCGAGATCATCCGTCGCCAGGAGGAAGAGGACCCGGCTCTTGCGGCCTACAACCGCTACCTGGCCCGCTTGAACTCCGAGACCAACGGCACCTCCCGCTGACCCACGGGCCGGCAGGACGCGTGCACCTCACGACACCCCAAGGGCCACGCTCGCTGACGGGGGTCCAGGGGGTCGCCCCTTGGGGAAAGAGAGAAGGCTTAAGTGGAAGGCGCGGTGACCAGGTACCGGATCCTGGCTCTGGTGGTCGGCACGTTGCTCGTGCTGCTCGCGATCGGGATGGTCTTGAAGTACGGGCCGACCGACATGCCCGCGATGGCCGGGATCGTGGCGCAGATCCACGGGGTGGTCTACATGGTCTACCTGGTGGCGGCGTACGACCTGTGGCGCCGGACGGGGTGGCCGCTGAGCCGGATGGCGCTGATCGTGGTGGGCGGTTTCGTCCCGCTGATGACGTTCTATGTCGAGCGCAAGGTCGTGCGTGAGGCGCGCGAGCTGCGGCAGGAAGCAAAGGCCGAGGTGAACGCCTGACCCGTCGGCCGTGAAGGCTGGCGGATCCGGTGCCCCGTCGACTAATGTTTGACTCAGTCAAACGTTAGGAGTGGTGCGGATGGAGGCCACCGAGGGGGACGTCGGAACGGTCCGCGCGTTCAACCGGTTCTACACCGGCGTCATCGGAGTGCTCGGCGAAGGGCTCGTCAAGACCCCGTACTCCCTGACCGAGGCGAGGGTGATCTTCGAGCTGGCCCAGCGGGAGGACACCGAGGTCCTCACCCTGCGCCGCGTCCTCGACCTGGACGCGGGCTACCTCAGCCGGATGCTCGCGCGGTTCGAGACCGACGGGCTGGTCGTCCGCGAGCGGGCGGCCGGGGACGCGCGCCGCCAGATCGTCCGGCTCACCCCGCGCGGGCGGGAGGTGTTCGCGATGCTGGACGAGCGGTCCGTGGCCGAGATCCGCGACCTGCTGGACGGGCTGCCCGCCGCCGACCGCCGCCGCCTCGTCGCCGCGATGAGCACGATCCACGGCATCCTCGGGGACCGTCCGCGCCCGGACGACTTCGTGCTTCGCCCGCTCCGTCCCGGCGACCTCGGCTGGGTGGTCGAGCGCAACGGCGCCCTCTACGACCAGGAGGTCGGCTGGGACCGCACCTACGAGGCCCTCGTCGCCAAGGTCGTCGCGGAGTACGTCCAGGACCACGACCCGGAGCGGGAGAACGCCTGGATCGCCGAGAGCGACGGGGAGCGGGTCGGCGGCGTGTTCTGCGTCCGCCGGACCGACGACGTCGCCCAGCTCCGCCTCCTGCACGTCGAGCCGGGCGCTCGCGGGACGGGCGTCGGCGCCGCGCTGGTCGCCGAGTGCGTCCGCTTCGCCGCCGAGGCCGGATACAAGGAGATCATGCTCTGGACGACGGCGCTCCAACGCGCGGCGCACCGCGTGTACGAGCGTGAGGGCTTCGTCCTGGACGAGGAGGAGCCGCCCGTCGAGCGCTTCGGCGACGTGGTCCACGGCCAGATCTGGCGCAAGCGCCTATGAACCGTGGCCCGTGGGGCGTCGTTGGCTCCACGGGCCCGGCTCCGCAGCGATCCCTTACTGCGCGGGCGGCCGGGACGGGGGTCGGACGGAGTTCCGGCCGCCTGTGTTCACCGGCGTAGCGCCGGTTCTGCTGGGGACTGGCTCCCACCTCCTCTCCGGTCCGGGCCGGCCGGACGGGCCGGTCGGCGTGCGGGAGCGGGCGCCGCCGCGGCGCCCGGATGCCTGCGGCCGGGTCGGCGGCACGGCTGGAGGATGCCGCCGGCCCGGCCGGTGGGGGACGCCGGCGCCGCGGGGGCATGCGGTGCCGGGGTCCGGGGATGGTCGATCGCGCGAGCCCCGCCGCCGGGGAGGTGCGCCGGTCCGGTACGGCCGAGGACCCGAGGTGTGCCGCCGCGCGTTCGCGCCGCGGCACCCGTCCGGGTACGGTGCCTGCCGCGGGGAACCAGGCCGCGGACGCCCTCGGCCGTACGGACCGGGCCCTGCGGGAAGGCGCGCGGCGTGACACGCGCGCCCGGACGCCGAGCGCCGCGCGGGCGGGGCCGTTCCGTGGAAAACCGCATGCCGACCCCTCCCGCCGCTGGACCTGGGACTTTGCCGTCCCGATGATCTTTCGTTCACCCATTGTCACGATCTCGTTGCGGTAGGTACCCGCGCGTCATGCGCGCGTAAACCGACACCGGCGCAAAGAATCGCGGCCGAGGGCTGGACTTTGCCATCGCATTGCCCGGCCGCTCCGAACTGCCAAGACGGGCAGATTTCGGGATTTTCGGGGAAGAGGCCACCGTGTGCGACCCGAACGGGTCCGGACCATCGACGACGCTTTGGGGGAAGCAACGATGGGCTTCATCAAGACACGTGACGGCAACGAGATCCACTACAAGGACTGGGGCAGGGGGCGGCCCGTCCTGTTCATCCACGGCTGGCCGCTGAACGCGGACGCCTGGGAGGACCAGATGAAGGCGGTCGCCGACGCCGGGTACCGGGCCATCGCCCACGACCGGCGCGGGCACGGGCGGTCCAGCCAGCCCTGGGAGGGCTACGACTTCGACACGTTCGCCGACGACCTCAACGACCTGATCGACGCGCTCGGCCTGTGGGACGTCGTGCTCGTCGCCCACTCGATGGGCGGCGGCGAACTGGCCCGCTACATCGGCCGCCACGGGACGAGCCGCGTGTCCAAGGCCGTCCTGCTGTCGGCGATCCCGCCGCTGATGATGCGGACGCCCGACAATCCCGAGGGCGTGCCGGCGGAGGTGTTCGACGACATCAAGGACGGCATCCTGGCGGAGCGGTCCCAGTACTGGAGGGACGCCTCGGCCCCGTTCTTCGGCGCGAACCGTCCGGGAACGAAGGCGACCCAAGGGAACCGGGACGCGTTCTGGTTCATGGCGATGCAGGAGAGCGTCAAGGCGGGCGTGGACTGCGTGACGGCCTTCGCCGAGACCGACTTCCACGAGGACCTGCGGGCGTTCGACGTCCCGACCCTGATCGTGCACGGCGACGACGACCAGATCGTGCCGATCGACGCCACCGGCCGGAAGTCCGCGCAGATCATCCCGAACGCGACGTTCAAGGTGTACGAGGGCTCGTCGCACGGCATCGCGCTCGTCCCCGGCGACAAGGAGCGCTTCAACGCCGACCTGCTGGAGTTCCTGGGGACCTGAGGGCTCCCCGGAGCCGGGGGCGCCCGGCGGGCGGCGGCGACGGGACCCGCCGCCCGCCCGGGTCCCGCGCCCGGACGCCGGCCGTCCAGTCGCCAGCCGTCAGCGGAAGTGGTTCTCCTTCAGCTCGATCACCCACGCGCGCCGCTCGGCGATCTTGCCGTCCCGCATGACGAACACCTCGGCCATGGACATGCGCATCTCGCCGCCCTCGGCGCGCCGGGCCACGCCGTTGATCTCCGCCATGACGACGTCGTCCTGCTCGACCATGCGCACGACCTCCAGTTCGGGCGGGTCGATGAAGTGCGGTGCGCCGTCGATCGCCTTGTCGTAGGCCTCCTTGCCGGTCAGGTGGAAGCCGCCGAAGACCGTCCACTCGATGTCGTCGGTCAGGCAGGACAGGATCTGCGCGTGGTCGTTCTTCCGGAAGCCGTCGAGGTAGGCGTTGACGGTGTCGGTGTTCCGCGACATGGCCGCTCGTCCTCCAGGGTGGGTGCCACGAGTGCTTGCTAAGTGCAAGCGGCCAGCGTAGCAGGGTGCGTGATCGCTTAGAGCGAACGTTGCTGCGGAAACAAATTGCTGCTCCGTTTTCTTGAGTGTGAGTGACTCAACTTGACGGGTTGGGTCCTCTAGACGGACTTGGAGCTGAGCATGAGCGAGACCCTGACGCTGCCGGTGCTGCCCCTGGACGACGGGGTCGTTCTGCCCGGCATGGTGGTTCCCCTCGACCTGTCGGAGAGCGAGGTCCGCGCGGCCATCGAGGCGGCGCGGGCGGCGGCGCAGGCCAAGGGGCCGGGCATCCGGTCGGTGAGCAAGCCGCGCGTGCTGCTCGTCCCCAGGCTGGACGGGCGGTACGCCGGTGTCGGCACCCTGGGCGTGATCGAGCAGGAGGGGCGGCTGCCCGGCGGTGAGCCGGGCGCGGTCGTCCGCGGCGTGTCGCGGGTGCGGATCGGCACCGGGACGACCGGTCCCGGCGCGGCCCTGTGGGTCGAGGGCACGGTGCTCGACGCGCCGCCCGCGTCCGGCCGGGCGCAGGAGCTGGCGAAGGAGTACAAGGGCCTGGTCAGCGCGATCCTGCAGAAGCGGGGCGCCTGGCAGGTCGTGGACGTCGTCCAGCAGATCGACGACCCGTCCGCCCTGGCGGACAACGCCGGGTACGCGCCCTACCTGTCCGACGAGCAGAAGATCGAGCTGCTGGAGACCACGGACGTGGTCGAGCGGCTCACGCTGGTCATCGGCTGGGCGCGCGACCACCTCGCCGAGCTGGATGTGGCGGAGACGATCCGCAAGGACGTCCAGGAGGGCATGGAGAAGACGCAGCGCGAGTTCCTGCTGCGGCAGCAGCAGGAGGCCATCCGCAAGGAGCTGGCCGAGCTGAACGGCGACCCCGCCGACGAGGAGGACGACTACCGCGCCCGGATCGAGGCCGCGAACCTCCCCGAGAAGGTGCGCGAGGCCGCGCTGAAGGAGGTCGACAAGCTGGAGCGGTCGTCCGACGCCTCGCCCGAGGGCGGATGGATCCGCACGTGGCTGGACACCGTCCTCGACATCCCCTGGAACGAGCGCACCGAGGACGCCTACGACATCGCGGGCGCCCGCGAGATCCTCGACGCCGACCACGCGGGGCTGGACGACGTCAAGGAGCGCATCGTCGAGTACCTGGCCGTGCGCAAGCGCCGCGAGGAGCGGGGCCTGGGCGTCGTGGGCGGACGCAGAAGCGGCGCCGTCCTCGCCCTGACCGGCCCTCCCGGCGTGGGCAAGACCTCGCTGGGCGAGTCCGTCGCGCGGGCCATGGGGCGCAAGTTCGTCCGGGTCGCGCTGGGCGGAGTGCGCGACGAGGCCGAGATCCGCGGACACCGCCGCACGTACGTCGGCGCGCTTCCGGGACGGATCGTCCGCGCCATCCGGGAGGCGGGCTCGATGAACCCGGTCGTCCTGCTGGACGAGGTCGACAAGGTCGGCGCCGACTACCGCGGCGACCCGACCGCGGCGCTGCTTGAGGTCCTCGACCCCGAGCAGAACCACACCTTCCGCGACCACTACCTGGAGGTCGAGCTCGACCTGAGCGACGTGCTGTTCCTCGCCACCGCGAACGTGGTGGAGGCGATCCCCGGCCCGCTGCTCGACCGGATGGAGCTCGTGGAGCTGGACGGCTACACCGAGCACGAGAAGGTCACCATCGCCCGCGACCACCTGCTGCCGCGCCAGCTCGACAAGGCCGGCCTCGACGCGGCCGAGGTGGGCTTCGGCGACGACGCGCTGCGGCTGCTCGCGGCCGAGTACACCCGGGAGGCCGGCGTCCGGTCCCTGGACCGCTCGATCGCGCGGGTGCTGCGGAAGGTCGCCGCGAACGTGGCGCTCGGCAAGGCGACGCTGCCGGTCTCGATCGGCGCGGACGACCTCAAGGGCTACCTCGGACGCCCGAGGTTCACGCCCGAGGTCGAGCTGAGCCGCAACGAGCGGCGGACCGGCGTGCCGGGCGTCGCGACCGGTCTCGCGGTCACCGGCGCGGGCGGCGACGTCCTCTACATCGAGGCGTCGCTGGCCGACAAGGAGACCGGCGACACGGGCGTGACGCTGACGGGGCAGCTCGGCGACGTCATGAAGGAGTCGGCCCGGATCGCGCTCAGCTACCTGCGCTCGCGCGGCGCGGAGCTGGAGCTTCCGGTCGGCGACCTGAAGGACCGCGGCGTCCACGTCCACGTTCCGGCGGGCGCGATCCCGAAGGACGGCCCGAGCGCGGGCATCACGATGACGACGGCGCTGGCGTCGCTGCTGTCGGGCCGACCGGTCCGCGCGGACGTGGCGATGACCGGCGAGGTGTCGCTGACCGGGCGGGTGCTGCCGATCGGCGGGCTCAAGCAGAAGCTGCTGGCCGCGTCCCGGCTCGGCATCACGACCGCGATCGTGCCGAAGCGCAACGAGCCGGACCTGGAGGACGTCCCGGACGAGGTGCTCGACAACCTGACGGTCTTCACCGTCAGCGACGTGCGCGAGGTGCTGGACCTCGCGCTGGAACCGGCCACCACCACCGCCGTGGCGGCCTGACCCGCGGGGACGCCCGCGCCGGGTTCGCGCCCGGCGCGGGCGTCCTGTCGTCTATGGGGAATTCGGTCGTCCTATATTCCGGTGTCTCGCATGAGCGACGCCACGGCGGGGATCGAACGTCGGGTGTTGGTGGAAATGTGGCAGCGTGCGGTACCGGGCGAAAAGGCGGCCTGGTATGTGGTGGTCCTGCGCGTGGTCGTGGTGGCGATCGCGCTCGGCTTTCTCGGCGTCTTCTTCTATTTCGCGTTCAGACTGACCCTGACGCCCGTCCATGACCGGGGGCAGGCGGGCGGGAACACCGATCCGGGGCGTTCCCTGCGGTTCTACCTGGATCGTCCTACCAAGGAGGCCGTTCTCCAGTTGGGCGGCAATCTCGTCCTGCTGGCGCCCTTGGGCGTGCTTCTCCCGGTGATCTGGAAGTCCCTTCGCGGGCCGGTGCGGCTGGCCCTCGTCACCGGGGTCATGTCGCTGGCGATCGAGACGATCCAGGGCGCTTTCGTGGTCGGCCGGGCTTTCGACATCGACGACGTCATCCTCAACGTCGCGGGGGTGGTGGTCGCTTACGTTCTGTTCGGGCGGCGCCTTTCCCGGACTCTGCGCGGCACGTAAGGGGATCAGCGTGGGCTCAAGCGGAAGACCCTTAGCTGGCGCGTGGTGCGTTCCACGTATCGGTCGTAGACGGGCCAGATGGCGGTGAGGCGGGGCCAGACGGCCGCGCGTTCGTCGTCGTCTAGGAGGTGGGCCGTGACCGGGATCGTGCGGCCCTGGAAACTGACCTCCGCCTCGGGATGCTTGAGGAGGTTGCCCGTCCAGGCGGGGTGCTTCTCGCGTCCGAAGTTGGAGCCGACGACATACCAGCCGCCCCTGGGGTCGGTGTCTGGTAGGCAGGCGAGCGGAGTGCGGCGGGGTAGGCCGCTGACGGCTCCGGTCGTCGTCAGGACGAGGGACGGGACGAGAAGCTGCCCCAGGAGGAAGCGGCCTCCGGTGAGCCTGTGCAGCGTCCGGTCGATCGGGGGGACGACCTTGGGGCCGACCTTGGCGAACCATGCCGCCCCGGAGATCCGCTGGAACAGCGGGCCGAACGCGCGCTGGACGAGGGTCGGCATCGGTTTCCCTCCGGGTGTGTTCGGCCGGGGCGCGAGGCGTCCCGCGCGGCGCGGGTTGAGATGGCCGCTGTCGGCCAGCCACCGCACCGAGTCGGTGACCGTTTCCTCGACGGGACGCAGGGTCAGGCCGAGCGCGTCCAGGGCGGGACGGTCGTCGGTCGGCACCAGCGTCACCATGAACTCGGCGGCGTCGCGGGTGAGCGGGTAGTCGAAGGGGCGGATGCGCTTGGCCGCGTCCAGGGCCGAGCCGAGCCCGAGCATGACGGCGCTGGGGACGCGGATACGGCGGCATCTCACGCCGGTGAGGCGGTCGCACAGGTCCGCGTACTGCGGCCATGTCAGGTAGTGGCCGCCGAGAAGCCATCGGCTGGGGCCCTGCCTCGCCTCGACGGAACGTGCCAAAGCCTCGCCAACGTCGCGGACGTCGACGACCGACACGCCGCCTCCGGGTAGGGGCCACACCTTTCCGAGCGCGGCGGCGAGACCCTCCATCAGGGCGTCCAGTGAAGGCTGATGGGGCCCGCAAATACCGCCTGGGTAGAGGATCGTGACCGGTGCGCCTTCGTCCTGGAGGGCGCGCACGTAGTTTTCGGCGGCCAGTTTGGAGCGTCCGTAGGCGGTGCGAGGATGCGCCAGAGCCCCTTGGGCGGTGATGACCCGGGCGGACGGCGGGACGAACACGGCGACGGTCGATACATGGACGACCGGGTTCAGCCCCTTGGCGACGGCGCCGCCGACCACGTTGCGCGTACCGCGCACGTTGATGTCGACCAGGTCGCCCGAAGCGCCGGTCACACCGATCGCGGCGGCGGCGTGGATGGCGGCGTCGCAACCGTCCAGTGCTTCGGTCACGGCATCCGCGTCGAGCATGTCTCCTGGGATGAGTTCCACGTCCTCGGCGGCGACACCGATGGTCTGTAGCACTTTCGTCGTCTTGCCCGGGTCGCGGACAAGCGCGCGCGGGCGATGTCCCGCCGCCAGGAGGGCGCGGACGGTGTAAGACCCGACGAACCCGGAGGCGCCGGTGACGAAGACCCGCATGACGGACAAACCTAGCGCTTGGTCTGAATCGGCTGGCAGCCACCACGCTGCGACTTTCAGACTAGCCGCCGGTTTTTCGGACATCTTCCGGTCGGTATGGCCGCCTCCGCTCGTTGACGGAGCCGGAATGCTCCGGCCACACTCGTGGCTCACCTGACCGCCGACCGGGAGGGGATCGATGAGGATCGGACTGGCCGGCGCGGGGCGCATCGGTGCGCGCCACGCCGCCGCCCTCTGCGCACTGCCCGAGGTGGACGCCCTGGTCATCGCGGACGCCGACGCCGCCCGCGCGCGCGACCTCGTCGCCCGCCTGCCCCCGGAGTCGCGCGCCGCCGTGCCGGACGCCGTCGAGGACCTGTTCTCCGCCGGGCTCGACGGGCTCGTCGTCGCGGCCGCCACGGACGCGCACGCGGACCTCGTCGCGCGCGCGATGGCCGCCCGGATGCCGGTGTTCTGCGAGAAGCCGCTCGCCCCGGACCTTGATGGAACGTTCCAAATCGTGTCCGCCTGCGCCGCCGCCGAAGTGCCCGTGCAGGTGGGGTTCCAGCGCCGCTTCGACGCCGGGAACGCGGCCGCGCGCGAGGCCGTCGCGTCGGGACGGCTCGGCTGGCTGCACACCGTCCGGTCGTGCAGCTTCGATCCCGCGCCGCCGCCCGCCGGGTACGTCCCGACGTCCGGCGGGCTGTTCCGCGACTGCGTCATCCACGACCTGGACCTCATCCGGTTCGTGACCGGGCGCGAGGTCGTCCGGGTGATGGCCGCCGGAGCCAATCGCGGGGACGAGTTCTTCCGCGAGTGCGGCGACGTCGACACCGGCTCGGCCTTGCTCGTCCTGGACGACGGGACGCTCGGGGTCGTCTCCGCCACCCGCTACAACGCGGCGGGTTACGACTCGCGCCTCGAACTGTTCGGATCCAAGGACAGCGTCGTCACGGGACAGGACACGCGTACGCCCTCGACCGCCCTGCCGGAGCGAGACGGCGGGTCGAGGAATGTCTACAGCGGTTTCATGGAGCGGTTCTCCGACGCCTACGACGCGGAACTCCGTGCCTTCGTGGATGTGATTGCCGGTCGGCGAGGCAACCCATGTCCACCCGAAGAGGCACTTGAAGCGTTCTATCTCGCTGAGGCATGCGAGCTGTCGCTCAGGGAGGGACGGGTCGTCGGCACCGAGGAGGTGCGGCGATGACGGTCGCCGGAGTACCTCGCTGAGCCTCGGCAGGACGGGCCGGGGCGCGATGATCGCGGCCTCAGCGGCTTGTTCATGTGCCGTGGGACCGCAGGTCAAAGGGCCTCTCAGGGACGCGGTTCGGTGGTGTCCCGGCTCGCGGGGAGCGCCGCTGGACGGGGTTATCCACATTCGCGCGGACCCTTGGAGACGCCCCCGGCGGTGGGGCATCGTGTGGGACGTCCCGGTCGCGGAGGCGTCGGCGTCCAGGTGGCGGTCGCCCACGGGCGGCTGCCGCGCCCAGCCGGAACGCGGGTGCCTGCCGCCGCCTTCTGTGATCAACTCCTCTGACCGATCATTCGGGGAGAAACGGAGAGCAGCCGATGAGAGGCGTTTTCGCGGGTGGAGCTTCCAGGGTCCTCGCGGTCCTGGCGGTGGCGGGGCTCCTGGCACTGGCCGCCTGCAGCAGCGAGGGCGGCAAGAAGGCGGAGAAGGGCACCGAGGGCGCCGGGCCCCGGCTGAAGATCGCCATGGTCACCCACTCCGGCGCCGGCGACACCTTCTGGGACATCGTGCAGAAGGGCGCTCGGGCCGCCGCCGCGAAGGACAACACCGAGTTCCTGTACTCCGCCGATCCGGACGGCGGCAAACAGGCGCAGCTCGTCCAGGCCGCGATCGACAAGAAGGTCGACGGTATCATCGTCACCCTCGCCAAGCCCGACGCGATGAAGGACGCGCTGGCCCGCGCCGCCGCCGCGAAGATCCCGGTCGTGTCGATCAACTCCGGCGCGGGGGAGTCGGCGAAGCTCGGCGCGGTCGCCCACTTCGGGCAGGACGAGGCGATCGCCGGTGAGGCCGCCGGCGCCGAGATGGCGCGGATCGGCGCGAAGAAGGCGCTGTGCGTCATCCACGAGCAGGGCAACGTCGGCCTCGAAGACCGCTGCGCCGGGGCGAAGAAGACGTTCGGCGGCGACCTGCAGAACCTGTTCGTGCCGGGCACGAACATGCCGGAGGTCAAGTCGTCCATCACGGCCAAGCTGCAGGCCGACAAGAGCATCGACGGCATCCTGACGCTGGGCGCGCCGTTCGCCGCGACGGCCGTCGACTCGGTCAAGGAGACCAACGCCAAGGCCGAGATCGGCACGTTCGACATGAACAAGGACCTCATCGCCTCGATCAAGTCGGGCGACATCCAGTTCGCCGTCGACCAGCAGCCCTACCTCCAGGGATACGAGGCCGTCGATCAGCTGTGGCTGCTGAAGAACAACGGCAACGTCCTCGGCGGCGGGCGCCCGGTGCTGACCGGGCCGGCCATCGTCACCAAGGCGAACGCCGCCGCGCTGGAGGCGTTCGCCACCCGGGGGACCCGATGACCCACGCGGTGGCGGAGCCGCCCGCGACCCGGCCCCCCGGCCCCGACGAGCGGCTGGCCCGGCAGTCGCCGCTGCGGCGGCTGCTCGGCCGCCCCGAACTCGGCGCGCTGCTCGGCGCGATCGCGCTGTTCGCGTTCTTCTCGCTCGTCGCGGACTCGTTCCTGCAGACCGACTCGTTCTCGACCGTGCTGTACGCGAGCTCCACGTTCGGGATCATGGCGGTCGGGGTGTCGCTGCTGATGATCGGCGGCGAGTTCGACCTGTCCGCCGGGGTGATGGTGACGTCCGCGGCGCTGATCGCCGCGCTCACCGCCTACCAGTTCACGCTGAACGTGTGGGCGGGCGTCGTGATCTCCCTCGTCCTGACGCTCGGTCTCGGCATGGTGAACGGCGTGCTCTACGTCCGGACGCGGCTGCCGAGCTTCATCATCACGCTCGCCACGTTCTTCATGCTGGCGGGCCTGAACCTCGGCGTGACGAAGGCGCTGACCGGCAACGTCGCGAGCGACTCCGTCCGCGACATGGACGGCTTCGACAGCGCCCGCGCCGTGTTCGCGTCCGACGTCGACGTCCTCGGCGTCAACGTCAAGGTCACGGTGTTCTGGTGGCTGCTGTTCGTCGCCGTCGCGACCTGGATCCTGCTGCGCGCCCGCGTCGGCAACTGGATCTTCGCGGCGGGCGGCGCGGCGGGCAGCGCCCGCGCCGTCGGCGTCCCGGTCGACCGCGTCAAGATCGGCCTGTTCATGGGCGTCGCGTTCTGCGCCTGGTTCTCCGGGATGCACCTGGTGTTCGCGTTCGCCACCGTCCAGTCGGGGGAGGGCGTCGGCAACGAGTTCCTCTACATCATCTGCGCCGTCATCGGCGGCTGCCTGCTGACCGGCGGCTACGGGTCGGCGATCGGCGCGGCGATCGGCGCGTTCATCTTCGGCATGACGAACAAGGGCATCGTCTACGCCGAATGGAACCCCGACTGGTTCCGCTTCTTCCTCGGCGCGATGCTCCTCATCGCCACCGTGGTGAACCTGATCGTGCGGCGCAGAGTGGAGCGGTCGTCATGACGGAGCAGACGTCCGGTGCGGCGGCGCCGCTCCTCAGGCTGACCGGCGTCGGCAAGAACTACGGCAACGTCATCGCGCTGCGGGACGTCAGCATGGAGGCGTCCGAGGGCGAGGTCATCTGCGTGTTGGGTGACAACGGCGCGGGCAAGTCGACGCTCATCAAGGTCGTCGCCGGACTGCACCGCCACGACACCGGCACCTACGAGGTCCAGGGCGAGGAGGTCGCGCTCGGGTCGCCCCGCGACGCGCTCGATCGCGGCATCGCCACGGTCTACCAGGACCTCGCCGTCGTCCCGCTGATGCCGGTGTGGCGCAACTTCTTCCTCGGCTCGGAGAAGCGCAAGCGCCTCGGCGCCATGGACGTCGAGTTCATGCGCGAGACCACCCACCGCGAGATGGCCGCGATGGGCATCGACCTGCGGGACGTCAACCAGCCCATCGGCACGCTCTCCGGCGGCGAACGGCAGTGCGTGGCGATCGCCCGCGCGGTCTACTTCGGCGCCAAGGCCCTCGTCCTGGACGAGCCCACCGCCGCGCTCGGCGTCAAGCAGGCGGGGGTGGTGCTCCGGTACGTCGTCCAGGCGCGCGAACGCGGCCTCGCGGTCATCTTCATCACGCACAATCCGCACCACGCCTACCCGGTCGGCGACCGCTTCCTGATCCTCAACCGCGGACAGAGCATCGGCTACCACGCCAAGAGCGACATCACCCGCGACGAACTGACCGCCCTCATGGCGGGAGGCAGCGAACTGGAGGAACTCGCCCACGAACTGGACACCACCGCCGCGGGCACGGCGGCAGCCAAAGAACTGAGAAAGGAGACCCCCGATTCCTGATCCTCCCGGGCCATCGCGCGGGTTCAGGGCCGCTCGGCGCTGCGACACCGCCTGCTAGCCCGGCGCCAGGAACGCACTCGCGCGGGGTCATGTCCACTCGGCGTGTTGGAGCATCTGGGACAGGTTCGGCGTGTTCCAGATGTCCACGATGAGGATCTTCGAGGCCGGCAGGTACCAGAGGCGCTCGGTGTAGGTGAACCGGGTCCTGCGGTTGGGGCCGTACCCGCTGGGGTCGTCGCGCGTGTAGCAGGGGACGACCCATTCGCGGTACTCGGCCTTCTTGGACCCGACGTCCGCGAGCCGGTTCACCGTCAGCCGGGCCCCGTTCTGGACGCCGACCGCGCGCAGGTCCTCGTGCTCGGGGCAGCTCATGCCCTCGTCCTGGCTGAACATCGAGGCATAGGTGTCGGAGGTCGAGTACTTGTCCGCGACGTAGGCGTAACTGTCATCGAGGAAGGAGCGTCCGAGGACATGGACACCGGGGCACCACGCCTGGCCGGGAGAGAGCGACGCCCTGACCGGTTCGCCCTTGGAGCACGTCCGCCAGGTGCTCACGTAGAAGCTGTCGCTCGGCGGCCTTTCCTCCTCCCCGTTGGGCTTCGTCCGGGTGAAGGGGATCCCGTAGGTCTTCCAGAACTTCGGGGTCTTGAGGGTGATCTGGCCGATCCGCAGCGGGACGCCCGGCGGGGGCTGCTCGGCCCGCACCGCGGCGGGCGGCCGGTCCTCCTTGGTCGCCTCGTAGACGCCGATCCCGCCCGCGGTCGCGCCGACGACGGCCGTGCCCGCGACCGCGACCGCCGCCTTGGCGCCGACCGCGGCGAGGATCCCGGACGACCCGGCGGCCGCGCCGGCCCCCGCTCCCGCACCGGCGGCCGGGGCCAGCCCGGCGGCGAGGGGGAACAGCGCGGCCAGGGCGACGGCCGTCCCGGCGAGGGTGCGCACGCCGCGCGCCTCCCAGTCCGGCCCGTAGGCGGTCCGGGCGAGCTCGTCAAGTTCGGCGACGAATGCCGCAGCGCTCGCGGGCCGGTCCGCCGGGTCCTTCGCCATGCCCCGCGCCACGAGCGGCCGCAGCGGCTCGGGCGCGTCCTCCGCCGGGACGTCCCCGGACAGGTGCCCCGCCATGATCGACGCGCGGTCCCCGGCGCCGTACGGGCGGCGCCCCGTCAGGGCCTCGAAGAACACGCAGGTGGCGGCGTAGACGTCGGCGGCGGGCGTGGCCGGTTCGCCGCGCCACTGCTCGGGCGCCATGTAGAGCGGCGTGCCCCCGCCCGGCGCGGCGCCCTCGGGCGCGGCGATGCCGAAGTCGATGAGCTTGCTGCGCCCGTCCGCGGGGACGATCACGTTCGCGGGCTTGTAGTCGCGGTGCACGACGCCGACCGCGTGGGCGGCGGCGAGGCCGAGCAGCGAACCCCTGAGGACGGTCAGCGCCGCCTCCGGCTCCAGCCGCCCGTACCGGCCGAGGATCTCCTTGAACGAGACGCCGTCCACGGCCTCCATCACGATGGCGAGGTCGTCGTCGTGCTCGACGAGCCGGAAGAGCCGCGCCACATGCGGGTCGTCCACCTGCCCGAGCATCCGCGCCTCGTGCCGGAACCGCGCCCGCGCGTCCGGGTCGGCGTCCGCGGGCAGGTACTTGATCGCGACCGGGGTGCCGCTCCCGGCGTGCCGCGCGAGCACGACCCGCCCCTGGCCGCCGCGTCCCAGCTCGCGGACCTCCTCGAACCCCGCCACCCGCCATTCCGCCACGGGCCCGCTCCTCAAGCTAGGTCTGCGATTTCCCCCATTCTGACGCCGCCCCGGTACGCCTGGTTGGCTTTGCGGCCACCACCGTCCACCCGCGCCGCACGACAGGCCCAAGCCTTCAACCCACTCCACACCCGTGCCTCACGACCGCGACCCGAACTGCTCAATGTCGCGGTGGTCGGGTGGGCGTCGCGATTACTCCGGTTCATCCGCCGTGGCGGCGGGGGACGTGCTCGGCGAGCGGGCGATCTGGTCGGCCAGTTTGCGGACGCGGGGCTCATTGTCGTCGTAGCCGACGACGACCGGGGGCTCGTTGTAGGGCATCGTGTCGGACGATC
This sequence comes from Actinomadura decatromicini, assembly GCF_008121305.1. Taxonomy (NCBI): domain Bacteria; kingdom Bacillati; phylum Actinomycetota; class Actinomycetes; order Streptosporangiales; family Thermomonosporaceae; genus Actinomadura; species Actinomadura decatromicini. The sequence continues at coordinate 179,295 of NZ_VSRQ01000006.1, read as the reverse complement.
GGCGCAGCTTCACATACTGTCCGCAGGCGTCGATCGCGTACGGCTCCATGTCGTCCTGGAGCGCGCCGATCACCGTGATGCCGTGCGTCTCGCCGATCTTGCGGAACAGCGCGACGGCCTCCTTGCGGTGCTCCTTGCCGAGGTTCCGGCCGAGCTCGTCGAGGACGAGGCAGAGGCGTCCGCCGCCGGAGCTCGCGAGCGCCGCCGCGCACACCAGCTTGACGGCCTTCTCGTCCATGAGCGCGGTGTTGGCGCGCCGGTTGTACGGGACGTAGCGCTGCCCCTCCGAGCGCCGCCATTTCGGCGTGACCCGCCAGCGCCATTCCTGCTCCGGGTCGCCGGGCTGCTCGGGCGTGGGGAATTCCAGCGTCGCGCCATAGCCGCCGTACGCGACGTCGAGTTTCTCGAACTCGTCCGACACCCGCTGGAGACGCGCCCGGATCGCGGCCGTCAGCGCGGTGCGGTGCGCTTCCGCGGCGCCCGCCGCCTCCGCAGCGCCCTTCTGCGCCTTCTCCAGGTCGGTGCGGCGTGCCGACAACTGCACCTCGATCTGGCGCCGCTGGTGCTTCTCGTAGTCGTCCTGCTGGCGCAGATACGCCTCAAGGGATTTCGCCAGGCGTGGGAACGTCGCCTGTTCGCGGTCGGTGCGCCGCCCTTCGCCCTCGGCGCGTTCGCGCAGGAGAAAGCGCGTCTCCTCGGGCATGTCCTCGTCGGACGGCCCGTCCGGGAAGACGCGGCGGAGCGCCTCCGAAAGGTGCTTCTCGGCGGTGTGCCACCATTCGGAGGGCGTCCAGGTCGCCTCGTCGTCGTCCAGCGCGGACAGCCATTCGGCCGCGCCCTCGCGGGTGCCGCCCCACTCCTTCTCCAGGGCGTCGAGGCCGAGCACGGCGCGCTTGTCCGCCAGCTCGGCCGACGCCCGCCGGACCTTGTCCCGCTCGCGTTCGTGCGCCTCCCGGCGGCCGCGGAGCCGGTCGATCTCCAGGGCCCGCGTGTCGGCCTTCGCCTGCAGCCGCCGCAGCGTCTGCTCCGCCGCGCCGAGCCGCGGGCCCAGCCGGGCCTCGCCCGCCGCCAGCTCCTCCAGGCGTTCGCGCAGCTCCGTCATCGCGTCGCGGACGGCGTCCAGCTCGTCGGCCGCGCCGGCGCCCGCGAGCCGCCGCCCGGCGAGGGCCACGTCGGCGGCGGCGTCGGACGTGGCCCGCCGCGCCCGTTCCAGGGCCTCCCGCGCGGTCTCGAGCGCGGCGTGCGCCGCCCGGACGCGCGCCACGCGCCCGGTGACCGGCTCCGCGAATCCGCCCACGACGACGACTCCGGCGCCGCCCTCCGCCGTGTCGCCGGAGTGGACGGGGTCGCCCGCAAGAGCGGCGAAGAACCGTCCAAGGGGCGGCTCGCAACGCACCCCATCCGGCAGCCCACCGCCCGTGGGTCCGGTGGGGGTGTCCGCGGGGACGATCATGGAGCCGGGCATGTTCTTGAGGGCGGCGACGGCGGCGGCGAGGTCGTCCGCGCTGACGACGACGGCCTCCCGGTACGGCCACAGCGCGGCCTCCCAGCGTTCCCGGACGCCGTCCGCCAGTTCCACCGCGTCCAGCAGGCCGACCGCGGCGATCCCCTCGGCGGCGAGCGCGCGGATCTGCGCGGGCGCGCTGCCCTCGCCCGCCTCCGCCTCGGCGAGGGACCGCTCCGCCCGCGCGACCGCGCCCTTCGCCATGCCCAGTTCCTGCTGCGCCTCGTCCCGGCGCGCCTCCGCGGCGGCAAGCTCGGCGCGGGCGGCGGCGCCGTCGCGGCCGTCCGCCTCGCGCTGCCGCTCCTCCAGCGCGGACACCTGGCGGCGCAGCTCGTCCAACCGGTCGCGGGCGACGGCCTTTTCCGCGGCGAGCTGGCCCGCCTGGCCCTTCAGCTCGGCGAGTGCCGCCCCGGCCTCCTGCAACCGCGCGTCCAGAGCCCCGCCGGTGAGCTGCTCGATCTCGCGTTCGGCGGCCTTCGCGGCGGCGGCCAGCTCCGCGCCCTCCGCGCGCAGCCGCTCCTGCTCGGCGGCGTGCGCGGCGTCGGCGGCGGACGCGTCCGCGAGCAGCCGCGCCTGCCGCGTCCGCCAGTGCCGCAGCGCGGCCGCGACCTCGTCACGGGCCCGGTCCCGGCGGTCGAACGTCTTCAGCAGGGACGCCGCGTCGCGCTCCCAGTCGCCGAGCCGCTCGGTGGCCTCCGCGGCCTTGGCGCGCTCGCGGTGCTCCTCCGCCCGCGACGTGCGCTCCGCCTCGAGCTCCCGGTCCAGCCCGGTCAGCGCGGCGATCGCGCTGAAGATCCGCTCCGGGCTGATCTCGTTCAGCGGCTGCGACAGCAGGTTCGTCGCGACCTTCGACCTCACCGACGTGGACAGGAACGACACGCACCGGACCTGCCCCCCGTACAGGACGCGGGAAAGGTCCTTCGCGACGAGGTCACGGCGCCCGGCGCTGCGCGGCAGCCCGGCCCACAGCCGGTCCGCCAGCGAGACGCGCTCGGCCTCGGACGGCGCCGCCGCCAGGTGGACGCCGTCCCGCCAGCGGATCTCCAGGTGCGGCGCGTCCACGTTCACGCGCAGCCAGACGGTGACGGCGGTCTCCCCGTCGTCCTCCACCGGGTCGGCGTGGTCGAAGACGCCGACGATGTAACCGTGGTCCGCGCTCGCCCACTGGCTGTCGCCCTGCGCGGCGAGTTCCGCGTTGAACAGCAGCTCCGCCACCGCGCGCGCTCCGGACGCGAACCGCCACTGCTCGTCCCCGAGCAGCGCGGTGATCGCGGCGATGAAGGACGACTTGCCCGCGCCGTTCGAGTCCTTCGGGCCCTGCCCGGCGACCACGATCAGCGTCCCCGGGACGGTCGGGACAGGGTGCGTGGACAACCGCGAGATGTTCACCGCCTGCACCGCGACCAGCGTCCGGTCGCCCACCACGTTCTCCGCGTCGCCGCGCGCCGGGACCGGCACCAGCGGTTCGAGGACGGCCGTCATGCGCTCTCCCCCTGCTCGCGTTCCCGGCCTCTGCGGCGCGCCCGGATCGCCGCGGCGAGCGGCGAGTCGGGGCCCGCGGCCAGGATCAGCTCTTCTTGCAGCCGCCGCCGCGCGGCGGCGGTCAGCCGGTGGAACTGCGGGCCGGGGACGAAGCCGCCAGCGTCGTCCGCACCCGCTTTGACCTGCGACACCAGTCCCGCGAGGCGGAGCCTGCGCAGCGCCGCGTCCAGTTCCCCGACGGGCAGTTGGGTGCGGCGGCGCAGCTCGTCCAGCGGGGTCGGGTGGGGCGACAGCCACGTGTCGTCGGCGAGCCGTCCCGCCGCCCGCGGGATCGCCACCGAGTGGATCAGGATGAGCGTCAGCACCGCCCGCTCCCGCACCGGCGGGACGCACTCGGGGTCTTTCGCCAGCTCGGCGGCGATGTCGTCCCGGTATCCGGAGGTCCAGCGCGTCTGCTCGTGGCGGACGAGCGTGCGGCCGCTGAGCGCGAGCATCTCCTCGACCGTCCGGCGGAGCGCGGGCTCCCGCAACGCCGCGAACCGGACCTCCGGGACGGGCTCGGCCGCGTGCTCGACCGCCATGTACGCGGCGACGAGCTCGGCCCGGCGCCGCTCGTCGTACGACCGCAGCAGGCCCTCGAACAGGTCACTCATCGCCGTCCTGCCCAGGTTTCTCCGCAGCCTCCGGAAGTTCGCCGGACGAACCGACCGGCGGCGTGGCGGGCTGCGCGGCGGGCTGCGCGACCGACGGCGAAGCGGGCTGGGCGGCGGGCGAGTTATCCACAGGCGCAAGTTTTTCGTCGGTGGGGGCGGACTGTGCGGGAGGGTCTGATGACAGAGGGAAATCGAGGTCGTCCGGAGGTGCTGATGAGCCGCTCGGTTCGGTGGCGGGCTGGCGCTCGGCCTGCGCGGGCTCGGCCTGTGGGGGCTCCGGTTGTGGGGGCTCGGGCAGGCGGTGGAGGAGGTCCCGGAGGGAGGCGAGGGAGCCCTCCGCCCAGAGCGCGACCCGGGGGCCGGGGCGGACGCTCCCTGAGGACTCGTCGAGCAGCAGCCAGCCGGTGTCCGACAGGCGGCGCAGCTCGCCGGTGGCCCAGCGGCGGGCCAGGTCGGTGTCGCCGCGCGTCATGTTCGCGTACACGTCCAGGACGTCCGCGACCGTGGCGGCCGTGCCCGGCCACGGCGCGTCGTCGAGCCGCCGCCAGCAGCAGCGGAGCGCCGCGGCGAGGACGCGGCGGGCCAGTCCCGCGCGGTCCAGCGGCATGGGCGCGGTGTCGTACTCCTCCAGCAGCGCGGGCGTGGCGCCGTCCGGCCAGACGGGGAGCAGCCAGACGCGGGCGCCGTCCGTCGCCGCGGCCGTGCCCGGCGGGACGGGGTCGGCCGCCGGGATCGACGGCGCGCCCAGCGCGCGGGCGCGTGCGCGGGCCAGCACGTGCGGGTCCACGGCCGGAGCGGTGGTCGGCGCGGTGGACGGGGCGGCACGCGAGGCGGCACGCGGGGCGGCGGGCAAGGCGGCACGCGGGGCGGCGGGCAAGGCGGCGGGCGAGGCGGCACGCGGGGCGGCGGGCGAGGCGGCGTGCCGGGCGTCGGGCGGGACGGCGGAGGCGTCCCGTGGTGAGGAAGCGGTCACGTGCCCGTCCTCTCGAACCAGCCCGGGGACACCCAGGTCGGGGTGCCCTCGGGCCGCACGGTCAGATCGTCCGACCAGACGAGCCGGTAGGGGAGTTCGGGATGCAGATGTACGGACGACAGGTCGGCGAGGATGCGGCGCGCCGCCGGCCAGTCCTGGGCGAGGACGTCCTCGACGGCGACCCGGTCGCGCCCCCGGAGGACCTGCTCGGCGATGTCGCGGAGCCGGTCGGCCGCGGCCGTGTCGGAGCCCGTGTCGCCCGACAGGCCCGTGTCCGGGACGGCGGGGCGCGGCGGCGCGGGACGCGGCGGCGTCGCGCGCGGGCCGTCCTCCACCGCGGTCACCACCGCCGACGGCTCGTGCCACGGCGCGGCGGCGTCGAAGACGAACCCGTCCAGGACGGCGGCGAGGTCCTCGCGGGACGCGGTGCGCGCGAACGTCCGCCACGTCTCAGGCGGCAAGAGGGTCAGGTTCCGGGTCGTGCCCGCCGAGTCCGACAGGCGGGCGGCCGCGCGGCGGGACGCGTCGCCGTAGGCGTAGATGGCGGCGCGCAGGTCGGTGCAGGTCCGGTCGAGCTGCGGCCACCGGCGCAGGATCGCGCCGTGCAGCCGCTCCGCGCGCACCAGGATCTCCTCGGTGCCCCACAGCTTCGGCGCCTGCTCGCGAAGCTCCTCGATAGTTCCGTTCGTCAGCGTGACCAGCTCGACGCTCCACAGCCGGAACGCGCGCGCCAGGCCGTCCGCGCCGTCGCGCGCCTGCTCCGGCGTCATCCGCGGGTCGGCGACGTTGAGCTGTTCGAGGGCGAGCAGGCGGTGCATCTCGCTCTGGCCGCCGTCCAGCATCATCCGCCGGACGAACATCAGCCCGACCACGCTCGTGAACGACGCCCGGTAGCGGAGCTGGTTCGGCTTCGGGAACACCTCCCGGACGGCGCCGAGCCCCTTCAGCACCCGCAGCCGGTTCTCGAACACCTCCGGCGGGTAGCGGCGGCACACGTACCGCATCTGCTCGCGGCTCAGCCCGTCCTCACCCGCGTCGGCGAACGCGGCGAGCAGCGTCTCGGCGACGTCCACGAGCTCCGGGTCGTCCACGACGGCGCCGCTGTCGCGGGCCAGCGCGGCGAACATCTGCCGGTAGACGCCCAGCACCGCCTCGCCGACCAGCACGTCGTCGAGGCTGGCGGCCGCGTTCTCGGAGGCGGTGGACACGGCGCACTACGGTACGGCCCGCGCGCCGCCAAGGTGGAATCGGCGGCCTCCTCCGTGGACAATCGAGAACGCGAAAGCGTGGCGGTGCACGGAGAGCGATGCCACACTCACGCCATGACGGATGTCCCGGCCGCGGGGCGCACCGGGCACGGAACGGCAGGGAACATGGCCACGCCGAACACCCCCGTGAAGACGAACCTCCCCGCCGAGCCCAACGCCTTCGTCGGCCGCGAGCGCGACGTCGCCGACCTCGGCCGCCTGCTGGAGGGCATGCGCGCCGTGACGCTGTGCGGCGCGGGCGGCATCGGCAAGACCAGGCTCGCGCTGCACGTCGCGCACACCCTGCTCGCCGCGCACCCGGACGGCGTCTGGTTCGTGGAGCTGGCCGACGTCCGCCCGGACGGCGCGCCGGAGCCGGTCGCGCGCCGCGTCGCGGCGGTCCTGGACGTCGCGGAGGAGGACGGCCGCCCCCTCACCGAGACGCTCGCCGACGCCTTACGCGCCCCCGCCGCGCTGATCGTCCTCGACAACTGCGAGCACGTCGTCGAGGAGTGCGCCAAGCTCACCGGCATGCTGCTCGCCCGCTGCCCGCGGCTGCGGGTGCTCGCCACCAGCCGGGAGCCGCTGCGCATGGCGGGCGAGAACGTCTGGCGGGTGCCTCCCCTGGAGCCGGACGAGGCCGAGCGGCTGTTCGTCGAGCGCGCGAAGGCCGCCAGGCCCGGCTTCGCCGGGACGGACGCCGTCCACGAGGTCACCCGCGCCCTCGACGGGATGCCGCTCGCGCTGGAGCTCGCCGCCGCCCGCGTCCGCGTCCTGTCGGTGGAGCAGATCGCCCGCCGCCTCGCCGACCGGTTCCGGCTGCTCAGCGCCGGGGAGCGCACCGCTCCCGCCCGGCAGCGCACGCTGCGCGCCGCGATCGACTGGAGCCACGGCCTGCTCGACGAGCCCGAACGCATCCTCCTGCGCCGCCTCTCCGTCTTCGCGGGCTGGACGCTGGAGCAGGCCGAGCTCGTCTGCGCCGACGCGGCGCTGCCCGCCGACGACGTCCTCGACCTGCTCACCGCGCTGGTCGACAAGTCCCTCGTCGCGGTGACCGGCGAGCTGGCGGGGGAGGTGCGGTTCCGGCAGCTCGACAGCATCCGCGAGTACGCCGCCGAGCGGCTCGCCGACGCCGGGGAGGAGTCGTTCCGCGCACGGCACCGCGACGCCGTCCTCGACGCGGCCGAACGGGACGGCCGAACGGCCGTCGCCCACGACCCCGCCCCCTGGGCCGCGAGGGTGGCGCTGTTCAACTGGTACGACGTCGAGCTCGGCAACGTCGTCGCCGCGCTGACCTGGTCGTTCGACCACGGCGACATCGCGGAGGGCCTGCGGATCTGCACCGCGCTCCGCACCTTCTGGATCGTGCGCGGCCGGGTCGCCGAATGGGCCGACTGGACCGACCGCTTCCTCGCCGCCGCGCACGGTCTCGCCCCGGACGTCCTCGGCCCGGCCCTCGCCGGACGCGCCCAGCTCGCCGTCGGCGGCCGCGACTTCGCCCAAGCCGCCCGCTACGCGGAGGAGGCGCTCGCGCCCTGCCGCGGCTGCGGGGACGACTTCATGACCGCGACCGCGCTGATCACGAGCGCCGAGTGCCTGGTCCGCGCCGGGCGGTTCGCGGAGGCCGCAGAACGCCTCGACGAGGCCGACGCGATCGCCGCCGGGCCACGCCAGGAATGGAACCGCGCTTATGCGTCCGCCGCCCGCGGTTACCTGCTGATCCGCGGCTCCCGACTGCGCGAGGCCCGCGAGCACCTGGACGCCGCCGCGTCCGTCATGCGCGACATCGGCCAGCTCTGGGGCGCCTCGCACGCGATGATCGGCCTCGGCCGCCTCGCCGAGCTGCGCGGCGACGCGGCGTCCGCGCGCGGCCACTACGCCGAGGTCCTGCCGATCCTGGCGGAGATCGGCGCCCGTCCCGAGATGGCCCGCGCCCTCGCCGGGCTCGGCCGCGTGGCGCTGGAACAAGGGGATCCGTGCGCGGCCCGCGACTCGCTCTCGCAGAGCCTCACGCTGAGCCGCTCATCCGGCATCCGGCTCGACATCGCCCGGGCCCTGGACGCCTTCGCGGAACTGGTCGCCGTCGAGGGCGACGCCCGCGGCGCCGTGATGCTGGCGGGATCCGCGTCCGCCCTGCGTGAGGCGACCGGCCGCGAGCCGGGCTCGGGCGCCCGCCGCGAACGCACCCTGGAACCCATCCGCCGGAAGCTGGGCGAGCCCCTGGTCGCCCAGTTCTGGGGCGAGGGCCGCGCCATGCCCGCCGACGACGCCGTCGCCTACGCCCTCCGCGCTCCGGACGAAGCCTCCAACGGCGCGACCTCGCCCGTCGGCGTCCTTCCCGACGGAGTGCTGGCGGCGTCCGTCCCGTTGCCGCGCACCGCCGGAGTCGCCGAGCCGTCGACGCCGCCGAGCACGCTCACCCCGCGCGAACGCGAGATAGCCCGGCTCATCGCCCGCGGTCTCAGCAACCGGGGCGTCGCCGACGAACTCGTCATCAGCCCGGCCACCGTGGCACGCCACGTCACGAACATCCTGACGAAGCTCGGCTTCTCGTCCCGCGCCCAGATAGCCGCCTGGGCCGTCGACAACATCCGCGCGGAAGGCCCGTCCCCGCCATCTCCCTGACCACGAGGCGAGAGCGAGCGGAGAAGACTCTGCCGCCGCTGCCACTCCCGATGGTCCTGAGGATGTGTACATAGAGCGGCTCACCATCGCCGGTGCGAATACGACGGTGGTTGCACATTTCGGAGCATGTGCGGCCGCGACCACCGATCTAGCTTCGGCGACATGCTTTCCAGAGGTGTGGACCCGGCGGCCGCCTACCCCGCGGTGACGGTGACGCGCGCCGTACTGGGCGCGGCGGGCGCCGGTTCTGCACGGCCCGCGGTCATCGATGCCGTGTCGGGGAACGCGGTCTCGTACGCAGAACTGACCATCAGGGTCGAGGCCGCAGCGGCGGGCCTTCTCCGCGAGGGGATCGGACCGGGCGATGTCGTAGCGCTGCACCTGCTGGACGGTCCGGAGTTCGCCATCGCCCTGCACGCCGTCATCGCGATCGGCGCGGCGCCGTTCCCGACCGAGCCCGCCGAACCCCTGGATGCGGGGTTTGTGCGCGCAGTCATCACCCAACCTGGTCGGGGCACTGAGGCGGGGGAGGGAGTGCGCCTACTTCATCTCGATGACCTCTTGGCCAGCAACGCCGACCCCCAGGACGTCCACCCGGCGTCCGTGCAGCCCACAATGCTCCCACCTCCCTTAACGCTCCCACCTCCCTCAACACCTGGAACCCCCACGACCCTCGGTGACCGTCCGACACCTGCCGACCCCGGATCATCTGGGAGCCCCGCCTCGCCTGGCGGCCATTCGGGATCCGTCGGCCCCCGAGTACCCGAGGGGCGTCTGTCGCCCGGAGGGCGCTCGCTGTCCGGTGATGTTTCGGTGGCCGGTTCGAGCGCGGCCGACGACAGTGTCGCGGCGGTGGGCGATGACTCTGTGCTGGGCGCGGGTTCCGTGGCGGCCAGTTCTGTCCCGAGCAGTCGGCCTGCTGGGCCTGGCGAACAGGCGATAGCCGGAGGGCTTGCGGAGGGTGGCCGTCCGGCGGGGTCTCGTGGAGATGGCGTAGTCGGCTCTTCCGGCGGGGGCTCGGTTCCGGATGTAGATCTGTCGACCTCTCGGCCTGATCGGGATGTTGCATTGGTTGCTTGGGGGCGGGGCGAGCAGGGGCGGGCTGGGGATGTTGTTCGGCTTACGCATGCCGAGGTCGTCGCGGGGCTGGTGCGGGTCGCGGATTCCGGGCTGCTCGGTGGGTCCGACGTCGTGCTGAGCGCGCTGCCGTTCAGCGATGTGCTCGGCGTCAACGGGGTGCTCAATCCGGCGCTGCGGCTCGGGGCCACGGTCGTCGCGTGCGCGGGCACGAGACGGCCTGATCTGCTGCGCGCCCTGCGCGACCACCAGGTCACCGTCGCGGTGCTGCCGCCCCGGCTCGTCGAGGCGCTCGCGTACGACCGTGCGGTGTCGCGGTACGAGCTCGGGGCGCTGCGGGCGGTCGTCGCCGCGGGCGGTCCGCTCGCAGCGGAGGACGCGCGGGCCGCCGCCGCGCGGCTCGGGTGCCCCGTGCGGCAGGCGTACGGGCTGGCCGAGGCCGCCGGGTTCACCCACCTCAACCTGCGGGCCGTCGAGGAGGGCACGCTCGACTCCGTCGGACGCGGGCTCCCAGGCGTGACGTGGCGGATCGTCCACCCGCGGAGGGGCACGGCGCAGCCGTCCTACCAGCCGGGGGAGCTGTGCGTGCGGCTGCCGGTCGCGCGGACCGCGGCGGTGCCCGTCCGGTGGCTGCCCACGGGCGACTCGGCGTTCGCCGACGACCACGAGCGCGTGTTCATCCTCGGGCGGCTCCCGGCCGTCCGGTCCGAGCCGCCCGGCGAGCCGGAGCCGGTGCTGGCGGCGCATCCCGCCGTCGAGGACGCCGTGGTCGCGCCCGCCCCCGACGACGACCTCGGGCTCGCGCCGCACGCCTTCGTCGTCCTGGCGGAGCGGGCGTCCGAGGACGATCTGCTCGCGTACGTCAACAAGCACGTCCACCGGACGCGGATGGTGTCCGCCGTGCACGTCGTCGACGAGATCCCGCGCGCGCCGGACGGGCAGGTGCGGCGGCGGGCGCTGCTCGAACGCGCCGGGCTCGCCCCGTGAGCTACACATCCGCCTACACAGTTCTTCGGATGTGGCCCGGGGTGCGCGCGGCGTACGTTCGGCGCATGCCCGAGGGAACCAGCGCCCCGGTCACGCTCGCCGGGACGACGATCACCGAGGCCGTCCTGGTCGCGGCCGGGGCCGACGCGGTCCGGCACGGCGACCGGGCCGCCCTCGTCGACCCCGGGAAGCGGCTCGGCTACGCGGAGTTCGCCGACACGGTCACGGCCGCGGCGCACGGCCTGCGGCGGCACGGCGTCCGGCGCGGCGACGTGGGCGCGATCCATGTCTCGGGCGTCTGCGACCTCGCGCTCGCCGTCCACGCGGTGGGCGCGGCGGGGGCGGTCCCGGCTCCGCTGCCGCCGGTCGCGGAGCCCGCCGAGGTCGCCCACCTGATGAACGCCTCGGGCGCCCGGTTCCTGCTGACCGGCGCGGGCACGGCGGCGCGGGCCCTCGCGGGGGCGGAGCGGTCGTACGTCCGGCAGGTCTTCGCGTTCGGGGACGTCCCGGGCACGACGCCCTTCGCCCGCCTCGTGGAGACGGGGCCCGCCGCCGCGTCGCCGCCGCCCGACCCGCTCCGCGACCCGGCGCTGCGGCTGTGCGTCCCGCCGGAGGAGATCACCCACGCCGACCGGCTCGCCGACCTTTACCGGCTCGGCGGCGCGCTGGGCCTGGGCGACGGCGACGTCCTGGTCCTCCCCGGCCAGGACGTCCCCGTTCCCACCTGGGTCGGTCTCGTTGACCTGTGCCTCAGCCAGGGCGTCACCTTGGTCGGCGTCCCCGGGGCCGAGCCCCGCGACGTGCTGGAGGCGATCCGCGAACACCGGGCGACCGCGGCCGTCGTCACGCCCGCCAAGCTCCGCGCCATCGCGTTCGACCCCGCCCGCGTCCCCGTGCCGGACGTCCGCCTGCTCGCTACCGCCGCACCCGCCCCCGAGGCCGTCCACGCCTGCCGGACCCGCCACGGCTGGACGGTCGCCCCCCTGCCCTGAGCCAGGGGCCAAGAGCCCGCCCCAGCGCATCCGCCGCCCCGCGGCGGATGCTCTGGGGCGCGGGACGAACCGTCGACCTCAGAACGCCGTGGCCCGGGGGTGCGGCTGGCGCTAGACCCAGGCGGATGCTCTGGGGCGCGAGGGGCGAATCTTCGGCCTCAGAGTGTGTAGCCCGATGGCGAGGGCGGTGCTCAGGTAGGGAGAGGCTGGGCGCGGGGGCTGACCCCTGGCCTCAGAACGCCGCGGCCCCGGGTTGCTGGGGTCAGGCGGAGGCTCGGGGACGTGGGGGCACCATCGACCTCGGAACGCGGTCGTCCGGGGTGTGGGTCAGGGGGCTGGGGTTGGGCGGGGGATTGATTTGTGTTCCAGGTAGGCGTGGAGGCCCTCTGGGCCTAGTTCGCGGCCCAGGCCGCTGTTCTTGTAGCCGCCGAACGGGGTGTTCGGGTCGAGTGTGTAGAGGTTCACGCCGCAGCTTCCCGTGCGGATGCGGCGGGCTACGTCGACGCCGTGGTCGACGTCGGACGTCCAGACGGAGCCGCCCAGGCCGTAGTCGCTGTCGTTGGCGATCCGCACGGCGTCGTCCTCGTCCTCGTAGGGGATGAGGACGAGGACCGGGCCGAAGATCTCCTCACGGGCGATGCGCATGTCGTTGCCGACGCCGCCGAACACGGTCGGCGCGACGTACCAGCCGCGGTCGTGCGGACGGTCCAGCCCGCCCGTGATCAGCTTGGCGCCCTCGTCCTGCCCGATCCGGATGTAGTTCTCCACCCGCTCCTGCTGCCGCCGGGCGACCAGCGGGCCGATCTCGGTGCCGTAGTCGGACGGGTCGCCGACCGCGAGGCCGCCGACCATGGCCGCGAGCGCGTCCGCGACCTCGTCGTAGCGGCGGCGGGACGCGAGGATCCGGGTCTGCGCGGCGCACGCCTCCCCGTTGTTCATCAGCGACGCCAGCTTGAACCCCTCGATCGTGCTCGCGAGGTCGGCGTCGTCCAGGACGATCGCGGCGGACTTGCCGCCCAGCTCCAGCGTGACCCGCTTGAGCTGCTCCCCGCAGACCGCGCCGATCCTGCGTCCGGCGGCGGTGGAGCCGGTGAAGGAGACCTTGTCCACGTCCGGGTGCGCGACGAGGTGGGCGCCGACCTCGCGGCCCGCCGGGACGATGTTGACGACGCCCTCCGGGATCCCCGCCTCCTGGATCCACTCGCCGAGCAGGTAGCTGTCGAGCGGCGTCTCCGGGGACGGCTTCGCCACCACCGTGCAGCCCGCGATCAGCGCGGGCGCGAGCTTCAGCATGAGCGTGAACTGCGGCACGTTCCACGGGACGATCGCGGCCACCACCCCCACCGGCTCCTGCGTCACGGTCACCGGGCCGAGCATGCCCGGACGCTCGTCCTCCCAGGCGTAGGCGGAGGCGAGGTCGACGTAGTACTGGAGCACCATCTGCGGGATCGCGGCCTGCCCGAACACCGAGAACATGATCGGCGAGCCCATCTCGGCGGTGACGAGGTCGGCCATCTCCTGCTGCCGCTCGGCGTAGATCGCGGACAGCCGTCCGACGATGTCGGCGCGCTCGGCGGGCGCCATCCGGGGCCAGGGGCCGTGGTCGAACGCGCGCCGCGCCGCCGCGACCGCCGCGTCCATGTCGGCCTCCGTACCCTCGGGGACGCGCCCGATGACCTCCTCGGTGTGCGGGGAGACGACGTCGATCGTCGCGGTGCCTGCCGGGGCGGTCCACCCGCCGCCGATGAACAGCCGATCGTGCTCGCGCATGCTGCCGTGCCTCCCTGCCCGACGGGGCCGAACCCGGGTAACCGAATGCTTGCTTGGGCACAGCATCGCACGGCGTCCCCCGGCGTTGGCAAGGGGAATGAGACTCGCGTCTCACGCGGCGGGCGTCAGAGCAGGTGCGCGTTCGGCTCGCGGGCGCGTCCGGCCAGCCCGGGCAGCTCGACGAGTTCGACGCCCGCCGCGGCGAGGACCTCCGCGCCCGTCCCGGCGACGAACAGGGACGGCTCCCGCCAGGCGAACACCACCCGCCGGACGCCCGCCGCGACGATCAGCTCGGCGCACGTCCGCGGCCGCGACGCCCGCTTCCCGCACGGTTCGAGCGAGCTGTACACGGTCGCCCCCGCGAGGTCTCCGGCCGGGAGGGACGCGGTCTTCGCGAGGGCGGCCTCCTCGGCGTGGTCGTGCGGGTCCGACTCGCGGGAGTAAGCGCGGGCGATCTCGCGCCCGTCCGCGCCGACGATCACCGAGCCGACCGAGAACGCGGTCCGGGACGGCGGGCACAGCGCCGCGAGGTCGCAGGCCAGGGACAGCCAGCCGAGGTCATCCACGCCCGGCCCCGACGAGGTAGCGCAGCAGCGCGAGGTCGCCGATGCGGGTGACCTCCGCGAGCCGCATCGGACGCTCCGGCGACTGCGGGAACACCCCGGACTGGACGAACCGCGGCGCGGACGGGTCGCCGACGAAGAACGGCGCGACGACGAGTTGCAGCTCGTCCACGAGCCCGCTCGTCAGGAACAGCGTGTGGACGGCGCCGCCGCCTTCCACCATCAGCCGCCGGACGCCGCGTCCCGCGAGGTCGGCGAGCAGCGCGTCGAGGGAGAGCGGGTCTCCGGCGTCGACGACCTCGGCGACGCCGTCCAGCCTCGGCGCCAGCTCGGCGGCCGTCCCGGACGGCGCGTACACCAGCTTCGGCGACTCGCCCGTGGTGAAGAACCGCGCGCCGGGGTCGAGGTCGCCGCTCCAGGTCAGCGTCACCTTCGTCAGGTCGGCGGGGAGCCCGCGCGCGACCCGCTTGTCGCGCCGCGCGGCCGACCTGACCAGCAGCCGCGGGTCGTCGGCGCGGATCGTCCCGGCGCCCACGAGGATCGCGTCGCAGCTCGCGCGCACCCCGTCCACCCGGTCCCAGTCGGCGGCGCTGGACAGTCGCAGCCGCTCCGGGGTCGCGTCGTCGATGTAGCCGTCCGCCGACATCGCGCAGCTCAGCAGGACGTAGGGTCGCGCGCTCATGCGTCCGTCCCGCGCGGGACGAGCCCGCCGCGCCGGACCCCCGGGCTCACTCCGCTCACGCGATCACCCTACGCGAGCCCCACCCGCGCCCTCACGCGAGCGCCCGCCCCATGACCCCCGCCCGCGTCCCCGCGCGAGTGCGCCCCCGCGCCAGGCCGTCGCGCGGGGTCGAAGATTCGTTCGGGGCTGTGCGGCGTTTCTGCGCGGGATGTGTCGGACGGGGTGCCTATGGTTGCTGCGACATGCGAATCCTGCACACCTCCGACTGGCATCTCGGCAGATCGTTCCATCGTGAGGATCTGCTCTCCGCGCAGGCGGCGTTCGTCGACCACCTCGTCGAGACCGTGAAGGCGGAGCGGGTCGAGTGCGTGCTGGTGTCCGGGGACGTCTACGACCGGGCGCTGCCCGCCGTCGACGCCGTCAAGTTGTGCGACGAGACGTTGCGGCGGCTCGCCGGGCACGCCCGGGTCGTGATCATCGCGGGCAACCACGACTCCGCCCGCCGCCTCGGGTTCGGGTCGGCGCTGATGGACGCCTCGGGAGTGCACGTCCGCACCGACTTCGCGACGGTGGGGGAGCCCGTCGTGGTCGGGGACGCGGCGATCTACGGCGTCCCGTATCTGGAGCCGGAGCTGGTCCGGCACGAGTGGGAGCTGGACGACCGCAGCCACGCCGCCGCCCTCTCGGAGGCGATGCGCCGCGTCCGCGCCGACGCCGCCCGGCGCCCTGAAACGCGCACGGTCGTGCTGGCGCACGCGTTCGTCACCGGCGGGGAGGCCAGCGAGAGCGAGCGCGACATCTCCGTGGGCGGTTCGGCGCACGTTCCCGCGTCGGTGTTCGACGGCGTCGACTACGCGGCGCTCGGCCACCTGCACGGCCGCTGGCGGATCACCGACCGCGTCCGCTACTCGGGTTCGCCGCTCACGTACTCGTTCTCGGAGGAGAAGCACGTCAAGGGCTCCTGGCTGATCGACCTCCGCGCGGACGGCATCGCGTCGGAGTTCGTGGAGGCGCCCGTCCCGCGCCGCCTCGCCCGCGTCCGCGGACGGCTCGACGACCTCCTCGCCGACCCCGCCCTCGACCGCTGCGAGGACCGCTGGCTCCAGGTGACGCTGACCGACGCGCGCCGTCCGTCCGCGGCGATGGAGCGGCTGCGCCGCCGGTTCCCGCACACGCTCGTCCTCGGGTTCGAGCCGGAGGGCGGCGCGGCGGACGCCGTCCGCACCTGGTCCGGCCGCGTCCGCGAGCGCTCCGCGCAGGACATCGCGGGAGACTTCGTCGCCGAGGTCACCGACGGCCCCGCGACCGACGCCGAGCGCGCCCTGCTCGACGAGGCCTTCCAGGCGTGCCGCCGCAAGGAGGCGATGGCGTGAGGCTCCACCGGCTGGAGATCACCGCGTTCGGCCCCTTCCCGGGCACCGAGGAGATCGACTTCGACGCGCTGTCGGACGCCGGGCTGTTCCTTATCCAGGGCCGGACGGGCGCCGGGAAGACGAGCGTCCTCGACGCGGTGTGCTTCGCGCTGTACGGGCAGGTGCCGGGCGTCCGCAATGCGGTGAAGGGCCTGCGCAGCGACCACGCCGCGCCCGGCGCCGTGCCGCGCGTGGTGCTGGAGACGACGATCCGGGGCCGCCGCCTGCGCGTGTCCCGCTCGCCCGCGTGGGAGCGGCCGAAGCTGCGCGGCTCCGGCACGACCGTCGAGCACGCGAAGGTCGTCCTGGAGGAGTTCGAGCACGGCGGCTGGACGGGCCTCACCACGAGGCTGGACGAGGCGGGCGACCTCGTGTCCCGGATGCTCGGGATGACGGCCGTCCAGTTCTGCCAGGTCGCGCTGCTGCCGCAGGGCGAGTTCGCGGGGTTCCTGCGGTCCGGGGCGGACGACCGCCGCCGCGTGCTGGAGCGCCTGTTCGCCACCGAGGTGTTCACCCACGTCGAGAAGTGGCTCGCGGAGCGGCGCGCGGGCACCGGACGGGAGGCCGCCGACCTCGCCGCGCGGGCCGCCGCGCTCGCCGACCGCGTCGCCGAGGCGACCGGGGCGCCGCCGCCGCGCGGGGACGGTCCGCTCGTCCCGCGCCCCCGCCCGGCCGACCGCGGGGCGTCCTCGCGGGACGCCGCGGAGGCCGGGCCGCTGGACGAGGTCGAGACGCTGCCCGCGTGGGCCGCCGAACTGGCGCGCGCCCATGAGGACATCCGCGCGGCCGTCGAGACGCTGCGCGACGAGGCCGCCGTGACCCTTTCCGGGGCCCGTGCCGCCTTGGACGAAGGCCGCGCGCTCGCCGAACGGCAGGACCGCCACGCGCGGGCCGCCGCCCGGCGCGACGCGCTGGCGGAGCGGGCGGAGGAGAAGTCGGCGCTGGCGTCCCGGCTCGACGCCGCCGCGCGTGCCGACCGGGTCGTCCCGCTGGTCAGGGACGTGCGGGCCCGGCACGACGAGGCGGTGCGGGCGCGCCGCTGGGCCGACGAGACCCGTGCCGGGGTGTCCGCGCTGGTGCCGCCGAAGGCGCCGGAGGACGTCCTCGCCAAGGCCGAGCGCGACCGCCGCGACGAGGTCGCCGCGCTGGAGGGCCGCCGCGCCACCGCCGCCCGGCTCCGCCGGGTCGAGAGCGAGCGGGCGGGACTGGAGGAGGAGCTGCGCCGGTTGGAGCCCGCCGACGCGCGCGTCGCCGCCGCGCTGGAGGACCTCCCCGGCGTCGTCGCGGCCCGCCGCGCCGAGCGGGACGAGGCCGTGGTCGCCGCCGCCGCGCGTCCCGGGGCGGCGGCCGCCGTCCAGGACGCGGGCCGCCGCCTCGACGCCGCGCAGCGCCGCGACCAGGTCGAACAGGCCCTCACCGAGGCGGAGGCCACGTACCGGACGGCGGTCGACGCGGCGCAGGACGCCCGGGAGCGCGTCCTCGACCTCCGCCGGGCGCGGCTGGACGGGATGGCCGCCGTCCTCGCCGGGGAGCTGGCCGACGGGGAGCCCTGCCGCGTCTGCGGGTCGTCCGACCACCCGGACCCGGCCGTCGCGCCGGGCCCCGTCCCGTCCGAGGACGAGGTGGACGCCGCCCAGGACGCCGCCGACGACGCGCAGCAGGCCCGCGAGCAGGCCGGGACGGCGCTCGGCGAGCTGCGCACCGAACGCGACAAGCTGATGGAGATCGCGGGGGAGGCACCCGCGCCCGCCCTCGCCGCCGAACTGGCCGAGGCCCACCGCGCGCTCGACGCGGCCGACGCGCGGGCGGCCGACGCCGAACGCCTGGAGGAGATCCTCCACCGGCACGAGCAGGAACTTGAGCGTGTCCGCGTCGAACGCGACGAGGTCTCCCGCGCGCTCACCGAGCACCGCACCGAGGACGCGAGACTCGCCGACGAGCAGGCGCGGCTGTCCGCCGAGCTGGCGGAGGCGCGCGGCGGCGACCCGACGCTGGAGGCGCGGATCGCCCGGCTCGGCCGGGAGGCGGGCGCGCTGGCCGAGGCGGTCGAGGCGCTGCGCGCGTCCGGCCGAGCCGAGGCCGAGCTCACCGCCGCCCGCGCCCGCCTCGGGCAGGAGGCGGCGGCGCAGGGGTTCCGCTCCCCGGACGAGGTCCTCGCGGCGGAACTGGCGGACGAGGAGCAGGGCGTCCTCCGCGACCGGATCCGGCGGCTCGACGACGCCGAGGCCGAGGTCCGCGCCCAGCTCACGGATCCGGCGCTCGTCGCGGCGGCGGCCGAGCCCGCACCCGACCTGCCCGCGCTGGAGGCCGCGCTGCACGCGGCCGACACCGCGCACGCCCACGCCGTCAGCGCCGCCGACCGCGCCGCGCACCGCTGCGACCGGCTCGCCGAGCTGCGGGGAAGGCTCGGCACGGCCGTCCGCGACTGGCGCCCGGCGGCGGAACGGCACGCGGTGGCCGAGCGGCTCGCCGGGCTCACGTCCGGGAAGCACCCGGCGAACCGGCACGCGATGTCGCTGTCGGCCTACGTGCTCGCGGCGCGCCTCGAACAGGTCGTCGACGCGGCGAACGAGCGGCTGCGCCGCATGTCCGGCGGGCGGTACGCGCTCGTCCACACGACGGAGAAGGCGGCGGGCGACCGCACGAAGGGCGCGGGCGGGCTCGGCCTCCGCGTCGCCGACGCCTGGACGGGCCTCGACCGCGACCCCGTCACGCTGTCCGGCGGCGAGTCGTTCATCACGTCGCTGTCCCTGGCGCTGGGTCTCGCCGACGTCGTCACCGCCGAGGCGGGCGGCGCCGAGATCGGCACCCTGTTCGTCGACGAGGGCTTCGGCACCCTCGACGAGGACACGCTCGACGAGGTGATGGACGTCCTCGACGGCCTCCGCGACGGCGGCCGCGCGGTCGGCGTGGTCAGCCACGTCGCGGAACTGCGCGCCCGGATCCCCGCGCAGCTCCGCGTGACCAAGGACCGCACCGGCTCCACCGTGTCCATCACCGTCTGACCGCACCGCCCGTCACGGCCGCGACGCCGCCCGGCGCGGCGGCGGGGGACGGGGCGGGGCGGCCGGACGTGCCGAGTCCGGCCAGCGCGGCCGCCACCGCGAGCCCGGCGATCACCCAGGTCGCGGGGACGAACCCGGCCGCGAAGTCGTCCGGCGAGCCGTAGCCCCCGGACGCGGCGAACACGGCGGCGGTCACCGCGATCCCGAACGCGCCGCCGAACTGGCGCAGCGTGTTGAACGTCCCGGACGCGACGCCGATCGCGGGCACCGCGCCGATCACCGCGTTCTGCGCGGCGGGCATCGCCAGCGACACCCCGATCCCGGCCAGCACCAGCGGCGCGACCATCTCCGGGTAGGCCATGTCAGGCGAGGCGACGACCGCGATCCAGGCGAACCCGGCGGCCTCCAGCAGCAGCCCGCCGGTGATCAGCGGACGTTCCCCGACCCGCGCGACCAGCCGTCCGGCGAGCGGCGCGACGAGGAACAGGGTGACCGTCCAGGGGGCGAGCCGCAGCCCGGTGCCGAGCGGCCCGTACCCGAGCCCGTTCTGCAGGAACTGCGCGAGGAAGAACGCCGCCCCGAAGATCGCGGCGTACAGCAGGAACCCGGCCGCGTTCCCGGCCGCGAAGGCGCGGACGCGGAAGAACCCCATCGGCAGCATCGGCGCGGCGGCGCGCCGCTCCCACCCGGCGAACGCCGCGAGCAGCACGGCGCCCGCGAGCAGCGCCCCGGCGACCTCCGGCGAGTCCCAGCCCGCCGCGTTCCCCCGGACGAGTCCCCACACGAGCCCGAGCGCCGCCGCCGTGACGAGGACGACGCCGCCCGGGTCCATCCGCCGCGCCGCGCCCCTGCTCTCCGGGACGCCGGCCCGGACGAGCGGGATCAGCGCGAGCCCCAGCGGCACGTTCAGCCAGAAGATCCACTGCCAGGCGAGCCCCTGCACGACCGCGCCGCCGACGAGCGGCCCGCCGAGCGTGGCGAGCCCGGTCACGCCGCTGAAGATCCCGAGCGCGCGGGCCCGCCGCTCGGCCGGGTACGCGGCGGCGAGCAGTGCCATGGCGTGCGGCATGACCAGCGCGGACCCGGCGCCCTGCACGGCCCGCGCGGCGATCAGCGCGCCCACGCTCGGCGCGAGCGCGCACGCCGCGGACGCGAGCGTGAACACCGCGAGCCCGGCGATGAGCATCCGGCGGCGGCCGTACCGCTCGCCGAGCGCGGACGCCGTCATCAGCAGCGCCGCGAACGGCAGCGCGAAGGCGGCGACCGTCCATTCGAGGGTCTCGACGGAGGCGCCGAGATCGGTTCTGATCGTGCTGAGCGCGGTGGTCACGACCAGCGCGTCCAGCAGGATCATCAAAGCGGACACCGAGGTCAGGGCGAGTACCCGGCCCTCGGGGGACATCCTGCGCATGTGGCCTCCCGGCCGTCCGGTGACGGTGAGGGCGGTGCGCCCTCGCCGTAGGTACCGGGCGGACGGCCGGAACTCATCGGCCGCGCGGAAACCAGTGCGAAAGTCAGCGTGAGATGAAGTCCAGGATCACGTTGTGGACGTGGTGGCTCTTGTCGCTGCCCCGGAACTCGATCTCGTAGGTCTGCGCGCCGACGTTGATCGCGATCGACCCGGTGGAGAAGTACGATCCGGCCCACGACTTGTTGCTGACCACGCTCACCGAGGTGATCTTCGAGTAGGGCACGCTCGTGATGGCGTACTTCTTGCCCGCGAAGCTCTTGTCCTGGATGATCACGCGGCGGTCGGTGAGGCCGATGAACCCGGTGCCGGTGCCGACCGCGTCGTAGACGGCGACGATCTGCTCGCCGGGCAGCAGCCCGCTCTCGATCTGCTTGAGCTGGCCCGACCTGTCGTGCTGGATGTCCTCGCCCATGCGTCCTCCCTCGGTGCCGCGCGTCCGTCTTGGACGGCCTGGCCGGTCATGCCGGTTCCGTACCGGCCGTCCGCAGGGAGTGTCTCAGGTGCCGCGCGCGGACCGCGACGCTTCCAGGAACCCGACGCAGCGGCCGAGCAGCTCGACCAGCGTCGCGCGCTCGTCCTCGGTGAACTCGGCGGCGAGGCCGCGCTCGACCCGCACGGCGCGGACGTCGGCGTCGGTCAGCACGCGCTCGCCCTCGGCGGTGAGCCGCGTCTCCAGGATGTTGCGGTGCCACTCGTGCGGGGTCCGCTCGATCAGGCCGCGCTCCGCGAGGTTCTTCAGGACGGTGTTCATCGTCGGCGGGGTGACCGCGCAGGCGCGGGCGAGCGCGGCGGCCGACATGCCGGGGTTGTCGGCGAGGTGGAGCAGCGCGGCGTACTGCGGCACGGTGAGCCCGCTCGGCTTGACCGCCGCCTGCTTCGCCCCGCTGAGCGCCTGCTCGGCGCGCTTGAGGTGCGAGCCGAGCCGCTCCTGGAGGGGCATCTCAGTCATCTCCGCATGTTATCGCCGGTCGAAGGAAAAGCCGTTGACGTCTATTAGGACTCTAACTAGCGTATGTGTGCGTTCTAAGCATTCACCTCGAACGGAGATGTGATGTCTCGCTTTGTGATCTCGGCGCGGCTGCGCCGTCCCGCCGCCGTCGCCTCGGCCGTCGCCTCGGCCGTCGCCTCCGCCTCCGCCGTGGCGGTGGCCTTACTGCCCGCGTCGGTCGCCACGGCTCCGGCGGCGGGTGCGGCCGTCCACGCGGCGGCGACGGCGCGGATCTCCCCGGCCTTCGTGCTGCCGGGCGACCGCGTCTACCCGGAGGGGATCGCCGCCGATCCGCGCCACGGGGACCTGTACGCCGGGTCGTTCCAGGACGGCACCGTCTACCGCATGCACCCCGGTCACCGCGTGGCCGAGGTGTTCCTCCCGGCGGGCGCCGACGGGCGGAACACGGCCAACGGGCTGAAGGTCGACGGCGCCGGACGGCTGTGGGTGACCAGCTCCGCGTCCGGTGTCGCCGTGTACGACACGCGCACGCGGCGGCTCCTCGCCCGCTTCGACGTCCCCGGCCCGGGGACGGACGCCCGTTTCGTCAACGACCTGGCCATCACGCCGGACGGGACCGCCTACCTGACCGACAGCTTCCGCTCGGTCGTGTACCGCGTCACGTCCCGCGACCTCGCACGGGCGCGGGCACAGGGCGGGCGCGGCGCGCTGTCCGTCGCCTTCGACCTGGACGACGTCCTCGACCCGCACAAGACCGGCGACTTCACCCTGAACGGCATCGTCGCCGATCCCACCGGGCGCTTCCTGCTAGCGGCGGACGCGCACGGCGGCGACCTGTACCGGCTCGACCTCGCCACCGGCGGGAACAGCAGGACCGTCCTGCATGGGGCCGACATGCTCCACGCGGACGGCCTCGAACTCCAGCACGGACGCCTGTGGACGGTCCACAACGTGGACAACCGCATCGTCCGCTGGAGGGTCGCGCCGGACGGCCGCACCGCCCGCCGGGAGGCGAGCCTGACCGACACGTCCCTCCAGCTCCCGACGACGCTCGCCCGCCTGCGCGGGACGCTCTACGTCGTGCGCTCGCAGTTCGACAAGGGCGGCCCGCTCGGCGACGGGACGCCGGAGCTGCCGTTCACCGTCGCCGCCGTCCGGGGCCTCTGACCCCGGCGGCTCACTCGACGGTGTAGCGGAACGCCGGGACCGCCCGGCCCTGCGCGGCGCGCAGGGCCGGGCGGTCGGGGGCGCTGAGCAGCACCTCCGCGGAGAAGTTCTCCCGGTTCAGGCTCGTGACCTCGAAGCCGTCCGACTCGTAGCCGAACACCACGCCGTCGATCTTCCGCAGCTCGGACGGCGCCGTCCCCCCGGTCACCCGGCCGCTCTCGTGGATCTCGAACGGCAGGAGGCCGTAGAGGCGGCGGGTTTACGGAAACGCGGCGGTGTAACCCGCCCCGCTGGCACGCCGCGGGCGCGGAAGGCAGCCGGAGCACGGGTTGAGCGTCGGGCCCGTCAGGGGTAGGGGCCTGCCAGAGGTAGGGGCCCGTCAGAGGTAGGGGCCCGTCAGAGGTAGAGGCCGGTGCCGTGCTCGGGGCGTTCGCTCGCGATGGCGTGCAGGTCCCGTTCGCGCATGACGAGATAGTTCTCGCCCTGGATCTCGACCTCGTACTGGTCGCCGGGATGGAACAGCACGCGGTCGCCCGGCTTGACCATCCGGACGTGGTGGCCGACGCCGCAGACCTCGCCCCAGACGAGGCGGTTGGCCTGCTCGACCGTGGCGGGTATGACGATCCCGCCGGTGCTGCGGCGTTCCCCGCTGTCCTTCTCGACCTTGATCATGACGCGGTCGGTGAGCATCTGGACTTCGAACTTCGGCTGGGACACGGTGGGGAGTTTATCCGTCTTCGCGGGTCAGGGCGTTCCAGGCGGCGGCGATGATCTCGGGCAGCGCGGACCGCTCCGGCCGCCAGCCGAGCTCGGCGCGGATCGCGCCCGCGTCGCAGACCAGGACCGGCGCCTCCGGCGCGGCCGGGCGGCGCAGCGCCGGGACGCGGCGCCCGGTCACCGCCTCCACGGCCGCGACCACCTCGCGGACGGCGACGCCCGCGCCGCTGCCGACGTTGTAGACGCGGTCCTCGCCCGGCCGGACGTCGGTCAGGGCCAGGACGTAGGCGGCGGCGAGATCGTCCACGTGCAGGTACTCGCGGACGGCCCGCCCGTCCCCGTTGATCTCCAGGTGCGGGGCGCGCCCGGCGGCGACGGCGAGCGCCTTCGGGATCAGCCGGGTCCCGTCCGGGTCGGGCCGGCCGTCCACGGACCCGGCGACGTTGAACGTGCGCAGCACGACGGCGCCGACCGCGCCCGTCCGCGCGTGGAACCGGACGGCCTGCTCGGCGGCGAGCTTCGACGCCCCGTAGGGGCTGCCGGGCGCGGTGTGCTCGGTCTCCGGGATCGGCTGGAGCTCCGGCGTCCCGTACACGGCGGCCGTGGAGCCGAACACGACGCGGGGCGCGTCCACCGCCTCCAGGAGGTTCACGGTGCCCTGCACGTTGGCGGTGAAGTAGCGCAGCGGCGCGTCGAACGACTCGCGGACCCGCGTCAGCGCCGCGAGGTGGCACACGCCGTCGTAGGGGCCGCGCGGCAGCCCGCCGGGGTCGAGGAGGTCGCCGCGGACGGGACGGACTCCCTCCGGTACCACGGCGTCCCGCCGCACCAGCCCGTCCACGTCGTGCCCGGCGGCCGCGAGGCGCCGTCCGACCGCGTACCCGATGTAACCCGCCGCACCCGTCACCAAGACCCGCACCGTCCAAGCATCGCGGCGGGGGAGCGGCGCGGCAACGCCGCCTAGGGCAGCGACCCGAGCCGCGCGTAGACGCCGGGGTACCCCGGACGCGCGCAGCCGTACCCCCAGGAGGTCAGCGCGACGACCCGGCCGCGCACGAGCAGCGGCCCGCCGCTGTCGAACTCGCACGAGTCGGACGTGGCCGATCCCGCGCACAGCATGTCCGCCCCGTCGAACGAGTCGCCGTACGCGCGCTCGCACACCGCGTTCCCGTGGACCGGCACGCCCGCGGCCCGCAACCGGGTGTTGAACAGGTCGTTCCCGGACGTCCCGCCCCATCCGGCGATCTCCCCGACGCGTGCGGAGCCGGGCCGGTCGAGGACGGCGACGCCCCTCAGCACCGGACGCGCCAGCGTCAGCACGGCGAGGTCGTGGTGGCCGACCGTCTCGCCCTTGAAGGAGGTCTCCCGGTAGCCGGGGTGGATCCGGACCGCCTTCACCTGAACGGTCTCGCCGCCCGTCCCGCCGAGGTCGTCGCGGCCGAAGGTGGCCGTCAGCAGCCACGGCACGGCCCGGAACAGGTCGACGCAGTGCGCGGCGGTGAGCAGCCGGTCGGGCGCGGTGAGGACCCCGCCGCAGAACTGCCCGGACGCCCGGACGAGGAACACCGGCGATCCGACGGCGGCGAGCCACGGATACCGCGCGGCGGGCACGGGCGTCCCGCCGACGACCGCCGACGCGGGCGTGGGCAGCGCCCCGACCAGGGAGAACAGGAGGGTGAGGAGCAGGGAGAGAAGTAGGGCGGCGGCGAGCGGGGCCGAGCCGAGGGCCCGGCGGACGGGGAGGGCCATCACGGCAATGTACGTGATCATGACGCGGCGCGCACGCCCTTCCCAGGCCCCATTTCCGGGACCCCGCGCCGGGCCTCCCGGCCGCCCCGCCCGGGTCGGGCCGTGCTCCCTGACCGTCCGCCTAATCGTATTTACGGCCGGTAGTGGACGACATCCGGGAGACCAGCGCGCGCGGCAGCACCCGGGTGAGACCGATGATCGCCTTGTACTGCGGACCCGGAATGCTGACCTGGACGCCGCGCCGCAGATCGCGCAGGGCGGTGTCGACGACGTCGTCCTTGTCGAGCCACATGAAGCCGGGGACGTCCGACATGTCCATCCCGGCGCGGTCGTGGAACTCGGTGTGCACGAAACCGGGGCACAGCGCCATCACCCGGACGCGGCCGCCGGACCGCCGCGCGATGTCGGCCGCGACGCCCTGGCTGAAGTTCACCACCCACGCCTTGGACGCCCCGTACGTGCCGCGCGTCGCGAACGCCGCCGCCGACGACACGTTCACGACGCCGCCCCGGCCGCGCTCCAGCATGCCGGGCAGGGCGGCGTGGGTGAGCCGCAGGACGGCCTCGCAGTGCACCCTCAGCATGGTCAGCTCGTCCGACACGGGAACGTCGAGGAACACGCCCTTGTTGCCGAACCCGGCGTTGTTGACCAGCAGGTCGACGTCCGTGCGGACGCGCTCCTCGGCCGCCGCGAGCCCCTCCTCGGTGGACAGGTCGGCGGGCAGCGGCTCGGCGCGGACGGCGTACTCCTCGCGCAGCCCGGCGGCGGCGCGCTCCAGCCGCGGGGCGTCGCGGGCCAGCAGGACGAGGTCGAATCCGTCGGAGGCGAGGCGGCGGGCGAACGCGGCGCCGATCCCCGCGGTCGCGCCGGTGATGAAGGCGGTCGGCATGGGACCGAGCCTAGATCGCGGGGGCTACCCGGCGGTAGCGCGCCGCGCGCGGAAATGCCGCGGGTCGGGGCGGCGGGTCGCGCGCCGGTAGGCGAACGTGAACCCCGGCCAGTTGTTCACGACCTTGCCGTCCGCCGTCATGTACCAGCTCCGGCAGCCCTTCGCCCACACCGTGGAGCGGAGCCGCTCGCGCATGTCGCGGGTGAAGGCGTCCTGCACGTCGGGGCGGACGTCGATCCAGGCGAGCCCGGCCCGGCGCAGCGCGTCCACGCAGCCGAGGACGTACCGGAACTGCGACTCCAGCATGTAGATGATCGAGTTGTGCCCGAGGTTGGTGTACGGGCCGTAGAGCAGGAACAGGTTCGGGAACCCGCTGACCGTGATGCCGAGATGGGCGTGCGCGCCGTCCCGCCACGCCTCGTTCAGCTCCCGGCCGTCCCGTCCGACGATCTTCATGGGGGAGAGGAACTCGGTGGTGCGGAACCCGGTCGCGTAGACGATCACGTCCACGTCGTAGTGGCGGCGCGCCGTCCGGACGCCGGACGGCGTGACGCCGGTGATCGGGTCGGTGACCAGGTCGACGTTCGGCCGGGCGAGCGCCGGATAGTAGTCGCTGGAGATCAGGATCCGCTTGCAGCCCATCGGGTAGCCGGGGATCAGCGCGTCCCGCAGCCGCGGGTCGTCGACGCCGTCACGCAGCGTGTTCTTGAACCGCTTCTCCAGCAGCGCCAGGAGCCGCGGGTACTTGATGAAGCCGAGCGCCCGCGCCTCGTACAGCGCGTAGATCCGTGCTCGGCTCAGCCCGTAGAGCCCCGGCACGTGCCGCAGGGCGGCGCCCTCCCACCGCCGGTACGCCCGGTCCGGCTTGTCGATCACGTACGGCGCGGACCGCTGGAACAGCCGCAGCTCCGCCGCCTCCGCCGCGACCTCCGGGACGAACTGGACGGCGCTCGCGCCCGTCCCGACCACCGCGACCCGGCGGCCGCGCAGGTCGACGCCGTGGTCCCAGCGGGCGGAGTGGAAGCTCGGCCCGGCGAACGTCTCCCGCCCCTCGACCGGCGGGAGGGCGGGGCGGTTGAGCTGCCCGCACGCCGACACGAGCACCCGGGCCTCCAGCCCGCCGGACGTCGTGGAGATCCGCCAGAGCGCGGCGTCCTCGTCGAAGCGGGCCCCGGTCACCTCCGTCCCGAACCGGACGCACTCCAGCACGCCGTACTCGCGGGCGCAGTGCCGCAGGTAGTCGAGGATCTCGGCCTGCGGCGGGAAGCGGCGCGACCAGTCGGTCTTGGGCTCGAACGAGAACGAGTACAGGTGGGACGGGACGTCGCAGGCCGCGCCGGGGTAGGTGTTGTCCCGCCAGGTGCCGCCGAGGCCGTTCGCCTTCTCCAGGACGACGACGTCGCGGATCCCGGCCTCCCGGAGCCGGATCGCCATCCCGATCCCGCCGAACCCGCTTCCGATGATCACCACGCTGTGCGCCATGGCCGCCCCGAACCTCGTTCTGCCGCGGTACGTCCCGAGCGTAGGCGGCCGTGCGCGCGGTGACCAGGACGCCCCCGGTCTCGTCGGCGACGCCTGCCGCCACGAGTCCATCCCCCGACCTCGTGTCCATCAAGCTCGTCCCGCTGGTCGGGGGTGACGGGCGGGCTCAGGTGAGGAGGCCGAACTCGTGGGCGCGGAGCCCCGCCTGGAAGCGGGAGTCGGCGTCCAGCAGGACGAGGATCTCCGCGACGCGGCGCCGGTAGGTGCGCAGCGACATGCCGAGCCGCCGCGCCGCCGCCTCGTCCTTCAGCCCGCCGCCGAGCAGGGCCAGGATGCGGCGGCTCTCCTCCGACAGCGCGGGCGGGCGGTCGCGCCGGTAGTCGGCCAGCTCGGTGGAGGTCTCCCAGGTCGCGCGGAACAGCGACACGACGCCCCGCACGACGCCCGGCGACCGGACGACCGTGTACTCGCGGACGCCGCCGGGGGCGGCCGGTCCGGCGAGGATCGCGACCCGGCCGTCCACGATGATCGTCTCGTGCGGCAGCGGCGTCGGGCAGATCCGCACCCGCGCCCCGGCCCTCGCGAGTTCCACGAGGTGCCGCTCGGACTCCTCGTCCGCGAGCGCCGCCGGGCCGTACAGCTTGCGGACGGCGGGCCCCGGCCGCGCCCGGCGCCGCTCGGCGACGATGCGCTCCCGCGCCCCGGGCAGCGCCCAGGTGCGCGTGTCGGCCGCCGCGCAGGCGAACTCCTCGCTCGCGAGGAACAGCGGCCCGGCGCGCTCGACCAGCTCCGCCTCGCCGCGGAGCACGACGTTCCGGTCCAGGTCGACGCTCATCGCACCCCAGTCTGCCACCTGGCAGCAAGCTGCCAGCCGGTCGTCCCGGACGTCCCGCCGCAGCACAGTAGGGCCCATGACAGAGGATTTCGACGCAAGCGGTGCAGAACGCGGGCCGGGACGGTTCGACCTCGGCGGCGGCCGGAGTGTCTCGCGGCTCGGCTTCGGCGCGATGCGGCTGCCCGCGAGCCGCCGCGGCGTCCCGCCGAACGACCGGGAGACCGGACTCAAGGTCCTGCGCCGGGCGGTCGAGCTCGGCGTCGACCACATCGACACCGCCGCGTTCTACTACCACCAGGACGGACCGGCCGCGAACGAGATGATCCGCGCGGCGCTCGCCCCCTACCCGGACGACCTGGTGATCGCCACGAAGGTCGGCCCGTACCGGGGGCCGGACGACCCGTTCCCGTCCGGCCAGCTCGACGCGTCGGGGCTGCGCGCCGAGGTGGAGCGGAACCTGACCGAGCTCGGGCTCGACCGGCTCGACCTCGTCTACCTGCGTCCCGGCGGGCTGGAGACGCCGCAGGACGAGCCGATCGGGGAGCGGTTCGCCGTCCTCGCCGGGCTCCGCGAGGAGGGCCTCATCCGGCGTCTCGGGCTCAGCCACGTGAGCGCGGCCCAACTCGAAGAGGCGCGGCGGATCGCGCCGGTCACGGCGATCCAGAACCGGTTCGACATCACCCTGCCGCAGGACGCCGAGCTGCTCGCGATCTGCGAGCGCGACCGCATCGCCTACGCGCCGTACTTCCCGCTCGGCGGGTTCGGCATCCCGGACGACGCGCGGGTGAACGCGGTGGCGGCCCGGCACGGCGCGACCGTCCCGCAGGTGCTGCTCGCCGGGCTGCTGGCCCTCTCGCCGGTGATGCTCGCCATCCCCGGCACCGGCTCCCCGGACCACCTGGCCGAGAACATGGCCGCCGGGCGTCTCGCGCTCACCGAGGCCGACCTCGCCGAGCTGCGACAATAGCCGTACTTCGCCGCTTGTCCCCGGCACGGCCTACGCTGATGCGCACGTTGCGATCAGGGGGAGCGATCAGGGGGAGTGCGATGTCGGCGACGCGGCTGCTGGTGCTCGGCGGCGTGCGGCGGGCCGGGCGGGCCCACGGATACGAGGTCCGCCGCGATCTGATCTCGTGGGGATCGGACGAGTGGGCCCACGTCAACCCGGGTTCGATCTACCACGCGCTGAGGCAGCTCGCCAAGGAGGGCATGCTGCGGGCGCACGACGTGGAGGAGAGCGACGCCGGTCCGCCGCACACCGACTACGAGATCACGGACGAGGGGCGGGAGGAGTTCCTCCGGCTGCTGCGCTGCGCCCTGTCCACCGTCGACGTCCGGCACCCGGAGATGCTGACCGCCGGGCTCGGCTTCCTCACCGAGCTGCCGCGCGCCGAGGCGATCGCGCTGCTGCGCCGCCGGCTGGACGGCCTCGCGGGCTGGCGCTCGTCCGTCGCCCCCCACCTCGCCGAGCAGGACCCGGACGACCATCACCGGGAACTGCTCGGCTGGTGGGTGCACTCGGCCGACGCGGCCACGGCGTGGACGCGCCGGCTGATCGAGCGGCTCGACTCGGGCGCCTACGTGATGGCCGACGACCGCGGCCCGTCGCCGTCCGCCTCCGCCCCGCCGTCCGAGTCGGCGGGGCCGTCCGAGTCGGCCGGTTCCGTGACCGGGTCGGCGGGGTCGCCGGTGAGCCTCCAGCCGCCGCGGCGGCGCAGGACGAGTATGAAGTAGGCCGCCGCCACGACCACCACCGAGACGGTGACGTAGAGGCTCGGCCGTCCGATCTCCGGGTCCTTCGCGTTCTGGTAGATCACGTAGACGAGCGCGAGGAGCGCGGCGACGGGCGCGACCGGGAACCACGGCATCCGGTACCCGGCGTGCGCGGTGGTGCCGTTCCGGCGTCCGGCGATGACCGCGACGCACAGCGCGCCGTACACGACGACGAGGGACGTCCCGGTGACGACGAGCAGGAACTTCTCGTCCAGGAAGCAGGCGGCGGCGCTGAGCGCGCCGGTCAGCAGCGTCGCGATCCACGGCGTGCCGAAGCGCGGGTGGATCGAGGTGAGCGCCCGGTCGACCTTCGGCAGCCAGGTGCCGTCCCGGCCCGAGCTGAAGATCAGCCGCGCGGTGAGCAGCATGATCGCGATGACCGCGTTCAGGATGGCGAGCGCGATGGCGAGGCTCATCACGGTGTTGAGGGTGTCGCTGCCGCGCGCGGTGACGAAGTACTCCAGCATGTTCTCCGAGTGGAACAGCTTGTCGAGGTCGGGCGCGCCGAGCAGGACGGCGGTGACCGGGATCAGCTCGGCGGCGACCGTGATGCCGAGCGCCCAGAGGACCGTCCGCGCGATCGCCTTGTGCGCGTCGTGCGTCTCCTCGCCGAAGTACACGGCGGAGCCGTAGCCGTTGTAGGCGAAGATCGCGACCGCGGTGGCGGCGGCGATCAGCCCGGCGGACGCGGCGGTGACGCCCCCGCCGTCCACCCCGATGACCGGGTCCGTGATCAGATCGGTGATCGGGCGCTCGACGTGCAGGAAGCCGAGCGCGGACAGCACCACCAGCGCGATCATCTCGATCGCGAGGAAGATCCCGGTGACCACCGCGTTGACCTTGATGTCGAAGATCGCGATGACGGTGGCGACGGCGACCGTGATCGCGGCGATCACCGGCCCGTTCAGGCCGTCGATGATCACCCCGAGGTAGGTGCCGACGCCGAGCGCGATCACCGCGAGGATCAGCAGTTGGGTGATGAGGATCAGGCCGAGCACCACGAAGCCGGGCAGCCGGCCGAGGGTGCGGCCGACGATCGCGTACTCGCCGCCGGTCAGCGGGTACGCCGACGCCAGCTCGGCGTAGACGAAGGCCATGAACACCCCGACGACGCCCGCCGCGGCGAAGCTCAGGAACGCGCCGGTGCCCGCCTGCGAGATCACCCCCGGCGCGATGATGAACACCGACGACGCGGGCGTGACCGCGGACAGCACGATGAGCAGCGCGCCGATCGTGCGGAGCCCGCGGTGCAGCGCGGGCGGACGGCCTGCGGCGGCCGGTTGACGGACCTCTGGAGCGGCCATGACGGGCACCTCCTGGGCTGGAAATTCCTTGAATGAGTATCAAAGAACGTCCCGATGCCAGGTCAAGGACCAGGTGTGTTACAAGTTGGTTTCGAGTTTTCCTGCGAAGACTCTGACTTGCATTGTCTGAACGATCTTCGGAGAATGTCGGCATGGCACGACCCAGCAGGGCCCACGAGCGGCGCGCCGACCTCGTCGCCGCCGCCCGCCGAGCGGTGCTCGACCGCGGCATGCTCGACCTGCGGCTGCGGGACGTGGCGGCGGCGGCGGAGATGTCGCCCGGATCCGTCCTGTACTACTACCCGACGCTCACCGACCTGCTGCGGGACGTGCAGCGCGAGGCCGTCGACCGGTTCTGCGCCGCGCGGGAGGAGGCCGTCCGCGACGAGCCCGACCCGCGCCGCCGGCTGGCCGCGATGGTCCGCAGCGGGCTGCCGTCCGGGCCCGGCGACGAGCTGTGCGTGCTGCTGTACGAGCTCGGCACGATCGCCCGGCGGGACGCCTCCTACGCCGCCGAGCACATCCGGCTGTACGAGCGGCAGGTCGGCATCTACGCCGGGATCCTGGAGGTCGGCGCCGCGACGGGCGCGTTCACCCTCAGCCGCGACGCGGGCAGCATCGCCCGCAACCTCGTCGCGCTGGAGGACGGCTACGGCCTGCACATCGTCATGGCCGTGCCCACCGTCGACACCGCGCGGGCCGAGGCGCTGCTGCTCGCCGCCGCCTCCGACGCGACCGGCTGCGACCTCACCGCCGCCGAGGCCCCCGAACCCCTGTCACAGCCCGGAGCCCTGTCACAGCCCGGAGCCTTGCCACGGCCCGGAGCCTTGCCACGGCCCGAAGACCAGTTGGACTAACTCGCCTAGCCGGAGGGGAAGCGATGACCCGTGCCCGCTCGTTCGGACTGCCGCTGCCAGGCACGCCCGGACCGCACAACGCGATCACCGACGTCCCCGGCGTCGAGGTCGGCTACACCACGCTGATCAGCGGCGACGGCCCGCTCCGGCCCGGCGCCGGGCCCGTCCGCACGGGTGTGACCGCGCTGCTGCCGCGCGGCCGGGACGGCGTCCTCGACCCGTGCGCCGCCGGGATCCACGCGCTCAACGGCAACGGCGAGATGACCGGCTCGCACTGGATCGCCGAGACGGGCGCGCTGAGCCTGCCCGTCCTCGTCACCAACACGCACGCGGTCGGCGCCTGCCACCGCGGCGCGATCGACTGGACGCGCCGCGAGCACCCCGAGCACCGCGAGTGGATGCTGCCCGTCGTCGCCGAGACCTGGGACGGCTACCTCAACGACGTCGGCGGCGACCACGTCCGGCCCGAGCACGCCGTCGCCGCGATCGACGCCGCGCGCCCGGGGCCGGTCGAGGAGGGCTCCGTCGGCGGCGGGACGGGCATGAACTGCTACTCCTACAAGGGCGGCAGCGGGACGTCCTCGCGCGTCGTCCCCTACGGCTCGGACGCCTACACGGTCGGGGCGTTCGTCCAGGCCAACTTCGGGTCGCGCGCCCAGCTCGCGGTGTGCGGCGTCCCGCTCGGCACCGACCTGGCGGACGACAACCCGATCGAGGACACCGACTGGCTCGCCCCCGCCGGAGCGGGCTCGGTCATCGTCGTCATCGGGACGGACGCGCCGCTGCTCCCCGGCCAGTGCGCGGCCCTCGCCCGCCGCGTCCCGCTGGGCCTCGCCCGGACCGGCACCTACGGGCAGCACTCGTCCGGCGACGTCTTCCTCGCCTTCTCCAACGCCAACCCGGGCGCGATCAGCGGCGGTTTCCCCGACCCCGAGCCGGGCTACGACACGATGACGTTCGTCCAGTGGAACCAGATCGACCCGTTCTTCGAGGCCGTCGTGCAGACCGTCGAGGAGGCCGTGCTGAACGCGCTGCTCGCCGCCCGCCCCATGACCGGGCGGGACGGCCACCGCTCCCCGGCCCTCCCGCACGACCGGCTCCGCGACCTGCTGACCGCCCGCGGGGTCCTGAAGTAGGGCTCAGGTGTCGACGAACGTGCGCGGGACGATCACCCGCAGCGCGTTGCCGCGCAGCTTGATCGACACCGGGGTCCGACCGCGCACCTCGCCGTCGACGTCCACCCGCATCGGCGGGTCGGTCTCGATCTCCACGTGGTCGGTGGTGAGGAACGCGTCCTCGTCGAGCGACCGCCACGGGCCGGTGAGGACGTGCCGCGCCGTCGCCGACGCCAGCCGCAGCCGCCGCTCGTCGCCCAGCCGGTAGACGGCGAGGAGCCGGTCGTCGGGGCTCGCGTCGCGGGCGATCCGCTGCCCGCTGTGGTGCGCGCCGTTCGCGACGTTGAGCTGGTGCGTGACGAGCTCGCGCGTCTCGCCGTCGATCGTGATCCGGGCGGTGAACGGGGTGTGCCGGGGCAGGATGCCGGCCGCCGTCAGCGCGTAGGCGGGGCGTCCGACGATCCGCTTCAGCGCGTGCGGGACGTGCTCGGCGACCTGCACCGAGATGCCGAGGCTCACCATGTTGGCGAAGATGTGCTCGCGGTCGGCGCCCGGCCCCTCGCCCTGCGGGTCGCCGGTGCTCTCGAACCAGCCGACGTCGACGTCCGCGACCTTGCCGCCGTCGGGTGTCCCGACCGCGAGGGTGCGGATCGCGCCGGGCAGGTCGAGCGGCAGCTCCAGGCTCCGCGCGAAGTTGTTGGTGGTGCCGAGCGGCAGCACGCCGAGCGCGATGTCGCGGTGCGCGAGGTGCCCGACCGCCTCGGCGACCGTGCCGTCCCCGCCGCCGACGACGACGAGGTCCGGCTCCAGGGCGAGGACGTCGGCGAACAGCTCGCGCAGCCGGGACGGGTCGGTCACCGGGAACACGTGCACGAAGTCGATCCCCGACTCGCGCAGCAGGCGGCGCGCCTTGCCGTACAGCCGGCGCCCCCGCCGGGACCGCGAGTTGATCACCAGGACGGCGCGCCCGCCGGCCGCGATCGCCGACTCCAGCTCCGGCTTGCTCCGCATCTCACCGCTCCGTGTTCCGGGCCGCACTGCCCTCCTCGTCCCGCCGTATCGCCAGGCCACCTCGTCCGCGTCACCCTACAAGGGAGGTGAACGAGGCTCTCCAGACCGATATTTCATAAACCCGATACGCGCCGTTGAAACACGCCCGTAAGCGGGGAGCATTACCGGTGACGCACTTTCCATGAGCCACCGGGACGGGACGATGCGGCTGCGCGCCTTGGCTGAAGCGGGACTCATGATGGGGGTGGCCGGGCTCACCGCGTGCATGGCCGCGTCCCTGTCCTCCTCGATCGCCACCTCGATCGCACCGGGCGGCGCGCCGCTCTGGCCCGCGCCCGCCGACGACGGCGCTGCCGTGGTCGGCGAGCGGCGGCCGGGCCGCCGCGTCCTCGACCTGGCGGTGCGCTCGCCCGCGCTGGGCAGGGTCGCGCACGTCCGGCTGCTGCTGCCCCGGCGCTGGTCCCGGGACGCCGCCCGCACCTGGCCCGTCCTCTGGCTGCTGCACGGCGCGCTCGCCGGGCCGGACCGCCACACCGCCTGGAGCGACCACACCGACATCGAGGAGCTGACCGAGGACGCCGACGTGATCGTCGTCATGCCGGACGGCGGCCCGTCCGGCACCTACACCGACTGGTGGAACCGCGGCGACGGCGGCGGCCCGCGCTGGGAGACGTTCCACCTCGCCGAGCTCCGGCAGATCCTGGAGCGCGGCTACCGCGCCGGGCCGGACCGCGCCGTCGCCGGGAACGCGATGGGCGGGCTCGGCGCCCTCGCCTACGCGGCCCGGCACCGGGGGCTGTTCCGGGCGGCGGCGTCGTTCAGCGGGCCCGTCCACACGCTGTACCGCGACCCGTCCGGGCTCGACGTCGCCGACCTCGTCGAGCTGGGCGTCGCGACCGGCGCGCCGTCCCTCGACTGGACGGACGTCTGGGGCGACCCCGGCGAGCAGCGCGTCGTCTGGCGGCAGCACAACCCGTACGACCTGGCCGACCGGCTGACGGGCGTCCGCGTCCACGTGAGCGCGGGCGACGGCGTGCCCGGCGCGTACGACCTCGCCCGCGGACGCTCGGGCGGAGATCCGGTGGAGCGGCTCGTCCACACCGTGTCGCAGGAGTTCGCGGGCAAGCTGCGGAAGATCGGCCTCCCGGTCTCGACGCACTTCTACCGCGGCACCCACACGTGGCCGTACTGGCGGCGCGAGCTGCGCGCCGCGCTGCCCGCCCTGCTCGCGGAGATCGTCTGACCCGTCCGCCGGGCGCGGCTAGGGTCGGGGACGTGGTAGAACCTCGTTCTGATTCGGCCGTCCCGGCGTTCTGGCAGGGGCTCGGGCTGCCCGGCCTCATCGACGCGCACGTCCACTTCATGCCGCAGCGGCTGATGAGCGCCGTATGGGACTACTTCGACGAGGCAGGTCCGCTGATCGGCGCCGAGTGGCCCATCCGGTACCGGGACTCGGAGGAGGAGCGGCTCGCGTTCCTGCGCGGCCTCGGCGTCCGCGCGTTCCCGTCGCTGCTGTACCCGCACCGGCCGAAGATGGCGGAGTCGCTGAACGAGTGGGCGGCCGGGTTCGCCGCCCGCGTCCCGGAGTGCGTCCAGACGGCGACGTTCTTCCCCGAGCCCGACGTCGAGGAGTACGCCGCGCGGGCCGTCGACGCGGGCGCCCGCGTCTTCAAGGTCCACCTCCAGGTCGGCGGGTTCGACCCGCGCGCCAAGGAACTGGACCCGGTGTGGGGGACGCTCGCCGACGCCGGGTGCCCGCGCTCGTCCACGCCGGGTCGGGGCCGGTCGCCAACGGGTACACCGGGCCGGGGCCGTTCGGGGAGGTCCTCGCCCGGCATCCGCGGCTCACCGCGATCGTCGCGCACCTCGGCGCGCCCGAGTTCGAGGGGTTCTTCGCGCTCGCCGACCGGTACGAGCGCGTCTGCCTCGACACGACGATGATCTTCACGAGGTTCGCCGCGCTGGCGCCGTTCCCGGACGCGCTGCTGCCCCGCCTCCGCGACCTCGGCCTGGCCGGGCGCGTCCTGCTCGGCACCGACTTCCCCAACATCCCGTACGAGTACGCGCACCAGCTGGAGTCCCTGGCCGCGCTCGGCCTCGGCGACGACTGGCTCCGCGCCGTCTGCTGGCACGGCCCCGCCCGCCTGTTCGGCCTGACCTGATCACCCGGCCGCTCAGTGGCCGCTCATCGGTCGCGGGGCGTGTCAGCGGGGTGGGTCAGTGGTCGCAGGGCTTGCCGCCCGCGTGCTCGTGCGGGTCGTCGCCGTCCGCCACGTGGCGCGGGCCGTGCGCGTCGTCGCAGTGGACGTGCCCGCCGCCCGGCACCGCGCCGACGTGGTCGACCTCCAGCGTGGTGTGGGTGATCCCGTACGAGGCGCGCAGCAGCTCCTGCAGGTCGCGGCGGACGGCGTGGCAGTCGCCCCCGGTGTCGACGAGCACGTGCGCCGACAGCGCCGGATAGCCGGAGCTGACCTCCCACACGTGCAGGTCGTGCACCTCCTCGACGCAGGGCCGTCCGGCGAGCCTGCCGCCCAGCTCGGACGGGTCGATCCCGGCGGGCGCGGCCTCCATCAGGACGCGGCCCGCGTCGCGGAGCAGCCCGTACCCGGCCTTGAGCATCAGCGCCGCCACCACCAGCGAGGCGATGGCGTCGGCGCGGGCGAAGCCGGTCGTCCACACGACGAGCCCGGCCACCGCCGTGGAGATGAACGCGAACAGGTCGTTCAGGATGTGCTGGAACGCGCCCTCGACGTTCAGGCTGCGCCGGTCGGCCCGGCTGATCAGCACGGTCGCGGCGACGTTGACGGCGATGCCCGCGAGGGCCGTCCAGAACACGAACTGGCCGTGCACCTCGGGCGGCTCGATCAGCCGCCGGACGCCCTCGTACAGGAAGTAGACGGTGAGCAGGATCAGCGTCACACCGTTGAGCTGCGCGGACAGGATCTCGGCGCGGCGCAGGCCGTAGGTGTAGCCGCCCTTCGGCGGGCGCGCGGCGATGCGCATCGCGACCAGCGCCAGCGCGATCGCGAACGCGTCGGTCATCATGTGCGCCGCGTCGGTGATCAGCGCCAGCGACCCGGCGAGGACGCCGATCACGACCTCGCCCGCCATGTAGACGACGATCAGCGCGAGCGCGCCGCCGAGCAGCCGCCGGTCCGCGGTCGGCGAGACGGCGTGCCCATGCCCATGCCCATGCCCGTGGCCGTGCCCGTGCTGCCCCGCTTCGGCCTGCCGCGCCCCGGTCACGAGGCCCCGCTCCTCTGGAGGACGGCCCTCGTGGAGGCCGCCGAGGACCGCCGCATCGCTCCGGTCATCGGGAGTCCTCCCCGTGGCCGATGTGGGTGAGGGCGAGGTCGAGCAGCATCCGGACGTGCGAGTCGTCCAGCCGGTAGTAGGCCATCCGGCCGGACCGGCGGACCCGCACGACCCGGTTGGCGCGCAGCAGCCGCAGCGCGTGCGAGACCGCCGACTCCGAGTGCCCGCAGGACGCGGCGATGTCGCACACGCACATCTCGCCGCCTTCGAGCAGCGCGATGATCACCCGGAGCCGCCCGGGGTCGGACAGCAGCCCGAACACCTGGGCCAGCTCGTTGATCGTCTCCCCGGCCGGGAGCGCGGCCGTGACCAGGGCGACCTTCGCGGGGTCGACGACCCGGACCGCGCACGCGTCCGCCGCGACGACCTCCGGCGCCGCCGCGGCGGGAGCGCCCGAGGTCTCGGGGGCGATATCTGAAGCACTGCTCATATGAGCAAATATACTCCAGGATCGCTCAGGAGACCGTCGGGGCGGGCTCCTCGGACGGCGGCAGCGACACCGGGCCCTGCGTGGCACCGCCGGGCTGCTCGATCCCGCCGCCCGTGCCCGGGTCCCCGCCGCCCGTACCCGGATTCTCGGACGGAACGCCCGGCGAACCCGACGAGACCTCGGGGCTCGGCGTCTCCGTGCCCGGCGACCCGGTTCCGGGCGACTCCGGACCCGGCGAGTCGACGGTCGGCGAG
Source organism: Actinomadura decatromicini (assembly GCF_008121305.1). Classification (NCBI taxonomy): domain Bacteria; kingdom Bacillati; phylum Actinomycetota; class Actinomycetes; order Streptosporangiales; family Thermomonosporaceae; genus Actinomadura; species Actinomadura decatromicini. Next base: position 141,005 of record NZ_VSRQ01000006.1, on the reverse strand, counting down.
TCCAGCCCGGAGTCGGTCGGCGCCGGCGAGTCGCTCGTCGGGACCTCGGTCTCCGTGGCCGGCAGCTCGGTGGGCGGCCCGTCCGACTCGCCCTCGGTGGCGCGCGGCCGCTCGAACCCCATCGTCGCCTCCGGGTCGACGAGGACGAAGCTCTCGATCGTGCCCTTCCGCGAATCGCGGGGCTTGATCTCCGTCACATTCCGCTTCGTGAATCCCGGCCAGGATCGGCCAGTATAGGACACCTTGCCGGAAGAGATCTTTTCCTTGGGGCGGGTCAGCGGATTTCCGCAATTGCACTTGACCGTGGGCACTCCGTAACCATTGATCAAAACGCCCATTCCGGCCTGGAGGACGGCGGGCGCGGCCGTCGCCTTCCCGTCGTGGTACCCGTGGTTCGTGACCAGCGTGTCGGTGCGCAGCAGGACCGGCGTCAGCCGCGACACGTACCGCGGGATGTCGCTCACCGGAATGCCCTGCACGGCCGCCCAAGCCTTGGCCTTCTCCGGGTTGGCCTGCAAGAACGCCACCAGCTTCCGCTGGTCGCAGGTGGACGTCTGGCGCGTCCCGCCGTACAGGCCGGGGGAGTCGCCGGTCTTCGTCCCGCCCGCCTGGGGCCGGTGCTTGACGTCCGTCTTGTCGGTGTTGGCCACCAGCGTGTACGGGTCGGGGCCCGGCGTCCCCACGGTCAGCCTGGTGATGGTGGCGCCCGCGTCCCCGCAGGCCGACAGCGCGGTCGCCGCCAGCGCCAGGGCCGCCGCGGCCACCGCCGCCGACCGGACCCGGCCCCGGCGCCGCGCAATTCTCGAATGGATCTCAGGCATGCGTCATGTCTCCCGCTGTCTCCCGCCTCGGGCCAGCCGAACCTATACTCTTTGATGCCGGGCGGAGCGGATTTGTGCTCGGCGGAATGCTGGAATTTCCACGGCCGGCCGCGGAGCCGGTGTCGGGGGACCCGACGGGGGTGCGAATGGCGGGTCCGATTCCCCTCTCCGCCGCCGATCCCGTCCGGCTCGGCGGCTGGGAGCTGCTCGGCAGGATCGGCACCGGCGGGCAGGGCGCGGTCTACCTCGGCCGCCCCGTCGAGCCGGGGGCGGGGCCGGCCCGCGTCGCGGTCAAGCTGCTGCACGCGCAGCTGCTCGCCGACGCGGGCGCGCGGGAGCGGTTCGTCCGCGAGCTGGCGCTGCTCCAGCGCGTCGCCGGGTTCTGCACGGCGCAGATGCTCGCCGCCGACATGGCGGGCGACCGGCCCTACATCGTCAGCGAGTACGTCCCCGGGCTGTCGCTGCGGGCCCTCGTCCAGGAGGAGGGGCCGCGCACCGGCGCCGACCTCGACCGGCTCGCGATCAGCTCGGTGACGGCGCTCACCGCGATCCACCGCGCGAACGTCGTGCACCGCGACTTCAAGCCGCAGAACGTCCTGATGGGCCCGGACGGCCCGCGCGTGATCGACTTCGGCATCGCCCGCGCGTTCGACGCGGGCGCCACCATGACCAGCCAGGTCGTCGGCACCCCCGCCTACATGGCGCCCGAGCAGTTCGCCGGGCGCGTCGGGCCCGCCACCGACCTGTTCGCCTGGGCGAGCACCCTCCTGTTCGCCGCCACCGGCCGCGACCCGTTCGCCGGGGGCGCGCTGCCCGCCGTGATGTACCGGATCATGCACGAGACGCCCGACCTGAGCGTCCTGCCCGCCCCGCTCGCCGACGTCGCCGCCGCCTGCCTCGCCAAGGACCCGAAGGCCCGTCCGACCTCGGAGGACGTCCTGCTCTGGCTCCTCGGCGAACGCGAACGCCACGCCCGCCTCGACACCGCCGCCCTCGACGGCGCGCGCCCCGGCACCGCCCGCCTGGACCCGGCGACCGAGCACATGCCCACCCCGCCCCAGCACCCCACCGCCCGCCTCCCCCAAGACACCCCGGCCACCCGCCCTTGGGAACACCCCGGCACCACGCCCCCCGGCCAGAACTCCTTGCACCTCCAACCGAACTCGGAACCGGCCCGGCCAGCTCCTTCCCCCGGCCCACCCGGCAGCGCGACCCCCGGCCAAGACGCCTGGTCGCCCCACCCACAACCACACCCCAGCCACCCGGCCCCCTCGCCCGCATCACCCAGCGAAGCTGTCCCGGGGCAGGACGCCTGGCACGGCCACGTGGAATCGCGTCCCGGGCAGGCGGGTCCTTCGGCCGGTGCGTCCGGCGGTGCGGGGTCCGGGCGGGATGCGTGGCAGCCGCAGGCGGAGCCGCGCTCAGGTCAGGCGGGGGCTTTCGGTGGGCCGTCGGGTGGTGCGGTGCCTGGGCAGGCCGACGCGTGGCGGGGGCAGGCGGCGGCTTGGGGCGGTACCGGGCAGGCGCCGGTGGCGGGCAGGGGGGTGCGGCGGGGGCCCGCGCTGGTGGCCGGGCTGCTGTTCGCCGCGCTGCTGGCCGCGCTGGACGTCCTCGTGCTCGCCATACTCATCGCCCAGCCGTCGCTGAGCCACGGCCGCCGGGGCGCCCTGATGCCGGTGGCGGCGTCCACGTACGTCCTGGTGGCGATCGTCACGCTGGTCGCGGTCATCCTGGCCTGGCGGGGCGGCCGCGCCGCCGTCTGGACGGTCATGGCGGCGCGGGTCGTCCGGGTCGCGATGTTCGCGGCGTGGGGCAAGGTGCTCACGGTCGGCGCGCCCGTGCTGGCCGGGTACGCCGTGCTGACCGCCGTGGTCGTCCTCCTGCTGACCCGCGGCCTGATGCGGTCATCCCGCTGACTCGTGGCGCTCCGACCACCGCTTGAGGTCGCGGCGCTCGATCGCGGCGGCCATCAGGTCGGGGAAGGCGTCCGGGGTGCAGGCGAAGGCGGGCACGCCCATCGCCGCCAGCGCCGCCGCGTTCTCGTGGTCGTAGGCGGGGGCGCCCTCGTCCGACAGGGCGAGCAGCACCACGACCTGGACGCCCGCTCCCGTCAGCGCCGCCACGCGGCTCAGCAGCTCCTCGCGCACGCCGCCCTCGTACAGGTCGCTGATCAGCACGAGGACCGTGTCGTTCGGACGTGTCACGAGGCCCTGGCAGTACGCGACGGCGCGGTTGATGTCGGTGCCGCCGCCGAGCTGCGTGCCGAACAGCACCTCCACCGGGTCGTGGAGCTGGTCGGTCAGGTCGACGACGCTGGTGTCGAAGACCACGAGGGACGTGCGCAGGGACCGCATCGAGGCGAGCACCGCGCCGAACACGCTCGCGTACACCACCGACGCCGCCATCGAGCCGCTCTGGTCGATGGCGAGGACGACGTCCCGCTTGACGGCCTGCTGCCGCCGCCCGTACCCGATCAGCCGCTCCGGGACGAGCGTGCCGTGCTCGGGCAGGTAGTGCCGCAGGTTCGCGCGGATCGTCCGGTCCCAGTCGACGTCGGCGAGGCGGCGCGGCCGGGACGTGCGGGCGGCGCGGTCGAGGGCGCCGCCGACCGCCGACCGGGTCCGCTGGGCGAGCCTGCGCTCCAGGTCGCGGACGACGCCGCGCACCACCGCCCGCGCCGACTCGCGGGCCCGGTCGGGCAGCACCCGGTTCAGCGACAGCAGGGTGCCGACGAGGTGGACGTCCGGTTCGACGGCGTCGAGCATCTCCGGCTCCAGCAGCAGCCGGGTGAGGTCGAGGCGCTCGATCGCGTCCTTCTGCATGACCTGGACGACGCTCGACGGGAAGTAGTCGCGGATGTCGCCGAGCCACCGCGCGACCGAGGGCGCGGAGTCCCCGAGCCCGGTGCTGCGCCGCCCCGGCCGGGGACGGCCCTCCTCGCCCGCGCCGTAGAGCTTCTCCAGGGCGCCGTCCATGCGGACGTCGTCGCCGGTCAGCGTCACGCCGGTGCCGTCGGCGTGCTCCCCGCCGAGCACCAGCCGCCAGCGCCGCAACCGCTCGTCGGTCATCGGGTCTCCGTCCAGCCGAGGATGTGCAGGGTCGTCGCGACGGCGGCGGCCGCGCGGGCGTCGTCGACGTCGTCGTCCGCCGGGCGGGACGGCCCGGACGGCGACCGGCCCCGGCGGCGGAGCCGCTCGCCGATGGCGCGCCGCTCGGCGGCGGCGTACGCGCCGAAGGTGCGCCGCAGCAGCGGCAGGACGTCGGTGAACGAGTCGGCGGGCAGCCCCGAGACCCACTGGTCGACGAGGCGGAGCAGGTCGTCGTCATGGACGAGCAGCAGCGCCCCGCCCGACAGGAAGCCCTCCACCCACGCGGCCGCCCGCGCGGGCGCGGCCCCGACCGACACCGCCCGCGCCATCCGGTCGGGGACGTCGTCGAGGCGGCCCGCGTCCAGCAGCAGGCGGGTGAGGCGGCCCTCGATCAGGCCGTGCAGGGTGTCGGGACGCGCGAGCAGGCCCTCCAGCGTTCGCCGCCAGCGCTCGGTGTGGCCGTCGTCGCCGAGAAGGGCCAGCGCGCCGTGCACGGCGTCGATGTGGGTGAGGAACTCGCGCGCCGCGTCGTCGTCGAGATTCGTCACCGCGGGCGGCAGGCCCACGCAGACGCGGACGATCAGCCCGTCGACCACCGTGCGGAGCGGGCCCGTCGACGTGCCGCGGACGTCGCCGTAACGCAATGCACGCACGAGCGCGGGCAGCGCGGACATCAGGTGCGCGACGTCGGTGTCGACGGCCGCCCGGTCGGCGAGGGCGCGCATCACGTCGGGCAGCGCGTCGCCGAGGTCGGCGAGCAGGCACCGCTCCGCCACGGACGTGAGGTCGGCGAGCGCGGTGGCGTGCGCGGCGGCCGCCTTCGCCCGCGCCGTCGCCGCGCCGCGCACGGTCGTGCCCCACGCGCCCGCCTCGATCAGCTCGACGTCGAACTCGGGACGCCACATCAGCGTCCACGTCTCGCGGAACGTGCCCTTCGACCGGCCCGTGTCGGACGGGACGCCCCAGTCCACGTCCAGCAGGCGGAGGCGGTGCAGCAGGCGGCTGCGCTCCAGGTCGGTGGGCTTGCGGAGGTCGAGGTCCTGCTCCTTGTCGAGCGCGGACGGCTTGAGCCGCAGCCGCCGCTGCTCGGCCTGGAGGTCGCGCTGGAGCGGCACCATCGGCGTCCGCTCGGGGACGGCGCCGAGCCGCTCCCCGACGACCATCCGCCGCTGGATCAGCTCGACGGGCAGGTCGGCGCCCTCGCACAGCACGGCCCGGGTCGCCTCGGTGACCTCGTCCAGCCCGGCGAGCGGGCGGCCGCGCAGCGCGGCGAGCGCCTCCGCCAGCCGGACGGCCTCGATCACGTGCGCGGACGAGACGTGCAGGTCCTCCTCGCGGAGCACCCGGGCGGCGGCGGTGAGCCAGCGCTCGATCGGCCGGTCGGCGGCCGCGAACAGGTGGTGGTACCAGCCGGGGGAGCGGACGCCCGCGCCGTAGCCGGAGCGCCCGGCGAGGCGGCCGTGCGTCCACGGGACCCAGGTCATCGCGACCTTGGCCTTGGGCAGGCCGCGCAGCGTCCGGTCGTCGTGCGCGGCCGGGACCTTCGCCGTCAGCGCCGGGACGTGCCACGCCCCGCACACCACCGCGACCCGCTCGTGGCCCGCCTTCAGGGTGCGGCGGAGCGTCCGGCGCATGTGCGCCTCGCGCTGCTCCTCGCGCCGCGGGTGGCGCGCCGCGTCCATGCGTTCGCGCAGCTCGGCCATCGCCTCCGCGATGGCGGGAAACGGCGACGGGCCCGCGCCGCGGTGCTCGACGACGTCGTCCCACCAGCGCTCGGCGTCGTCGTACCCGGCGGCCTCCGCGAGCCGGCCGAGCGGGTCGAGCCGGACGTCCGCCTCGTCCGGCTCATCGCCCTCGTCCGGCGGGGTCTCCGCCTCCTCGGACGGGACGAGCTGCTGCGCCGCCGGCAGGTCGCAGAACCGGACCGGGACGCCCGCGCCCAACCCGTACTTGATCGCCTGCCACTCCGGGCTGAACTCGGCGAACGGCCAGAACGCGGCCTTGCGGCCGTCCCCGCCCTCCTCCGGGCCCTCCGGCGAGCCCTCCTTCGCCGCGCCGCCGGACGCGGGCGCGTAGGCGAGCAGCGCGACCGGCGGCACCATGCCCGGGTCGCCCGCGAGCTCCACGATCGCGTCGGCCTCGGGCGGGCCCTCGATCAGCACCGCGTCCGGCTTGAACTCCTCCAGGGCGCCGCGCAGCGCCCGCGCCGAGCCGGGACCGTGGTGCCGGATCCCGTAGACCTCGACTCGGCTCAAGACACCTCCCGGCACGCGCGGTAGAAGTCGCGCCACTCGGGCCGGTCGCGGACGACGGCCTCCAGGTACTCCTGCCACACGACGCCGTCGGACACCGGGTCCTGGACGACGGCGCCGACGATCCCGCCCGCGACGTCGGCGGCGCGCAGCACCCCGTCGCCGAAGTGCGCGGCGAGCGCGAGCCCGCTGGTCACGACCGAGATCGCCTCGGCGGTGCTGAGCGTCCCGCTCGGGGACTTGAGCTTGGTGCGCCCGTCGCTCGTCACCCCCGACCGCAGCTCGCGGAACACGGTCACGACGCGGCGGATCTCCTCCAGCCCGGCCGGGGACTCGGGCAGCTCCAGGCCCGCGCCGATCTGGTCGACGCGGCGGGAGACGATGTCGACCTCGTCCTCGACGGTCTCCGGCAGCGGCAGCACGACCGTGTTGAACCGGCGGCGCAGCGCGCTGGACAGCTCGTTCACGCCGCGGTCGCGGTCGTTCGCGGTGGCGATCACGGTGAAGCCCTTGCGCGCCTGGACCTCGGTGTTCAGCTCCGGGACGGGCAGCGTCTTCTCCGACAGGACGGTGATCAGGGCGTCCTGCACGTCGGACGGCATCCGGGTCAGCTCCTCGACCCGGACGACGGAGCCGCGCCGCATCGCCCGCATCACCGGGCTCTCGACCAGCGCCTTCTCCGACGGCCCCTCGGCCAGCAGCCGGGCGTAGTTCCACCCGTAGCGGATCGCCTCCTCGGCCGTGCCCGCCGTCCCCTGGACGAGGAGCGTCGAGTCGCCGCTGACGGCCGCCGCGAGGTGCTCCGACACCCACGTCTTCGCGGTGCCGGGCACGCCGAGCAGCAGCAGCGCCCGGTCGGTGGCGAGCGTCGCGACCGCCACCTCCATCAGCCGCCGCGGCCCCACGTACTTCGGGCTGATCGCGGTGCCGTCCGGCAGTTCGCCGCCGAGCAGGTACGTCGTGACGGCCCACGGCGACAGCCGCCAGCCGGGCGGGCGGGGTCGGTCGTCGTGCTCGGCCAGCCGCGCCAGCTCACCGGCGTGCTCCTGCTCGGCGTGCGGCCGCAGGACGGCGTCTTCGGTCACGTGCTCAGCTCCTTCAGCATCTCGTCGCGAAAGCGCAGGGTGGCGATCAGTTCGGGGACGGCGCGGGGCGCCGCCGCGTCGGGCGCGGCGGCGAGGTCGTCGAGCCGGGCCGCGGCGGACGGGTCGAGCCGCAGGTCGGCGAGGCGGCAGAGCTGGGTGACGAGGTGCTCGTCGCGGCGCGTCGGCCGCTCGGCGGACGCGGCGAGCGCCGCCAGCACCGCCGCCGCGAGCGGCCCCGTCCAGGGGCCGGGGACGTGCTCGAGGACGCGCAGCAGGTCGGGCTGCCCCTCGACCCAGCGGATCAGGTCGGCCGCCGCCGCGTCGCGCTCGCCCTCCGGCAGGACGGACAGCAGGTCGGCGAGGGCCTCCGGCTCGTCCACCATCACGCCGCCCTTGAGCAGCGCGCGGGCCCAGTCGGCGTCGCGCTGGGCGAGCGCGGCGCGGGCCCACCCGATGTGGACGTCCCGCGCGTCCGACGCCCACTCGTTCTGCGCGGACGACCCCCCGGACCCTCCGGGAGCACCGCCGAGGGGCAGGCAGACGATCTCCATGGGCGGGAGGCCGAACAGGTCCGTCCAGGTGGCGAGCGGGGTGCGGGCGAGGATCTCGCGCAGCCACGCCGCCCGCGTGCCCACCGGGCGCCCGCCGCCGCGCGGCGCGAACGACCCGCTCGGATGGAACGGGACGCCGTCGCGCGCCATGTCCTCGTCGTGGGCCCGCGGCGGCTCGACCCGGATCCACGTCTGCCGCCGCCCGCGCGCCGAGCGGCGCTCGGGGACGAGGCAGTCCCGCGCCCGCGCGGCCATCCGCTCCCCGTAGGCGGAGCCGGGCACGCGGGCGAGCAGGTCGGACGCGATCTGCCTGACGTCCTTGCCGCGGTCCTCCAGCGCGGCTTCGAGGAACTCCTCGTCGTCGAGCGACAGGCCGTGCGCGAACGTCGCGAGGAACGCGGCCCGGTCGGGCGCGGGTTCGGCGGCCCACGTCCCGCGCAGCAGGTCGCGCGCCCGCGCCGGGTCGGACCCGCGGAGCATGGTCAGGTAGGCGACGCGCCTGTGGCGCGTGCCCGTCTCCCATACCTCGGCACCGCCGCCGGGGTCGTCGCCCGCGCCGACCAGGTAGGCCCAGTCGGTGTTCTGCAGCGCCAGCCAGACGCCGCGCCGCCCGGCCGCGCGTGCGATCGGCGGCCGCAGCATCCGGTCGGTGCGGCCGCGTTCGAGCAGGTCGGGCAGCGACTGCGCGGGAACCCGGAAGCCGCGGAAGGCGGCGGCGTCCAGCCATTCGGGCAGGACGCGGATCTGCTCGCCCGCGAGGATGCGCCGCAGCCGCGCCGCCGCCGGACCAGGCACGACCGGCACTTCCTCCTCCGGGGCGAGAGCGATCGGCTCCGGCGCCGCGCCGGACGGAACGAGCCCGGCCCGCCGCCGCACCGCCAGCAACGCCGCCGCATCCAGCAACCGCCCCGCCTTGTCGGACGCCCCCGCCCCCTCCTGACCGGAGGGCTCACCAGCCGCCCCGCCGGACGCCCGACCGGCCGCGTCGTCGGGCGTCTCGCCCGGCGTCTGACCGGCCGCCCCGCCGCCCGCCCCGCCGGGCGTCCGACCGGGCGCCTCGCGAGGCGCCTCGCCGGATGGTTCGCTGGGGGCGTATGGCAGGGCGGGCGGGTCGCGGCGTTCGGTGCCCAGTAGGGCGGCGGTGACGAGTTCGTTCCAGGTGCTCTCGTTCAGCCCGGTCACAGGACCACCGTCCCCTCGTCGTCGTGCCAGGCGGCGAGCGGGCGCAGGCCGCGCGGGCCCCATTCCCCGGCCAGCGTCACCGGTCCGCCGCCGGACAGCGCGAGCAGCCGCCACGGGTCGCCCAGCCGGAGCGGCAGCGCGTCGCCGGACGGGTCGGACGCGAACAGCTCGCCCCGCTCGCCCCGCGCGAGCCGGACGCCGGCCAGCACCGCGGGCCAGCGGTCGAGCCACGGGTCGTCGGCGATGGCGGCGGCGTGCCCGTCCAGGAAGCCCCGCACGGACGTCCCGGCGGGACGGGCCGCAGCGGCGGCCCCGTGCCGCTCGGCGACCAGCGCCCGCAGCGGTGGCGACCCCGGATAGAAGGCCAGCTCGGCGTCGACCTCCGTGCCCACGACGAGGGACGCGTCGAGCGACGTGCCCGGCGCGGCGAACGACAGCACCAGCGCCGGACGCCCCGTCCGCCGCCCGAGCAGCCAGACCCGCCGCGTCGTCAGCAGGTCCTGCGCGGTGTCGCGGGCGCCCGTCACGCACCACAGGTCGCGGGCGCGCTCGCCCTCGGCGAGGACCTCCTCCTGCGGCACCGTGAACCCGACCCGGGAGCGGACGGTGCCGCGCAGCCCCGCGGGCAGCTCGTCGCGCCGCCGGTGGGCCCGGACGAGCAGCCGCAGCAGCGCGTACTCCGCCAGTAGAAGGCCGGGCCAGCCGGGCTGCCGGGTGATCGCCGCGCAGCCCCGCACCTGGCCCGCGAGCGCGCCCGCCTGCGCGTCGACGAGCCGCCTGGCCGCGTCGTCCCACATCCGGTAGGGGGCCTTCTCGGCCTGCGCGAGCCCGTGCGCGACCTGGTCGCGGAGCCACTGGTCGAGCTCGGCGAGCCCGTCGTCGACGCGCCGCTCGCGGCGCTCGACCGTGCGCGGGTCGCGGGCCTTGGCGGCGGACGCGGCGCGCCGCTCGGCCGCCTTGTCGGCGCGGGCGCGGCGCTCCTCCAGCCACTCGGCGGCCCAGCCGGGACGCGGCCCCTCGTCGACGGCGGGACGGCCCCCCGCACCCCCCGGTGCGCCTCCGGCGTCCACCCGGCCCTCGCTCCACAGCAGCAGCAGGCCGAGGGCGTGCTTGCAGGGGAACTTGCGGCTCGGGCAGGAGCACCGGAAGGCGGGCTCGGTCAGGTCGGCGCACGTCCGGTAGACGGACGAGCCGCTGCCCCGGCACTCGCCCCACACCGCCTCGCCGTCGCAGCCCGTCGCGCCCCACTTGGCGGGCCTGGCGACGCCGCCCGCCGCCTTCGCGGACGCGGCGTCCGGCGCGAGGCCGAGCACCTGCTCCCGCTCCCATCGATCGCTCACACGTCCGAAACTATCCGCCCCCTCGGACATTCCCCGCGTGACGATCTACCAGCGCCCCGACCAGGCGGGGTCAGGGCGTGGGAAGCCCGGGGAGGTCGGGGAGCGACACGTCCGGGACGAGCAGCGCCCCGCCGGTCACCAGCGCGAGCAGCGCGACCGCCCCGAACAGGCTCACCCAGGCCAGGCCGGGGACGCCGGTGAGGTGCGCGAGCTGGTCGGCGTCGGAGCTCGGCGCCATGTGCCGGGCGCGCATCCGCTGCAGCTCGACCACCGGCCGGACCGCGGCGAGCAGCAGGAACGACGCGGCGAGGTAGGCGAACCCGGCCTGCACCTCGGCGCTGCCCAGCCACGACACGGCGAAGACGACCGCGCCGGTCGCGATCACCGACAGCGCGCCGTAGGCGTTGCGGATCATGACGAGCATCCCGCCGAGCAGCGCGAGCGAGAACCACAGCATCAGCGTGATCCGCCCGCCCGCGAGCAGCAGCGCGAAGAACAGGCCGAGCAGCGGCGGGGTGAGGTACCCGGCCAGCGCCGTGAGGATCATGCCGGGGCCGTGCGGCTTGCCGCGCGAGACGGTCACGCCCGAGGTGTCGGAGTGCAGCTTGATGCCGTCCAGCTTGCGGCCGGTGAGCAGGGCGACGAGCGCGTGCCCGCCCTCGTGCGCGATCGTCACCGTGTTGCGCGCGACCCGCCAGGTGGGGCCGTGGGCCACCGCGCCGAGCGCCACGACGCCGACGAGCAGGACGAGCCACCACGGGGGGTCCGGCTGCGTTCCCGTCACGCGGTCCCACAGGTCGGCGATGCTCACGTTTTCCACGTCCACCTCGGAGTCGTCCTCGCGCTGCCCGAATCGCGCTGCCCAACCTTAGGACGCCGGGGATAACGTTCGCGTTCGGTTCACCATGGTCGCAACGCACGCGAGGCCGGGGGACCGGACACGACCGGACGTGACGGGAGTGACCGGACGCGCCGGGAGGTGTCCGGAGATGTGATCAATGTCATTCCGGTCCGCCCGTAACCGGCAGTGTCACCGTGGATCACCAGGTGAGATCTTCGCGGATCTCGATACGGCGCGCCCCGTGCACCCGTTATGGTGCCCTTCGCACCGGGGATCGCGGCTCCCGATCCCGGCGCGATCGAGAGGGTGTGACGGGGATTGAACGGGGACCGATCCTCCGCGCGGGCCAGGGGGCGGCGCGGAGTCATGGGGTTTTTCCGGCGTGACCGGCTGACGGGGCAGGTCACGGCGGGGCTCGTCGGCGTGCTCTGCGTGGGCGCGCTCGTCTACGGGGTGGGCACGGCGAGTGCCAGGTACAAGTTGTCGGACGTCGGCGCCTGGCTGAGCGCGGGCGCGAAGGGCCTGGTCGTCCACGCCAACGGGCTGGCGGGCAAGGTCGACGGAAAGGCGGCCGTCCCGGCGCAGCTGCGCGGCCACCATATCAAGATCGTTCAGGACGGCACGACCGTCCTGCTCGTGGACGAGGACACCGGCGTCGTCAGCCGGATCGACCCGTCCCAGCTCACGATCACGGGCAGCCGCCCGGTCGGCGGGCCGGGCCTCCAGGTGCTCGCCGGGGCGGGGGCCGCGTACACGGTCGACCTGGTCAAGGGGGTCGTCCAGCAGATCGACCCGGTGCGGCTTACGCCGCTCGGCGCGGCCACGACGCTCGCCGCGCCGCTCGGCCAGGCGGGCATCGACGCCGACGGGATCCTGTGGGTGCCGGAACCGCGGACGGGCAAGGTCGTCCCGTTCCGCGGGTCCGGGCAGGGCGCGCCGGTCGGCGCGGGCGGGCCCGGCGACCGGCTGGCGCTCACCATCGCGGCCGGACGTCCCGTGGTCGTCGACGGCACGTCCGCGACCGCGCTGGTCGTCAAGCCGGAGGGCACGCAGCGGATCACCCTGCCCGCGCCGGTCGCGCGGGCGCGCGACGGGGTCAAGGTCCCGGCGGTGGCGGACGGCCAGCTCGTCCCGATGCTCGGCGACGGCGGCGCCCTGTACCTGCTGAACACCGGCGTCGGCCGCGTCGACTCGGTCGCGCTGCGCATGCCGGATCACGCCTTCGAGCCGCCGCACGTCCTCGGCTCGCGCGTGTACCTGCCCGACCGCACGTCCGGCCGCCTGCTGGTCTTCAACGTCGACGGCAACGCCTGGGAGCGGCCCATCGCCGCGACCCGGCCCGGCGGGACGATCGAGCTCCTCGTCCGCGACCACATGCTCTGGGTGAACGACCCGAACGGCGCGATCGCCCTCGCGTTCGACCCGAGCGGCGGCGTCAGGCGGATCAAGAAGTACGACGACCGCGTCCCGGGCGGCGCGCGGCGGCCGCTGCCCGTCCAGGCGGAGCCGGGCGGCGGGCGCGGCAACCGCAACGGCGCGGGCGGCGGGCCCGGCGGGTCCAGCGGCGTCCCGCCGCGGGGCAGGCCGCCGAAGGCGCCGGTGAAGAAGGACCCGACCGCGCCCGACCCGCCGACGCCCGCCGCGTCCGGCGACGGCGGGTCGGTCAAGGTGCGGTTCACGCCCGCCGCCCAGCCGCCGGGCGTGTACCCGGTGACGCGGTTCGTCCTGCTCGACCAGGCGGGCGCTCCGGTCGCCGGGGCGAGCCCGGCGCGGTTCCCCGCGAACACCCGCGGCGGGACGTTCACGGTCGGCGGCCTCACCTGCGACACGACGACCCACATCTACAAGGTCGCCGCCGAGTACAGGGGCAAGGACGGCAGGGCCGCCTACAGCGAGTCCGGCGCCGTCGGCGCGACCGCGTGCACGGCCCCCGGCCCGGCGACGGCGCTCGCCGCGACCGGCGTCAACCACGGCGCGAACCTCACCTGGGGCGCGTCGTCCGGCTACGACGTCACCTACGACATCGCCTGGGACGGCGGCACGGCCACGTCCAAGGGCACCTCGAAGTCGGTCACCGGGCTGGCCAACGGACGCACCCACACGTTCACCGTGACCGCCCGCAACGGCGCCGGGTCGTCCACGCCGGTGAGCGTCTCCGAGACCCTCGACCCCGCCGCCCACGCCCAGACCTACAACGGGCACCACAACGAGACCACGAACACCTACCTGCACACCGGCCCGGGCACCACGACGCCGCGCGACGGCTCGTTCCCCAAGGGCTTCACGGGAGCGGTGAAGGTGATCTGCCAGGAGACCGGCGACCGGGTCCAGGACCAGCAGGACGGCAGCCTCGTCAGCACCGTCTGGGACAAGATCGAGTACGGGGGCCGGGTGCGCTGGGTCAGCGACATCTACGTGACCACCCCCGGCTCCGACTCCGGGACCTTCTCCTCGACGCTCTGGGGGTGCAGCTGATGACCGAGAACGGGTCGATGAACGGGGCCATGGACGCGGAGGCGCTGGTCGCGCGGTTCGCGCAGATGTTCGCGGCGCTCGCGGGCAACGTCGAGCGGGTGGTGCGCGGCAAGCGGGAGAAGGTGGAGCTGGCGCTCGTCTGCCTGCTCGCCGAGGGGCACCTGCTCATCGAGGACGTCCCCGGCGTCGGCAAGACGACGCTCGCCCGCGCGATCTCGGCGTCCGTGGACGCCAAATGGACCCGCATCCAGTTCACCCCCGACCTCCTCCCGAGCGACATCACCGGCGTGTCGATCTTCAACCAGGGGACGAGCGCGTTCGAGTTCCACCCCGGCCCGATCTTCGCGAACATCGCCGTCGCGGACGAGATCAACCGCGGCTCCCCGAAGACGCAGTCGGCGCTGCTGGAGGTCATGGAGGAGCGCCGGGTCAGCGTGGAGGGCGCGCCGCACCCGGTGCCGCGCCCGTTCATGGTGATCGCGACGCAGAACCCGGTCGACATGGACGGCACCTACCCGCTGCCGGAGGCGCAGCTCGACCGGTTCCTGATGCGGATCTCGATGGGCTACCCCGACCACCAGGCCGAGGTGGCGCTGCTCGCGGGCGCGCCGACCGGCGCGGCGCTCGACCAGATGCCGCCGGTGATGGCCCGCGAGGACCTCGCCCGCATGATCGACTTCGCGCAGCGGCTGCACGTGGCGCCGCCGCTGTTCGACTACCTGGTGCGGGTCGTCGCGGCCACCCGCGAGCATCCCGACCTGCGGCTCGGCGCGTCGCCGCGGGCGAGCATCGCGCTGCTGCGCGCGGCGCGGGCGCGGGCGGCGGCGGCCGGGCGGTCCTACGTCGTCCCGGAGGACGTGAAGGCGCTCGCCGTCCCGGTGATCGCGCACCGGCTGATCGTCACGCCGGAGGCGGAGCTGCGCGGCCGGACCGGCGCGGACGTCGTCGGGGAGGCGCTGCGGAACGTGCCGACGCCGCAGGCCGCCGGTGTCTAGCGGCGGAGTCTGACGTGCTGACGCCGCTCGGATGGGGGACGGCGGCCGGGTCGGTCCTGCTCTACGCGGCGGGCTGGTGGCTCGGCTACCCGGAGCCCGCGATGCTCGCGGTCGCCGGGCTCGTCGCGGTCGGGGCCGCCGCGCTGTGGACGCTGCCGCGCCCGAAGCTGGACGTCCGCCGGGAGATCGCGCCCGCGAAGGTGGAACGCGGCGAACCGGCGGTCGGCGTCCTGCACGTGACGAACCGGGGGCGTTCCGCGCGGGGCTTGAGCGCGCATGACGCGGCGGGGGCGGCGTCGGTGGCGGTGGACGTCCCGCGCCTGCGCCCCGGCGGCACCCGCTCGGTCACCTACCGGCTCCCGACGGACCGGCGCGGCGAGATCCCGGTCGGCCCGCTGCGGCTGGTGCGCGCCGACCCGCTGCGGCTGGCGCGGCGCGTCCGCGAGTACGGGGAGCCGCGGGTGCTGCTCGTCCGGCCGAGGACGGTGCGGCTGCCGCTGCTGCCGTCCGGCCGCGCGCACCATCTGGAAGGGCCGACGAGCGACCGGTCCCCGGCCGGGACGGCGACGTTCCACGCCCTCCGCGAGTACGTGATCGGGGACGAGCTGCGCCACATTCACTGGAAGTCCTCGGCGCGGACGGGCACGCTCATGGTCCGCCAGCTCGTCGACGCGAGCCTGCCGACGACCACGGTCGTGCTGGAGGCGCGCCCCGGCGCGTGGGCGGACCCGGACGACTTCGAGCTGGCCGTCGACGCCGCCGCGTCGGTCGCGGTGGGCGCGGCGGCGGCGAACTTCCCGGTCCGCGTCCTGACCGGCGGCGGGCCGCTCGCCGACACGCGCGGCGGGCCCGACGACGTGGAGGCGCTGCTCGACCGGCTCACGACCGTCGCGCCGAAGGAGGGGCCCCGGTCGGCGGTGGACGCGCTGCGCCGCGTCCGCGCGGGCGGATCGCTCGTCGTGGTCGCGTCGGGCACGGCGGAGCTGGGGCGGATCGCGTCCGTCCGGAGCCGGTTCGACCGGGTCGTGGTGCTGCGGGTGCGGCCGTCCGGGCCCGCGTCCGCGCCGCCCGGCGTGCACGTGATCGACCTCGCCGGCCTGGACGGGTTGGCCGAGTCGTGGCGGCGCCTCGGGAGCGTCCGGTGACCCGCTACGTGACCCGCTACGCCTCCCTCGCCGTGACCGCCTGCCTGGCCGCGGTCGCCGGGCTCGCGTTCCACCGGGTGTTCGGGTTCGGCCCGGTGGCGCCGGTCGCGGCCGTGGCGGCGGTCGTGCCGACGGCGCTGTGCGCGCTGCTGTCCGGCCCTCGCGGCAAGCCGTGGCCGCTGTGGATCTCGGTGGTGCTGACGGTCGTGGCGTGGGCGGCGACCATCACCCTCACGGTGCTGCGCCCGGCGCTCGGCGACGGAACGCTCCCGCAGACGCTCCGCGAAGGCGTCCTCGGGTCGTGGAAGACGATCCTGACCACGCTGCTCCCCGCCCCGGCCGAGCCGGAGCTGCTCGTCCTGGTCAGCCTGGTGGTGTGGCTGGCGGCGTTCGCGTCCGCCGAGCTGGCGCTGCGGACGGCGCTGCGGGCCGTGCCGTGCGTGCCGTCCCTCGCCGCGTGGGCGGTCGCGCTGCTGCTCGGCGTGGACGGCCCCGGCTCCAACGTCCCCCTCGCCGCCGCGACCGTCGTGCTCATCGCGGTGCTCGTCCTGCTGCGCGCGGACGTGTCAGCCACGGGGATGGCGTGGCGTCCGCTGGTCGTCGGCGTCCCGGCCGCCGCCGTGCTCGGCGGGCTGGCGCTCGCGTCCGGGCCGGTCGTCCCGGTCGGCGCCGAGCCGTACAACCCGCGCGAGCAGGTGCGGGCGCCGCCGCCGCAGCAGCGCGACAGCGTCAGCCCGCTCGACCGGGTCGGCGGGTGGCTGCTGAGCCCCGACCAGGTGATGTTCACCGTCCAGTCCAGGCGGAGCGAGATCGAGCGGCTCGCCGTGCTCGACCGTTTCGACGGGGTGACGTGGTCGTCGACGGCACGGTTCGTCCCCACCGGGCGGCGCGTGCCGGAGGGGCCGAAGCCGGAGCGCGAGCACCAGGTCGGGCAGCGGATCACGATCCGCGACCTGCCCGGCGTGTGGGTGCCCGCGGCGGACCGTCCGCGCCAGGTGGACGGCCTGCCCGTCGTCGTCGACCCCGCCAGCGGGGCCCTCGCGGCGGCGCGGCCGCTGCGTCCGGGGCAGGCGTACCGGGTCGACTCGGTCGTCCCCGAGTGGACGGCCGACGACCTCGCGGACGCGACCGTCGCCACCGACGCCGAGGCGCGGGCGGCGCGCGAACTGCCGTGGGGGCCGGGGGCCAAGGAGCCGCCCGTCCAGATCGCGGAGTTCCGGCGGTTCGCGCAGGCGGCGACGCGGGGCGCGGTGTCGCCGATCCAGAAGGCCGCGATGCTCGCCCAGTACCTCAAGCGGTACGCCAGGTACGACGTGACGGCCCCGCCCGGGCACAGCTACCGGCAGCTCGACTACTTCCTCGGCGAGGGCAGGCGCGGGACGCCCGAGCACTTCGCGACCGCCTATGCGCTGCTCGCCCGGACGGTCGGCCTGCCGTCCCGCGTCGTGGTGGGCTTCGACGGCGGGAACCGCGTGGGTGACACCGTCCAGGTCCGCTCCGGGGACGTGATGGTCTGGCCCGAGGTCAAGTTCGGCGGTCTCGGCTGGATCCGCTTCAACCCGATGCCCGACAGCGCACGCCGCTCCAAGAACAACGACTCGGTCGCGGCGGGGGAGACGGAGCAGAAGCTGGAGGAGGCGCAGAAGAACGCGGCGTCCCAGCAGCGCGGGCAGGGGCCGGGGAACACGCCCCAGAAGAAGGCTCAGACGACGGCCGCGTCCGAAGAGGGCTCGCCCATGCCGTGGTGGGTTTTCGCGTCGATCGGGGTCGCCGTCCTTGTGCTCGGCTATGTGCTCGCCGTCCTGCTCGCCCCGGCCCTGCGCAGGCGGCGGCGCCGGACGGGCACGCCCGCAGCGCGCGTCACCGGCGCCTGGCACCAGGCCCTCGACGACCTCGCGGACGTCGGCCTGTCCACCGTCCGGACGCTGACCGCGCACGAGGTCGCGCAGTTCGGCGCGTCCAGCGTCGGCGCGGACGCCCACGGCCATCTGCGCCCGCTCGCCGACCTCGTCAACCGCAGCCGGTTCGCCGCGTCCGGTCCCGCCCCGGACGCCGCCGACCTCGCCTGGCGGCACACCGACGAGCTCGGACGCCTGGTCACCGCGAAGGCCGGGCGGCTGCGCCGGCTCCGCCGCCGCCTCCACCCGCGCTCCCTGCGGGACCGTTCCGTCAGAGACCGCCGGGACGTCACTTCGCCGGGAGGCTGACGGCGATCTCGCCGCCGAGCGCCGCGCCCGCCTCCAGCTCCAGGTCGTCGCCGCTCCAGAACCGCCCCGGGTCGAACCAGTTCGGGCGGCGGCCCTTCCTCAGCAGCCCCATCGCCTGGTACGTCACGGCGACGATCTCCGCGCAGAACGCCGTCTCCAGGGCCTGCTCCCGCTCGGCCGGACGCCGGATCGGCACGCGCCCGCGCACCCACCGCGTCGCCAGCCGGGACGTGGACGGGAACGGCGTGCCGTCGAGCCGGGCCACCGCGCGGAGCGCCGCGTCCTCCATCTCCCGGGTCGGCGGCGGGTCGAGCTGCCGCAGCCACGCCCGCTGCCCGTACCGGTTCCCCCAGACCAGGACGGCGTCGCGCAGGTCGTGGAGCTGCGCGCCGCGGTGCCGCCCGCCCGACCACATGTCGGGGAGGGAGCGGCCGAGCTCGGCGTGCCACATGAGCGGCGGCAGGTCGTCGACGACCAGCGCCATTCCCACGTGGTTGACCGGACTGTTGGTCGTCACTTGGATGGCGCGGTCGGCGACCGTCCGGCCGCGGAAGAGCCACACGTCACCGGTGCGGGTCAGCTCGGCGGCCTCGTCGAGTGGGATGCTCGTACCAGGCATGATCGATACGGTATCCGTATGCGTCTGCTCAAATCCCCTGGTCTGTGGAAGGCACTGGGCGTCGCCGGGTTCCTCGGCGTCGCGGCGACCGGCGTCGTGGTGGTGCGGGCCGAGCGGCGGCGCCGCTCCTACACGCCCGACGAGATCCGGTCGCGCCTGCACCAGCGGGTGGCCGAAGGGGCCGACGAGGGATCCGGCGGAGGGCGCGGGTGAGCGTCCGCGACGTCCGCCCGCCCGACCGGGACGACCTCGACCGCGCCTGGCGCACCGTGTCCGCCGTGCTCCCGCCGACGCCGGTGACGCCGACCGCCCTCACCCCGGACGCGCTGCTCAAGCTGGAGACCTTCCAGCCCATGGGCGCGTTCAAGGTGCGCGGGGCGCTCGCCGCCCTCGCCGCCCTGCCGGACGGCGTGCCCGCCGTCACGGCGAGCGCCGGCAACCACGGGCTCGGCATGGGCTACGCGGCGGCCCGGTCCGGCGCGGACGTCACCGTCGTCGTGTCGACCCGCGCGTCGCGGGCGAAGGTCGAGAAGATCGGCGCGTTCCCGGTGCGGCTCGTCCAGCACGGGACGACCTACGACGAGGCCGAGGCGTACGCGAAGACGCTGCCCGGCCACTACGTCTCGCCCTACAACGACCCGGCGGTCATCGCGGGCCAGGGCACCGTCGGACGCGAACTGGACGAGCAGGCCGGCGACGGCCCGCTCACCGTCGTCGCGCCGGTCGGCGGCGGCGGGCTGCTCGCCGGGCTGGCCCTGTGGGCGCGCGAGCGCGGCGACGTGCGCCTCGTCGGCGTGGAGTCGGCCGTGTCGCGCGGCGTGTCCGCCTCGGTCGCGGCCGGACGGGTCGTCGCGGTCGAGGTCGGTGACACGTTCGCCGACGGCCTGCCCGGCAACCTCGAACCGGGCTGCGTCACCCCGTCCGTGATCGGCCGGGACGCCGTGCTGACCGCCGTCGACGACGACCGGATCCGCGCGGCGATGCGCTGGCTGTTCCGCGAGCACGGCCTCGTCGCGGAGGGCGCGGGCGCGGCCGGGGTCGCCGCCGTCCTCGCCGGGGCGGTCGAGGTCACGGGACGTCTCGTGGTCGTCGTCTCGGGGCGGAACATCACCGTCCCGACGTTCACCGCGGCGATCGCCGCGGACTGATCCGCGCCTTATCTCCCCAAATACCGGTCATTTCGGAACGGTTGCCGCTACGGTATCCCGTCATACGGGGACGGTGATCAAGGACAGTGCGGGCGGGCCTTCGGCGGCTGCTCCGGCGCGACCGGCTGACGGGCCAGGTCGCCGCCGGTCTCGTCGGCGCGCTCGCGATCGCCGCCGCCGCGTACGGGGTGGGCGCGGCGAGCGCCAGGTACCGCCTCGCCGACGTCGGCGCCTGGCTGAGCGCGGGGAGCCGCGGCCTCGTCGTCCACGCCAACGGCCCGGCGGCCAAGGTGGACGGGAAGACGAGCGTGATCCCGCAGATGCGTGGCCACGAGATCCAGGTCGTGCAGGACGGCGCCACCGTGCTGATCGTCGACCTCATCACCGGGGTGGTCAGCAGGCTCGACCCGGCGCAGCTCGACATCGGGCGGAGCCGCCCGCTCGGCCAGGGCATCCAGGTGCTCGCCGGGGCGGGCAAGGCGTACACGGTCGACTCGATCAAGGGCGTCGTGCAGCGGATCGACCCGGTCTCGCTGTCCCCGGTCGGACCGGCGGCGACGCTGCCGCCGCTGCTCGGCCAGGCCGGGATCGACGCCCGGGGCGCGCTGTGGGTGCCGGTGTCGCGGAACGGCGAGGTGTCGGCGTTCGCGGACGGCCGCCTCCAGCCGCCCGTCAAGGTCGGCGGCGCGGGCGACAGCCTCGCGCTGACCATCGCGGGCGGCGACCCCGTCGTCACCGACTCGACCGCCGCGACCGCGACCGTGCTGAAGCCGTCCGGGGCGCGGCTGACCGTCAGCCTGCCGACGACCGTCCGGCGGTCCGGGCGGGGCGGCGTGCTCGCCCCCGCGCGCACCGAGGGGACGACCGTCCCGCTGCTCGTGCCCGGGACCGGCTCGCTGGTCACCGTCGACACCGGCACCGGGCGGTACTCCAGCACCCGCCTCACGATGCCGAGGCACCGCTACCGGCCGCCGCAGATGCTCGGCCCGAAGGTCTACATCCCGGACGAGACCGCGGGCGCGCTCGTCGTGTACGACGCGGCGGCCAACCGGTTCGAGGCGCCGGTCCCGGTGTCGGGACGCCCGTCCCGGCTGGACGTCTTCGTCCGGGACGGCCTGCTCTGGGCCAACGACCCGGGCGGCCCGCACGCCGTCGTGATCGACCGGGGCGGCGCGTCCAAGGGCATCGACAAGTACCGGGACCGGGTCGCGGGCGGCCCGCGGCGCACCGAGCTCCCGCTGCCCGGCGATGTCGGCGACCCGGCGCCGCCGCGCCGGCCCTCGACGCCGCCGCGCCCGCCGCGCCCGGGCGAACCGCCCGCCGCGCCGGCGAACGTGACGGTCACGCCGGGCGCCGGGACGATGCGCGTCGACTACCAGCCCTCGCGCGGCGACGGCGTGCTCGGGTTCGTGCTCAAGGACGTCCCGTCCGGGCTCCGGGCCGCTCCGGCCGCCGCCGGGCCGGGCGGCGCGCCGTTCACGGTAACCGGCGGCGACTGCGCCCGCGAGTACCGGTTCCGCGTCGCCGTCCGCTACCGGGACGCCCGCGGCCGGACGCGCGAGCTGGCGTCCGCGCCGAGCGACCCGGTCCGGCCGTGCGTGACGCCGGGCGCGCCGACCGGCCTCACGGCGCAGGCGACGTCGTCCGGGACGAAGGTCGCCTGGACGCCCCCGCCGGGCGCGGACGCGCCCGCCGCCTACAAGCTGAGCTGGGACGGCCCCGTCAAGGGCAGCCGGACGGTCTCCGCCGCGTCCGCCTCCCTCGGCGACGTGTGGACGAACGGCCTCTACACCTTCACCGTGTCCGCCGTGAACGGAGCCGGCGCCGGCTCCGCCGCGAAGCTGAACACGAGACTCGCCGGCCCCATCGGCAGATATCCGGTCGAGCGCAACGGGAAGTCCACCTCCTACGTGAGGGACATTCCCGACGTCGAGAACGGCAAGACCATCGTCACCATGAACGACAACAACGGCGAGATGGTCGACGTGCACTGCCAGGTGAAAGGCGCGTACTTCGACCGCAACGCCACGCTCAAGGGCGACAAGTACGCCTACATCACCTATCAGGGCAAGCTCGGCTACGTGATCGGCTACCTGGTCGACACTCCGGGCGACTGGAACAGTTTCGCCGGGCCCGCGGTGTGGACGTGCGAGCCGTAGGGGCCGTCCTGCTCAGACCTTCTGCTTCTTCTGCTTCCCCTTCGGGACGCACGCGGGCGCCGACCACGCCACGTCCGGCGCCCGGCCCTGGTTGAGCCGCAGCACCGCGCCGACCTTGAAGCAGTAGGCGGTGTTCGGGCGCAGGCCCGGCATCGTCGCCGAGCGGGACCCGGCCTTCACCGTCACGATCGGGGTCGTCCCGGCGGGCTGCTGCTGGATGAGCAGGGGCAGGTCGCGGGCGGCGGGCGGGAGCGTCCAGATCAGGGCGGCGGCCCGGCCGACCGGCCTGGCGACGACCTTGCGCGGGCGCGCCGCGGCGAGCTGCGCGGGCGTGACCGGCTGCGCCGGGACGTCCGTGGACTGCCCCTGCGGGGCCGGTTCGGAGGTGCCCCCGTTCGGGGACGTCCGCGGCGGGTCTCCGTTCCCGGTCAGCGCGAGCGCCCCGACGCCGAGGCCGAGGCCGCCGACGAGCGCGACGCCCGCCGCGACGATGAGGCCCCGGCGCGGCCCGTCGTCCGCGCGGTGGTCCTGGCCGAGCCGCCGCGGGTCGGCGTGCGGCGTCGTATGGGGGGTCGTGTGGGGCGTTGTATAGGGGTTCGTGTGCGGGTCGGCGTGCGGCGTCGTGTACGCGCCGCTCGCGCGCGGGTCGCCCTGGACGGGCGGCGCCTGCTGGAGCGCGGCAGCGTGCCGCATCGGGGCGTCGTGGGGGAGGAGGGCGTCCGGCGAGCGCGGCGGGGCGGCGGCGTCCGGATGCCACGGGGACGGCGGCGCGGGCGCGGACGGTCCCTGCGCGGTCGGCGCCCACTCCGGGACGCGCGGCGGGCCCGTCCCGGCCGGGGGCGGCGACGGCTGGGAGGTGTCGGGGAACGTCAGCCGTGGCGTGTGCGCTCCCGACGACGAGTACCCGCCGGACGGGAACCCGCCGGACGACGAGCCCGGCCCGCCGTCCACCGGCGCGACCGGCAGGACGGCCCCGCTGCTGTGCGCGACGTCCGTGACCGGGAGCCCCAGCTCGGCCTGCACCCGCTGGAGGTCGCGCGCGAACTCCACGGCGGTCGCGAACCGCTGCTCGGGCGTCTTCGCCATGGCGCGCCCGATGACGTCCGCGACCTGCGGCGGGACGTCCCCGCGCGGGATCGGCGGCGGCGCGTCGTTCAGGATCCGCAGCATCAGCAGGGCGATGCCCTCGCCCGGCGGGCCCTTGAACGCGGGCCGCCCGGCGAGGAGCTGGTACAGCGTGGAGCCGAGCGAGTAGATGTCGCTGCCGACCCCGGGCTGCCTGCCCTCCAGGATCTCGGGCGCCGCGTGGTGCGGGGTGAACGCCTGCGTGTGGGTGGCGTCGAAGCTGTCGACGAGGCGGGCGATGCCGAAGTCGGCGAGCGCGGGTTCCCCGTACCGGGACAGCAGCACGTTCTGCGGCTTGACGTCGCGGTGCAGGACGTCGGTCTCGTGCGTGGCGGCGAGCGCGCCCGCCATCTTCACGCCGATGCGGAGGACGTCCGCGACGGGCAGCGGGCCCTCCCGCGCGAGCCGGTCGGTGAGCGCGCCGTGCTCGAAGTACTCCATCGCGATGTAGGGGCGCCCGGACCGGGTGGTGCCGGTGTCGAGCACGGTCACGATGTTCGGATGGCCGGACAGCCGCCCGGTGATCTTGCTCTCCCGCTGGAAGCGCCGCATCGCCGCGTCGTCGACCGAGCCGATGGACAGCACCTTCAGCGCGACCATCCGGTCGAGGCGCTCCTGGTGCGCCCGGTAGACGACGCTGAAGCCGCCCTCGCCGACCTGCTCCAGCACCCGGTAGCCGGGGACGTCCTCGGTCATGGGCAGGCGGGTCCCTCTCGGTGGCTCGGTCCGGGTCGCGGCGGGGGGCGCGATCTTTCGATGTCAGGCGGCCCGGGGAGGTTCCCCGGCGCTCGACAGCGTAGTACGGGGACGAAACGGGCGCGGCTGATCCCGGTGCGCCGGCCGCCGCCCGGCCGGCCGCCGGCGTCCGCTTCGTCCGAGGGAAACGGGCGGCGATTCCAAGGGCTGATTAATCAGTGTCCCAATTCCGTTCCGGGCCCCGCCGGGCGCGGCCTAGCCTCTGGTTTCGCGACGAAGGAACGGCCCGGAGGGAGCGGCCCGCCGTGACGGAGGACGTCCTGACGCATTCGGCGACGGAAACGCCGGCGGCGAAATCGGTTTATGGAGATCTTGTCCGGATGGCCTATTTCGTGCTGCCGGGACGGGGAAAGCGCGTCTACCGCCTCGCGGTCGCGCGCCGAATTGTGGACGGCACCGCGCGCGGCGCCCGCGACCGCTCGCCCGCCGGGTACGCGCGCCGCCGCACCCGCGTGCTGCGCCGCGCGATGCGGCCGTCCCGGCGGCTGCGCGTCGGGCTCGGGCCGTGGCTGCGGGCGCTGCCGCCGCGGCTGCCCGACCCGGCGCTGACCGCCGCGCTGGCGCGGCTCGACCCCGAGGTCCGGGTCGCCTACGTCCTGCGGCACGTGGAGGGGCTGCCGCGGTACGCCGTCCGCGACCAGCTCATCGAGCTGCGGGTGCGCGACCCGTGGGCGGCGATCCGGGCGGCGGACGCGACCCGGCCGCCGGGCGGACGGCGCCCCGAGCGGTTCGAGCCGGTGCTGCGCCCGGTCCGGACCCGCTCGGCGCTGCCGCTCGTCACCGCCGTCTTCCTCACCGCGGGCCTGGTCGCCGTGCTGGTCTCGACCGAGCACCACGCGCCCCGGCCGCGCGGCCCGCGCGTCGTGGCGGCCGCGCCGGACGCCTGGCGGCACGTCCGCGCGCTCGACGCCTGGCCCGCGCGCGGCGACCTCGTCCGCGACCCGGCGTTCACCGCCCGCGCCGCCCGCGCGTGGGCGGCCCCCGACGACCGGCGCGGCGTCCAGCTCCTCTACGCGGGGCACGTCGACGGGGTGCCCTTGGCCGTGCTGCGGCGCGGCGACCGGCTGGTCCGGTACGCGCGCGGCGACCTGGACGCCGTCGCCGCGCCCGCCGATCCGTCCGCGCCGATCCCGCTCGGCGGCGGGCGCTACCTCCTCGCGCCCTGGGACCCGCGTCCCGAGGCCCTGACCGGCGGCCCGCTCCCGGTCGCGGACGGGGTGACCGCCCCGGCCCGCGCCGCCACCGGCTGCGGGCGCGGCCCGCTCTTCCACGTCGGCGCGCGGACGGTCGGCGACCTCGGCGGCCCGCACCCCGCCGTCCTCGCCTACCACGGGCCGGACCATCGGCCGAGGGATGGGGAGCGTCCCGCCCGCCTGGGCGCGCACGGCCGCCGGGTCTGGAGCCGCCTCGCCTGCCTCGTCCGTCCGGACGCCCGGCCGGTCACCGAGGCGACGGCCTGGAACTTCTGGACGGGCACGCTCCCCGACAGCGGGAAGAAGGCCGACTGGGTGTGCACCCGCCTCGCCTCCTCCGGCGGGGCCGCCACCGCCCGCGCGACGCTGCTCGGCGCGGGCGACCGGGACACCGGGCCCTGCGACGCGCGGCGGCCGGTGAGCGGGACGCGGTGGCGGTCCCCGGCCGGCCGCTGGTACTACCTGGCCGCGGCGGGGCGCGGGCTCGTCCCGCACGCGAAGGGCGTCGCCCGCCCGGACACGCGGAACCGGCTGCTCGTCGCGCCCGGCCCGCGCGGCGCCCGCGTCACCCTGACCGCCCGCTGACGCGGCCCTCTTTCCGGCGCGGCCCCGGATCAGGGCGCGCTTACCGCGATCGGGCACACTAGGGGGACCGAACGAGATTCAGGGAGTCGCAGATGGGCAACGGGCCCCTCGCCGGAGTACGGGTGATCGAGCTGGCCGGGATCGGGCCGGGCCCGTTCGCCGCGATGCTGCTGGCCGACCTCGGCGCCGACGTGATCCGCGTGGACCGGGCGTCCACCGTCCGGGAGGGGGCGGCGTCCGGCGGCACCGACTTCACCAACCGCGGCAAGCGGTCGATCGCGGTCGACCTGAAGAACGACCTCGGCCGGGACGTCGTGCTCCGCCTCGTGGAGAAGTCCGACGTCCTGCTGGAGGGGTTCCGGCCCGGCGTCACCGAGCGGCTCGGCGTCGGCCCGGACGCCTGCCTCGCCCGCAACCCCCGCCTCGTCTACGGCCGGATGACCGGCTGGGGCCAGGACGGCCCGCTTGCCCACACGGCGGGCCACGACGTCGCCTACATCGCGGTCAGCGGCGCCCTGCACGCGATCGGCCGCGCCGGGGGACCGCCGCAGGTCCCGATCAACCTGCTCGGCGACTTCGCCGGGGGCAGCATGTACCTGGTCGTCGGCGTCCTCTCCGCGCTGCTCGAGGCGAAGCTCAGCGGGCGCGGCCAGGTCGTGGACGCCGCCATCGTCGACGGCGCGGCGCACCTTTCCACCTTCGTTCACGGCTTCCTCGCGGGCGGCCTCTGGGAGGACCGGCGCGGCGTCAACATGCTCGACACCGGCGCCCCCTGGTACGACGTCTACGAGACGGCGGACGGCGGACACATGGCGGTCGGCGCCATCGAGCCCCAGTTCTACGCCGAGTTCCTCCGCCTCCTCGGCCTTGCTGACGAGGACCTCCCCGCCCAGCATGACCGCGAGGGCTGGCCCGTCCTGCGCGACCGGTTCGCCGCCGAGTTCCGGACGAGGACCCGCGACGAGTGGACGGAGGTCTTCGTCCCGAGCGACGCCTGCGTGGCGCCCGTCCTGTCGATGACCGAGGCGGCGGAGCACCCGTACAACACGTCCCGCGACGTTTTCCCCGAGCTCGCCGGGCACCGCCAGCCCGCCCCGGCCCCGCGCTTCTCCCGCACGCCCGCCGGGACGGACGGCGTTCCCGTCCTGCCCGGCGGGCAGACCCGCGCCGTCCTGGAGGACCTCGGCTTCGAGGACGCCGAGACCCTCCTCAAGGAAGGCGCCGTGGCCCAAGCCTGATCCGTGTCAGGCCGCTTAGCGCGTTCTTTCCAGTCGAGGTTCCGCGACCACGGAAGCTGAGCCTTCGGCGGCGCGGCGGGGGAGTGCCACGGCGACGAGCGCGGCCAGCACGAACAGGCCCGCGCCGATCGCGAGGCTCAGGGTGAAGCCGTCGTTGAGCGCCGCCGGGGACGTGCCCGTCCCGGTGCGGTGCGCGGCGACGGTGGCGAGCGCGGCGACGCCGACGCATCCGCCGAGCTGCCGGGAGCTGTTCAGCAGGCCGGACGCCATGCCCGCCTCGCGCGCCGCGACGCCGGTCGTCGCGGCGGCGGCGACCGGCGCGAGGACGAGCCCGATGCCGACGCTCCCCACCGCCGACGGGCCGAGGACGTCGGTCAGGAAGCTCCCGTCCGGGCTCGCCAGCGCGAACCAGCCGAGCCCCGCCGCCGCGAGGACCGCCCCCGGGACCAGCGACGCGCGCGGCGACCGCGCCGCGCCGATCCGGGTGGCGGCGACCGTGCCGAGCACGACCCCGGCGGAGAACGGGAGGAAGGCCGCGCCGGTCGCGGCGGCGCCCATCCCGAGCACCTCCTGCATGTACAGCGACACGAAGTAGAACCCGGCGAACTGGCCCGCCGCCGCGAGGAAGACGATCACGTTCGCGCCGCCCACCCAGCGGCTCCGCAGCAGGCCGAGCCGGACGAGCGGCGACCGCGTCCGCGCCTCCACGGCGACGAACGCGGTGAGCAGCGCGAACGCGGCGGCGAGCGTCCCGAGGGTCGCGGCGGACGTCCAGCCCCGGACGTCGGTGCGGACGACCCCGAACACCAGCAGCCCGATCCCGGACGTGGCGAGCACCGCGCCGAGGACGTCCATCCGCTCCCGGGGCCCGGGGTCCCGCGACTCGCGCACGCCCGCCGGGACGAGCGCCAGCGCGACCGCCACGATCGGCAGGTTGACGAACATCACCCACCGCCAGCCCGCGTACTCGGTGAGCACGCCGCCCGCGAGGACGCCGAGCGCCCCGCCCGCCGCGTTCACCGCGCTCCACACGCCGAGCGCGCGGACGCGGGCGCGGCCCTCGGTGAACGTGGTGGCGAGCATCGCGAGGGCGGCGGGCGCGACCGCCGCCGCGGCGAGGCCCTGCCCGGCGCGGGCGGCGATGAGCTGCCACGGCGCCTGCGCCAGCCCGCCCGCGAGCGAGCAGAGCCCGAACAGGGCGAGCCCGCCGACGAACAGGCGGCGCCGCCCGTACAGGTCGCAGGCCCGGCCGCCGAGCAGCAGGAACCCGCCGAAGGCGAGGGCGTAGACGTGCACGACCCACGCGAGGTCGACGGGCGCGAAGCCGAGCGAGGCCCGGACGGCGGGCAGCGCGACGTTGACCACGGCCATGTCCAGCGCGACGACGAACTGGGCGGCGGACGCGGCCGCCAGCACCGCCGCGGGCCGTCCCCGATTATTTTTATACATGTAAGAAAAGTAGCCCGGCCCACCGCCGGTTGTCGAGCGGGAATGATGGAGCGCATGCCGCAGCCGCCCGTCCAGCCGCCGTCCGCGCCGCGCGGCAGGCCGCCGCGCATCTCCCGCGCGGAGATCGTCGCGGCCGCCCGCCGGATCGTGGACGAGGAGGGCGTGGACCGCCTGACCATGCGCCGCCTGGCCCGGGACGTCGGAAGCACGCCCATGGCCATCTACCACCACGTCCGCGACAAGGAGGAGCTGCTCGTCCTGCTGCTGGACGACTACGCCGCCCGGTCGCTGCGCAGGCCCGAACTGCCCGCCGACCCGCGCGAGCGCGTCATCGTCCTCGCCACCGCGATCCGCGACGTCCTCGCCGCCTACCCGTGGGTCGTGGAGCTGCTGTCCGCCGACGACCTGATGGCGCGGTCGGCGCTCTGGTACGTCGAGCGGATCATCGACGCGCTCGTGGAGTGCGGGCTCGGCGTCGAGCGGGCCGTCCACGCCTACCGGGCGATCTGGTACCACATGGCGGGGGAGCTGATGATCCGCGCGTCGTCCGGCCGCAGGCGCGACCGCGACGGCCGTCCCACCTACCGCGACCGCGTGTTCGCCGACCTCGACCCGGACGAGCTGCCCAGGCTGGCCTCGCTCGGCGGGCGCTGGGCGTCCCTCACCGCCGAGGACACCTACCTCGACGGCCTGCGCGCCCTCGTCGACGGGCTGGTCCGGGCGGGCTGAGACCCGGTTGCACGCCGGAAAGGCGGACGCCGCCTCCCCGGCCCGTGCTCACAGCGGTGGCACGGAGTGGGAAGGCGGCGTCGCACCCTCGGGCGGTGTCAGCCGACCGCGTCGGAGACCGCCGCGGACCACAGCCCGAGAGCCTCGTCGACCTGCTCCGCGGTGACGATCAGCGGCGGGATCATCCGCACGACGTTCCCGTACGCGCCGCAGGTCAGCAGGAGGAGGCCGCGCTCGGCGGCGGCCTTGTGCGCGCGCTGCGCGGCGGCCGCGTCGGGCTCGCCGTCCGCGCCGGTGAACTCGCTCGCCTGCATCAGCCCGAGCCCGCGCACGTCGCCGATCACGGGGTGGTCGGCGGCGACCTTGCGGAGCCCGTCGCCCAGCCGCGCGCCCTGCCGGGCCGAGTTGCCGACGAGGTCCTCGTCCTGGACGACCCGCAGCGTCGCGAGCGCGGCGGCGCAGGACACCGCGTTGCCGCCGTAGGTGCCGCCCTGCGAGCCCGGCCACGCCTTCTCCATCAGCGCCGCCGGGGCCGCGATCGCCGACAGCGGGAACCCGCTGGCCAGCCCCTTCGCGGTGATCAGGACGTCGGGGCGCGCCGCCGAGTGCTGGTGGCCCCAGAAGCGCCCGGTGCGGCCGAAGCCGGTCTGGACCTCGTCCACGATCAGCAGGACGCCGTGCCGGTCGGCGCGCTCGCGCAGCCCTTCGAGGAACGCGGGCGGCGCCGGGATGTAGCCGCCCTCGCCGAGCACCGGCTCGACCATGAACGCGGCCGTGTCGGACGCGGGGCTCACCGTCGCGAGCAGGTAGTCGAGTTCGCGGAGCGCGAACCGGACGGCCTCGTCCTCGGACCAGCCGTACCGGTACGCCTGCGGGAACGGCGCGACGGCGACGCCCGGCATCAGCGGGCCGATCCCGGCGCGGAACTTGGTGCCGGCCGTGGTGAGCGCGGCGGCGCCC
This sequence comes from Actinomadura decatromicini, assembly GCF_008121305.1. NCBI lineage: Bacteria > Bacillati > Actinomycetota > Actinomycetes > Streptosporangiales > Thermomonosporaceae > Actinomadura > Actinomadura decatromicini. Next base: position 111,061 of record NZ_VSRQ01000006.1, on the reverse strand, counting down.
ATCGTCCGGCCGTGGAAGGAGCCGTGGAAGACGACGATGTTCTGCCGTCCGGTGGCGTGCCTGGCCAGCCGGATGGACGCCTCGACCGCCTCGCTTCCGCTGTTGAGGAAGAACAGGGAGTCGAGGCCGTCCGGGAGCACCTCGCCGAGCGCGTCGACGAGCCGCAGCAGCGGCTCGTGCATGACCGTCGTGTACTGGCCGTGGATCAGCTTCGCGACCTGCTGCTGCGCCGCCTCGACCACGCGCGGGTGGCAGTGCCCGGTGTTGGTGACGCCGATGCCCGCGGTGAAGTCCAGGTGGCGGTTGCCGCCCGTGTCGTAGAGGTACACGCCCTCGCCGCGCTCGGCCAGGACGGGGGTCGCCTGCTTGAGCAGGGGTGAGAGCGTCGCCATGCGTCCCTCCGATGATCAGGTCTGGCGGTAGATTGTCGACAATCTGCAATGTAGGTGGTCGGTCGGCCGACTGTCCAGTGGCCCGCGCGCTAGGTGACGCGGAGCCGGTCGATGGAGTCGGTCATGTGCTCCTCGATGAGCTTCAGCAGCCGCTCCTCCTCGCCGTCGCCGATCGCGTCGACCAGCCTGCGGTGCTCCTCGACCAGCTCGGACGGCTCGGGATAGGTGTCCTGCAGGGCGTTCAGGCACATCCGCGTCTCGACCAGCAGCGTGTGCGCCATCCGCTCCAGCCGCTGGCTCCCGGACGAGCTGACCAGCACCTCGTGGAACGCCTGGTCGGCGTCGCTCATCGCGACCCGGTCGCGCTGGCTCGCGGCGTCCACCAGGGCGTCGAGGGCGTCGGTGAGGCGGGCCACCGCCTCGCCCCGGTTCCGCTCCATGATGAGGCGGCACGCCTCCCGCTCGATCGCGAGCCGGGCGAGGTAGACGTCCTCGACGTCGCCCTCGTCCAGCGTGATCACGAAGAGTCCGCGGTGCGGCTCGCTGACCAGCAGCCCCTCCTGGACGAGCCGCTGCATCGCCTCGCGCAGCGGGCCGCGGCTGATGCCGAGCCGCCCGGCGAGCTCGGCCTCGCCGAGCTGGGCGCCGGGCGGCAGCGAGCCGTACATGATCGCCGAGCGCAGCTCGTCCGAGACGATCTCGACGGTGGACTTCCGGGGGACAGGTTCCAGCTCACCCAACTGGCCCATTGCTGCGGGCCCCTTTCGTTTTATCGCTGCGGGGTACTGCTTCCCCGCTCGTCATCAGACGCGGCGCCGGGGACGGGGGCGGGCACCGCGAACAGCCTGCCGAACCCGGTGCGCGGCGCGAGCCCCGCCGGGCCCGCCGCGAGGCGCAGACCCTCCCACACGCTCACCTGGTTCGCGGTCAGCACGGGCTTGCCGACCCGCGCCTCCAGCTCGTCGAGCCAGGACACGGTGTGCAGCGCGGTGTCGGGCACCAGCACCGCCTCGGCGTCCGGGTGGTCGTTGGCCGCGACGAAGTCGAGCACCTCGTCCCGGCCGAGGGTGCCGACCTCGGCGGCGGTGACGATGCCGCGGCAGGACAGCGCCACGACCTCGATCCCGGCGTGGCCGAGGAAGGCGACGAACCGCTCCGCGACGTCGGCCGGGTAGGTCGCGGCGACCGCGACCCTCGTCAGGCCGAGCGCCTGGGCGGCGTGCACGAACGCGAAGGACGTGCTGGACGCTGGCACCCCCGCGGCCTCCGCGACGCCCGCGACCTGCTGGGCCGCGCCGTCCCAGCCGAAGACGAAGCTCCCGCTGGTGCACGCCCACACGGCGGCCTGGACGCCGGTGCCGCGCAGCGTCCGGGCCCCGTCGCCGAGGACGTCGGCGCCGCCGATGTCGAGCAGCGCGTCGACGCGGTGGGCGTCCTCCCGCATGAGCGTGTGCACGACCGGCAGGCTCACCCCGCCGAGGGCGCGCTCGATGGCCGGGTAGTCGTCCTCGGCGCTGAAGCCGGGGTAGAGGAAGCCGGCGCTCAAGGAGTTCTGACGCATGGGATCGCTCATCCTAACGCTCGTGTCGATCATGCCGCGGTGGACGGGGCGAGCCGCACCAGCGACTGCCCGGGACCGGCCGCCGAGCGGCCCATCGCGCGCAGCGCCGTGCACATCGTCACCTGGTTGGCGGTGAGGACCGGCTTGCCGATCATCTGCTCCAGCGGCGCGATGATGTCGTAGGTCGGCACGTTCGTGCAGCTGATGTAGACCGCGTCGGCCTCCGGTCGGTCGACCGACGACACCGCTGAGACGATCTCGCCGTAGCCGACCTTCCAGATGTGGCTGAGCAGCCCCATCCCGACCGACGACACGACCTCGATGCCGTACTCGTCGAGAAACGACACCAGCCGCTCGGTGACGGCGTCGATGTACGGGGTGACGACCGCGATCCGCCGGACGTCGAGCAGCCGCAGCGACTCGACGAGCGCCCCGGACGTCGTCGTCGACACGGGCGCGCCCGCGGCCGTCATGGCCTGGTTGAGCTGCAGCTCGCCCGCCTTGCCGCGGATGAAGCTGCCGGACGCGCAGGCGTAGGCGACCGCGAGCGGCTCCGGGGCGAGCACGTCCCGGGTCGCCTGCCGGACGATGGACTGGTCCGACAGCGCGGACGCCATCTCCACCGTGACCGGCACCGGCACGTAGGGGAGGCGGGTCATGAAGAGGGACACGTCGTCGGGAGTCCACCGCCACAGCTCGCGGTCGAGGGCGAAGTCGAAGGGCGCGACCACGCCGATGCCGTGCTGGGCGAGCAGCTCGGGGCCGACGACCAGCGTGGGGTCGAATGCCATCTGCGGGGCCACCGCTCTAGGACTCGGCGCGGCTGTAGACCAGCCGCTCGCCGACGCCGCCGGACCGCCACACGTCGTTGCACGCCTCGGCCATCCGGTCGAGACCGTCCACGATCGTCGCGTAGACGTTGCCGGGCACCCAGCCGACGTCCCCGTTGAGCAGCAGGTTGTTGCGCCCGTAGAAGATCGCGAGATCGATGACGCCGGGCAGCCCGTGGATGCCCTTCTCCTCCTTGAACCGCCGGTCGAGCATGCCGCCGGCGAACGAGAAGAACACGACGTCGCCGGGGATCGGCGTGACGGTGGGGTTCTCCAGGCCGACCTCGTCCTCGGTGAACCGCTCGACCATCGTGTAGACCTCGTTGCGGGCGTACTTGGCGTGGTAGGCGTCGCCGCCGAGGGGCAGGGAGCGCCACACGGCCTCGCACGTCCGCGGCGCGTCCTTCTCCAGCAGTTCCGCGACGCATGAGACGCCGCGGCGCTCCAGAGTGATGGTCATGAGCTTGGGCATGCTGGGACCTCCCCGTGCACAGGGGTGGGCGAGAGCGTCGCCACCCGAAGGACTCTCCGTGTTTCGGTGGGGGAGATCCCCCACGGCAGTTAGAGCGCTCTGGGATCCGTCCTGGCCTCATGGCAGCGGTTGCGACGGTCTTACAGCACACGATCTCGTTGCGGTGACCGGGGCTGGCGGGGCACCGCGCTGATTGTTGACAATCCTACGAACGCTTCCTAGCGTGTCAATGCCTCCCCGAGTTGCCTTCACGTAAATTCACCACTCCCTGAAAGTGGCGCCGATGGAGCATGCCCTGCCCACACCCGCCGCGCCGCCCCGCGTGGTGGTGCTCACGGGGGACGTCCGGCCCCGCGAGATGGCCGAGGCCGAGCGGCTCGGCCGCGTCCGCTACGTACGCGAACCGCAGCTCGCGGACGCCCTGCCGGACGCCGACGTGTTCTTCATGTGGGATTTCTTGTCCGACGCGGTGGCCGGTTCGTGGCCGTCCGCGGGCGGCCCGTCCTGGGTCCATATCGCGAGCGCCGGGGTCGACCGGCTGGCCTTCCCCGCCCTCACGGAAAGTGATGTGGTTGTCACCAACTCGCGAGGCGTCTTCGACGAACCGATCGCAGAATACGTCCTCGGGCTGGTGCTCGCGTTCGCCAAGGACCTCGGCACGACCGTCCGGCTCCAGGGGGAGCGGCGCTGGCGGCACCGCGAGACCGAGCGGATCACCGGCGCCCGCGCGCTCGTCGTCGGCACCGGGCCGATCGGCCGCGCGATCGCCCGCCGGCTGTCGGCGGCGGGCCTCGCCGTCTGCGGCGCGGGCCGCACCGCCCGCGACGGCGACCCCGACTTCGGGGTCGTGAAGTCGGTGGCGGCGCTCGGCGAGGCGCTCGCCGAGGCCGACTACGTCGTGCTGGCGGCGCCCCTGACCGCGCAGACCCGCGGCATGGTCGACGCCGCCGCGCTGGACCGGATGCGGCCGTCCGCCCGGCTGATCAACGTCGGGCGCGGCGGGCTGGTCGCCGAGCCCGACCTCGTCAAGGCCCTGTCCGCCGGGCGCATCGCGGGCGCGGCGCTCGACGTGTTCGAGGACGAGCCGCTCCCGCCCTCCTCTCCGCTGTGGGACATGCCGAACGTGATCGTCTCCCCGCACATGTCCGGCGACGTCGTCGGCTGGCGGGACGAGCTGGTCCACCTGTTCACCGAGAACCTCGGCCGCTACGTGTCCGGGCGTCCGCTCCGCAACGTCGTCGACAAGCGGCTCGGCTACGTCGGCTCCGACGCCGGACCGAACCACGGGGGACCGAACCACGAGGGTCAGAACCAGAGGGGGTAGCCATGACCGACGCGGCCGACCTGACCGCGACCGAACTGCTCGCGGCGTATGAGGCGGGGGCGCTGTCCCCGGTCGAGGCGGCCGAGGCCGTCCTCGCCCGGATCGACCGCGACGATCCGGAGCTCGACGCCTTCTGCCTGGTCGACCCGGACACCACCCTCGACATGGCCCGCGCGGCGGCCGACCGGAGGCGGCGCGGCGCGGCGCTCGGCGCGCTGGACGGCGTGCCCGTCTCGATCAAGGACGTCTTCCTCACCCGCGGCTGGCCCACCCTGCGCGGCTCCACCACGATCGACCCGGCGGGCCCCTGGGACGAGGACTCGCCCGCCGTCGCCCGCCTCCGCGAGCAGGGCGCCGTGTTCGTCGGCAAGACGACCACGCCCGAGTTCGCGTGGAAGGGCGTCACCGACGGCCCGCTGACCGGCGTCACGCGCAACCCGTGGGACCCGTCCCGCACGCCCGGCGGGTCGAGCGGCGGCGCGGCCGCGGCCGTCGCGGCGGGCATGGCGCCGCTCGCGCTCGGCACGGACGGCGGCGGCTCGGTCCGCATCCCGGCCGCGTTCACCGGCACCTTCACGATCAAGCCGACGTACGGGCGCGTCCCGCACTACCCGGTGAGCCCGTTCGGCACGCTCGCGCACACCGGCCCGATGACCAACACCGTCGCGGACGCGGCGCTGCTCCTCGACGCGATCTGCGGCGCGGACGGCCGGGACTGGTCGGCGCTGCCGCCGCCGGACGTCCTGTTCGCCGAGGGCGGACCGGACGACCTGACCGGCCTGCGCGTCGCGTTCAGCCCCGACCTCGGGTTCGCGCGGGTCGACCCCGAGGTCACGGCGTCCGTCGCGGCGGCGGCCGAGGCGTTCGCGGCGCTGGGCGCGAAGGTCGAGCAGGCCGATCCGGGCTTCGCCGACCCGGTCGAGGCGTTCGAGGTGCTCTGGTTCGCGGGCGCGGCGAAGGTCGTCGAGCACCTGTCCGCGGCGGAGCGCGAGCGGCTCGACCCGGGGCTGCGGGAGATCTGCGAGCAGGGCGCGCGGTACTCGGCCGTCGACTACCTGACGGCGACGGCCCGCCGGATGGACCTCGGCCGCCTGATGGGCCTCTTCCACGAGCGCTACGACCTGCTGCTCACCCCGACGATGCCGATCGCCGCGTTCGAGGCGGGCGCGGAGGTCCCGGCGGGCTCGCCGTCCCCGCGATGGACGAGCTGGACCCCGTTCACCTACCCGTTCAACATGACGCAGCAGCCCGCCGCGAGCGTGCCCTGCGGCTTCACCTCGGAGGGACTGCCGATCGGCCTCCAGGTCGTCGGCGCCCGGCACGCCGACGCCCTGGTCATGGCCGCCTGCGCCGCCTACGAGCGGGCCTACCCGTGGAAGCGGTTCAGCCGAACGTGATCACGGCGCGGCCGCCGCGGTGCGCGCCCTCGTCCATCGCGGCGAGGACGCGCGGCGCGTCGTCCAGCGTGACCGGGGTCACCTCGGGGACGATCCCGTGCGCCACCGCGAACGCGAGCGTGTCCCGCAGGTCGTGCGGCGAGCCGGACGGGACGCCCATGATCCGCTGCCGGTTCATCACCAGCGCGACCGGCGGGACGCTGATGTTCTCGGCGCCGACGCCGAGGAAGAGCAGCGTGCCGCCGGGGCGCAGGCCGCCGAAAGCGGCGAGCCCGGCGGCGGTGTCGGGCGTGGTGTTGACCACCACATCGGCGCCGCCCCAGCCGTTCAGCGCGTCGGCCGGGTCTTGGTCGGCGGTCGCGACGAACAGCTCGGCGCCCGCGTCCAGCGCGGCCTTCTCGGCGCGGTCGGAGCGCGAGACGACCGCGACCCGCGCGCCCATCGCGGCGGCGAAGCGGAGGGCCATCGTCCCGACGCCGCCGGTGCCGACGACGGCGACCTTCGACCCGGCCGCGACGCCCGCCTGCCGCAGGCCGTTGAAACCGGTGATCCCGGCGCACATCAGCGGCGCGCCCGCGACCGGGTCGAGGCCCTCCGGGAGCGGGGTGACGAAACCGGCGCGGGCGACGAAGTACTCGGCGTAGCCGCCGTCGGTGGTGACGCCCGTGATCTGCTTCGGCGCGCCCGTGCACAGGATCTGGTCGCCGCGGACGCACTGGTCGCAGTGCCCGCAGGACCCGTGGATCCAGGCGGCGCCCACGGGCGTGCCGACCCCGGGCCAGTCGACGCCCGTGCCGAGCGCGGCGACGACGCCGCTTATCTCGTGCCCGGGGACGGCGGGGAACGCCGCGAACGGGTAGTGGCCCTGGAACTGGCTCACCTCGGAGTAGCACATCCCGCAGGCGGTCACCTTGACGAGGATCTCGCCGGGGCCGGGCTCGGGGACGTCCCGCTCGACGATCTCAAGCGGCTTGCCGGGGGCGGAAAGCACAGCGCTGCGCATGGCGCATCCCTCTCGGTCGTCAGGTGTGGTGCCGCTGTCTTTAACGGCGGTATAGCAACGACTATAGCTCTGCTAATCACGATTGCAAACGGCGCTCGACCGATGTCTGTAACATTGATTTCGTGACCGCTCCGAAGGACCCCGACACGCGCGCCCGGATCGTCCGCGCCGCCGCGCGGCTGCTCGCCGAGGCGGGCGGCGGGGACGTCTCGACCCGCGCCGTCTGCGCCGCCGCGGGCGTCGGCGCGCCGACCCTCTACCACCACTTCGGCGACAAGGCCGGGCTGCTCGACGCGGTCGCCGCCCACGGGTTCGAGCGGTACCTGGCGAGCAAGCGCGCCCAGGCCCCGACCGGCGACCCCGTCGACGACCTGCGCCAGGGCTGGGACGTCCACGTCGAGTTCGGCCGGACGCACCCCGAGCTCTACACGCTGATGTACGGGACGCCCCGCCGCCCGCCCATCGCGAAGGAGGCGCACGCCATCCTGCTCGGGCTGGTCGAGGCCGTCGCCCGCGCCGGGCGGCTGCGCGTGCCGGTCGGCACCGCCGCCGGGATGATCGGCGCGGCCGGGGCCGGGGTCACGCTCCTGCTCATCTCCGGCGAGGGCGGCGCGGACCTCTCCGAGCGGACGCGCGAGGCGGTCCTCGCGGCGATCACCGTCCCGGCGGGGGAGCCGGAGGAAACGGCGGCCTCGTCGGCGGCCCAGCGCGCCGTGGCGCTGCGGGCCGCGCTGCGGGCGGACCCGCCGTCGCGGCTCAGCGGTCCCGAGGCGGCGCTGCTCGGCGAATGGCTCGACCGGATCGCCGCGGGCGAGCCCTAGCGGACGTCCGGGGAGCTACTCGTCGCCGGAGTCGCGCTCCAGTTCCTTCTGCCGCTTCGCCAGCTCCTTCTGCTGCTTCGTCCGGCGGCGCTTCACCCCGACGCCGCCCCAGAACGCGAAGCCCCTGACGACGACCGTGGGCGCGCCGGGCACGCCGGGGCCGCTCGCCCGCTGGTCGAACCCGCCCATGATGCCGATGCCGTTGACGTGCACGGTCACGTCGTCCGGGACGATGATCTCGAACCCGCCCATCAGCGCGAGCGCGGTGATCGTGGTCACCGGCTCGGTGAACCGCGCCTCCCGCAGGTCGATCTTGCCGCCGCCCCAGAACGCGAACGCGCGGAACCGCCGGGGCACGTTCCACACGCCCGACCTGCGGAAACCGCTCATGACGCCGATCCCGGTCGACCAGGACGGGGCGCCCTCCACCGGCCGCCGGTCCGGGGCGCCGGACACCGGGGCGGACGACGGCGGGACCGCGTCGCCGGGCGACGGCAGGTCGCGGGTGATCGGCGCCAGGTCCGCGTAGGTCTTGGCCGCGTACACCGCGTCCAGCCGCTCGTCGAGCTCGGCGAGGGTCAGCCGCCCGTCGCCCGCCGCGTCCCGCAGCACCTGGGCGACCCGCTCGCGGTCGGCGTCACCGGCCCGCATCTCCGGCGTCCCGGACGCGCCGGAGGGCTCGGGGAGGTTCGTCATGCGCCGAGCCTAGACCGCCCCCGCACCGCCCGGCGAGCCGCTCTCCAGACGGACGACGACCGACTTCGACGTCGGCGTGTTGCTGACGTCGGCGGTGCTGTCGAGCGGGACGAGGACGTTCGTCTCCGGGAAGTACGCCGCCGCGCAGCCCCGCGCGGTCGGGTACGACACGACGCGGAACGACGGCGCCCGCCGCTCCACGCCGTCCGACCACTCGGAGACGAGGTCGACCACGGCGCCGTCGTCCACGCCGAGCGCGGACAGGTCGTCGGGGTTGACGAACACGACGCGGCGCCCGGCCTTGATGCCGCGGTACCGGTCGTCCAGGCCGTAGATCGTGGTGTTGTACTGGTCGTGGCTCCGGACGGTCTGGAGCAGCAGCCGCCCCTCCGGGACCCGCAGCACCTCCAGCTCGTTCACCGTCATGTTCGCCTTGCCGGTCGCGGTCGGGAACCGGCGCTCGTCGCGCGGCGCGTGCGGCAGCGTGAACCCGGCCTTCCCCCGGATCCGGGGGTTGAAGCGCTCGAAGCCGGGCACGACGCGTGACACGTGGTCGCGGATCACGTCGTAGTCGCGCTCCATCGCGTCCCAGCCGATGCCCGAGTCCGGCAGCGCGGCCTTCGCGAGGCGGCAGACGATCGACACCTCCGACAGCAGGTCGGCGGACGCGGGCGCGAGCCGTCCCCTCGACGCGTGCACCATGCCCATCGAGTCCTCGACGGAGACGAACTGCGTCCCGGAGCCCTGCTCGTCGCGTTCGGTGCGGCCGAGCGTCGGCAGGATGAGCGCCATGTCCCCGGTGACGGCGTGCGACCGGTTGAGCTTCGTCGACACCTGCGCGGTCAGCCGGCAGGAGCGCAGCGCCGCCTCGGTCACCGCCGAGTCGGGGGTGGCGCGGACGAAGTTGCCGCCCATCCCGAGGAACACCTTCGCCCGGCCGTCGCGCATGGCGCGGATCGCGTCCACCGTGTCGAGGCCGTGCTCGCGCGGCGGCTCGAACCCGAACTCGGCGGCGAGCGCGTCCAGGAACTCGGGCTTGGGCTTCTCCCAGATGCCCATCGTCCGGTCGCCCTGGACGTTGGAGTGCCCGCGCACCGGGCAGACGCCCGCGCCGGGGCGCCCGACGTTGCCGCGCAGCAGCAGGAAGTTGACGACCTCCCGGATCGTCGGGACGGAGTTGCGGTGCTGGGTGAGGCCCATCGCCCAGCACACGATGATCCGCTTCGCGCCGAGCACGTCGCCGAGCACCGCCGCGATCTCGCCGCGGGTGAGGCCGGTCGCCTCCAGCACGTCGTCCCAGTCCAGGCCGAGGACGTGCTCCCGGAACGCCTCGAACCCGTGGGCGTGCTCGTCGAGGAACTCGTGGTCGACGGCGTCCGGCGCGTCCGATTCGAGGAGCAGCCGGTTGAGGGCCTGGAACAGGGCGAGGTCGCCGTTCAGGCGGATCTGGAGGAACCGGTCGGCGAGCGGGGTGCCGCGTCCGGTCACGCCGGACGGGCGCTGCGGGTTCTTGAACCGCATCAGCCCGGCCTCGGGGAGCGGGTTCACGGCGATGATCCGCGTCCCGGCCCGCTTCGCCCGCTCCAGCGCGGACAGCATGCGCGGGTGGTTCGTCCCCGGGTTCTGGCCCACGACGAAGATCAGGTCGGCCTTGTCGAGGTCTTCGAGCAGGACGGAGCCCTTGCCGACGCCGATCGTCTCGCCGAGCGCCGACCCGGACGACTCGTGGCACATGTTGCTGCAGTCCGGGAGGTTGTTCGTGCCGAACGCCCGGACGAAGAGCTGGTAGGCGAACGCGGCCTCGTTGCTCGTCCGGCCAGAGGTGTAGAAGACGGCCTCGTCGGGCGAGTCGAGCGCGGTCAGCTCGGACGCCAGCAGGCGGAACGCCTCGTCCCACGGCACCGGCTCGTAGTGCCCGGACCCGGCCCGCTTGAGCATCGGCTCGGTCAGCCGGCCCTGCTGCCCGAGCCAGTGGTCGGACCGCTCCGCCAGCTCCGCGACGCTGTGCCGGGCGAAGAACTCGCGGGTGATCCGCCGGGTCGTCGCCTCCTCCGCGACGGCCTTCGCGCCGTTCTCGCAGAACTCGGCGACGTGCCGCCGTTCGCCCTCCGGCCACGCGCAGCCGGGGCAGTCGAACCCCCGCTTCTGGTTGACGCGCAGCAGCGCGAGCGCGGTGCGCCGCACGCCCATCTGGTCGTAGGACTGGCGCAGCGCGGCCGTCACGCCGGGCACGCCCGCGGCCCACTCCTTCGGCCGGGAGACCCGGATTCCGGTGTCGTCGAAGTCGTCGTCGGGCGCCTTGCGGCTCATCGCACACATCCTCGCGGTCGGCTGGGCATGCCCTACTTTCGCATGCCGCCGCACGTCACTGCGGGGGGCCTTCCGTCAGGCGGACCGGTGCGACCGCCCGGACGCCCTGCCGGTCGGCCCATTCCAGCTGGACGACGTCCCCCGGACGGCGCGCGAGCATCAGGTCGGTGAGCGTGCCGGGCGAGTCGACGACCTGCCCGCCGAGCCCGAGGACGACCCCGCCGACCGGCACGCCCGCGGCGTACGCGGGCGTCCCCGGGACGACCTCGGCGACCAGCGCGCCGGACGACCGCCCGTTGGCCCGGACCTTCACGCCGAGCAGCGCCGTCGGCCCGATGTGCACGGTCGCCGACGCCTCGCCGCGCTCGATCCGCCGCGCGACGGCGAGGGCCCGGTCGGACGGGATGGCGTAGCCGCGGTGGTCCTTCTTGCGCTCGCCGCCGTCCATCGTGAACCCGGACGACGCGGCGGTGTTGATCCCGATGACCTTCCCGGACGTGTCCAGCAGCGGCCCGCCCGAGTCGCCCGGCTTGATCGGCGCGTTCGTCTCGATCAGGCCGGTGAGCCGCTCGGACGTCCCGGTGCTGTCGTCGCGCGCGGTGACGGACTGCTCCAGCGCCGTCACCAGCCCGGTGACGACGGTGGGCGTCCCGCCCTTGCCGCCCGCGTTGCCGACCGCGGTGACCGGGTCGCCGACCGCCACGCCCCCGGCCGACGCGAACGCGGCGGGCTCCAGCCGGGCCGCGCCGGTCAGCCTGATCACCGCGATGTCCCCGGCGCGGTCGTAGCCGACGACCTTCGCGGCGTAGCCCCGCCGGTTGTCGGTGTCGGTGCCCTTGATCTGGGTGGCGCCCTGGATGACGTGGTTGTTGGTCAGCACCAGGCCGTCCGGGGTGAGGACGAGGCCCGTCCCGGCGGCGCGGGTGCCGTCCAGGGACTGCTCGGTCTCGATGTTCACGACGCCGGGGCGGCGGCCGCTGGGCTTGCCGTGCTTGGTGGCTGTGGCGGTGCCGGGCGGCGGGGCGTCCGCCGGGCCGGCGCCCTCGGTCAGCCGGCAGCCGGGGACGAGCAGGGCCAGCAGCGCGAGCAGGAGCATCGGGATCGCGGCCCGGGCCGCGCGGCGCACGGGGTCCTCGCTCACCTCGACCTCCTCCTGGTTTCCCCCAATGATTCCCGATTCCCCGGGATTAGTCCGGACGACGGCGCAGCCTGGTTCGATGGCCGAACCGACAGGGCGCGATTCTCCCCGGCCCGAGGCCATACCGACCGGTCGGTCCCTGGCAAGCTAGGGGGGTCGGGACGGGAATGAGGAGGCGGCGGATGAGCGAGCGGGCGGTTGCGGAGTCCGTGGCGCCCGTCCGGCGGAGCGCGGTGGAGCGGCGCATCCTCGCCGCCGCGCTGCGGCTGTTCGCCGAGCGGGGCTTCGACGGGACCTCCGTGCAGGGCATCGTGGACGCCGCCGAGGTCACCAAGGGCGCCCTCTACCACTACTTCGACTCCAAGCACGACCTCCTGTACGAGATCCACCACTCGCTGATCGCCCGGCAGCTCGCCGACCTCGGCGCCGTCCTCGACCGGGGGCTGCCGCCGCGCGAGGCGCTCCGCGCCGCGCTGACCGGGCTGATCGTCAGCACCGCCGAGCACATCGACGAGGCGAAGGTGTTCACCCGCGAGATGCACCGGCTGGACGACGCCCGCATGCGCTCCGTCCGCGAGGACCGCCGCCGGTACCACCTGACGTTCCGGACGCTCGTCGAGCGCGGCCAGCGCGACGGGGCGTTCGGCCGCGCCACGCCCGCCGACACCGTCACGATCGTCGCGCTCGGCATGGTGAACCAGATGCCCGCCTGGTACCGGGCGGACGGGCCGAAGTCCGCCGAGCGGCTCGCGGACGAGGTCGCCGACTTCGTCCTCGCCGGTCTCGGCTAGCCGCGCGCCTGTTTCGGTCGACGGGGCGCGCGTCCGGCGGACACGGTGGCGGCGCCCGCGAGCAGCGCCACGACGGCGATGGTCAGGGCCATCGGGACGGCGGTGTCCGGCCCGGCGATCCCGGCGAGCGGCGCGGCGGCCCCGCCGAGCGCGAACGTCGCGACGCCGAGCAGCGCGGACGCGCTCCCGGCGACGCGCGGCGGGCGCCCGGACAGCGCCAGCGCCGTCGCGTTCGGCCCGATGAGCCCCTCCCCGAACGCGACGAGGAACAGCGCGGGCAGCACCCCGCGCAGGCCCAGGCCCGCGAGCACCGCGACGAGCAGCCCGGCCCCGCCGAGCGCCACGACGACGAGCCCGGCGGCGAGCAGTCTGCGCAGCGCCACCCGTCCGGCGAGCGTGCCGCTGAGCTGCCCGGCCGCGACGATCCCGAGGGAGTTGACGCCGAAGACGACGCTGAACTGCTGCGGGGACAGCCCGTAGATGTCCTGCAGCACGAACGGCGACCCGGAGATGTAGGTGAACAGCGCGGCGAACGCCATGCCGAGCGTGAGCGCGTACCCGACGAACGCGCGGTCGGCGGCCAGCTCGCGGAACGTCCGCGCGGTCGCGCGCAGCCCGCCCGTCTCGCGCTCCCCGGGCGGCAGCGTCTCGCGCAGCCCGAGCAGCGCGCCGAGGAACAGCGCCACCCCGATCCCGGCGAGGACGGCGAACACGCCCGGCCACGGCATCAGCCGCAGCAGCTGCCCGCCGATGACCGGCGCGAGGATCGGCGCCAGCCCGTTCACCAGCATCAGCGCGGCGAAGAACTTGGCCGCCGCGACGCCGTCGTAAAGATCTTGGACGATCGCCCGCGCGATCACGATCCCGGCCGCGCCCGCGAAGCCCTGCACCAGCCGGAGCGCGATCAGCGTCTCCACGGTCGGCGCGGCGGCGCACAGCAGCGACGCGGCGGCGTAGGCGGCGAGCCCGATCAGCAGCGGCCGGCGGCGGCCGAACGCGTCGCTCAGCGGTCCCGCGACGGCCTGCCCCGCGGCCAGCCCGACGATGCACGCCGTCAGCGTGAGCTGCGTCTGCGCCGCGCCGGTGGACAGGTCCGAGGTCAGCCGGGGCAGCGCGGGCAGGTACATGTCGATCGACAGCGGCGCGAGCGCGGTCAGCGCCCCGAGCACGCCGATCAGCACCAGCCGACGGTCCGCCGGACGGCCCTGCGAGGTCTCGGACACCGATCCGGCGGTCTGCGTCATGGGGGGTCTCCAGATGTGGGCGAGCGCGCTACAAACCAGTAATCCAATGACACACCGTTATCTTCCACGTCAGGGAGTGGTGTGCGTCACACTTCGCTCCGCGAGCGGATCAGAACGGGAATCGCTGGGCCGCCGCGACGACGGCGCCCGTCAGGGTGGCCGCCGTCAGCACCGACAGGCCGGAGAGGACGGCCCAGCGGCCTACCGTGTAGCCGACCGGGACCCGGGACGAGTCGCGGCCGCGTACCGGCCAGGGGGCGCGCAGGGGCGCGGTGCCCGGTGGGTCGGGCGGGACGTCGGCGACCGTTCCGGCGCCGTTCGCGGCGAGGCCGGTCACCCAGCCGAGCAGCTCGGCGACGTCGGCGGGCTCGGAGCCGAGGCCGGACGCGAAGTACCGGACCTGCCCGGCGACCTGGTCGAGCGTCCGGACGGTGTTGCCGAGCCCGACGCGGCCGAGCCATTCGCGCAGGTCGGCGTCTTCGGCGAGGCAGCGGCCGATCTCGGTGCGGGCGAGCAGGTCGGTCTTCGTGACGATGACGGCGACGCGCTTCTGCCGTCCCTGGTCGGGACGCGACCGCAGCTCGTTCAGCACCCGCTGCAGCGTGTCGGCCGGGTCCTCCTCCGACGACCCGGCGGACCGCTCGACGAACCGCCGCTCGTCGCCGGTCAGCGCCCGGCGGAGCTGGGGGAGCGCGAACGGGTCGACGACGAACAGCAGCGCCTCGCCGTGGTCGAGGTAGCGCAGCGACTCGACCTCCGTCGCGCCCGTGTAGTGCTCCCCGGCCGGGTCGAACAGGTAGAGGATGCGGCGGGCGCGGCCGGGCAGCTCGACGTCCACCATGGTGGCGAGCGGCAGCTCCGGGCCGGTCTTGGCGAGCCGCCCGCCGCGCTGGAACTCGCGGATCGCGCCCGCGTACGCCTGCGCGTGCCGCCGCTCGACGAACGCGAGCCGCCCCTCGACGGCGCGGACCCGCGCGTGCAGCGCCCGGATCCCGAGGACCATGAACGTGGTCTTCCCGGCCGCCGGGCCGCCGACGAACGGCAGCGGCTCCACGCGGACCCGCCCGATCCGCTCGGGGAGCCGCCCGCCGCAGTGCGGGCAGTAGGCGGCGAGGCGGAACCGGCCGAGCGGGACGGTCGTCGGCAGCCGCGCCCCGCACCGGCACACGTGCCGGAACGCGCCGCCGGACCCCGGCGTGAGACGCGGATGGCGCGCGCCGCAGCCGGGGCACTCGTACTCGGGCAGCCCGATCCGCTCGTAGCAGAACGGGTGCGGGCAGGTCTGCAGGATGCGCCCGTACATCATGAACAGGCGCTCCACGGCGGCGAGGACGAGCACGCACGCCAGCCACACGGTGAGCCCGCTCGCCGCGGCCACCCCGTACAGGACGGTCAGCGCCAGCACGAACACCGCCGCGGGGACGGCGGCCGCGACGATCCCCGCGCACAGGCCCAGCCAGACGGGGAAGAGGAAGAACCCCCAGAAGCCGCCGAGCAGGACCCGCGTCAGCCTGACGACGACGCCCCGCGCCGTCCGGTACACCTGCGGGACGACGGTGCGGCTGATCGTCCACCAGTCGCGCCACACCTGGCCGAGCAGGTAGTGCCGGTAGGAGATCGTCGGCTCCGCGACCGGGGACGGCCCGTCCAGCGTGGACGGCGCGAGCGTCCGGCAGGCGTGCAGGTAGTAGAGGCCGAGCGCGGCGGCTCCGGCGGCGACGATCGTCCCGGCGAACAGCACCGGGAACACGTAGATGAACCCGAGCCACATGGCGGCGGCCCAGACGACGATCAGCAGGACGACGATGACGGGGTTCACCGGCTCACCCCCCGCCTTCGGCGAGGAGGTCGCGCAGCTCGGCGCGCAGTTCGGGGCTGCGCGCGAGGTGCGCGTCGAGCTGCTTCGCGGCGAGCCAGCGTCCGGCGGCGGTCCGCGTCCACGCCTCCAGGCCGGGGTCGCGCGCGCCGCGCGCCCGCAGCCGCAGGACGACCTCGACCAGCTCGTTGCGCCGCTCGGCGTCGGCGGGGCGCAGCGGGGCGCGGCCCGCGCGGGCGCGGCCGGGCAGGTCGGCGGTCCACCGCGCGCCGAGCCGGGCGCGGACGGGCGCGGGCAGGGCGGCGAGCAGCTCCGCCCGGAACGCCGGGGGCCGCTCCGCCAGCCGCTGCGCGGCGCCGATGAACGCCTCCCCGGCGAGCTGCGGGGTGGCGCCCGCGTCCGCGATCTCCGCCAGGGCGCGCGCGGCGCGGGCCGGGCCGGCGGTGATCGCCGCCGCGTACGCCTGGACGGCGGCGGCGTCGCGTCCGGCGCGGCCGTCCGGGAGCAGCTCGCGGACGCGTCCGGCGAGCCGCAGCGCGGCGGGCTCGGCGAGCCGGTCGCCGCCGGGGAAGGCGAGCCTGGTCAGCGTCCGGGACGGCAGCCCGGCGAGCGCGGGATGCGCGGCGAGCGCGGCGCCGTGCGCGTCCAGCAGCGCGGCGCACTCGTCGACGGTCGGCGGCGCCGCCCACACCTCGCGGAGGGGACGGTCGAGGTCGGCGCCGTCCAGCCGGAGCAGCTCGCCGGTGACGGGGACGCGGCGCGCCGGGTCGCGGCGCCCGACGGACGCCAGCACGGCGCACGCCACGCCGGGCGCGGCGCGGGCGAGCCCGGCGCGCTCGTACAGGAGGTCGCAGTTCGCGGGCGTGAGCACCGTCGCCCGCTCGCGCTCCCCGGCGTCGGAGAGGCCCTTGAGCACGCCGCCGAGGAGGGCGCCGCGCAGCCCGTCCGGGCAGCGGGACAGCGCCGCGCCGACGTCGGCCGCGCCGTGCCGCGCGCAGCGCGCCGCCCCGGCGGCGACCCGCGCGGCGTCGAGCGGCAGCCCGGCTCGGTCCGCGACACGTGCGGCGGCGGCCACCGCGGAGAGGTCGCGGGCCGTGGACAGCGCGTCCGAGAGCCGGTCGGCGACGCGCACCGCGCACTGCCGCGCGACCTCCGCCGCGCCCGCCTGCCGCGCCCGCTCGTGCACGGCCAGCGCCAGGTCGAGCCCCATGGACGGGACACCCGGCACGAGGTCGCGCCACACCCACTCCGGGATCCCGGAGCCGCGCCGCGACAGCAGTTCGGCCGCCGCGCCCTCCTCGTCCGGCGTGACCGTCGCGTCGCCCCGGCACAGCGCGAGCAGCGCGCCCGCGCCCTCCCGCGCCGGGTCGCTCGGCGGGGCCAGCTCGCCGAGGGCGTCCAGGCCGCCGAAGTCGGCGTCGCGCCAGCACCCGGCGACGGTGCGGGCGAAGCGGCTCGGCGGCCCGTCCGGGACGCGCCCGCCCAGCCGGAACGCGCGGGCGTGCGACGCGCGGTGCCGCACCGCCGCCCAGATCGCCGGGGTGGTGCCGACGAGGCGCTGCGCGGCGCCGTCCGGGTCGCCGGTGTAGGTGACGAACGACAGCCGCGCCGCCGCCGCGACCGGCAGCGAGTACGACACGACCGCGATCCACCGGGCGATCAGCTCGACGTCGTCGGCGACCAGCACGACCCGGCCGTGGCCCCGGCCGAGGACGTCCGCGACCGCGTCCACCAGGTGCGCGAGCAGCGCGTACGGGTCACCGGGACAGGACGCGAGCCACGCCGCGAGCGCCTCCGGGTCGAGCGCCGCGCCCGGCGTCAGCTCGTCCAGGGCGTCGAGGACGCTCTCCGGCGCGGGACGCTGCGTCCAGTGCGGGGCGTGCCACAGCTCGGCGGGCCGCAGCCCCTCCAGCTCGTCGGGCTCGGCGACGACCGCGTGCGCGAAGAAGTTGCCGAACCGGCCCGAGTAGTCGCGGCCGAGGTAGCGACAGCGCAGCAGCAGCGGACGGCCGTCCACCTGGTCGTAGAGCAGCGACACCGGGAACTCGCCCAGCTCCGCGTCGCCCGGCGACGGCGGCGCGTCCGGCGGCGGGCGGTACGACAGGTACGGCGTCACCCCGGCCCGGACGCCGTCCGGCAGCCCCGGCGTCTCGGCGACGAACTGGAACCCGGCCCGCCCGGTCGGGCCGCGCCGCGCCGACGTGTAGTGCAGCTGCCAGGCCATCGCTAGGCGTCCCCAGCGCGGACGCCGTCGAGCATCCCGAACCGGTACAGCAGCCACAGCAGCGGGTCTTCGGCCCGGTAGGGGCGGACGCCGCCCGCGCCGACGCGGTCGCCGTCCGGGACGCCGCCGAGCGCCGACAGCCCGAACAGCGCGTGCTCGGCGTACTGCTGCCCGAGGTAGGTGTCGAGCTGCCCGGCCTGCCAGTCGTGCAGCAGCGCGCGGACCTGCTCGTTCACCGCGTCCCTGTCGTCCAGGTCGAGCACCCCCTGCCCGGACCGGGACCGGTGCAGCGCCGACTGCCTGAGCAGCCCCGGACGCAGCACGTCGATCTTGGTGAGCGCGACCGCGACCGGGACGGGCAGCGGCTCGCCGGGCCGCGTCCCGTGCCGCTGCCGCAGCGCGTCCGTCACGCGCGCGATGACGTTGAGCGGCTCGCTGTCGGGGTCCTCCCCGGCGCCGCGCGGCGCGGGCACCGCCTCGCGGACCCCCGCCCGCGCGCCGGGCAGCTCCAGCGGGTCGACGAGGAAGACGATCGCGTCCGCCGCCTCCAGGTACCGCAGGTGCAGGTCGGTGACCTCGCGGCTGCGCAGGTCCTCGCCCGCGGTATCGAACAGGACGAGGGCGAGCGAGTCGTTGCGGGCCCGCGCGAAGCGTCCCCGGCGGGTGCGGGTCAGCAGGTAGACGAGGGGCTCGCGGGGCCCGGTCGCCGCGCTCGCCGTCGTCGGCAGCAGCCGCCGCTCCTCCAGCAGCGGCCGCGCGAAGTCGCGCTTGTACCGCTCGATGGTGCGGTCGTCGCAGGCGACGAGGGAGGCGTCCAGCTCCGTCCCGACCCGGTTCATCAGCTCGTGCAGCAGGACGGCGATGTAAGTGCTCTTGCCCGCGTTCTTCGCGCCGACCAGCGCGACGATCCGGCCCGGCGAGTCGCAGTACGCGGACGGCAGCGGGTTGTGGCACTCCGGGCAGGCCCGGTTGCCGGTCGGCACCCCGCAGCCGGGGCAGTCCGCGCGGCCCCGCCGCCCGGACGAGCGTCCGGGCGCGGCGAACACCGGCGGCAGCGACGCGCCCGCCGTCGAGCCCGTGTACTCGGCGAGGGCCTCGTCCAGGACGGGCGCGCAGCCCTTCCGCCGCCCCGCCTGGCCCCGGCAGCGGAACAGGATCCGCGAGGGCGCGACCGACGCGAAGCAGTACGGGCACGTCACGCCCTGCCGGGACGCGCCCCGGCCGGACGCGCGCTGCCCGGACGCGATGCGCGGGATCGCCACCCGGGCGAGCGGCCTCGTCATCACGGCACCCGCAGCCGGCGGACGGGCGGGTCGCTCAGCTCGACGACGTCGTCGTCGGCGAAGCAGCGCAGCCAGTACGGGCCGGACGCGGCCGGCGCCGCGAGGGACAGCTCGCCCGGCACGGGCACCTGCTCCCACGCGCCGAGCGTCTCCCCGTCGGCGGCGCGGTGCGGCATGACCCGCCCGGCGCGCAGCACCAGCGACAGCCGCGCCACCCGCAGCGGCCGGGACGAGGTGAGCCGCACCGTCAGCGACCGCCGCCACGGCGGCCCCGCCCGCAGCACGTCGTACCGGACGATCGCGCGGGCCGCGACCGCGGCGCTCACCGGCGGCCCGGTCACCCGCGCGCCGCCGACGGTCCCGGCGGCGGCGACCGTCAGCTCGACCGGCGCGTCCTCCGGGGCGGGCACCCGGATCCCGCCCTGCGTGTCGTAGGCGGCGCGGGTCACCACGGCCTCCGCCGGCGGCTCGCCCATCCGGATCGCCTCCCCGCCGACCCGGTAGGCGAGCGCGACCTCGGCGACGTCCGGCGGCCAGTCGAACCCGACGTGCACGTGGTCGCCGCGCCGCTCCGCGACGAGGCGGCGCGGCGGCGGCAGGTTCACGTGGTGGTGGTAGCCGCCGATGGCGGCCGTGTCCTCGGCGACGGACACCGCGAGCAGCCAGCCGCTCGCGCCCGGCCGCACGTCGAGCCCGCCGGGGACCGGCGCGCACGCCAGCCGCCGCGTCTCGCGCCGCACCTCCGCCAGCGGGACGAGCGCGCTGCGCGGCCACGGCGGCGGCGTCTCGGACAGGACCAGCTCGGCCGTCCCGGTCCCCGGCGGGACGAACCGGACCCGGACGAGGCCCGGGTCGTCCGGCGCGGTCTCGGCGGTCAGCTCGAACACCGGCTCGGGCGGCGCGGTCGGCGTCACCGAGGCGGGCACGCCGTCCGTCACGGTCTCGGCTCCCGCCGCGTCGACGTAGACGGCGGAGACCCGGTAGTGCAGGGTGCGGCCGTTCGGGACGCGCTCGCGGAACCCGTCGCGGCCGCCGGGCACGGGCGTCCCGTCCCGGACGACGACGACCCTGGCGGCCTCGGGCGGGCACCGCCACCGGCCGGTGACCTGGCCGTCCCCGGCGACGAGCACGACGTCGGCGGGCTCGGGCCGCACGACCACCGGCTCCGCCACGGCGGGCGGGGCGGCGGCGTCGCCGCGCGCCGCCACGACCGCGTAGTACAGCGGGACGTTCACCGGCGGCCGCCGGTCGCGCGTCCCGGCGACGGGCGCGCCGTCCCGCGCGTCGCGCGGCGGCCGCCCCTCCCGCCGCACCGCGTGGTAGGACACCTCGCCCTCGGCGGACGGCGACGGCTCCCACGACAGCCGCACGGCGGGCCCGTCCGCGTCCGCGTCGACGTCGGCGCGCACCGCCGGGACGGGACGCGGCGGCAGCCGCCGCTGGTGCGCGCGCGCCCCCGGCAGGTCGCGGACGAGCCGCAGCGCGTCGTCGAGCAGCCGGTACGCGCGGTCGGGGTCGGGCTCGGCGGCGGCGGACTCGCGCAGCCGCAGCGCCGTGTCGAGGCGGTGCCGCGCCTCGGCGGCGAGCACCTCCTCCTCCGGCGGGCCGGCGTCCCCGGCGGGCCGGGGCGCGGCCGGGCGCGGGACGCTCGCCGCCTCGGCCAGCTCCGCCGCCGCGTACACCTCGCCCGCGTCGAGCAGGGCCCGCAGGCGTCCGGCGAGGCCGCCGCCGCCCGCGGGCCCCGTCTCGCGGACGACCGCGAACACCATGCGCCGCGCGTCGCCCTCGTCGACGCCGAGGTCCTCGGTCGCGAAGCGGAGCAGCGCCCGGTCCGACGCGCGCTGCCGGAGCCGCTCGCGGAGCCGGTCGACCACGTCGAACAGCGCCAGCGCCGACAGGTCGGCCCCGGA
Organism: Actinomadura decatromicini; assembly: GCF_008121305.1. NCBI lineage: Bacteria > Bacillati > Actinomycetota > Actinomycetes > Streptosporangiales > Thermomonosporaceae > Actinomadura > Actinomadura decatromicini. Next base: position 89,849 of record NZ_VSRQ01000006.1, on the reverse strand, counting down.
GCGCAGGGCGGCGAGGACGGTGTCGGCGTGCGTGGTGCTGGTGTCGCGTCCCCGGCGGGCCCACTCGGCGCCGACGGCGGCGACCGCGTCCGCGTCGAGCCGGGGCCCGCCGCCGGGCGCGGCGAAGCCGTCCAGCAGCCGGACCGGGCCGACGAGCCGGCCGCCGAACACGAACGCCGCGAGGTGCCTCTCGCCGAGGACGTCCAGCGACTCCCGCACCTTCCGGTAGGCGGGGTAGGGCGCGGCGGCGGGCAGCGGGTCCGGCTCGCGGACCTCGACGCCGTCGGCGGCGGCGACCCGCTCCAGTTCGGCGCGCGGCACCCCGCAGGTGCGGGCGATGCCCTCGATCTCGGCGGGCGTCGCCATCCGCAGCGCCCCGGCGGCGTCGGCGAGCCGCGCGCGGGCCTCCGCGGCCCGCCGCTCGGCGCGCTCCCGGCCGCCGCGCAGCCGCGCGGACAGCGGCCGCAGGTCGCCGCGCTCGGCGGCGGCGAACAGCGCCGCCAGCTCGCGGTGCTCGGCCTCCAGCCGGTCGATCAGCTTGCGGTACTTCAACTGGCCGCGGGCCCGCCGCCAGCACTGCCGCACCTGCCTGACCCGCGCCGCGACCGACTCCGCGGTGAGCGGGTCGGCCAGCGCGTACCGGACGCGCAGGTCCTCGGGAGGCTGGTCGCCCGCGGCCCGCGCGGGCTCCAGCACCTCCCGCCGGTAGTCGTCGTCGAACGCCACGGGCGCCTCCCGGCTCAGCTCACCTGGACCCGGGAGAGGGTCTTCCGGGAGCGCTCGACCTCCTCCTCGGACATGCCGCCGACGTCCACCTTCAGCTCGAGCCGCTCGCCGGTCTCCTTCTCCACGGCCGTGACGTTCAGCAGCCCGGACGCGTCGAGCTCGAACGTCACCCGGATCGGCCAGCCCGCCTTCTTCCCGTGCGGGACGCGGATCTCCCCGGTCGCGATCTCGGTGTTGTCGGGCAGCTCGGCGGACTCCACCACCCCGGCCTGCTCCATGACCCGGATGTCGGCGGACGCCTGGTCGTCGTAGACGGTGAAGAAGTCCTCGGTCCGCGCGGCGGGCAGCGAGTCGTTGGTGTGGACGAGGTGCGCGACGCCCTCCGCGCCGCTCTCCCGGTCGACCACCACGATCCCGAACGCGTGCGACGCGACCGTCTTGATCTGCCGCGCGGCGATCTGCTTCTGCTGCTCGGCCGACAGCCCCGCCCGGTTCGCCATCTCCACGGCCCGCTCGGCCGCGCCCTCCCGGACGAGCCGCCGGTAGGTCTCCTCGAACGCGTACAGGGCCGCGCCCTTCGCGACCGCGAGGTCGGGGTCCTGGAGGCGGGGCGCGAGGCCGAGCTCGGTCTCCAGCCGCGCCGCGACCACCGGCATCTTCGTGGACCCGCCGACGAGGACGAGGTCGTCGTAGTCGTCGACGCCCTTCTCCGCGGCGGTGGACAGCGTCCGGCCGGTGATCTCCACCGTCCGGTCGAGGAGGTCCTTGGTCAGCTCCTCCAGCTTCTCGCGCGTCACCTCGACGGCCGCGACCCGCCCGGCGTGCATGACCCGGACGGTGTGCGAGGTCCGCGTGGTGAGGGCCTTCTTCGCGTCCTCGGCGTCGCGGCGGAGCTGCTGCTCGGTCTGCTTGTCGTCCAGCGGGTCGCCCGCGTCCGGGTGCTCGGCGCGGAACCGCTCGGCGAGGTGCTCGACGAGCCGCGCGTCCCAGTCGGCACCGCCGAGCTCGTGGTCGCCGTCGGTGCACACCACCTCGATGTGGCCGCCGCGCAGCGAGATGACGGTGGTGTCGAACGTCCCGCCGCCGAGGTCGTAGACGAGGATCGTCCGGTCGGCGTCGGGGTTCAGCACGCCGTAGGTGATCGCGGCGGCGATCGGCTCGGACACGATGTCGATGACGTTCAGCCCCGCGATCCGCCCGGCCTTGCGGGTGGCGTCGCGCTCGGCCGCGCCGAAGTACGCCGGGACGGTGATCACAACGTCCCTGGCCTCCTCGCCGGTCGTGGTGCGCGCGTCCGTCGCGAGCTTCAGCAGGATGAACGCCGACAGCTCCTCGGGCGTGAAGTCGATCCCGTGGATGGGACGGGTCACGTCCCGGCCCATGTCGCGCTTGACGAGGCTGACGACGTTGTCGGGCTCCAAAACCGCGGTGTCCTTCGCGGTGGCGCCGACGACGACGTTCTCGCCGCTCTCGAAGTACACGACGGACGGGGTGGTGTCGGTGCCCTCCAGGTTGCGCAGGACCGCCGGGCGCCCCACGTCGTCGATGGAGGCAATGCAGGAGTACGTGGTTCCCAGGTCGATCCCGTAGACAGCCATGTCCCTCTCACCCATCGGTGTTCGTCGTCGTCTCGCCGCCGCCCGTCCGGCGGCGGGCGTGACCCGAGCCGTTCGCGGCGTGCTCCGCCGCCGCGCCCTCCTCCGCGTTCCCGCCGGTGCGCCGCGCCCCGCCCGCCGACGGGCCCGCGGACAGCCGCCCGACGCCGACCTCGGCCTTGCGAAGCACCTTCCCGCCCTGCTCGAACCCGTCCGACTCGACGGCGGTGACCGTGTCGGCCCGCAGCGGGTCGTCGACGGGCGTGACCGCGACCGGGCGGTGCCGGGACGCGTCGTACGGCTGCCCCGGCTCCACCGTGAACCGCTCGACGCCGAGCCGCGCCAGCGCGTCCGCGACGTCGTCGGCGACCGCCGCGAGCAGCAGCGCCGTCCGGCGCGGATCGGGCGGGTCGGCCGGGTCGGGCGCGGCGAGCCGGCGGGACTCGCGGCGCGTCCGGTCGTGCAGCCGGTACAGCGCGGCGCGGACCGGCTCCAGCATCGCGTCCAGCTCGCCGCGGCGCAGCCGCTGGTTCTCCGCGTGCAGCCGGTCGATGACGGCCTCGCGGTGCGCGGCCCGCTCGTGCTCGCGGTCGAGGCGCGCGGCGAGCCCGGCGAGGGCGTCCAGCACCCCCTGCCGGGAGGCTCGGGCAGGCTCCGCGGGCGTCTCCGGCACGGACTCCGGCTCGGCCGCGGAGTCCTCGCTGACTCGGGGTTCCCCGTCCCTCGACACGTGCAGTCACCTTAATGCTGGGCGGCAAGAGGCGATAGGTCGGCTGATGACCTTCACTGGACTCTAGTTTGACCCCCGCCCCCCGTTCCAGCACCGACGCAGGCAGCGTTTTCTCCGTCCGACACGATTGCGTAACACGGTGGAAACGGCTTTCGCCGACCCTGGGGGGAACGTGGGGGAACGGGAGGTGGCGATGTTGCTGCGGATACGCGTCCGGCTGCCGGACCGTCCCGGCTCGCTGGGCCGGGTGGCGCGGACGATGGGCGCGGCGGGCGCGGACGTCGTGCAGATGGCGGTGCTGGAGCGCGGCCACGGCCGGGCGCTGGACGACTTCACCGTCGCGTGGCCCGCGGGCGCGGCCGTGGACCGGCTGGCGGACGGCCTCGGCTCGGTGCCCGGCGTCGAGGTCGTCGCGGTCTGGCCGACCGCCGAGCCGCTCGGCGCCCACCCGGACGCCGCCGTCATCGGGCAGGTCGCGGCCCTCCCGGAGCGCGGCGCGGAGATCCTCGCGGACGCCGTCCCGGCGATCCTCAGCGCCGACTGGGCGTGCCTCGCCCAGCCGGGCCCCGCCGGTGAGGCGGTGGTCGTGCACGCGAGCACGTCCGCCGTGCGGGCCGTCCTCCCGCCGGAGCTGCCGCCGCTGCGCCCGCGCGCCTTCACCGGCCCGGACGGCGTGCACTACGCGCTCTGCCCGCTGGCGAGGGGCGCGCTCGCGCTCGTCGTGGCGCGGACGTCCGCGCCGCCGTTCCACCGGTCGGAGGTGTCGCGGCTGGAGCAGCTCGCGGGCGCGGCCGACGCCGTCCTCGCCGGGGCGGTGCCGACCGGGGGCCGGGCGGTCTGACCCGCCGGGTCAGTTGAGGAGGGCGAGCACGGCGTCCAGGCCGGTGAGGCAGGCGTCGGAGCCGAGGCCCTGCGCGACGGTCGCGGCGGCGGCCGTGCCCCAGCGCGCCGCCTCCAGGACGTCGCGCCCGTGCGCGAGGCCCGTGATGAACCCGGCGCAGTAGGCGTCGCCGCAGCCGGTGGTGTCGACGACCTCGACGGGCAGGGCGGGCAGCCGGTGCGCGCCCGCGGCGGTCGCGACGATGCTGCCCTCCCCGCCGAGCTTCACGACGACCGTGGACGGGCCGCGCGCGAGCAGGGCGCGGGCGGCTTTCTCTGGGTCGTCCTCGCCGGTCATCGCCGCCGCCTGCTCCTCGTTCGGCAGGAAGTGGTCGACGTGGGGCAGGAACGAGGCGGCACTCTGGAGCAGGTCGGGACGGTTGGACAGGAGGTCCAGGGTGACCACGGTGCCGGACTCGCGGGCCGCCGCGAGCATCGCGAAGAACGCCGGGTCGTTGAGCCCGGCCGTGACGTCCGGCCCGCCGACGTGGACGACGCCCGCCGCGCCGAGCAGCCCGGGCCCGACCGAGCCCGCGGTGAGCGTGAGGTTCGCGCCGGGCAGGTGGAGGCTCGGCCGCCCGCCGTCCGGCCGGATCGGCAGCACGGACGCGCTCGTCGGGTCGGCGGTGCGGCGGACGAGCCCGCGCACGTCCACCCCGTTCCTGGTCATGATGGCGACGAGCAGGTCGCCGAGGTCGTCGTCGCCGATCGCGCCGACCGAGATCACGTCGTTGCCGAGCCGGGCGAGCGCGACGGCGGTCCCGGCGGCGGCGCCCGCCGCGGTGACCCTGATCTCGTCCACCACGACGGCGTCCTGCCCGTCCGGGATGCCCCGCACGGGGCGGGCGAGCACGTCGAGGATGTGCGCGCCCACTGTCACGACCGTCATGACCAGACCTCTCGAAGATCGTCAGGGCCGTAGCCTAACCGGCGGGTAAGTTGAACGTGAAAGGCATTCGTATGCTCTTGGCGCAGGAAAGGGACGAAATAGTCGCGACCGGGAGGCGGCTGGCCGAAACCGGTCTGGTCGCCGGGACGTCCGGCAACGTCAGCGTCCGCGCGGGCGACCTCGTCGCGGTCACGCCGGGCGGGATGATGCTCGACCGGATGGAGCCCGCCGACTGCCCGGTCGTGTCGCTGTCCGGCTGCGTCGTCGAGGGGGAGCGAGCGCCGTCATCCGAGACGCCCATGCACCTCGCCCTGTACGAGACGACCCCGGCGGCGGCCGTCGTCCACACGCACTCGACCTACGGCGCGGTCGTCGCGACGACGATGACCGAGCTGCCGCCGATCCACTACAACACGCTCCTGCTTGGCGGCGTGGTGAAGGTCGCCGAGTACGCCACCTACGGGACGCCGGAGCTGGCGGAGAACGTCCGCGCGGCCATGGCCGGGGGCAGGCGGGCCGCGCTGATGGCGAACCACGGCGGCGTCGCGATCGGCCGCGACCTGGCGGAGGCGTTCGAGAACGCGCGCCTCCTGGAGTGGCTGTGCGGCGTGTACGTGCGGGCGAAGGCGATCGGGGAGCCGCGCGTCCTGACGGAGGACGAGCTGGCGAAGGTGGTGGAGCGGGGCCTCGCCCCGCCCGGCCCCTGGTGATCGTCGGGGCCGGGCGTGGCACGCTGGGGACGTGCCGAAGCTGTCGTCCGGCGAGGCGCGCCGGCTGCTGACGACGGTCCCGGTCGCGCGCCTCGCGACCGTGGCGGAGGACGGGCGGCCGCACCTCGTCCCGGTGACGTTCGCCGTCCACCGCGGGGCCGTCTACACGGCCGTCGACCACAAGCCGAAGGGCACGCGGGACCTGCGGAGGCTCGCCAACATCCGCGCCAACCCGCGCGTCGCGCTGCTCGCCGACCACTACGAGGACGACTGGGACCGCCTCTGGTGGGTCCGCGTCGACGGGCACGCCGCCGTCGTCGACGACCCGGCGCGGACGGCCGAGCCCGTCCGCCTGCTCGCCGACCGCTACCCGCAGTACCGGGACCGCCCGCCGGACGGCCCGGTCATCGCCGTCACCATCGACGCCTGGACCGGCTGGACGGCGTCTTCGTAGCCGTCTCAGTCCCAGGCCGCGCCGATCCTCGCGAGGTCGTCGGCGTACTCGATGCGGGACGCCCACTCCTCCGGCCAGGCGGCGAGGCCGAGGCGCGCGCCCGCGAACGCGCCCGCCAGGCAGGCGATCGAGTCGGAGTCGCCGGAGCTCGCCGCGCCGCGCCGGATCGCCTCGACCGGCTCGTCCGGGAAGAGGAGGAAGCAGAGCAGGCCGGTGGCGAGGGCCTCGTCCGCCGTCCAGCCCGCCCCGGTGATCTCGCACGGGTCGGACGACCGGTCGGCGCGGGCGAGGGCCGCGTCCAGGGCGTCGAGGCGGCCGAGGCACTCGTCCCAGCCGCGCGCGGCGAACGCCTCGGGGGAGTCCGCGCCGGACCGCCGCCACAGGCCGCCGAGCCACCGCTCGTGGTAGACGCCGCGCTGGTCGTGGCAGCGTTCGCGGAGCGCGCCCGGCAGGTCGGACGGGTCCATGCCGTCCGCCAGCCACCGGACGGCGAACGCGGTCAGCTCGCTGGCGGCGAGCCCGGTCGGATGCCCGTGGGTCAGCGCCGCCTGGAGCTGGGACGCGCCCGCCCGCGTCGCGTCCGACAGTCCCGGCGCGAGGCCGACCGGCGCGACCCGCATGTTCGCGCCGCAGCCCTTCGACCCCGCCACGGTGGCGTCCACCCACGGCTTCCCGGCGGCCAGCCCGCGGCAGGCCCGCAGGCAGGTGTCGCCGGGCGCGCGGTCGTTGTCCGGGCTGTTCAGCCAGTCGACGAACCGCCGCCGCCACATCGGCGCGATCAGGTCCGGGGTGAACGGCGGGTTCTCCAGGGCGTCCAGGAGCGCGAGGCCGACCGCGATCGCCATCTGCGTGTCGTCGGTGACGAGCGCCGGGTCGCCGTCGAGCCGCGCCGGGCCGTGCTCGCCGAAACGCTTCCGGATCTGCTTCATGGTGAGGAACTCGGTCGGCGCGCCCAGGGAGTCGCCGTACGCCAGCCCGAAGATCGCCCCGCTCGCCCGTCTCATGGGCGGCATTCTTCCTTAATCGCCTGATCGCCTAGTCGGTACGAGCGCCCCGGAAGCCGCCGGGCGTCATGCCGTAGCAGCGGACGAACCACCGCGTCAGATGGGCCTGGTCGGCGAACCCCGTCGCGGCGGCCACGTCGCCGATCGCTTCGCCGCGCGCCAGCAGCCGCCGCGCCGCGCGGAGGCGGAGCTGGCGCCGGTAGTCGCTCGGCGCCATCCCGTACGCGCGGCGGAAGCCCCGGTACAGCGCGAACCGGCTGCATCCCGCGGCCCGCGCGAGGTCGTCGGCGCCTACGTCGTCCAGGTAGGAGTCCTCCAGGCGCCGCCGCGCCCGCTCCACCGCGCCGGTCGCGGCCGACGCGCGCAGCCGCCGCGTCGACGCCCGCGCCGCCATCGCGCCGACCGTCGCGGTGAGCAGCTCGTCCCTGCGCAGGGCGGACGCCCCGTCAAGCAGCGCCGCGTGCAGCCCGCGCAGGTTCCGCGCCAGGACGGGATCGGCCACGACGGGCGAGTCGAACAGCGGCAGCCCGGCCGGACGGTCGGAGATGTCGGCCAGCACGTCGGTCACCAGCTCGGGGCCGATGTGCACGATCCGGTAGGTGAAGCCCAGCTCGTCGGCGGGATGGCCGTCGTGCGGGTCGTCCGGGTTGAACGCGATGACCATCCCGGCCGCGCTGGTGTGCGCGCCGCCCCGGCAGCGGAACGCCTGGTAGCCGTCTTCGGTGACGCCGAACGAGTACGTCTCGTGGCTGTGCCGGTGGTAGGCGTGCCGCTCGAAGCGCGCGTGCATCGCCTCCAGCGGGCGGTCGGCCGACCGCCAGTACCTGCTCCACTCCACTACCCGCTCCATTCCACGCCGTCCAGTCTGGCGCACGAGCGTTCAAGACGGCCCGGCGGGCGCGGCGCGACCCTGGACGGCATGCGTTTCGACACCAAGATCGGGATCGTCGTCCGGGACGACCTGGCCGCCTGGCAGCGCCTCAACGTGACGGCGTTCCTGGCGAGCGCGGTCGCCGGGGGCGTTCCCGGGATCATCGGCGAGCCGTACGAGGACGCCTCCGGCAACGCCTATCTCGCGATGTTCCGGCAGCCCGTCCTGGTCTACGAGGGCGCCGCCGACGCGATCGCGGCCGCCCACGCGCGGGCCCGCGCCCGCGAACTGCCGACCGCCGTCTACATCGAGGACATGTTCAAGACCGGGCACGACGACGCGAACCGGGAGGCCGTCCGCGCCGTGCCCGGGGACGCGCTGCCGCTCGTCGGGTTCGCCGTCCACGGCCCGAGGAACGGCGTGGACAAGGTGCTCAAGGGGCTGCGGCTGCACCCGTGAGCCCGGCCAGCGCGGCGAGGCGCTCCCGGTGCTCCGCGGGCGCGCCGAACAGCTGCCGGGACGCCTGCGCCCGCTTGAAGTAAAGGTGCGCGTCGTGCTCCCACGTGAACCCGATGCCGCCGTGCAGCTGGATCGCCTCGCCCGCCGTGTGGAAGAAGGCGTCCGAGCAGTACGCCTTGGCGAGCGCGGCGGCGGCGGGCAGGCCGTCCGGGTTCTCGTCGGCCACCGCCGCCGCGTTCAGCACCGCCGACCGCGCCGACTCGACCTGCACGAACATGTCCGCGCAGCGGTGCTTCACCGCCTGGAACGATCCGATGGGACGTCCGAACTGGTGCCGCACCTTCGCGTACTCCACGGTCATGTCGAGGGTCTTCTGCGCGCCGCCGAGCTGCTCGGCCGCGAGCGCCACGGCCGCGACGTCCAGGGCCCGCCGGACGGCGTCCCGCGTCCCGACCTTCCGGGCGGGGACGCCGTCGAACGCGACCCGGGCGAGCTTGCGCGTCTGGTCGACGGTCGGCAGCAGGCTCCGCGTCACCCCGGCCGTCTCGCCGTGGACGGCGTAGAGCCCGACGCCGTCCTCGGCGCTGTCCACGTCGCGGGCCGCGACGAGGAGCAGGTCGGCGATGTGGCCGTCCAGGACGAAGTCCTTGGCGCCGCGCAGGCGGCCGTCCTCGACCCTCGTCATGAGGCCGTCCAGGTCCCAGGAGCCGTTCTCGGCGACGGCGAGGGTGGCGATCGTCGTCCCGTCCGCGATGCCGGGGAGCAGGTCGCGGCCGCCGTCCCCGGCCTCCAGCGCCGCCGCCGCCGTGATCGCCGCGAGGAACGGGGCGCACACGACGGCCCGTCCCATCTCCTCGAACACGACCGCGAGCTCCCGCATCCCGAACCCGGCGCCGCCGTGCTCCTCGGAGATCGCGAGCCCCTGGAGCCCGAGCTGGTCCGCCATCAGCGACCACAGCGCGGGGTCGTACCCGGCGCGCGTCCCCATCAGCCGCCGCACCTCGGCGGACGGCGACCGCTCCGCGAACAGGCGCCGCAGCGCGTCCCGCAGCTCCCGCTGCTCCTCGGTGGGCTTCATACCGGGACATCCTGCCGCACGCCCGTCGCCCCACCGGCGGGCTCCCACCCAGCGGGACGGCTCAGGGCGCCCAGTCGTGCGGCCCGAGCACGTACCCGTCGCTGGTCGAGTGGACGTGGTTGATCGCCACGAGGTGCCCGAGCGCGGCCCACAGGTCCTCCTCGGGCCCGCCTACCAGCCGTCCGATCGTCTCGAAGTCCGCGGCCCCGCCCTCCTTGTCGATCTCGGCCACGGTCTCGTACACGATCAGCTCGAAGTCCGACAGCTCCTGGACGTCCCCGCGACGTTCCTCTCGCTCCTCCATAAGACGAGCGTGCCCGCTCCAGAACGTTCTATCTGCCTGAGCCGGACACGTCGGAGGCCGGTGGAGTGTCACGCCGGGTGAATGGTGCATCGTCTTCCTAAGGGCTGTGCACCTACGTATGAACGGATACTCCATGAGAGCTGTACGGATTCATGAGCGCGGCGGCAGCGACGGTCTCGTGCTGGAGGACGCACCGACGCCCTTCGTCGCGACCGGTGAGGTGCTCGTTCGGGTGCGGGCGGCGGGGTTCGTCCCGGACGAGCTGGAGTGGCCCGGCACCTGGGTCGACCGGGCGGGACGCGACCGGACGCCGTCGGTCCCCGCCCACGACGTGGCCGGGGAGGTCGCCGAGGTCGCGTACGGCACGACCGGGTTCGCCGTGGGCGACCGCGTCTTCGGCCTGACCGACTGGCACCGCGACGGGGCGGCGGCCGAGTACGCGGCGATCGAGGCGCGCGACCTCGCGCCGATACCGCCGTCCCTGTCGTTCGCGGAGGCGGCCGCGCTGCCGCTCGCCGGGCTGACCGCCTGGCAGGCGCTGTTCACGCACGGCGGCCTGACCGCCGGGCAGACCGTCGTCGTGCACGGCGCGGGCGGCGGGGTGGGCGTCCTCGCCGTCCAGCTGGCGCGGGAGGCCGGGGCGCACGTCATCGGCACCGGCCGGGGCCGCGCCGCCGACGTCGCGCGGGAGATGGGCGCGCACGCCTTCGTCGACCTCGAACGGGAGGCGTTCGAGGACGCCGTCGACCCCGTCGACCTCGTCTTCGACACCGTCGGCGGCGAGCTGCTCGCCCGGTCGGCGGGCAGGGTCAAGCCGGGCGGCGCGCTCGTGTCCGTCACCGCGCCGCCCCCGGTCGAGCCCGAGGGCGGACGCGCCGTCTTCTTCATCGTCGAGCCCGACCGCGCCCAGCTCGCCGAACTCGCGGAGCGCGCCGGGTCGGGCGCCCTCCGCGCCCACGTCGGCGCGGTCTACCCCCTGGCCGAGACGCGCGAGGCGTTCCAGGCCAAGCACAAGGGCATTCCCGGCAAGGTCATCCTGGAGACCTGAACGTCGGCTCGTTCAGGAGATGGGGATGCACACGGCGTAGACCGTGTAGGTCCCCGTGGTGCCCGCTGAATTGTTGAAGGACACGGTCCACGTGCTCTCGGTGGACGGGAAGGACTCGTACTGCTGCGCGGTGAGGTTGTTGCCCCCAAGGGGCGTCACCACGCCACCGCCCGTGATGACGGTTCCGGCCGGGCAGGTCGCGGTTCCCGTGTTGAGCCCGGACGTCAACGTGTAGGTCTGCCGGACGATCTCGGTCGGCTGGGTCGGTCCGGCGGGCCCCGTCGCACCTGCCGGACCGGTGGCACCCGTTGCTCCTGCCAGCCCTTCCGGGCCGGTGGGGCCAGTTGCTCCCGCCTGTCCTTCCGGGCCGGTGGGGCCCGTCGCTCCCGCGGGTCCCGTCGGTCCCGTGGGCCCGGGCTTTCCCGGCGGGCAGCCGTGCTTGCAGGGGTGCCTTCCGTCACCGCCGCCGGCCACCGCCGCGTGGGCCGTCGACGCGGCTCCCGCCAGCAGCGCGGCGGTCACCGCCGCCGGTACGGCGACATGTCTCAGAAAGGCTGTGGGCTTCCGTCTCATTTCCGTCCCCCGTGGATTGTTCGGCTGAATGCGGACGAACCCCCTCGTCCGCATGCGGATGACGGGGTGCGTCGTTGATCAACACGGTACGGATCCAGCCGACCTATGTCACGGTCAGTGACGACGGATTGACGCACTGAGCGAAGAGATGACCAAAGGTTCGGCGCGGGTTGGTCCGTCGAGGGCACGGCCGGGTGGTCATTGGGCCGTCCAGCCGCCGTCCACCGCGAGCAGCGCGCCGGTGATGAAGCTGGACGCGTCCGAGGCCAGGAAGGCGACGGTTTCGGCGACCTCGTCCGGGCGGCCGATGCGGCCGATCGGGTGGGCGGGGCCGAAGGAGGCGAGCATCTCGCGGCCGTTCTCCACGACGCCCTCCATGATGTCGGTGTCGATCACGCCGGGCAGGACGGCGTTGGAGCGGATGCCCTTCGGGCGAACGCCTCGCGGGCCTGGACGAAGTCGCCGCCCGCGTTGACGCGCAGGATGCCCTCGAAGTCGTCGACGCTCGTCTCGGTGATCGGCTTGTTGAGGGTGCGCCCGGCGTTGTTGACCAGGATGTCGAGGCGTCCGAAGCGGTCGCGGGCGAGGCGCATGGTGGCGCGGGCGAGGTCCTCGACGGCGGGGGAGCGGTCGGCGACGACGCCCGCGGCCACCTGTTCCGGCTGGCCGGGCTCAGCCCCCGCGTCCGCGCCGCCGCCGCCGACGACCGCGTCGACCCGAGCCTCCTCCAGCTCATGGACGCCTGGCCCGGCAACCCGGCGATCGTCTACAACCGGGCGTACGACGTGCTGGCGTCCAACGCGATCGCCGACGCGCTCTTCCACGACTGGGCGCACTCTCGCAACCTGATGCACGTCGTGTTCACCGACCCGGCGGCCCGGACGTTCTACCGCGACTGGCACGAGGTCGCCCGCAACAGCGTCGCCGGGTTCCGGCTCGGGCACGGCGAGGCGCCCGGCGATCCGCGGATCCGGCGGGTGCTGGCCGACCTGCTGGCGGACGGCCCCGAGTTCGCGGAGCTGTGGGCGCGGCACGACGCGCGCGGCAAGGCGCTCGAACGCAAGCGGTTCCGGCACCGCGAGGCCGGTGACGTCACGCTGACGATGCAGACGTTCGACGTCCGGTCGAGCCCGGGGCAGGAGCTGGTCGTCTACCACGCGGAGCCGGGCTCCGCGAGCGCCGGGGCCCTCGCCCTCCTCGGCGCCCTCAGCGCGACCGCGCGTCAGCCGTAGCGGGCCATGTCGTGGAAGAAGCCCGGGATGGTCTGGAGTTCGCCTGAGGCAGCGACCTCGTCGTAGACGTGGCGGGCCACGGCCAGGTCCAGGACGCCCAGGCCGAACGGTGAGAACACGACCGGGCGGTCAGGGGGCGGGGACGTCTTTCCGGTGAGGACGTCGTAGAGCGTCCCGGCGACGAAGCCGCGGTGTCCGACCCGCTGCTCGGCCAGGTGCGGGGACGTGTTCGCCTTCAGGCAGTGCTCGACGTCGTCCACGATGTTGTACGCGGCCAGGACGACCTCGGGGGACAGGTCGCGCAGGGACACGTGCAGCACCAGCGGGGCGTGCGCGAACCAGCCCGGGTCGGCGACGTGCGGCTCCCCGGCGACCGTCGCGAACACGACCAGGTCGGACGACCGGATCAGCGCCTCCGCCGACCCGTGCACGGTGACCGGCCCGTTCTCCGTGCGCTCCAGGTACCCCTTGAAGCCGTCGGCGTGCTCGGCGGACAGGTCGTGCACGCCCAGCTCGTCGAACGCGAAGCCGTTCGCGGCAAGGTAGGTGTGGACGTAGCGGGCGATCAGCCCGGCGCCGACGAACCCGACCCGGCGCGGACGGTCCCCGCGCCGGTCGGCGAGCGCGGCGGCGGCGAGCGACGCGGACGCGGCCGTCCGGGCGGCGGAGATGATCGAGCTCTCCAGGCACGCGAACGGGTACCCGGTCCCGGCGTCGTTGAGGATCAGCACGGCGGACGCGCGCGGGATCCCGGCCGCGACGTTGCCGGGGAAGCTGGAGATCCACTTGACGCCGTGCACGCCGACGCCGCCGTTCACGCCGCCCTTGATGGAGGCAGGCAGCGCGATGATCCGGTCGGCCGGACGGTCCGGGAACCGCAGGAAGTAGGAGTCCGGGTTGACGGTGAGCCCCTCGCCGTGGAGCCGGTAGGCCGCCTCGACGATCCGGACGACGCGCGCCTCCCGTCCGGCGAGCGCCGCGTGGACCTGGGCGCCGGGGATCACGGCGAATGCGGGGGCCTGGCTCATGAGGGGACGCTCCGGATGATCAGTGGCGGTGGATTTCGGCGAGGCCGGGCAGCAGTTCGGGGAACAGCTCGCGGAGCCAGCCGTCCTCGTAGATGGAGTCCAGATAGCGCTCGCCGAGGTCGGGCGCGATCGCCACGGCGACCGGGTCCTCGCCGGGGTACTTCGCCTCCAGCCAGCGGGACGCGCCCGACACGACGGTGCCGGTGGAGCCGCCGAACAGGAACCCGCGCGCGGACAGCGCGTGCGCGGTGCGGATCGTGTCCGGCTCGGCGACGTGGACGACGTCGTCGACGAGGGACTCGTCCACCAGGTCGGGCCTGCTGCTCGTGCCGAGGCCCGGCACCATCCGGCGCTCCGGGAGGCCGCCGAACGTGACCGACCCGACCGCGTCGACCGCCACGATCGTCACCGGGCGGCGGCGCTCGCGGAAGTACCGCGCGCAGCCCATCAGCGTGCCGGTCGTGCCCGCCCCGACGAAGAGGATCTCCAGGTCGGGGAAGGCGCGGTCGATCGCGGGGGCCGTCTCCCGGTAGTGGGCGAGCCAGTTGTTCCGGTTGGCGTACTGGTTCAGCCACACGTACCCGGGGTCGGACGCGCACAGCTCCCGGACGTACCGGACGCGGGCGCCGAGGTGGCCGCCGTTCGCGTCCGTCTCCGCCACGACGCGGACGTCCGCGCCGAGCGCCCGCATCACCCGCATCGACGCCGGGTTGCAGCGCGGGTCGGTGACGCACACGAACCGCAGCCCGCGGCTCGCCGCGATCAGGCCGAGCGCGATCCCGAGGTTGCCGGACGACGACTCGACGAGGGTCGAGCCGGGGGTGAGGACGCCGTCCGCGGCGGCGGCCTCGACCATCGCGGCGGCCGCCTTCAGCTTCACCGACCCGGCGAAGTTGAAGCCCTCGCATTTCAGGTAGAGCGGCCGGTCGATAACCTGCCTGAGATCGACGTAAAGGTCGTCGACATTGAATTCCTGCGGCGAGGTGATTATCGGCACGCTGGCATCCTGAAAGGAAGATTCAATTCCCTCAACGTCTCCCGTGCATCGTCCCACGAGTTGTCCGCGGGCTGCGCGCCGGAGCCGTGGCGGAGCTTCACCGTACCCGCGCGCATCTGCCAGCCGCAACCCCCCGACTTACCGTCTGGTAGCGAAGAATGCGAGAAGGTTCGGCAAGGCGCTGTATAAGCTATGCGGTCCGCTTGTTTCGGTGATGACAGCGGATAAGTCTCAGCTCACGGAGAGTAATGATGGACGCTCGCGGCCCCGCCGCCGACCGGCTGCTCCCGACCGCCGGACTGCCCGCCCTGGACGTGCCGCCGGAGCAGGCGGCGCGGGCCCGGGAGCTGGCCGCCCGGCACGGGATGCTCCGCGAGCACCCCGTCGACCTGGACGATCCGGTCATCGCGCGGGTGGAGCGGTTCGCCGCCGAGCGGGACCGCCCGGCCGTCACGGACGCTGGCCGGACGCTCGGCTACGCCGGGCTGGCGGCGGAGGCCCGCCGGATCGCCGCGCTGCTGGTCGGCGAGGGCGTCGAGCCGGGCGCGGTCGTCGGCGTCGGCGGCGGGCGGAGCGCGTCGGTGATCGCCGCGTTCCTCGCGACCGAGCTGGTCGGGGCGCTGTACGTGCCCGCCGACGAGAGCTGGCCGGCCGGGCGCGTCCGGGACGTGCTCGCGCGGGCGGGGGCGTCCGTCCTGGTCATGGCGGGCGCGCCGGGCCCGGCGCTGGCGGCGGGCGCCGCCGAGGCCGGGTGCAGGGTCGTCGACGCCGCGCGGGCCGACGGCCTCGCGCCCTGGACCGGCGCACCCCGTCTCGACTCCCTCGACCAGCCCCGGTACGTGCTGTTCACGTCGGGCTCGACGGGACGTCCGAAGGGCGCGGTCGTCGAGCACCGGGGCATGCTCAACCACCTCTGGGCCAAGATCGTCGACCTGGGCCTGACCGGCGGCGACGTCCTCGCGTTCACCGCCCCGCTCGGCTTCGACATCTCGATCTGGCAGATGCTCTGCCCGCTGCTGGTCGGCGGCCGGGTGGACGTCGTCGGCGACGACGTCGCGCACGACCCGGCGGCCTTCGCGCGGCGTTGCGACGCGAACGGGACCACGGTCGTGGAGCTCGTCCCGGCCATGGTCGGGCACCTGCTGGACGGCCTGCCGCCCGGCGCGCTGCCCCGGCTCCGCTGGATGATCGCGACCGGCGAGGAACTGCCCGCCGAGCTCGCCCGCCGCTGGCTGGACGCGATGCCGCACGCCCGCCTCCTCAACGCCTACGGCCCGACCGAGTGCTCCGACGACGTCACGCACCACGTCGTCGCGTCCGGCGACCTGCGGCTCACGCGGCTTCCGATCGGCACGCCGATCGTCAACGCGTGCCTGTACGTGCTCCGCGAGGAGGACGACGGGACGTGGTCCGCGTGCGACGCGGGCGAGCCGGGCGAGCTGTTCGTCGGCGGCGTGGCCGTCGGCCGCGGCTACCTCGGCGACGCCGAGCGCACCCGGCGGGCGTTCTACCGCGACCCGTTCGCCGCGTCCCCGACCGGGCGGCTCTACCGGACGGGCGACGCGGTGCGCCTGCTGCCGGGCCGGTCCCTCTCGGCGGGCGTGGGGCCCGCGGGAGACCGCCCGGTGCTCCAGTACCTCGGACGGGTCGACCGGCAGGTCAAGATCGCCGGGGTGCGGATGGAGCCGGGCGAGGTCGAGGCCGTCCTGCGGCGGCATCCGGGGGTGCGGGCGGCGGCGGTCGTGGTGCACGAGTACCCGGCCCGCTAGACGGTCACCCTGCGTAATTGCGCGAACAGAATGCGTCGCCGTTTTTTGTCGTGCGGTGCGCGTCCCGTCCCGCGAACGGCTGAGGACCGACCGATGGTTTTGTCACTTCCGTGAGCAATGCCGCGGTCCAACTTCTGCTTTTGAGGGGATTGCGGGCCCCTGGGCGGGCTGGTTGACTGTGGCTTCGCTACTCCCGAGTAGAACATGGTGAGTCCCGGGTGCGCGCGGGCCGATCGCGGTCCCGGTCGGAACTGAGGGCGAAAGGGGACGGGGAACGGCCCGATTCGCTGTGGCGGTCCGTTTTCCGGACGTCGCGGCCGGGCGTGCAGGAGACCATCTTCGACCGGGAAAGTGCCGTTTGATGTCCACCGAGTTCGTCCCTCTTTCGGCCGCGCAGCGGAGCGTCTGGTACGCGCAGCAGCTCGCCCCGGAAACGCCGATCCACATGGCGCAGTTCATCGAGATCGAGGGCCCGGTCGACCACGGGCTGCTCGACCGGGTGGCGCGGATCGCCGCGCACGAGGCGCTCGGCATGAACGCCCGGCTGGCCGAGCGGGACGGCGTCCCCGGCCAGCTCCTCGACCCGGCGGCGACCGCCACGATCCCGCTGGTCGACCTGTCCGGCGCGGCCGACCCGGACGCCGCGTCCCGCGCGTGGATGCGGGAGCGGACGGCGGCGCCGCTGCCCCTGGACGCCGACCCGCTGTACGTCACCGCCCTGCTGCGGCTGTCGCCCGTCCTGCACCGCTGGTTCATCCGCGCGCACCACGTGATCCAGGACGCCTACAGCGGCTCGCTGATCAGCCGCCGCGCCGCCGAGGTCTACACCCTGCTCGCGGGCGGCGGCGAGTACGAGCCCGCCGAGCTCGGCGACTACCGCGCGGTCCTCGCCGAGGAGGAGGCGTACCGGGCGTCGGAGCGGTTCGAGCGCGACCGCGCCTACTGGACGGAGCGGTTCGCCGACCGCCCGCTCGCCGTGTCCCTCTCCGACGGGATGGCGGAGCCGACCGCCGACTACCTGAGACTCGGCACCCTCGTCCCGCCCGAGGAGGCCGCCGCGCTCGCGACCGGCGCCCGCCGCCTGCGCACCGCGACGCCGGGCCTCGCGATCGCCGCGACCGCCGCGTACGTGGCGCGGATGGCCGGCACGGGCGACGTGATCCTCGGCCTCGCCGTCTCCGGCCGGACGACGCAGGTCGCGCTCGGCACCCCGGCGATGCTCGCGACGGTCCTGCCGCTGCGCGTCCGGGTCGGCCCGGACATGACGGTGCACGACCTCGTCCGCGCCGCGACCCGGGCGAGCGCGCGGGCGCTGCGCCACCAGCGCTACCGCCGCGACGACCTGGTGCGCGACCTGCGCCTGCTCGGCGAGCCGCGCCGCCTGTACGGGCCGGTCATCAACATCATGGCGTTCGACTACCGGCTCGACTTCGCGGGCCTGCCCGCGCGGATGCACCCCCTCACGACCGGCCCCATCGACGACCTGTCCATCAACATCTACGACAACTTCGACGGGGCCGGGATGCGGGTCGACTTCGACGCCCACCCCGACCTCTACACCGAAGGCCAGGTCGGCGCGCATCTCGACCGGTACGTCCGGTTCCTGCGGGCGCTCGGGGACGCCGACCCGTCCACGCCGCTCCGCGACGTCGACCTTCTGGACGACTCCGAGCGCGCCCTCGTCCTGGAGAAGTGGAACGACACGGCGTCGCCGGTCGACCCGGCCGCCGTCGTCCCCGAACTGGTCGAGGCGCAGGTCGCGCGCACTCCGGACGCCCCCGCCGTCACGCACGACGGTTCCACGCTCACCTATCGGGAGCTGAACGAGAGGGCCAACCGGCTCGCGCGCCACCTCGTCGGGCTCGGCGTCGGCGCCGAGGACTTCGTCGCACTCGCCCTGCCGCGCGACGCCGGGCTGGTCGTCGCCGCGCTGGCCGTGCTGAAGGCGGGCGCCGGATACCTGCCGCTCGACCTGGCGTACCCGGCCGACCGCGTCGCCTACATGATGGCGGACGCGGCTCCGGCCTGCGTCATCACCACCCGGTCCGCCGTCCTGCCCGGTGGGACGCTTCGCGTCGAACTCGACGGCCTGTCGCTGGACGGGCTGAGCGGCGCGGACGTCACCGACGCCGAGCGCGTCCGGCCGCTCCGTCCCGGCAACCCCGCGTACGTGATCTACACGTCGGGGTCGACGGGACGGCCCAAGGGCGTTGTGATCTCGCACGCGAACGTCGTCGACTTCTGCGCCCAGGCGATGGCGGACTACGGGCCCGCGCGGCTCGCCCGCGTGCTGTTCTCCACCTCGCTGAACTTCGACGTGTCGCTGTTCGAATGGCTGGCACCGCTGACGGCGGGCGGCGAGATCGAGATCGTGCGCGACCTGCTGGAGGTCGCCGAGCGCGGCGGCTGGTCCGGGACGCTGGTCAGCGGCGTCCCGTCCGCCGTGTCGGCGCTGCTCGCGCGGGGCGGGCCGCGCCTCGACGCCGGGGACGTGGCGCTCGGCGGGGAGGCGCTGCCGCCGCAGCTCGTCCGGGACGTCCGCGCGCTGCTCCCGGACGCGCGGATCTCCAACATCTACGGCCCCACCGAGGCGACGGTCTTCGTCACCGGCTGGTACGACGACGGCAACGCCGAGGGGCGCGCCCCGATCGGCCGCCCGATGGCCAACACGCGGGCCTACGTGCTGGACGGCGCGCTCAAGCCCGTCCCGGTCGGCGTGCCCGGCGAGCTGTACCTCGCGGGCGACGGCCTCGCGCGCGGCTACCTGAACCGCCCGTCGCTGAGCGCCGAACGCTTCGTGGCCTGCCCGTACGGCGGGCCGGGCGAGCGCATGTACCGGACGGGCGACCTCGTCCGCTGGAACCAGGACGGGCACATCGAGTACCTCGGCCGCCTCGACCACCAGGTCAAGGTGCGCGGCTTCCGGATCGAGCTCGGCGAGATCGAGGCAGCCCTGGCCGAGCACCCGGACGTGACGCAGAGCGTCGTCGTCGCCCGCCGCGACGCCGCCGGGGACACCGTCCTCGCCGGGTACGTCGTCGGGTCCGCCGACCCCGCGGCGCTGCGCGCGTTCGCGGCGCGGACGCTGCCCGGCCACATGGTGCCGTCCGCGATCGTCGTGCTGGACGCGATGCCGCTCACCCCGAACGGCAAGCTCGACCGGGACGCGCTTCCCGAGCCGGAGTTCACCGCGTCGTCCGCCGCCCGCGCGCCGCGCGACGCCCGCGAGGAGATCCTCTGCGGGATCGTCGCGGACGTCCTCGGCCTGGACCGGGTCGGCGTCGACGACGGCTTCTTCGACCTCGGTGGCGACTCCCTCAAGGCGACCCGCGTCGCCGCCCGCGCCCGCGCCGCGCTGGGCGTGGAGCTGCCGGTCCGCGCGCTGTTCGAGACGCCGACCGTCGCGGGGCTCGCCGGTTTCGCCGCGTCGGCGGGCGGCGCCGCGCGTCCGGCGCCGCGGGCGGGGGAGCGGCCGGCGCCGCTGCCGGTGTCGCCGGCGCAGGAGCGGCTCTGGTTCCTGAACCGGCTCGAAGGGCCCACCGCGACCTACACCATGCCCATCCCGCTGCGGCTCACCGGCGCGGTCGACGCGGACGCGATGCGTTCCGCCCTGCGGGACGTCGTCGCCCGGCACGAGTCGCTGCGGACGCTGTTCGCCGACGCCGACGGGGAGGCGTGCCAGGTCGTCCTCCCGCCGGACGAGGCCGACCCCGTGTTCACCGTCGCCGAGACCGGTGACGTGCGGGGCGCGCTGTTCGCCGACGCGACGCGCGGCTTCGACCTGGCGCGCGAACTGCCCGTCCGCGCGCACCTCTACCGGCTCGGGCCGGACGAGCACCTGCTGCTGATCGTCCTGCACCACATCGCCGGGGACGGCTGGTCGATGGCGCCGCTCGCCCGCGACGTCATCACCGCCTATCTCGCGCGCCGCGACGGGCGGGCGCCGGAGTGGGCGCCGCTGCCCGTCCAGTACGCCGACTACGCGCTCTGGCAGCGGGAACTGCTCGGCTCCGAGGACGACCCCGGCAGCCTCGCCGCCCGCCAGCTCGCCTACTGGACGCACGCCCTCGCCGGGCTGCCCGACGAGATCCGGCTGCCGTCCGACCGGCCACGCCCCGGCCGCGCGTCCTACCGGGGCGGCCAGGTCGCGTTCGACGTCCCGGCCGGGGTCGCGGACGGGCTGCGCGCCCTGGCCCGCGACCACCAGGTCAGCGTGTTCATGGTGCTCCAGGCCGCGCTGGCCGCGCTGCTGACCCGGCTCGGCGGCGGCACGGACGTGCCGATCGGGTCGCCCGTCGCGGGCCGCACCGACGCGGCGCTCGACGACCTCGTCGGCGTCTTCGTCAACACGCTGGTGCTGCGCACGGACACGTCCGGCGACCCGGCGTTCGCCGAGCTGCTCGCCCGCGTCCGGGAGGCCGACCTCGCCGCCTACGCGCACCAGGACGTGCCGTTCGAGCGGGTCGTGGAGGCGCTCAACCCGGCGCGGTCGCTCGCGCGGCATCCGTTGTTCCAGGTCATGCTGACGTTGCAGAACAACCCGGAGGCGTCCGTCGAGCTGCCGGGCCTGGACGTCGCCGTCGAACCGGTGGACGCCGGGGTCGCCAAGTTCGACCTGGAATTCCTGCTGGAGGACGCCGGTGGCGGCGGGTTTTTGGGAACGCTCGAATACGCCCTCGACCTGTTCGACCGGGAGACCGCCGACCGGCTCGCCGGGTGGTACCGGGGGACGCTTGAGGCGGTGGTCGCGTCCGGCGGGTCGGTCACCGTCGAAGGACTCGACCTGCCCGGCGTGCCTGAGATCGTGGACGGGCCGGTGGAGAAGCGGCTCGTCGCGTACGTCGTCGCCGCGCCCGGCGAGATTCTGGATCCGGAGGAACTGCGCGCCCACGTCCGGGAGAGCCTGCCCGAGGCGATGGTGCCCGCCGCCGTCGTCGTCCTGGACGCGCTGCCGCTCACCCCGAACGGGAAGGTCGACGTCAAGGCCCTGCCGAAACCGGAACTGGCGGCCGTCCCGGCCGCCGCGTACCGGGCGCCGTCCGGGGCGGCGGAGGAGGCCGTCGCCGCCGTCTTCGCGGACCTGCTCGGCGTGGACCGGGTCGGCGCCGACGACGACTTCTTCGCCCTCGGCGGCAACTCGCTGGTCGCGATGCGGGTGGTCAGCCGCGTCCGCCGGGCGCTGGACGCGGAGCTGCCGGTCCGCGCCCTGTTCGAGGCGCCGACCGTGGCGGGTCTCGCCGCGCTCGTCGGCGGCGCTCGGCCGGGGCGTCCCGCGCTGGCGCGGCGGGAGCGGCCCGGCGCGGTCCCCCTGTCGTACGCGCAGCAGCGGCTATGGTTCCTCAACCGGTTCGAAGGGCCGTCCGCCACGTACAACATGCCCGCGGCGCTGCGTATCCGAGGCGCGCTGGACGTCGCCGCCGTACGGGCCGCCGTCGGGGACGTCGTCGCCCGGCACGAGTCGCTCCGCACGATCCTGCCGGACGACGGCGGAGTCCCGAAGCAGGTCGTGCTGGACCCGGCCGCCGCACGTCTGGAACTGGAGTTGACGGAGACGACGGAGGCGGAGCTTCCGGCGCGGCTCGCCACGGCCGCCGGGTACGCGTTCGACATCTCCGCCGAGCCGCCGCTGCGCGCCCACCTGTTCCGCGTCGCGCCTGACGAACACGTCGCGCTGCTGCTCATGCACCACGTCGGCGGCGACGGCTGGTCGATGGCGCCGCTCGCCCGCGACTTCATCACCGCCTACGCGGCGCGTGCCGAGGGGCGGGCTCCGGGGTGGGCGGAGTTGCCCGTTCAGTACGCCGATTACGCGCTCTGGCAGCGTGAGCTTCTGGGGTCGGAGGACGACCCGGAGAGTGTGATCTCGCGGCAGATCGCGTATTGGCGAGGCGCTTTGGAGGGGTTGCCGGAGGAGCTTCGGCTTCCGGCGGACCGGCCGCGTCCGGCGCAGGCGTCCTACCGGGGCGGGACCGCGCGGTTCCGGCTCGGCCCGGACATCCGGACGGCCCTGAACGACCTCGCGCGCGCTACAGGCGCGAGCCCGTTCATGGTCGCCCAAGCCGCGTTCGCCGCGTTGCTTTCCCGTTTGGGCGCCGGGACGGACGTGCCGATCGGTTCCCCGATCGCCGGTCGGACGGACGAGGCGCTCGACGACCTGGTCGGCATGTTCGTGAACATGCTCGTCCTGCGCACGGACACGTCCGGGGACCCGTCGTTCCGGGAATTGGTGGGACGGGTGAAGGAGACCGATCTCGCTGCTTATGCCCACCAGGATGTTCCGTTCGAGAGGCTCGTGGAGGTTCTGAATCCGCCGCGCCATCTGGGACGGCATCCGCTCTTCCAGATCGGCCTGACGTTCCAGAACAATCCGGAAGCGCGATTGGATATGCCCGGATTCAGCGCGGAGTTGGAGCCGCTCAGCGCCGGGGTCTCGCGCTTCGATCTGCTGATGGTCCTCACCGAGCGGGAGGACGGGCTCGACGGCGAACTGGAATACGCACTCGACCTTTACGACCCGTCCACGGCCTGGCAGTTGGTCGGACGATTCGAGCGGTTCCTCTCAACCCTGCTCGCCGACCCGGACGCACCCATCGGCACCGCCGAGATCCTTTCTCCGGACGAGCGCTCGAAGGTGCTCGAAGAATGGGCCGGAGGGCGTGCGGCTCCGGTGGAGCGGACGACGATTCCGGCGTTGTTCGAGGCGCAGGTGGCGGCGCGTCCGGGCGCGTTGGCGGTGACGTTCGAGGGTGTGTCATGGACGTATGCGGAGGTGAACGCCAGGGCGAATCGTTTGGCGCGGCGGTTGGCCGCTGAGGGGGTTGGTCCGGAGCAGTTGGTGGCGTTGGCGTTGCCGCGTTCGGCTGATCTGGTGGTGGCGGTGCTTGCGGTGTTGAAGGCCGGTGCTGCCTATGTGCCGATCGATCCGGACTATCCGGCGGATCGGATCGCGCACATGCTGAAGGACGCCAAACCTGCCTTGACGCTGGGCCCGGATGACCTGGACGCGTCCGGCTACGACGATTCCAACCTTGGGGTGGAGATCTCTCCGGATAATCCGGCGTATGTGATCTACACCTCTGGGTCGACGGGGCGGCCGAAGGGCGTGGTGGTGCCGCATCAGAACGTGGTGCGGCTGCTGCGCTCCACCGAGGACTGGTTCGGGTTCGGCCCGCACGACGTGTGGACGCTGTTCCACTCGTACGCTTTCGACTTCACCGTCTGGGAACTGTGGGGATCGCTGCTTTACGGTGGTCGTCTCGTTGTCGTGCCCTATTTGACGTCTCGCTCGCCCGCCGAATTCCTTCAACTCTTGGAGGCGGAGCGGGTCACCGTCCTGAACCAGACGCCATCTGCGTTCTATCAATTGATGGCTGCGGATAAGGACGCTCCGGGGTCCGATCTGGCGCTGCGGTATGTCGTGTTCGGCGGCGAGGCGCTGGATCTTGGGCGGCTTGAGGATTGGTATTCGCGGCATCCCGAGGACGCTCCAACGCTGGTCAACATGTACGGCATCACCGAAACCACAGTGCACGTCTCCCATCTGACGTTGGATCGCGCTCATGTCGCAAGTGCATCTGGCAGCGTCATCGGTGTCGGCATTGCCGACCTGCGCGTGTACGTGCTGGATTCGCGTTTGCAGCCCGTCCCGCCCGGCGTTGTGGGTGAGCTGTTCGTGGCGGGTGCGGGGTTGGCGCGCGGGTATTTGAACCGTCCAGCCCTGTCGGCTGAGCGGTTCGTCGCCGATCCGTTCGGTGCGCCCGGCACCCGCATGTACCGCACCGGCGACCTTGGGCGCTGGCTGAACGACGGCACGCTCGAATACCTCGGACGCGCTGACCAGCAGGTCCAGGTGCGCGGCTTCCGAATCGAGCTGGGCGAGATCGAAACGGTCTTGGCCAGGCACGAGACGGTCTCCGATGTCGCCGTCATCGTCCGCGACGAGCGCCTGATCGCCTACGTGACCGGCACCGATATCGACCCGGCGGAACTGCGCCGCAGCGCCGCCAATGTCCTCCCCGATTACATGGTCCCGGCAGCCGTCGTAGAACTGGACGCCCTCCCGCTCACCGTCAACGGGAAGCTGGATCGCAACGCGCTACCCGATCCACGCAAGACCGCGAAAGTGTCGTCCCGCGCACCACGCACCACCGAAGAAGAGATCCTCGCAGCGCTGTTCGCTGAGGTTCTCGGCCTGGAACGAGTCGGCGTCGACGACGGTTTCTTCGACCTCGGCGGCGACTCCATCATCGCGATCCAACTCGTCTCCCGCGCCCGCCAATCCGGCTTGGTCATCACCCCACGTGACGTCTTCCAACACCAAACAGTCGAAGAACTCGCCGCAACAGCCAAACCCATCGGCGAAGCGAACACGATCGAACCGGAATCGCCGGGCGCCGGGATCGGGCCCGTGCCGGTCACGCCGATCGTCGCGTGGCTGCGCGACCGAACCGGCGGCGACGCCTCGCTGATCCGCGGCTTCCACCAGGCGATGCTTCTCCGCACCCCGCCCGACCTCGGCGTGGAGAAACTGACGGCGGCGCTTCAAACCGTCCTTGACCACCACGACATGCTCCGCCTCCGCCTGGACGTGGACGCGGACGACTGGCGTCCCGTCGTCCGGCCGCGCGGGTCAAGCGACGCCGCCGGCCTGGTCACCAGGGTGGACGTCGCCGGGCTCGACGCCGACAAGCTCCGCGCCGTGATCGCCGAGCAGGCCGCGAACGCCCGCGACCGGCTCGACCCGGCCGCCGGGACGACGGCACAGCTCGTCTGGTTCGACGCGGGCCGCGAGCAGGGGCGCCTCCTCGTCGTCCTGCACCACCTCGTCGTGGACGGCGTCTCGTGGCGGATCCTGCTGCCCGACCTGGTAACGGCCTGGGCCGGGGGAGACCTTGACCCCGTCTCGACCTCGTTCCGGCGCTGGGCGCAGAAGCTCACCGCCACCGCCGTGGACGCCACCGAGCTGGACGAATGGCTCGACATCGTCGAAGGCCCCGCCCCCGACCTCGGGAGTCGCCCGCTCGACCCGCGCGTGGACATCGCGGCCCGCGCCCGCTCCGTCACCCTCGAACTCCCGGCCGACGTCACGAACCCGCTGCTCACCGACGTCCCCGCCGCGTTCCACGGGCGCCTCAACGACGTCCTCCTCACCGGCCTGGCGCTCGCGGTCGCGGCGTGGCGGCGCAGGCGCGGCGGACGCGGCACCGGCGTCCTGATCGACCTGGAGGGCCACGGCCGGGACGCCGGGGTCCCGGGCGCGGACACCTCCCGGACGGTCGGCTGGTTCACCTCCATCCATCCCGTCCGGCTGGACGCGGGCAACGCGACCGGAGGCGCGGCCATCAAGAAGGTGAAGGAGCAGCTCAGAGCGGTGCCCGGCACCGGCATCGGCTACGGCCTGCTCCGCTACGGCGGCGACGGCGCGGCGGCCGCCGAACTGGCCGAGCCGTCACCTCCACAGATCGCCTTCAACTACCTCGGCCGGATCGACCCGGGCGGAGAGGGCGGCGACTGGACGCTCGCCCCCGACGAACTCCCCGCGGGCGAGGACCCGCGGATGCCGATGGCGCACGTCCTGGAGATCAACGCGGTCACCCGCGACCTTCCGGACGGTCCCGTGCTGTCCGCGACCTGGACATGGCCCGGCGGCGTCCTCGACCCGGACGACGTCCGGGAGCTGGCGGAGGGCTGGTTCACGGCGCTGCGCGGACTCGCCGCGACCGGCGCCGCCGGGACGGACGCCGGGTTCACCCCGTCCGACCTGCTCGTCGACCTGGACCAGAGCGAGATCGACGGGTTGCAGGACGCCTGGAGGCGGCGGTGAACCGGGGGGACATCGACGACATCCTCCCGCTGTCCCCGCTCCAGCAGGGGTTCTTCTTCCACGCGGTCGTCGACGCCCGGGACTCCGACGTGTACACGGCGCAGCTCGTCCTCGACCTGGACGGGCCGCTGGACGCCGCCGCGCTGCGCGCCGCCGCCGAGACGCTGCTGCGCCGCCACGCCAACCTGCGCGCCGCGTTCTGGCACGAGGACCTGTCGCGTCCCGTGCAGGTCATCCCGCGCACGGTCGAGCTGCCGTGGACGGAGGTCGACGCGGACGATGCGGAGGCGGACGCGATCGTCGAGCGAGAGCGGGCACGCGGGTTCGATCTCACCTCGCCGCCGCTGCTGCGGTTCGTGCTCGTCCGGACGGCCCCCGGGCGCCACCGGCTGATCCTCACGAACCACCACATCCTGCTGGACGGCTGGTCCACGCCGCTCCTCGCGACCGAGCTGTTCCTGCTGTACGTGCAGGGCGGCCACGACACGGGGATGCCGCGCGTCACCCCGTACAAGACCTACCTGGCATGGCTCGCGAAGCAGGACCGCGCCGCCGCCGAGGACGCCTGGCGCCGCGCCCTCCACGGCCTGGACGGGCCGAGCATCGTCGCCCCGCAGGCGGCCGGACGTCCCCCGCGCCCACCGGAGCGCACCGCCGTCGAGCTGGACGAACGCGCCACCCGCCGCCTCACCCGCGCGGCCCGCCGGCACGGCGTCACGCTGAGCACCGTCCTGCAAGGCGCGTGGGGCCTGGTCCTCGGACGGCTGCTCGGCTCGGGCGACGTCGTGTTCGGCGCGACCGTGTCCGGACGCCCGCCGGAGCTGCCCGGCGTCGAAGAGATGATCGGGCTGTTCATCAACACGCTGCCGGTCCGCGTCCGGTACCGGCTGGACGAGCCGCTCGCCGCCCTGGTGGAACGCCTCCAGGACGAGCAGACCGAACTCCTCGCCCACCACCATCTGGGCCTCACCGACATCCAGCGGATGGTGGGCCACGGCGGCGCGCTGTTCGATACGGTGACCGTTCTGGAGAACTACCCGTTCGACCCGTCCTCAATGGACGGCTCTCTCAACGGCGTCCGCATCGCCGCGACCGACTCTTACGACGCGACCCATTTCCCTTTGTCCTTCGTGGCCGTTCCTGGGGAGCGGCTGTCGCTGCGTCTGCATTACCGGCCGGACGTTTATGAGCGTCCCGTCGTGGAGGCGCTGCTCGGACGTGTCCGCCGTTTCCTGGAGGCGTTCGCCGACGATTCCGGGCGCCTGATCGGCGCCGTCGGCCTAGCGAGCGACGCCGAACGGGCCACCCTCGCCGCCTGGAACGACACTGGCAGGAGCGAGCCGTCCCGTTCGATTCCCGAGCTGTTCGAGACGCAGGCCGCCCGTACCCCGGACGACGTCGCGCTCGTCTGCGGCGACGCCCGCCTCACCTACGCCGAGCTGGACGAACGCGCCGACCGGCTCGCGCGCGAACTGACCGCGCGCGGGATCGGCCCGGAGGACCGCGTCGCGCTCGTCCTGCCGCGCACGCCGGAGATCGTCGTCGCGATCCTCGGCGTGCTGAAGGCGGGCGCGGCGTACGTGCCGATCGACCCGGAGCTTCCGGCCGAGCGCGTCCGGTTCATGCTGGACGACTGCCGGCCCGCACTGACCATCACGGAGGGCGGCTTCCCGGCCGGCGCCGGAGGGCACGCACACGACCCGTCCGGCGCCGACCGGGTTCCCCCGTCCCGCCCCATTCATCCGGGGAACGCCGCCTACGTCATTTACACGTCGGGTTCCACCGGGCGTCCGAAGGGCGTGACCATTCCGCACGGCGGCGTCCTGACCTATTTCGAGGCGCACCGGGAACGGTTCTTCGATCCCGTCGTCGAAGCCGCCGGTGGACGCCGCCTGCGCTTCGCGCACCTCGCGTCGTTCTCGTTCGACACGTCCTGGATGGGCCTGCTCTGGATGATGTACGGCCACGAGCTGCACCTCGTCGACGACGAGACCCGCCGCGACGCCGCCGCGTACACCGCGTACGTCGCGCGGGCCCGGATCGACCTGGTGAACACGACGCCGTCGCATTTCGCGTCCCTGCTCGAAGCCGGCCTCCTGGACGACGACGGGCGGCACCGTCCGGCGCAACTCCTCCTCGGCGGCGAAGCGATCCCCGACGCGCTGTGGGAGAGGCTCCGCGCCGTTCCCGGCGTCACCGCGCGCAATTTCTACGGGCCCACCGAATCCACCATCGACACCATGAGCCAGGTGGTCGCGGACCGCGACCGGCCGTCCGTCGGCGGGCCGTACCGGAACGTCCGCGCCCACGTGCTGGACGCCGCGCTCCAGCCCGTCCCGGTCGGCGTCCCCGGCGAGCTGTACCTCGCGGGCGCGCAGCTCGCCCGCGGCTACCACGACCGGCCGGGGCTCACCGCCGAGCGGTTCGTCGCCGACCCGTCCGGCGCGCCCGGCGACCGCATGTACCGCACCGGCGACCTCGCCCGCCTGCTCCAGGACGGGACGGTCGAGCACCTCGGCCGCGCCGACGACCAGGTCAAGATCCGCGGCTTCCGGGTCGAGCCCGGCGAGATCGAGCACGTCCTCGCCGGGTGCCCGGACGTCGCTCGGGCCGCCGTGGTCGTCCGCGAGGACAGTCCCGGCGACCGGCGGCTCGCCGCCTACGTCGTCGGCGGCCCCGGACTCGACGCGGCGGCGGTCCGGCGGTACGCGGCCGAGCGGCTGCCCGGCCACATGGTCCCGGCGGTCGCCGTCCTGGACGCGCTGCCGCTCACCGTCAACGGCAAGCTCGACCGGGCCGCGCTGCCCGCCCCCGGCGGCGCCGCACCGGGGGCTTCTCGTGCGGCGCGGACGCCTCGGGAGGAGATCCTCTGCGGGCTGTTCGCGGAGGTGCTGGGCGTGCCGCGGGTCGGCGTCGACGACGGGTTCTTCGCGCTCGGCGGCGACTCGCTCACCGCCACCCGCCTGGCCGCCCGCGTCCGGTCCGCGCTGGGCGTCGAGATGACCGTCCGCACGCTGTTCGAGGCGCCGACCGTCGCGGGCCTCGCGGCGCGGCTCGCGGACGCCTCCGGCGACGTGCGGCCGCCGCTGGTCCGCGCGGACCGCCGTCCCGCCGTGGTCCCGCTCTCGTACGCGCAGCGGCGGCTGTGGTTCCTCAACCGGTTCGAGCGCGCGGCGGCGACGTTCAACCTGCCGGTCGCGCTGCGGCTCACCGGCGCGCTCGACCTCGACGCGCTGCGCGACGCCCTCGGCGACGTCGCCGCCCGGCACGAGTCGCTCCGCACGATCTTCCCGGACGCGTCGGGGAGCCCGCGGCAGCTCGTCCTCGAACCGGGCGACGCGCGTCCCCGCCTCGACGTCGCCGAGATCGGCGGGGCGGAGCTGCCGATGGCGCTGGCCGCTATGGCGGGGGAGGGCTTCGACCTGTCCGTCGAACCGCCGGTCCGGGCGCGGCTGTTCGTACTCGGCGGCGGCGTCCACGTGCTGATGCTCGTCCTGCACCACATCGCGGCGGACGGCTGGTCGATGGCGCCGCTCGCCCGCGACGTGATCCGCGCCTACGCGGCGCGTTCTGAGGGACGGGAGCCGGGGTGGGCGGAGTTGCCCGTTCAGTACACCGATTACACGCTTTGGCAGCGGGAGTTGCTGGGGTCGGAGGATGACCCGGAGAGTGTGATCTCGCGCCAGATCGCGTATTGGCGGGAGGCGTTGGAGGGGTTGCCGGAGGAGCTTCGGCTTCCGGCGGACCGGCCGCGTCCGGCGGAGGCGTCCCATCGGGGGCGCACGCACGTCTTCGAGTTGGACGCCGACCTGCACGCCGGGCTGCTCGCCGTCGCCCGGCAGAGCGGCGCGACCCTGTTCATGGTCATGCAGGCCGCGTTCGCCGCGCTGCTTTCCCGGTTGGGCGCCGGGACGGACGTGCCGATCGGCTCCCCGATCGCGGGTCGGACGGACGAGGCGCTCGACGACCTGGTCGGCATGTTCGTGAACATGCTCGTCCTGCGCACGGACACCTCCGGGGACCCGTCGTTCCGGGAATTGGTGGGCCGGGTCAAGGAAACCGACCTCGCTGCTTATGCCCACCAGGACCTTCCGTTCGAGCGGCTTGTCGACGTTCTCAACCCGGCCCGGTCCATGGCACGGCATCCGCTGTTCCAGGTCGTCCTTTCGTTCCAGAACAATCCAGAAGCGCGGCTGGAACTCGACGGGCTCAGCGGAGGCGCCGAGCCACTCGGATCCGGGATCGCGAAATACGACCTTTCTCTGTATCTGGAAGAACGGCACGGCGACGACGGAACGCCGGACGGGATACAGGCGGCGCTCGAATACGCCCTCGACCTCTTCGACCCCGGCACGGCGGAATCGATCGCGGGACGGTTCGAGCGCCTCGTCCGCGAACTCGTCACCGACCCGGACGCGCCCATCGGCGCCGCCGACATCCTCGACCGCCGGGAACGCCGCACCCTCCTGCGCCAATGGGCCGGAGGGCGTGCGGGTCCGGTGGAGCGGGCGACGATTCCGGCGTTGTTCGAGGCGCAGGTGGCGGCGCGTCCGGGCGCGTTGGCGGTGACGTTCGGGGGCGTGTCATGGACGTATGCGGAGGTGAACGCCAGGGCGAATCGTTTGGCGCGGCGGTTGGCCGTTGAGGGGGTTGGTCCGGAGCAGTTGGTGGCGTTGGCGTTGCCGCGCTCGGCTGATCTGGTGGTGGCGGTGCTTGCGGTGTTGAAGGCGGGCGCCGCGTATGTGCCGATCGATCCGGACTATCCGGCGGATCGGATCGCGTACATGCGGGAGGACGCCAAGCCCGTTCTGACGCTGGGCCCGGACGATCTGGACGCGTCCGGCTACAACGATTCCAATCTTGGGGTGGAGATCTCTCCGGATAATCCGGCGTATGTGATCTACACGTCTGGGTCGACGGGGCGGCCGAAGGGCGTGGTGGTGCCGCATCAGAACGTGGTGCGGCTGCTGCGCTCCACCGAGGACTGGTTCGGGTTCGGCCCGCACGACGTGTGGACGCTGTTCCACTCGTACGCTTTCGACTTCACCGTCTGGGAATTGTGGGGATCGCTGCTGTATGGCGGTCGTCTCGTCGTCGTGCCCTATTTGACGTCTCGCTCGCCCGCAGACTTCCTTCAACTCTTGGAGGCGGAGCGGGTCACCGTCCTGAACCAGACGCCATCTGCGTTCTATCAATTGATGGTTGCGGATAAGGACGGTCCGGGGTCCGATCTGGCGCTGCGGTATGTCGTGTTCGGCGGCGAGGCGCTGGATCTTGGGCGGCTTGAGGATTGGTATTCGCGGCATCCCGAGGACGCTCCAACGCTGGTCAACATGTACGGCATCACCGAGACCACGGTGCACGTCTCCCATCTGGCGTTGGATCGCGCTCATGTCGCAAGTGCATCTGGCAGCGTCATCGGTGTCGGCATTGCCGACCTGCGCGTGTACGTGCTGGATTCGTGTTTGCAGCCCGTCCCGCCGGGCGTTGTGGGTGAGCTGTTCGTGGCGGGTGCGGGGTTGGCGCGCGGGTATTTGAATCGTCCGGCCCTGTCGGCTGAGCGGTTTGTCGCCGATCCGTTCGGTGCGCCCGGCACCCGCATGTACCGCACCGGCGACCTCGGACGTTGGCTGAACGACGGCACGCTCGAATACCTCGGACGCGCTGACCAGCAGGTTCAGGTGCGCGGCTTCCGGATCGAGCTGGGCGAAGTCCAAGCCGCACTGACCAAGCACGAATCCGTCCGGGACGCCGCCGTCATCGTCCGCGACGAGCGCCTGATCGCCTACGTGACCGGCACCGATATCGACCCGGCTGAACTGCGCCGCAGTGCCGCCAATGTCCTCCCCGATTACATGGTCCCGGCAGCCGTCGTAGAACTGGACGCCCTCCCGCTGACCGTGAACGGCAAACTGGACCGCAACGCGCTACCCGATCCCCGCAAGACCGCGAAAGTGTCGTCCCGCGCACCCCGCACCACCGAAGAAGAAATCCTCGCAACGCTGTTCGCCGAGGTCCTCGGCCTGGAACGAATCGGCGTCGACGACGGATTCTTCGACCTCGGCGGCGACTCCATCATCGCGATCCAACTCGTCTCCCGCGCCCGCCAATCCGGCTTGGTCATCACCCCACGCGACGTCTTCCAACACCAAACCGTCGAAGAACTCGCCGCAACAGCCAAACCCATCGGCGAAGCGAACACGGTCGAACCGGAACCGCCAGGCGCGGGCATAGGCAGGATCCCGGCCACGCCCATCATGCGCTGGTTCCAGAACCTGCACGGCCCGACGACGGGTTACAGCCAGCGGATACTCCTCCAAGTCCCGCCCGACCTCGGCGTGGAGAAACTGACGGCGGCGCTCCAGACCGTCCTTGACCACCACGACATGCTCCGCCTCCGCGCCACCGACGACGCCGAATTCGAGGTACTGGAACCCGGCGCGATCGACGCCTCCGCACTCGTCCGCCGCGTCGACGTGGCCGCGCTCGACACCACGGCACTCCGCGCCGTCCTCGCCGACGAGGCGGAGCGGGCCCGCCGCCGACTCGCCCCGGCCGCCGGAACAATGGCGCAGCTCGTCTGGTTCGACGCGGGCCCGCACAGCTCGGGACGCCTGCTCCTCACCGTCCACCACCTCGCCGTGGACGCCGTGACCTGGCGCGTCATCGTCCCGGACCTCGTCACGGCTTGGGCCAGGGGAGGGCTCGACCCCGTCTCGACCTCCTACCGGCGGTGGGCGCAGCGCCTCGCCGCCGCAGCCTCGGACCCGGCCAGGACGGCGGAGCTGCCGTTCTGGGAGGACGTCCTCGCCACCCCGGACCCGCTCCTCGGCGCGCGCTCTCTGAACCCGGCCGCCGACACGTTCGGAACGGCCCGCCACCTCACCCTCGATCTGCCCGCCGACATCACGGAACCGCTCCTCACCGACGTCCCGGCCGCGTTCCACGGGCGCGTCAACGACGTGCTCCTCACCGGCCTCGCCCTCGCCGTCGCCGAATGGCGCCGCGACCGCGGGATCACCGACGACACGGCCGTCCTCATCGACCTGGAAGGGCACGGCAGGGAGGAGATCGTCCCGGGCGTCGACCTGTCCCGCACGGCGGGCTGGTTCACGTCGATCTTCCCGGTGCGGCTGGACGCCGGACGGGTCGATCCCGCCGACGTCCGCGACGGCGGGCAGGCCGTCGGCACCGCGCTCAAACGGGTCAAGGAACAGCTCCGCGAGATCCCGGACAACGGCATCGGCCACGGCGTCCTCCGCCACCTCGCCCACGCCGCGTCCCTCGCCGCCGAGCACCCGCAGATCGCGTTCAACTACCTCGGCCGCGCCGCCGCGCCCGAGGCCGCCGACTGGGCGCCCGCCGACCGGGCCGACGCCGACGCGCTCGGCCCCGGCCAGGACGGAGCGCTCGCCCTCGTCCACGCGATCGAGGTCAACGCGCACACCCGCGACCTCCCGGACGGCCCCGAACTGTCCGCGACCTGGACGTGGGCGGGCGCCCTCTTCGACGACGCGGCGGTCGGCGACCTCGCCGGACGCTGGTTCGCCGCCCTCCGCGGCCTCGTCGCGCACGTCGTCGACGGCGGCGCCTCCGGCGGCCCGGTCGGCGGGTTCACGCCGTCCGACCTGCCCCTCGTGGACGTCGGCCAGGACGAGATCGACGAGCTCGCCGCCGAGCTCGACGGCGAAGGGGAGCCGGAGTGAGCGCGTCGCAGCTTGAGGACATCCTGCCGCTGTCCCCGTTGCAGCAGGGCCTGTTCTTCCACGCGCTGTACGACTCGGGCCGCGACGTCTACACCGCGCAGATCGTGTTCGACCTGCGCGGCCCCCTCGACGCGGAAGCGCTGCGCGCCGCCGCCGCGACGCTCCTGCGCCGCCACGCCAACCTGCGCGCCGGGTTCCGGCAGCGGAAGGAGGGCTCGCCGGTCCAGGTCGTCCACCGGAGGGTCGGGCTGCCGTGGCTGGACGCCGACCTCTCAGACCTCCCGCCGGACGAGCGCGAGGCCAAGGCCCGCGAAATGGCAGACGCCGAACGCGCCCGCCCGTTCGACATGGCGAAGCCGCCGCTCCTCCGCTTCCTGCTCCTCAAGCTGGCGGACGACCTGCACCGCATGGTCTTCACCAACCACCACATCCTCCTGGACGGCTGGTCCACGCCCGTCCTCCAGACCGAACTGTTCGCCTTGTACCTGGCCAAGGGCGACGACACCGGGATGCCGCGCGTTACCCCGTACAAGACCTACCTGGCGTGGCTCGCCCAACAGGACCGTGCCGCCGCCGAGGACGCCTGGCGACGCGCCCTCGACGGCGTCCACGAACCCACCCTCATCGCACCGGCCGCACCCGAGCCCGGCACTGAACCTCCCGGACGGGTCAGGACCCGCCTCACCGAAGAACTCACCTCCGCGCTCAGCGCGCGCGCCCGCTCCCATGGCGTCACCCTCAACACGGTGTTGCAGCTCGCCTGGGGCGTCCTGGTCGGCGGCCTCACCGGTTCAGCGGACGTGGTGTTCGGCGCGGCCGTGTCCGGGCGCCCACCGGAACTGCCCGGCGTGGAGCAGATGATCGGGCTGTTCATCAACACGCTGCCGGTCCGGGTGCGGATCCGTCCGGCCGACACCGTCGCCGCCGCGCTGGCCCGGCTCCAGGACGAGCAGGCCGCGCTGCTGCCGCACCACCACCTCGGCCTGTCCGACATCCAGCGCCTCACCGGCGGCGGAACGCTGTTCGACACCATGACCGTCCTGGAGAACTACCCGTTCGACCAAGAATCGGCGGGTACCGACCTCGGCGGTCTCACCCTCCATGCCGTGGACGGTTACGACGCCTCGCACTACCCGCTGACGCTCGCCGCCGTCCCCGGCCCCCGGCTCGCCCTCCGCATCGACCACCGCGCCGACCTCCACACCGAGGACGACGCGCGCCGACTGATGCGCCGCCTCGTCCGCGTCCTGGAGGCGATCGCCCACCACCCCGCCCTGCCGCTCGGCCGCATCGACACCCTGGACGACGACGAGCGCGCCCTCGTCCTCGACGCCTGGCAGGGACCGGCCGACCACCGCCGTCCCGGCACCCTCACCGGAGGCTTCGCCGAGCAGGCCGCGAAGACCCCGCACGCCACCGCCGTCCGCGCCGCCGGGGAGTCGACCACCTACGCCGAACTGGACGCGCGGGCCAACCGCATCGCGCACCGCCTCATCGGGCTCGGCGTCGGACGCGAGACCCCGGTCGCCGTCCTCCTCGAAAGATCTACCGACACGGTGGCGGTATCGCTGGCAATTCTCAAGGCGGGCGGTGCCTACGCGCCAATTCATCACGGCCACCCGCCCGACCGGATGGCATCGGCGGTCGCGGAGATCGGCGCGCCCGTCCTCGTCACCGACACGGCGATGCGCGACCGCCTGCCCGGCCTGGACACCCACATCCTGGTCGTGGACGACGATCCGGAGACCGCCGCCCAGCCAGACACGGTCCCAGACGTCCCGTGCCATCCCGAGCAGCTCGCCTGCGTGCTGTTCACGTCAGGGTCGACGGGCATGCCGAAGGGCGTCATGCTCCGGCACCGCGACACCGTCGACCTCGCCACCGACGGACGGCTCGCTGGCGGCGCGCACGACCGCGTGCTCGTCCACTCCCCGCACGCCTTCGACGCCTCCCTCTACGAGCTGTGGACGCCCCTCCTGCGCGGCGGCACCGCCGTCGTCGCGCCGCCCGGCCCCCTCGACGGCGCGGCCCTCGAAAAGATCATCGCGGCCGAGGAGCTCACCGGCCTGTTCCTCACGACCACCCTGTTCAACCTCGTCGCGGACGAGCGCCCGCACGCCTTCGCGCGGCTCCGCGAGGTGCTGACCGGCGGGGAGGCGGGCTCGCCCGCCGCGATCCGCAAGGTCCTCGCCGCGTGCCCGGACACCGAGGTCGGCAACGCCTACGGCCCCACCGAGGCCACCACGTACACGACCATCGCCGCGCAGCGGTCGAGGCTCGCCGACCCTGACGAGACGTCAGCCGTCCTCGGCCGCCCCCTCGACGGCATGCGCGTCTACGTGCTGGACGGCGCGCTCCGGCCCGTCCCGCCGGGCACGGTCGGCGAGGCGTACCTCGCGGGCGCCGGAGTCGGGCGCGGCTACCTGCGCCGCCCCGGCACGACCGGGGAGCGCTACGTCGCCGACCCGTTCGGCGCGCCCGGAACCCGCATGTACCGGACGGGCGACCTCGTCCGGTGGCGCCCGGACGGCGCCCTCGACTACGTCGACCGAGCCGACTCCCAGGTCAAGGTCCGCGGGTTCCGGATCGAACCGGACGAGGTCGAGGCCGCCGTCGCCGCGCATCCCGCCGTGGCGAACGCCGCCGTCGTCGCCCGCGACGACGCCCCCGGCGGCAAGGCCCTCGTCGCCTACGTCATCGCCCCGTCGCTGGACGGCGTCCGCGACTTCGTCAGGGAACGGCTCCCCGAGTACATGGTCCCCGCCGCGTTCGTCAGGCTCGACACGTTCCCGGTCGGCCCGAACGGGAAGCTCGACCGCCGCGCCCTGCCCGCGCCCGACTACGGCGCCGCCGCCGGACGCGACCCCCGCACCCCCGACGAGGAGCGGCTCTGCGCGATCGTCGCGGACGTCCTCGGGCTCGACCGCGTCGGCGCCGACGCCGGCTTCTTCGACATCGGCGGCGACAGCATCACCGTGCTGAGGCTCGCCGCCCGCGCGCGGCGGGAGGGCTTCGACCTCACCCCCCGGGACGTGTTCACCCGCCAGACCGTCGAGGCGCTGGCCAGGGCCGGCGAGCAGCCCGGCGGCGACCGGCCCGGGTTCGAGGTGCTGCTCCCGATCCGCACGTCCGGGACGCGGCCGCCCGTGTTCTTCGTCCACCCGGCGGGCGGGCTGGCGTGGAGCTACCTCCAGTTCCAGCGCCACCTCGGACCGGACCAGCCGGTCTACGGGCTCCAGGCCCGCGCGTTCACCCGGCCCGAGCTGCCGGGATCGGTGGAGGAGATGGCCGCCGACTACCTGGAGCAGATCCGGAGCGTCCGGCCGTCCGGCCCCTACCACCTCGCCGGATGGTCGCTCGGGGGGCTCATCGCCTACGAGATGGCCGTCCGGCTCCAGGACGCGGGCGAGCGCGTCGGCCTGCTCGCCCTCATCGACGCCTACCACGGCCAGGACCTCGGCTCCGAGCGCCGCGACGTCCTCCCCGAACTGCTGGAGTCGATCGGCATCGACGCGACCATGCTCGACCCGGACGGCCACCCCGACCTGCCGCGGATCATGGCGGTCCTCGCCGACCGCGACGACGCCCTCGCCACCCTGGGCGAGGACGACCTCGTCAACGTCTACCGCAACTACGAGAACGGCGTCCGCCACGCCGAGCGGTACCGGCCGGGACGGTACCGCGGCGACGTCGACTTCTTCACCGCGCTGCGGGGACGCGCCCCCGGCGCCCCGAGCGGGCCGTCCAACTGGGGGCCGCTCGTCGACGGCGCGGTCTCCGACCATCCGGTCGACGCCGACCACCACCTGCTCATGGAGCCCGGCCCGGCCGCCGTGCTCGGCGCCGTCCTCGCCTCCCGCCTCGACGCACTGCACCGCGACCACCCCGGCAACCGCGACCACGGAAAGGGACGCTGATGACCAACCCCTTCGAGGACCCGGACGGCACGTACCTCGTCCTCGTCAACGCCGAGGGCCAGTACTCGCTGTGGCCGTCGTTCGCCGACGTCCCCGCCGGATGGACGGTCGCCAAGGACGCCGCCCCGCGCCAGGACTGCCTCGACCACATCGAGGAGAACTGGACGGACATGCGGCCGAACAGCCTCATCGAGGCGATGGGCGGCTGAAGGTGGCCGACCTCGCCGGGGCGGCCGACCTCGTCGTCCCGGCGGTCACCGAGTGGACGTTGGAGATGACGGACGCGGCCGACCTGCGTCCCGCGCCGCTGCCCGGCGTCGAGATGACGTTCACGCTCGCCCGGCGCCCCTCGGCGGACGTGAACCGCGCCCTGTACGCGGCGGTCGGCGCCCGCGTCTGCTGGACGGACCGCTTCCCCTGGACGCACGCCGACTGGCGCGCCTGGGTCGAGCGTCCCGAGCTGAGCACGTGGCTCGCGCTGGCCGAGGGGACGATCGCCGGGTTCTTCGAGATCGAGGCGCAGCCCGGCGGGGACACCGAGGTCCGCCTCGTCGGCCTCACGCCCCCGTTCGTCGGCCGGGGCTGCGGCGGGTACCTCGTCGAGCAGTGCGCCCGGCGGGCCTGGCGGCGCGGGACGCTGTGGGCGGCGGGGACCGGGCCCGCGTCGCGGGTGTGGCTGCGCACGAGCAGCCTCGACCACCCGAACGCGCTCGCCAACTACCGGCGCCGGGGCTTTAGGGTGGCGGCGGAGACCACCGCGCCGAAGCCCGTCCCGGACCCGCGGATCGCGCCGTGGCCGCTGCCGCGCGACCCGCGCGGCCCGGCCGCCCGGCGCGCGGAGGAGGAGTTGATCCCGTGACCTGGTTCCGCTGCCCAGAGAGCCGTCCGTGGGCCCCGCTGCGGCTGTTCTGCCTGCCGCACGCGGGCGGCTCCGCCGTGTTCTACCGGCCGTGGGCGGAGGCGGTCGGCCCGGCCGTCGAGGTGCAGGCCGTCCAGTATCCGGGGCGCGCCGACCGGCTGGGGGACGCGCTCGTCTCCGACGCGCACCAGCTGGCCCGCATGGTCGCCGGTGCGATGGCCCCGCTGACGGACCGTCCGGTCGCGCTGTTCGGGCACAGCATGGGCGCGATCCTGGCGTACGAGGTGGCGCGGCTGCTCCAGGAGAGAGGCGTCCCGCCGGTGCACCTGTTCGTGTCGGGCGCCCGTCCACCGGACGACCGCCCCGACGACCGCGTCGCGGCGCGGGACGACGACGGCGTGGTCGCTGAGATGGTGCGGCTCGGCGGCACCGACGCCGAGGCGCTGCGGGATCCGGAGTTGCGGGAGATCGTCCTGCCGTATGTCCGTAACGACTTCGGGCTCATCGAGGGCTACGCCGAGCGGCCGGGGCCGCGGCTCGGCGTCCCGGTCACCGCGATCATCGGGGACGCCGACCCGCACGTGACCGGGCCGCAGGCCGCCGGATGGGCGCGGGCCACGGACGGCCCGTTCGCGCTCCACGTCCTGCCCGGCGGCCACTTCTACCTGACGGACCGGCGGCCGGAGGTCGTCGCCGAGGTGCTCCGCACGCTCGAGGTCCCCACCGCCCCCTGACCGGGCGCGGACGAACCCAGGCGCGGACGAACACGGGCGCGGACGAACACGGGCGCGGACGAACACGGGCCGGGGACGGAACGCGGCGGGCCGCCCCGAGGGAGTCCACGAAAAGAGGCGGCCCGCCCTGTCCCGGTGTCACCAGGTCAGTAGATCGACACTCCGTACACCTGCATGGCCTCGGTGACGGGCTGGAAGTACGTCGTCCCGCCCGAGCTGCAGTTGCCGCTGCCGCCCGAGGTCATGCCGAGCGCGGTCGACCCGGCGAACAGCGAGCCGCCGCTGTCGCCCGGCTCGGCGCACACGTTGGTGCGGATCAGGCCGGTGACGCTGCCCTCCTGGTAGTTCACGGTCGCGTTCAGCTGGTTAACCGAACCGCCGTGGACCTGGGTGGTGCTGCCGCTGCGCTGCACCTGCTGGCCGACCGTGGCGTTGCCGGCGGCGGTGATGTCACGGGTGCCCTGGCCGTACAGGCTGACGGCGCCCTGCGTGTCGGCGGGCGTCGAGGTGTACTTGACGAGCCCGTAGTCGTTGCCGGGGAAGCTGCTCCCGGCGGTGGTGCCGAGCGTCCGGCCCGAAGAGTCGGTCCAGGTCGAGCCGATGTTCGTGCAGTGCCCGGCGGTGATGAAGTAGTACTCGTTTCCCTTCTTGGCGTTGAAGCCCAGCGAGCAGCGCGACCCGCCGGTCTTGATGGCCTCGCCGCCGAGCGTGAACTTGCGGAACGCTCCCGCCACGTGCTCGATGCGGAGCGCGGAGCCCTGCTTGGCCGCCGCGGCCTTGACCTTCGCGAGCTTGGCGCCGGTGACCGTGTCGTCCACGGACAGGACGACCTGGTTGCTCGCCGGGTCCACGGCCCACGCCGTGCCCGGGACGCTCGCGTCGCGCTTCAGCCCGTCCATGACCTTGGTCAGGTAGGAGCCGCTGCGGCCGACGACGGCGGGGACGGCGCCCGCCGCGCGGACGGTCCGCGCGGCCTCGGCGTCGGTGACCGTGACGACCAGCTTGCCGCCCTTCAGGTAGGAGCCCGCGGTGCGGGCGCCGAGCTGGTGGGCGAGCGCCGTCGAGACCTCGCCGGGAGCTGGCGGGGCGGCGACGGACGCGGTGCGGGTCGCGGACGCGCTGGGAGCGGTGGCGAGGGTCGCGGCCACCAGCCCGGCGGACGCCGTGGTGACGGCGGCGACGAGCACGCGCCTTTGACGTTTCTTCACTTGTGCCTCCACGGGGGGTTGGGCGCACCCGTCTGGTGCACCGGAGGTGCTCGACATGGTGTGTGAGCGGTCAAGGAACACGTAAGACGCAGAAAGTGACCAATTCAGGACGGAGGGCTTGTCACCCTGGTATTGGATCCGTGGTCAGCGTGCGGACACGCGCCGTCACCGGCCCAATGGAACGCGCCTCGCGCCCGGTGCGGACCGCCCGGGTCCAGGCCTCGGATTGGGACTCTCCAGCCCTGTCGTGGCGGGCGCTTCCGGTGGACCAATCGCCTCACCAGGCGCGATCACATCACCGGTTTCGGTCACGGGATGGTGACGGCGGCGCTCCGATGACGTGAGAATGGTCCGGTGACGCTCCTTTTGACCCGTTCTGACCTAGAGACGCTCCTCGATCCGCCCGAGTGTCTCGACGCCCTCCGCCGCGGCTTCGGCGCGGCGGAGGGCGCGCCCACCGCCCGCCGGGTGATCGGCCGGCTGCCCGGCCAGGGCACCGCGACCGCGCTCCTGCCCGGCCTGGTGGCGGGCCTCCCCGCCTACACGGTGAAGGTGAACGCCAAGTTCCCGGGCAGCCGCCCGGCGCTGCGCGGCGTCGTCTGCCTGCACGACCTCGGCACCGGCGAGCTGCTCGCCCAGCTCGACTCGGCCACGGTGACCGCGTGGCGCACCGGCCTCGCCGCCGCGCTCGGCACGCACGCGCTGGCCCGCCGGGACGCCCGCTCCGTCGCGGTGATCGGCGCGGGCGCGCAGGCCGAGCTCGTCATGCTCGGCCTCTCCGAACTGCGCGAGGTGGCCGCCCTCACCGTCTGCGACCTGGACGCGGGCCGCGCCGCCGCGTTCGCCGACCGGCACGGCGCCCGGCTCGGCATCGCCGCCGAGGTCGCGGCCGACCCGCGGGACGCCGTCCGGGACGCGGGGATCGTCGTCATGGCGACGTGGGCGCGCCGCCCGATCCTGCACGCCGCGGACGTGCCCCGCGGCACGCACCTCACCTCGCTCGGCGCCGACGAGCCCGGCAAGGCCGAACTCGGCGCCGACCTGCTGGAGGGCGCTCGGGTGGTGGTCGACGACGTGCCGCTCGCGGTCGAGATGGGCGTCCTCGCCGAGGCCGGGCTGGACGTGAAGCACGCCGCCGGAACGCTCCGCGACGTGCTCTGCGGCCAGGTGCCCGGCCGGGTCAGGGGCGACGAGATCACCGTGTACGCGCCGGTCGGCCTGCCCTGGCAGGACCTCGCGGTGAGCTGGGCCGCCTACCGGGCGGCGCGCGCCGCGGGAACCGGAACCGAGTTCGATTTCCTTGCCTGACCTTGTCGAACACGCCATTTCCGGAATATGTATGGGACCGGATACCGGGTTTCGTCCGGCCTTTGCAATGACGCCATGAATAGTGTTGACTCCACGCGGTAGGGAATCCCCCTGACTCGACGTCAAGGTGGTTCTATGAGTGATCATTTTCGTTCGGTGCGCAGTTCGGGGCGGCCGCCTCGGTACACCGCCTTACTTTCATCTTCAGAATGGCGTTCGGTAATTACTCCGCCCGGTCACGCCGCCGTGCCGGAGCCGCCGAGTCCCATTGCCAAGGAGACGAAGATGATTCGTATTCTCCTCGCGGAGCGGGCGCCCCTGCTCCGCAGCGGACTCGTGGCCTTGTTCGAGAGGGTGACCGACCTCGACGTCGTCGGCGCGGTCGGATCGGGGGAGCACGTCCTGCGGGCCGCGCGCCGGCACCGGCCCGACGTCGCGCTGATCGACGTGAGCCTGCCCGGCCTGGACGGCTTCGCCGCGACGTGCGCGCTGGGCGAGGCCGTGCCCGAATGCCGGACCGTGCTGATGGCGAGCCGCTGCCGGGCCGGCGACCTGCGCCGCGCCGTGGCCGCCCGCGCGGCCGGACTCGTGCTGAAGGACACCTCGCCGGGCGACCTCTTCGAGGCGATCCGGCGCGCCGCGGACGGCGCGCGCGTCATCGACCCCGACATGGCGTTCACCGAGCTCGGCTCCACCGAGAGCCCGCTGACCGAACGTGA
This sequence comes from Actinomadura decatromicini, assembly GCF_008121305.1. Taxonomy (NCBI): domain Bacteria; kingdom Bacillati; phylum Actinomycetota; class Actinomycetes; order Streptosporangiales; family Thermomonosporaceae; genus Actinomadura; species Actinomadura decatromicini. The sequence goes on along the minus strand of NZ_VSRQ01000006.1, from coordinate 47,229 downwards.
GATGGAGGTGCTGGCCCTCGCGTCACGAGGAGCGACCGCGGCGCAGATCGCCGAGGACCTCGTCCTCACGATCGGCACCGTCCGCAACCACCTCTCCCGCATCAACCGGAAGATCGGCGCGCAGAACCGGGTCCAGGCCATCCGGATGGCCGAGGACGCCGGCTGGCTCTGAGCCGCCGGAGCGGCCCGAGCCGCTCGCCGGCTCCGCGCCGGAGCCGTCGGACCAGCGCCCGCTGAGGTCGCGGTAGAGGGGCGACACGGCGGGCAGGTCCGCGTGCCGTCCGAGGTGCGCGGACGTCCCGTCCAGCACGAGCACGCGGCGGGCCCGCGCGGCGGAGCTGATCCGGTGCGCGATGACGATCAGCGTGCCGGGACGGCGCGCGAACGCCTCCTCGGCCCGCGCCTCGGCGGCGGCGTCGAGCCGGTGCGCCGCCTCGTCCAGGATGACGACGGGCTGCGGCGCGAGGTAGGCGCGGCAGAGCGCGACGCGCTGCCGGTCCGCCTCGGTGAGCTCCGCCGGGTCGAGGTCCGCGTCGAGCCCGCCGAGGCCGCGGACGAACCCCGCCATACCGAGCTCGGCCACCGCCCGCGACACCCGCTCGGGCGGCGCGTCCGGCGCGTAGTAGGTCAGGTTGTCGAGCAGCGTGCCGCCGAAGACGTACGCCTCCTGCGGGATGAGGACGCGCCGCGCCGGGTCGCCCGCCGGGCGCCCCTCCACCCGCACCTCGCCCGCGTCCGGCTCGGCGAGCCCCGCGATCAGCGCGGCGAGCGTCGACTTCCCGATCCCGCTCGGACCGACGACGGCGAGGTGGTCGCCGCGCGGGACGACGAGGTCCAGGTCCTCGATCACCGGCCGCGCGCCCGCGCCGTAGGCGAACGACACCCCGCGCAGCTCGACCGCCGGGGCGTCCGCGACGTCCCCGTCCGGCTCCGCGCGGACGGGCCCGTCCGGCGCGCTCGTCTCCAGGATGCGGCCGAGCGTCACCGCCAGCCGCAGCCCGCTGCCGCCCATGCCGTGCAGGAGCGTCCGCAGCGCCGGCTGCAGCCCGTGCAGGACGTAGGCGAGCGCGCCGATCAGCGTTCCCGGCGTCGCGCCGCGCCCCATCAGCCACGGCGCCGCCGCGAGGACGAGCAGCAGCGGCGTCCAGCCGCCGACCGCGAGCGCCAGCGCGCGGACCGCGGCGAACCGGGCGACCGCCCGGCCCGCCGCCGCCTGCGCCTCCACCGCCGCGCCCAGCTCGGCGCGCAGCGCGTCCTCGCCCCCGCAGGCGACCGCGTCGCGCAGGCCGGACGCGAGCGCCGTCGTGCGCGCCGCGACGTCCTCCTCGCCGACGACGAGGTCCCGCTGCCGGACGGCCGCCGCCCCGAACACCGCGCCGAACAGCAGCAGCCCGAGCACGAGCGGCGGGACCACCAGCAGCGCGACCTCCGGCATCAGCGTCAGGAGCCCGAGCAGCGCGGCCCCGGCGGTGAACAGGAACCCGCGGGCGATGACGAGCAGCCCGCCGAACGTGTCCCGGACGATCTCCACCTGGTGCGTGAGCCGGGCGACCGCGCCGGTGTCGGGGCGTCCGCGCGCCGACCGGTACAGCGCGCCCCGCACCACCCGCCGTACGAGGTCGTCGCGGAACGGCTCCACGATCGCCGCGAGCGCCGGGTACAGGCGGCGGCTCCCGAACGCGCCCGCGAACGCCGCGACCGTCAGGACGCCGAGCCAGCCGACGGCCGTCGACGTCCGGCCGGTGCGGAACGCGTCGGTCGCCTCGGCGACGGCCCGTCCGAACAGGGCGGTGGGCACGGCCTCGACGACCGACCACGCGGCGGCCCTCGCCACGGCGCGCGGCCGGGCGCGGATCGCGTCGGCCGCCGTGCGGCGCAGCAGCCGCGCGGCGTCCCGCCTGCTCCTCATCCCATACCTCTCATCGCGCACCTCTTCATCCCGCGCCTCTCATCCCGTGCCTCCGAAGAGCGCGCGGTAGTCCGGGTCCGCCCAGAGCGCGCGGTGCGGGGCGAGGGCGCGCAGCCGTCCGTCCTCCAGCCAGGCGACGAGGTCGGCGCGGGCGGCGGTGGACGCCCGGTTCGTGACGATCAGCCGCGTGCGGTCGGCGAACCGCTCCAGCAGCGCGTCGGTGATCTGCATCTCGGTGACGGTGTCGAGGCTGGACGTCGCGTCGTCCAGCACGAGCACCCGCCCGACGTGCGCGAACGCCCGCGCGAGGCCGAGCCGCTGGAGTTCGCCGCCGGACATCGGCGCGTCCGCGAGCGGCGTGTCGTACCCGCGCGGCAGCCGCCGGACGAAGTCGTCGGCGCGCGCGGCCCGCGCCGCCTCCCGCAGCCAGCCCTCGGGCGGGCGGGTCGGGCCGAACGCGAGCGCGTCCAGCACGGTGCCGCCGAACAGCGCGGGCCGGGCGAAGGCGTAGCCGACCTCGCGGCGCAGCGCCTCCCGCGTGAGGCGGGGGAGGGGGACGCCGTCGAGGACGACCTCCCCCCGGTCCGGGTCGGCGAGCCGGCCGGCGAGCGCAGCGAGCTCCGACGCGCCGGAGCGCCCGGCGACCGCCACGGCCGCGCCGCCGGGGACCGTCAGGGTCAGCCCGGCGAGCGCCGCGCCGGCCGCGACGTCGCGGAACTCCAGCTCGCCGGGGCCGGGCGGGAGCGCGTCCGGGCCGTGCGCCGGGACGGGCAGGCCGAGGATCTCCTCGGCGCGGGCCGCCCCCGCGCGGGCCCGGCCGAGCCGCAGCAGCTCCGTCAGCACCGGCCCGAACCCGGCGGCGAGCCCCGCGTACTGGACGGCCGCGACAAGCTCGCCGGGCGTGACGCGGCCCGCCGCGAGCTCGACCCCGGCGACCGCGACGGCCGCGATCTGGAGCAGCAGTAGAGCGAGCAGGCCGCGCGCCGCGACGCCGCCCTGCACCCGCCACATCGTCTCGCCCTCGGCGCGCAGCCCGGGCAGCGGTTCCAAGACGCGCCCGCACTCGCGGTCGGCGGTGCCCGCGGCGGCGATCGTCCGGGACCCGGCGAGCGCCTCGGCGAGGCGGCCCGCGATCGTCCCCTGGACGGTGAGGTAGCGGTGCGCGGTCTGGCCGATGTCCCGGACGAACGCGCGCAGCAGCAGCGCGACCGCCGGGAACGCGACCGCGATCGCCGCCGCGATCCGCCAGTCGAGCAGGCAGAGCGCGACGAGCGCCCCGGCCGCGGGCAGCAGCCCGGCCGCGGCCTGCGGCGCGGCGGCGGGCGCGACCCCGGCCTCGGCGGCGCCGCCGACGACGCGCCCGGCCACGTCGCCCGGCGGGACGCGCAGTGCCGGGCCGACCGCGAGCAGGTGCCGCACGAGCGCGTGCCGCAGCCAGGCCGTCGCGCGCGCGGCGGCGCAGCCGGTCGCGAGCTCCGTCAGCACCTCCGCGGTCGCGGACAGGACGACGAGCGCGACGCACGGCCACACCGCGGCGGCGGCCGGGGTCCCGCCCGGCGGGGCCGCGTCGATCGCGCGGGCCACCGCGTACGGGAGCAGGACGGTCGCGGCCGCGTCCGCGAGGGCGGCCGCGCCGACGAGCGAGGTCCAGCCGCGGGCGCGGGCCGTGGCGCGCAGCAGGAGGCGGTCGGCGCCGGAGACGGCGGGGACGATGTTCATGCGGAAACCGTGTTCATGCGGGAACGGCGGTCATGGACGGGTCTCAAAAGGGGGCGGCCGTGGCCCCACGTGGGGACCACGGCCGCTAGCACGATCGTCACAGGCAGATCGTGACACTGTGGGAGCTGTGGCAGAGCAGGGACAGGCTGCTGTTGCCGCCGCCGCCGCCGTTCTCGCTCACCATCCCCTGAAGGTCGAGAAGCGCCATGTTCGTCACCTCCTTTCGGGCTGGATAGAGGTGGCCGCCGTGGGGGTTCCCACGGGGAGCTCGGTGTCCGCGCCGGGCTCGGCCCGCGCGGGGGCCTCGGACGCCGTCCGGAAGAACGGCAGGCCGGGGGGAGGCTCGTGCGGCGCCGTGCCGCGCAGGGCCGTGCCGAGCGCGAGCAGCACCCCGGCCGTGCCCGTCGCGAGGTCCATGGAGAGCCGGTACATGTGCTCGCCCGGCATCCCGAGGCCGCCGCCGTACGGGAGCGCGTGCCACGCCAGGTCGCGGACGTGGCCCGCCACCCTGGGGTCGTCGCGGTCGTGCCGGGCGAGGTAGAGGAGCATCCCGGCGCGCCCGCCGAACAGGCTCGGCTGCGCGTAGTACCGGGACATCGCCGCGGTCCGGACCTTCTCGCGGGCCAGCTCGAACTCCTCGTCCGCGCGGTGCCAGAGGTACTCGTCCAGGACGAGGCCGATCCCGACGCTGCCGCGGGCCAGGTAGGGCAGCACCCGGCTGCCCTGGTCGACGTGCAGCGCGCCGTTGTGGTCGGTGACGCAGCTCGCGAGGTCGCGGCGCAGCGCGGCGGCGGCGAGGTCGAGCAGGACGGCGTTGCCGGTCCGCTCGTACAGCCGGACGAACATCAGCGCCGCTCCGGCGCCGCCGTGCATCAGGCCGGGACGCGGGGTCGGTCCGTCCACCGCGCGGTTCGCCACGATCGTGGCGGCGCGGCCCGCGGCCTCGCGCAGCTCCGCCTTGCCGGTCACGGCGGCGAGGTCGTCCAGGGCGAGGGCGATGCCGGGCAGCCCGCCGTACAGGTCGTCGCCGAGGCGTTCCCACCGCTCGTTCAGGACGTGCGCGGCGGCGGCGAGCGCGTCGTCGCCGCGGCCGAGCCTGGCGAGCACGTAGGCCGCGCCCATGAGCCCGTCGTACAGGCCGATCCCGGTGCCGCGCCGGGGGTCGGCGGCGCGGGCGGCGAGCCAGTCCTCATGCGCGGGGAAGCGTCCAGCGCCGGTCACGTCGAGGGCGTACAGGACGCCCGCGGCGCCGTGCGCGAGCCCGAGGGACGCGCCGTTGAACTGCTCGACGTCGCCGGGGAACAGCCGGTCGGCGCGCTCCGGGGTGGCGCTCGCGAGGATCGCGCGGGACAGCTCGTCCCTGGCGCGGGTCCAGCCGGGCGGGTCGGGGTCGAACGCGGGCGCGGGCATCGCCGGCGCGCCTCGCGCGATCACCTCGACGGCCTCGTCCAGGAACTCGCGGGGGACGGGGAAGTTCGCGGCGACGAGGTCGGCGAGCTGCCGCGCCTTGCCGCGGTCGATGACGAACAGCGTGGTCAGCGGGACGAACAGGGCGATCCGCAGACAGGCGAGGCTGTACTCGTCGACCTCGGCGCCGCGCCGGTCGGGCGGGGCGAGGAACGCCGGGTTCGCGAGCGTCTGCCGGCCCCCGGCGGACGCCGGCGCCGCCGTCTCGAAGTCGATCAGCGCGGCGGTGTCGTCCGGGCGGACCATGATGTTGAACATGTGCAGGTCGTTGAACACGACGCCGCGCTCGTGGATGGCGGCGACGACCCGCTCGACGCCCGCGTGAACCCGCAGCGCCCATTCGGTGTATTCCGCCGCTTTCTGGGGATCAGGGTCCGGATCGAGCATCGGATGGCGCTCGGCGAAGAACGTGTTGAGCGTGCGCCCCTCGATGAACTCCTGGACGAGGAAACTGTGCTCGCCGAGCGTGAACCAGTCGAGCGCGGCCGGGACTCCGTCGATTCCGTCGAGCTTTCGCAGAACGTCGCGTTCGCGCTCGATGCGCTTTACCGCGTCCGCTCCGTCCGCGGCGAGGCCGGCGAAGGGGCGGCCCTCTTTAAGGACGACCTTCCGGCCCGTCCTCGTGTCGGTCGCCTGGTAAACGCCGCCGCCGTTGGAGAAATGGAGCGCCTTCTCGATACGGTACGGAAGGTCCGTCGTGGTCGTCGCCCCGCGCGCTTTGAAATGCGGTTCGAGGCAGTCCGGAAGAGTCACCCATTCGGGGACGGTGAAGACCGGCTCGCGGCGGTCCGGGACCAGTTCGCCGTCGCCGTTCGCCAGCGCGGCGACGAGCTTGCCCTGCTCGTCCAGACATCGCCGCTCCGCGAACCCGCCGTACCGCACGTGCAGCGGGCCGTCGCCGATCCGCAGGTCACTGAGGATGTAGGGGCCGGGAAGGCCGTCCAGGCGGGCGCCGAGCTCGGCCAGCACGCGCTCCAGCTCGGCCTCGTCCGCGGGGTAGATCGTGACGAGCTTCCCGCTCGCCCCGCGCGGGGCGTACTTGGCGTTCCGCATGCGGAGCGTGCCGGGGCCGCGCAGGTGCTTGAACTCGATGCCGTTGGCGACGCAGTAGTCGAAGCTCGCGTCCAGCGCCTTCTCGGCGTTCTCGGGACAGCCGGCGATGTGCACTTTCCAGCCCTGCAAAGGGGTACGGCTCTGCGGCGGGTTGTAGACCACCCACTCGTCCCCGAAAATCCGCTCCCAGCCTTCCGGCAGATCACGTTGCGTGATTTCGAAGTCGGTTTGACGGGTGCGGGGAGGTGTGTCGTAGAACACCTTATCCGCGAGGCAGTAAAGCTCGTACCCCTTGTCCACGGTCCTTTTCCCTTCCGTGTGCGCCGTTGTCGGCGCCGCACGAGGAAAAGATTCGCAGGAAAGGACGAAATGGGCTAGTCCCGGAAATAACGAATGGCTCGTGAAGATCTAATGGCTCCTGCCGTGCACTGATCACACACCGGGTACGCTCCGTGACCCTGGCGGCCTCCGCCCCAGCTAGAGGCCCATCTCGTCGAGCAGTGGAACGAGCCGCTCCTCCTCACGGTCCAGGTGTCCGAGCAGCGCGGCGGTCAGCCGGTCGACCTCGTCGAGCAGTGCGGCGGGGTCGCCGCCGTCGAGGACGCGGCGCAGCTCGTCCAGGAGTTCCGCGATGGCGGCGTGGTCGTCCCGCAGCCCGTCCAGTGCCGGGCCCAGACCGGGACGGCGGCCCTCCAGGGACGGGAACATGAGCTGGTCCTCGCCCGCGTGGTGGTGGCCGAGGCCCTGGCACAGGGTGAGGCAGTTGACCCGGAGCTGCGCGCCCACGCCTGCGCCGGCGCCCGTGGCGCCCGCGCCCGTCGCGGCCACCTCGCGGCGGATCAGCTCCAGCTCCCGCCGGAACGCGTCGTGCACCGCGACGAGCATCGCGCTCGGCGACGCGGGCCCGCCGGGCGGGCCCGCGGCGGCCTGGACCAGCGCGACGACGGGGAGCCGCCGTCCCGCCGCGGCCTCGTGGCGGGCCCACCCCGGGTCGGCCCCGGCGGCGCGGGCGAAGGCGCGGTCGCGTTCGGCGCCGGTCAGCACGACGGCGTCCGCCTCGTACGTGAACGCGTCGCTCTCGACCGTGACGCGCGGGTTGGCGACCAGATTGCGGAACCAGTCCGGGTGCTTCGGCGAGCCCCCGGCGGACGCGATGACGAGGACGCGCCCGACGCCGTCCGGCAGGTAGCCGAGCGGAGTGGTGTGCGGGGCGCCCGACCGCGCGCCGACGGTGGTCAGCAGGAGCAGCCGCCCGCCCTCGAACGGGCCGCCGACCCGCCCGCCGCCGGCGCGGAACTCCTCGATGATCTTCGCGTTGAAATCCATGTTTCTCCAATGGCTGTTTTCGGGCATGGCGAAACGACCGCGAAAAGGGCATGCGGCGACCGCCTGAGAAAGGTGGTGTGAAGGCGCGCGAAAGGCGGCGGTCATGCCGATGACGTCGCACGACGCGCGTAAAGGAGGTGCGGGAGAAAGAAGAGGGGACGGAGCGGAGAAGGGCGGGGCTCGCGCCCGCCTCGGGCTCACGTAGCGGCCGGGTGCCTCACTCGCTCTTGGCCCATGGCCGACCCGGCAGTCACGAAATAAAGGATATATGCGCCGCTGATTCGCCGCAAGATCGTCAGAGGCCGGCGCGGTGCGCGACGGCCGCCGCCTGGGTGCGGCTCGTCACGTCCAACTTCGCGAGGATGTTGGAGACGTGGACGCTCGCCGTCTTCGGGGAGATGAACAGCTTCGCCGCGATCTCCCGGTTGCCGAGGCCCTCCGCGACCAGCTTCAGCACCTCGCGCTCGCGCCCGGTCAGGGCCGCCAGCGGCCCGGACCCGGCGGGCTCGCGCGCGCGTTCCGGGCCGAGCCGCGCCCGCGTCCCGAGGTCGCGTAGCGCGCCGAGCAGCGGCTCCGCGCCGAGCCGCGTCGCGCTCCGCAGGGCGCGCCGCCACTCGACGGCGGCCGCGTCGCGGTCGCCCCGCTCGGCGAGCGCCTCGGCGAGCCGCCACCGCGACCGCGCCACCTCGTACACGAAGCCGCCGTCCGGGTCGCCGTAGGTGAACCGCTCGGTGGCCTCGCGCCACAGGTCGACGTCGTGGACGCCGTCGACCCGGCGCCGCTCCGCCTCGGCCCGCGCCAGCCACGCCTGCCCCTCCAGCCCGACCCAGGCGCGCGGCAGTCCCGCCTCGGTGAACGCGACCGCGCGCCGCGCCAGCCGGAGCAGCTCGTCCCCGGCCGCGGCGGCCCGCCGCGCCGCCGCGTCGTCGCCCGCGGCGCGGGCGCGGGCGGCGAGCTCGGCGTGCGCCCACAGCCCGGTCGCGGCGATCCGGATGACGCCGACGTCCGGGCCGGTCATCGCCCCGACGACATGCCCGACGTGCTCGATCGCCGTCTCCGGGTCGCCGCGCCACAGGGCCTGCTCGGCGGCGAGGCCCCGCGCGATGTAGGTGACGAGGAGGTCCTCGTGCCACAGCGGGGTGATCCAGCGCAGCCGCTCGTCCGCGCCGGGCTCGCCCTTCGCGACCTCGACGAACAGCGCGTACGCCGACACCTGCGCCTCGTAGGGCCGGACGACCTGCACCGCGAACTCGTCGGCGAGCCGGTCCGCCTCCGCCCAGTCGCCGGTCGTGTAGTGGATCAGGTAGCGCAGGCACCGCATGACGATGCCGTACGCGCTCCAGCCGAGCCCGTTGTCCAGCGCGAACCGCACGCCCTCGTCGGCGGCGCGGGCCGCGCCCGCGAGGTCGCCGCGGTCGAACTTCGTCCGGGCGTGGTGGAACCGGGCGCGCATCGCCGCGTCCGGGCTGTCCCCGGCCGCGTCGGCGAGGTCGCGGGCCCGCGCGAACACCTCCGCCACGTCCGAGTCGGCCTCCCGCGACTCCCGGTACAGCCCGAGCGTGACGAGCAGCCCCGCCTCCGCGCCCGGCGCCCGCGCCGCGCGGGCCTCGGCGGCGGCCCGCTCGGCGAACTCCGGCAGCTCCCCGCCCGGGTCGAGGTAGAGCAGCGACCGGGCGTAGGTGGCGAGGGCCCAGGCGCGCTCGCGGGTGGGCGGGTCGGGGTCGAGCATCGTCACCGCCTCCCGCGCGGTGTCCCGGGCCACCTTCAGCTCGTCGATCTCGCCGAGGTACGTCGCGAGGTGCTCGCGGATCGCCGAGCGGAGCGCCCGGTCCTCCGGGACGGCGGCGTCGGCCACCTCCATCAGCCGGCGCAGCCGGTGCACGGCGCGGCGCGGCCGCCCCGCACGTGCTGATTCCTGCGCGGCGGTCAGCGACAGCCGGAACCGGTCGGTGCCCGCGGCCTCCGCCGCGTCCGGGACGGCGTCCCACAGCTCCAGCGCCCGCTCGTAGTGCTCGAGGGCCTCCGCGGGCGCGCCGAGCCGCGCCGCCTCCCGGCCCGCCCGGACGGACGCGGCGAACGCCGCCGGCAGGTCGTGCGCGGCGAGGCTGTGGTGCGCGAGCTCGGCGGCGGAGCCGCGCGTCCCGGCGGGCAGCTCGGCGAGCCGGCGGGCGAAGTCGGCGTGCAGCCGGGTCCGCTCGCCGGGCAGCAGGTCGGCGTAGACGGCCTCGCGCAGCAGCGCGTGCCGGAAGGTGTAGCCCGTCCCGGACGGGACGAGCAGCTGGTGCGACACGACCTCGCGCAGCGCCTCGCCGACCGCGGCCTCGTCCAGCCCGGACACGCGGCGGACCAGCTCGTCGTCGACGCGGCGCCCGGCGACCGCCGCGACCCGCACCACCCGCTGCCCGGCGTCCGACAGCCGCTCGACGCGGGACAGCAGCAGGTCGGCGAGCCCGGACGGCAGCTCCGTCGGCCCGTCCTCGGCGGGGGACTCGAGCCCGGCCGAGTACAGCTCGCCCGCGTAGAACGGGTTGCCCTCCGAGCGGACGTGGACGCGCTCGACGATGTCCGCCGTCACGGGCGCGGACCCGCGCGACAGCTCCGCCAGGTACTCGGCGGTCTCGCCGGGCCCGAACGGGCTGACCTCGACCCCGGTCACGTTCGGCAGCCGCAGCAGCTCCGCCACGACCGGCCGCAGCGGATGCCGCCGGTGCAGGTCGTCCGACCGGTAGGTGCCGACCACGCAGACCCGCTCGCGCTGCAGGACGCGGCACAGGAACGTCAGCAGGTGCCGGGTCGAACGGTCGGCCCAGTGAAGATCCTCAAGGATGAGCAGGACGGGCCGCTCCCGCCCCAGCTCCCCGAGGAGCCCGAGCACGGCCCCGAACAGCTGCTGCTGGCCGAGCTCGGCCACCGAGCCGGGGTCGCCGCCGCTGTCCGGCAGCAGGCGGCCGAGGATCGGGCGGGCGTCGAGCGCGGTCCGGACGGCGTCGGCCCCCGCCCCGCCCGCGTGCGCGGCCGTCCAGAGCGCGTCCGCGAGCGGCAGGTACGGCATGCTCTCGCCCAGCTCGGCGCACTGCCCGACGAGGACGGCGCCGCCCCGGGCGCGGGCCTCGCGGCACAGCGCGGACACGAGGTGGGTCTTGCCGACGCCGGCGTCCCCGCTGACCAGCACGGCCCCGGCGCCGCCCGCGGCGGCCCGGTCCAGCGCGGCGGTCAGCTCCGCGAGCTCGGCCGTCCTGCCGATCAGCACCAGGGGTCCCTTCCGGTCATCTCCGAAAGTATCCCACCTGGGCGGACATGCCCGGCACGTGGAACGTGCGCGGGCCCCGGATCCGGGGATGGGGGAGGGATCCGGGGCCCGCGGGCTGGGGTCGACTGTGCTCAGATCGGTCGTGCTCGGGTCGGTCGTGCTCGGGTCGGTCGTGCTCAGCCGACGAGCGCCGGGGTGCGGTCGGTCTCGGTCTCGGCCTCGTCCTCGACGACCGGCTCCGGCTCGGGCTCCTCGTACGGCAGGACGCGCTCGTACGCGCGGAGCGTCTCGGCGGCGACCCGCTCCAGCGAGTACCGGGAGCGGGCGCGGTCGGCGGCGGCGATCGAGTAGCCGTGCAGCGTCGTCTCCTCGGCGAGCAGCTGCCGGATCGCGCGGCCGATCACGACCGGCCGCCCGGCCGGGACGTGCAGGCCGGTGATGTGGTCGAGCACCTCGTCGGTGTTGCCGCCCGCGGCGGCCGCGACGACGGGCACGCCGCACGCCATGGCCTCCAGCGGGGTCGCCGGGCACGGCTGGTGCGGGGTGAGGCAGAGCGCGAGGCTCGCCGTCCGCAGCAGCTTCGGCAGCGACTTGCGCGGCAGCCGGCCGAGGAAGATCACCCGGTCGTTGACGTGCAGTTCCTTCGCGAGCAGGATCAGCCGGTGCACGACCGGGTCGGCTTCGAGGTCCTCGCGGGCCGGGCCGCCGGCGACGGCCAGCTCGGCGTTCGGGACGTGCACGAGCGCGCGCAGCGCCGTGTCGACGCCGCCGGTCGCGAGGTCGTCGCAGACCAGCACGAGCCGCCGCCGGTCGCCGCGCGGCATCGCCGGTCCGGCCTGGGCGAACTGGTCGCCGTCCACGCCGTAGGGGACGACGGCCACGCTCGGCCGCGGCACGCCCATCCGGACGAGCGCCCCGGCCTCCTCGGCGTGCCCGGCGATGACGAGGTCGGCGTCCCGCCCGATGGCCTTCTCCAGGCGGTCGCGGTGCGGGTGGACGCGGCGTCCGGCGCGCCGCTCGGCGACGGCGACGCCGTGGTAGCTCTGCGCGAACGGGATGCCCAGCTCGCGGGCGACGGCGCAGGCGGCGAGCCCGCCGATCCAGCCGTGCGCGTGGACGATGTCGGGGCGCCCCGACCCGGACCAGCGGCGCCGCAGCCCGTCCGCGAAGTCGCGGACGTGCTCCAGCAGCTCGTCGTCGGTGAGGGGGCGGGCGGGGCCGGCGTCGAGGTTGACCAGCGCCGCGCCGGGCGCGAGCCGGACTCGGCCGCGGGCGTCGGCGGACTGGCGCCGGGAGTACACGGTCACCTGGTTCGGCTTTCCGTCGGCGGTGAGCGGACGGGTGAGCGAACGGGCCAGATCCCGGACGTGGAATGCCTGCAGGTGTTCGCCGTCGAGGTCGGAGGCGGACACAAGGGCGATGTTAAGCGAGCGGCGCATGACGGATCCTCCGGGACAACACAGGGGAAGCACGGAGGTATCTGCGTCGTAGACACCTGCTCGGCCAGTTTCATATCCGGTGGCGCCTTCCGTCAAACCTCGCGAATCGGATCTCCGTCCCCCGCGTCCCACCGGACCGGCGTCCCAGCAGGGGTGATACTGGTTCTGATGGACGCCGAAAGAGTCTGGTACGTCGCGTACGGATCGAACCTCTACCGAAGGAGGTTCCGCTGCTACCTGTCCGGGGGACGGCCGGAGGGCGGGGCCCGGCACTACACCGGCTGCCGCGATCCGCGCCCCGCCCTGGACGAGCGGCCGGTGACGGTTCCCGGCGGGATCTACTTCGGGTACACGTCCCTGGTCTGGGGCGGCGGGATGGCGTTCTACGACCCGGCCCTGCCCGGACGCGCCGCCGCCCGCGCCTACCTGCTGACCCGCCGCCAGTTCTGCGACGTCCTGTCCCAGGAGATGCGCCGCGACGTCGGGACCGACCACGACCTGTCGGAGGCGGTCGAGCAGGGGCGGCAGCGGCTCGGGCCGGGACGGTACGAGACCGTCCTGCGGGTGGGGGAGCGCGGCGGGCACCCGATGCTGACGTTCACCGCGCCCGCCCCGATCGCGCCGAACGCGCCGACCGCCCCGTACCTGACGATGCTCGGCAACGGGCTGCGGGAGGCGCACGGCTGGTCCGCCGGGCGCGCCGCCGCCTACCTGGCCGGACGCCCCGGCGCCGCGGGCGCTTGGACGGCCCCGGACGTCGCCGCCCTGCTCAGCCCGCCGGACCGGGGACGACCGGGAGGTTGACCGTCGACGGGTGCGCCGGGTCGTGCAGGATCTCCTGGTCCGCGGTCACCATCTCGGTGGCGGTGCCGATCGGCGCGCCGGTGCCCGGGTTGCGCGCCACCCGCGGGTAGGCGCCGCTCGCGACCTGGACGCGGACCCGGTGCCCCCGCCGGAACCGGTGCCCGGCGGGCCACAGCTCGATCGCGACGTGCCGGACGCCGTCCTCGCCCGGCTCCGGGGTGCCGGGGACGAGCCGCCGCATCCCCTCGCACAGGTTCAGCGACTCGCCCTCCGGCGTGACGTCGCACAGCCGGACGACGAAGTCGGTGTGCTCCCGGTTCGACCGGACGTACAGGTCGGCGGTGACCGGGCCGATGATCTCCAGGTCGTCGTCGAGGACGTCGGAGGTGTAGGTCAGCACGTCCCGCCGCCGCTCCAGCCGCCGCTGGTCCGTGGACGGGTGCGTCTCGCCGAGCAGCGTCGGCCCGCCGAGGAACGGGGTCGGATGCTCCGGGTCGTAGCGGTAGGCGTCCGGCTCGGACTCGGGCGGCGCGGCGGGGGAGAGGGCCCCGCCGGGCTGGAGATGCCAGCGCTCCTCCCGCATCCCGGGGACGGGCCAGTCGGGGAACTCGCGCCACTCGTCCGCGCCGGTGATGAACAGCCGCACGGCGAGCTCGCGCAGGTCGGACGGGTCGTCCTGCAGGTGCGCGCGGAACCACTTGACCGACTCGCCGACCGACCCGCGCATCATCCGCTGGTCGGCGTGGAACCACGGCCCGATCGTCAGGTACGGCCGCCGCCCGGCGGCGCGCAGGGCCGCGTAGTCCTTGATCTGCCAGGGCAGGAAGATGTCGTACCAGCCGCCGGTCATGTTCACCGGGGCCGTGACCTGCGAGACGGTCGGGCTGAAGTCGCGCTTGTCCCAGAACGGGGTGTCGGGGCCGTTGACGAGCAGTTCCTGGAAGAAGCGCTGCTGCTCGCCGGTCGCGAGCCGGTCCAGCTCGGCGAGCGGGCGGCCGGACAGCGTGGCCCGGCGGGCCCGGCGCGGCGACATCACCGCCGTCGTGATCCCGGACAGGGAGTTCTTCATCCGCGCGGTCAGGTCGACCCAGATGAGCGCCGACTCCAGCGCGAACGTCCCGCCGACGTGGACGGCGTCGCGGAACGTCGAGGCCGTGACCTGCATCGACAGGGCCCGCAGCTCGGGCCCGGCCTCCGCAGCGACCGCCCACTGGACGTAGCCGAGGTAGCTCGGGCCGTGCATCGCGAACGTTCCGCCGAACCACGGCTGTGATTTCAGCCACGCGACGGTGGCGAGGCCGTCCTCGCGCTCGTCCAGCGCCTCGAACACGCCGCCCGACCCGAAGCCGCCGCGGACGCTCTGCACGACCACCTGGAACCCGTACGACGCGAACCCCTGCCCGCACATCAGCCCGAACGGCCCGCGCCGCCCGTAGGGCGACCGCACGAGGACCGTCGGCGCCCGTTCGACGTCGGCCGGGGCGTAATGGTCGGCGAGGAGCGTGACGCCGTCGCCGGCGGGCACCTCCAGGTCTCGCTCGACCATGACCCGGTGGGGGCCGTTCCGCAGTCCCAGCGCCGTGGCCCCGAGCCGGCGCATCATTCCCACGCCTACCACTTGATCGATCGTAACCGCCCCGCCCGTCGACCCACGTCACCGGTGTCCGCGATGTGTCTCGCGGGGGCGGCGGCTTCACTACGATCGGGACGCGCAACACCGCAAACCAGGATTTCACGGACAGGCCGCGGGCCGTCCGGCGGAAGGGGAGACGCACGCGTCATGGACCACGTCCATCTGAGCTGGGAGCGCGTCGCCGTCGCGGCGATCGTGCTCGCGGCCGCCCTGCTGATCGCGATCGTGCTGCGCTGGCTGACCGCACGGCTGTTCCGCCGGGCCGGCGACACCCGCTGGACCTGGGACGACCTCCTCGCCCGGCTGATCCGCGACCTCGCGGTTCCCGTCTCGCTCATCCTCGGGGTGTGGATCGCGGCCTGGGTGCTGGAACTGCCGTCCCGCACGCTGGACGTGACCGCGAAGGTGCTCACCGCCGTGGCGATCCTCGCGGTGTCGCTGGCGTCGGCGCGGCTGCTCGCGGGCGGCGTCACCGCGTACGCGAAGGCCCGGCAGGGCGTCGCCGCCAACGTGACGATCTTCGCCAACATCTCGCGGGTGATCGTCCTCGGCATCGGCGTGCTCGTGATGCTGCAGAGCCTCGGGATCTCGATCTCGCCGCTGCTCGGCGCCCTCGGCGTCGGCGGCCTCGCCGTCGCGCTCGCCCTCCAGGACACCCTCGCCAACCTGTTCGCGGGGGTGCACGTCCTCGCGTCCAAGACGATCGAGCCGGGCGACTACATCAGGCTGTCGACGGGCCAGGAGGGCTACGTCGTCGACATCAACTGGCGCAACACCTCCATCCGGACGCTGTCGGACAACATCGAGGTCATCCCGAACCAGCGGTTCTCGGACACGATCCTGACCAACTTCCACCGTCCCGCCCAGGACATGTCGATCATGGTCTACGCGAAGGTCGCGTACGAGGTCGACCTGGACCGGGTGGAGGAACTGCTCACCGCGGTCGGGCACCAGGTCATGAAGGACGTGCAGGGCGGCGTGGAGGACGCGAGCGTCCTCGTCCGGTTCGACGACTTCAACGACGCGACGGTCGGCTTCCACGTGATCCTGCGGTCCACGGAGTTCGGCGACCAGTTCCTGATCAAGCACGAGTTCCTGAAGCGACTGCACCGGACGCTGCGCGAGGAGGGCATCGCGCCGCCCTACTGGCACCACCGCGTCGTCGTCGACGAAGTGGCCCGCAGGGACGAGGCAGCCCGCAGGGACGAGGCCGCCCGAAGGGACGAGACGGCCCGCAAGGACGGGCTCGCCCTCTGACCCTGGCCGTCCGTTAGGGGCGCAGGATCGGCAGCAGCACCTCGTCGACGACCGACTCCAGGAAGGCGTCGTCGATCGGGCCGCCCTCGGTGAGGCTGTGGTACACGACCACGGCGGGCCCGACGGCCGCGATCCGCCGGGTCGCGGCCTCCGGCCGGATCTCGCCGCGCTCGGCGGCCTGCCGCAGCGCCTCGAACGCCCGCTCCCGGACGGGCTGGGACAGCCGCTGGTGCACGACGTCGTGCATCAGCCCCTTCCCCTCCTCGGTCTCCTCCTTCAGGACCTTGAACGCGGCGTTGCGGCAGGTGACCAGCGTGTCGCGCAGCACGAGGAGGGTGGCGAGCAGGTCCTCGCGGACCTGCCCGGTGGACGGCGGGCCGGGCGGCTCCGGCAGCGCGTGCTTCAGCGCGTCGGCGATGAGCGCCTCCTTGGACGGCCACCGCCGGTAGAGCGCGGCCTTGCCGGTGCGGGCGGCGGCCGCGACGCCCTCCATGGTCAGCCGCCGGTAGCCGACCGCCTCCAGCTGCGCGAACACGGCGTCGAAGATCGCCGCCTCCAGGGCGCCGCCGCGCCGCCGGGTCGCGGGGGTCACGATGTGCTCCTCAAAATAGTGAACGCTAGCGTTCTCTTTTGCGCCGATCGGTGATACGTTCCGCACATAGTGTACTTCGCCGTTCCTTAAATGCCGTTCCGCTGATCCCGAAAGGTTCGCCGTGCCCGCACCCCACGGGCGGACGGCCCTGGCCAAGGACTCCCCTCCCGCGGCCGCGCCGTCCTCCCATCATCGTCCAGGCGTCGTCCTCGCCGTCCTCGTCGGCTGCCAGCTCATGATCGGGCTGGACACCTCCGTCGTCACCATCGCGCTGCCCCAGGTCCGGGACGGGCTCGGGATGACGACCGGGGGCCTCGCCTGGGTCCAGAACTCCTACATGCTCGCATTCGGCGGGCTCCTGCTCCTCGGCGGACGTGCCGGGGACGTCTTCGGCCGCCGCCGCGCGTTCACCGCCGGGGTCGCGGTGTTCACCGCCGCGTCGCTGCTCGGCGGGTTCGCGACGGCCGGCTGGTGGCTGCTCGCCGCGCGCACCGCGCAGGGCGTCGCCGCCGCCGTCGCCGCGCCGAGCGCGCTGGCCCTGATCGCCACCAGCTTCCAGGGCGCGGAGCGCGTCCGGGCGCTGAGCGTCTTCTCCGCCGTGACCGGCGCGGGCGCCGCGATCGGCATGCTCGCCGGGGGAGCGCTCACCGAGGCCGGGTCGTGGCGGTGGGTGTTCTTCGTGAACGTCCCGGCGGGCGTCGCGCTGTGGCTGGCCGCGCGCCGCGTCCTCGCCGAGACCGGGCGCCGTCCCGGCCGGTTCGACGCGGGCGGCGCCGTCACGTCCACGGCCGGGATGAGCGCGCTCGTCTACGCGCTGATCCGGGCCGGGTCGGACGGCTGGGGCGACGCCCGCGCCCTCGCCGCGTTCGGCGCGGCGGGCGTCCTGCTCGCCGCGTTCGTCGCGATCGAGTGGCGGGCGCGCGAGCCGGTCATGCCGCTCTGGCTGCTCACCGGGCGCGACCGCGCCGCGTCCTACCTGATCCAGTTGCTGGTGGTCGCGTCGATGTTCGGCGCGTTCTTCTTCCTCACCCAGTACCTCCAGCAGGCGCTCGGCTACGGGCCGCTGCGCGCGGGCGTGGCGTTCCTGCCGGTGGTCGGCCTGCAGTTCGCGACGGTCCGGCTCGTCCCGCGGATCCTGCCGCGGGTCGGCGCGCGGTGGCTCGTCGTCGCCGGGGCGCTCGCCCTCGGGCTCGCGCTGCTGTGGCTGTCCCGGCTGTCGGCCGGGGACGGGTACGCGGCCGGGCTGCTCGGCCCGTTCCTGCTGCTGGGCTTCGGCGGCGGGCTGACGATCATGCCGCTGAACGTGACGATCCTCGGCAGCGTCGGGCCGGAGCACTCGGGCGCCGCGTCCGGCGTCGCGCAGGCGATGCTCTGGACCGGCGGGTCGCTCGGGTCGGCCGCCATGGTCACCGTGTACGGGTCGGCGCACTCCGGGCACGACGTCGTGAGCGGCATGGACGCCGCCTACGCGACCGGCGCGGTCTTCGCGGCGGCGGCGGTGCTGGTCGCGCTGCTCGTGCTGCGCGTCCGGCGCTGACATCCGCGCCGGTCAGGCGGGTGGGCCGGACGGGCGGGGCGCGTAGTCGTCCACGTACTCCTGGCCGGACAGCCGCTGGATCGCCTCCATGATCTCGTCGGTGACGTCCCGCGCGGCCCGGCCGCGCGGGACGCCCGCGTCCCGGCCGCGGAAGGTCAGCGGCGCGCCGATGCGCAGCCCGATCCGGCCCGGCCGCGGGACGACCCGGCCGAGCGGCTGCACCCGGTCGGTGCCCTCGATCGCCACCGGGACGACGGGCGCCCCGGTCCGCAGCGCGAGCCGCGCGACGCCCGTCCGGCCCCGGTAGAGCCGCCCGTCCGGGGAGCGGGTGCCCTCCGGGTGGATCGCGAACACGCCGCCGCGCTCCAGCACCGCCGCCGACGTGTCGAGCGCGTCGAGCGCGGCGCGCCCGCCCGACCGGTCCACCGCGATCGCGCCGACGCCGCGGAACAGCGCCGCGATCGCCCGGCCCCGCACGCCCGGCCCGGTGAAGTACTCGTGCTTGCCGAGGAAGTGCACCCGGCGCGGCACGATCAGCGGCAGGACGAACGAGTCGAGGAACGCGAGGTGGTTCGCCGCGAGGATCACCGGTCCGACCCGCGGGACGTGCGCGAGCCCGCTCACCCGGGGCAGGAACGCGACCCGCATCGCGGGCCCCATCAGGACGTGCTTCAGCAGAGGGTAGACCAGGCGCTCGGGTTCCATGTCCGAAAGCTATGTTCCGGCGTTCCGCCGCCGCCTTTCGCGCCCGATACAAGATCGCACCCGTGGACCTTGTAGGGGGCCGCACTTGCCGCCCGGCCGGGGGCCGGGATACTAGGCCGCGGAGGCGTTCCGCTGCCGGATCACCTTGCGCACCGCCGGGGCCGCGGGCCCCGACCGCGCCGTCAGCTCCGCGATCCGCCGCCGGTGCCGCCGCCGGTCCGCGCCCGGCAGGACGGTCTTCAGCTCGCCCGCCGCCGCGAGCGCCACCGCCGCCGCGTCGTAGCTGTTCACGTGCGCCACCGGGCGCCCGCGCAGCGCCGACGACGCCCCGCCCCACAGCGACTTCACGACCCGGTGGTCGCGTACGGTGACCTCGTGCCGGGGGAACAGCCCGAGCACCCGGCGGCTGCGGACCCGGACGAACCCGTCGCGGGCCAGCTCGTCGCGGACGGCGCCGACCATGGCCCGCGCGTCCTTGCGCACCCAGTGCTGCCACGACCGGGGCCGGGACGCCGCGATCTGCGCCAGCACCCCGTACGGGTCGTCGCCCGGCGTCCCCGGGACGGGCCGCCGCCGCTCCTCGCCGAGCCTGCCGTCCAGGTACAGCTCGGTCAGCGCGGCGGCGCGCAGCACGTAGCCGAGCCGCGCGCCGCCCCTGCTCATCCGCTGCCTGCGCACGTCGTAGGCCAGCAGGAACATCCGCGCCGGCAGCGTCTCCGGAACCTTGACCATCGTCAGTCCTCGCCCCCGCCGCGCGGCGGGTCATGCTCGTCGTGCTCGTCCTCGATCTGGGGTTCGGTGTCGGCCTTGCGGGGGCGGCCGCGGCCGCGCATCCGGCCCGCCGTCCCGGGCATGCGGCCCGCGTCGGCGAGCGCCCGCCGCAGCAGGAACTCGATCTGCGCGTTGGTGCTGCGCAGCTCGTCCCCGGCCCACCGGACCAGCGCGTCGTGCACCGCCGGGTCGAGCCGCAGCAGGATCTTCTTCCGCTCAGCCACGGGTCACTGGTAGAGGCTGCCGGCGTTGACCACCGGCTGGGCGTCCCGGTCGGCGCACAGCACGACCAGCAGGTTGCTCACCATCGCCGCCTTGCGCTCCTCGTCCAGCTCGACCACGTTCTCCTCGTCCAGCCGGTCGAGGGCGAGCTGCACCATGCCGACCGCGCCCTCCACGATCCGCTGCCGCGCCGCGACCACCGCGCCCGCCTGCTGGCGGCGCAGCATCGCCTGCGCGATCTCCGGCGCGTAGGCCAGCCGGGTGATCCGCGACTCGATGATGTCGACCCCGGCGGACGCGACCCGCTGCGCCAGCTCCTCGGAGAGCTGCGCGGTGATCTCGTCGGCGTTGTCGCGCAGGGACGTGCGGTCGTGCGCGTCGTAGGGGAAGCTGCCCGCGATGTGCCGGACGGCCGCCTCCGTCTGGAACGCGACGAACTCGACGAAGTCGTCCACCTCGAACACGGCGCGGGCGGTGTCGGCGACCTGCCACACGACCACGGCCGAGATCTCGATCGGGTTGCCGTCCAGGTCGTTGACCTTGGCGAGGCCCGTCTCGTGGTTGCGGATCCGCGTGGACACCTTGCTCCGCTCGGTCAGCGGGTTCACCCAGCGCAGCCCGTCGTTGCGGACCGTCCCCTTGTACCGGCCGAGCAGTTGCAGCACCCGCGCCTCGTTCGGCGCGACCGGCGTGAGCCCGGCGAGCAGCACGAGCCCGGCGAGGCCGAGCACCACCCCGACCGCGATGCCCGCCGCGACCGCGGCGGTCCCGCCGGCCGCGAGGCCCGCGAGCACCGCGGCGGCGGCCAGCGCGAGCAGCACCAGCGCGAGCGTGAGCATCGTCCAGCCGCCGCGGTCCCCGGCGGGCCGCTCCCCGATCTTGGGCCGGGGCATGTCCACCTTCGTCGTCACGTCCATCCTGTCCCCCTCCTGTTGAGTTATCGTGAATCTAGCAAAGTGATATCACTTTTTTCAAACGAGGGGGTTCGCCCGTCCCGGCCTGGAGCGCGCCGGGACGGGCCGGGACGGTCACGGCGCCGTGACGAGGCCGGGCTCCTCCGGCTCCTGCGCCTCCGGGATGACCTTCGGCACGTTCCGCAGCGTGACCAGCGCGAACACGGCCACCAGGGCGGCGAGCCCGGCGCTGCACACGAGGGCGGCGTGCATCCCGTCCACGAAGGCGTTCCGGGCCGCGTCCGCGAGTTGTCCGCCGAGCGTCCCGGGCAGCCGCGCCGCCGTCTGGAGCGCCGCGCCGAGCGAGTCGCGGGCGGCGGACGCGGCGGGCGCGGGCGTCCCGGCGGGGACGTCGAGCACGTTCCGGTACACCGCGTTCAGGACGCTGCCGAGCACCGCCATCCCGAGCGCGCCGCCGAGCTCGGTCGCGGTCTCGGAGATCGCCGACGCGGCGCCGGAGCGGGCCTTCGGCACGGACGCGAGCACGGTGTCCGCGGTGACGGTCATCGCGAGGCCCATCCCGATCCCGGCCAGGACCATCGAGGGGAGCATCACCGTCCAGTAGGAGGGGTGGAGCCCGATGGTCAGGTAGATCGAGAACCCGGTCGCGGAGATCAGCATCCCGGCCGCGACGACCCGGGCCCGGCCCAGCGCGGAGATCAGCGGCGGGGCCAGCACCGCGCCGCCGACCATCGCCCCGGCCGCGCCGGGCAGCCCCGCGAGCCCCGCTTTCAGCGGCGACCAGCCGAGCGCGAGCTGGAAGTACAGCGAGAAGATCAGCGACTGCGCGACCAGCGTGAACATCGCGAACATGTTGGTGCCGATCGAGCCGCTGAACGCCGCGTTGCGGAACAGCCGGACGTCGATCAGCGGCTCCTCCAGCCGGGTCTGCCGGACGAAGAACGCCGCCAGCGCGACGGCGCCCGCCACGGCGGAGACGTAGATCTGCGCGTGGCCCGGCCCGTGCGCCGCGGCCTCCTTGATCGCGTACACCAGGCCGAGGACGCCCACCGCCGACAGCGGCACGCTCGCGAGGTCCAGCCGTCCCGGCACCGGGTTGCGCGACTCGACCAGCACGAACGCGCCCGCGACCAGCGCCACCGCCATGATCGGCACGTTGATCAGGAAGACCGAGCCCCACCAGAAGTGGTCCAGCAGCGCGCCGCCGATGACCGGCCCGAGCCCGACCGCGAGCCCGGCGACGCCGGAGAACGCGCCGACCGCCATCGTCCGCTCCTTGCCGTCGGTGAACGCCCGGCGGATCAGCGACAGGCACGACGGCATCAGTGTCGCGCCCGCGACGCCGAGCACCGCGCGGGCCGCGATCAGCAGTTCCGCGCTCGGCGCGTACGCGGTCACGGCGGACGCGGCGGCGAACAGCGCCGTCCCCATCAGCAGCAGCCGCTTGTGCCCGATGCGGTCGCCGATGCCGCCCATGGTGATCAGCAGCCCGGCGAGCGCGAAGCCGTAGGCGTCCGCGATCCACAGGATCTGGGTGGACGACGGGTGCAGGTCGGCGCTCAGGTGCGGCACGGCCTGGTTGAGCGCGGTGAGGTCGATGTTCGGCACCAGGGCGACCAGGAGGCAGATCGCGAAGGTGCCCCACTTGCGGGCTGAGGTGTTCATGCGGCAAATGTCGCGGGCGGCGCTGACCGTCCACGCACCGTCCGCTGACGACCCGCCCGCACGACCGTCAGCGCCCCGCCGACCCGCACCGCCAGGCGGCCAGGCGGTCAGGCGGTCAGGCGGGGAGCGGTCAGGCGGGGGAGCGGTCGGGCGGTTCAGGCGGTCGGGCAGTTCAGGTGGGGAGGCCGTCGGCGCGGGCCAGGGTGAGCGCTTCGCCGAGCGGGAGGGCGGCGCCGCGGCCGAACTCCGCGTCCCAGACGTCGTCCGGGAGAGCGTCCCTGACCTGCGATGACACGGGCGCGACCGCGGGGTCGGCGGGGAGCCGCCCGCCGTTCGCGGCGGCCGCGGTGCCGAGCAGCAGCGCGGCCCGGGGCGCGTCGCCCTCGGCGAGCGCCACGGCCGCCAGCCCGGCCGCCGCGAACGCGCGGTGCCGGAAGACCGGATGGTCGAACGCCGTGTCCAGCGACTCGTGCAGCAGCTCGCGCGCCCGCCCCGCGTCGCCCTCGGCGAGCGCGACCCAGCCGAGCCCGGTCAGCGCCGTCCCGCGGACCGCGACGGCGATGAACCGCTCGGACGCGTACCCGGTCAGCGCCGTCTCGTACAGCCGCCGCGCGCCGGGCAGGTCGCCGCCGAGCCGCGCGACGTCGCCGAGCCCCTGGTACCCGCCCGCGACCTTGTCCGGCGTCCCGGCCCGCCGGGCCAGCTCGACGCCCCGCTCGAACGCGGCCCGCGCCTCGTCCAGCTCACCGCCGTGCAGGTGGACGTAGCCGCGCTGGTAGAGCAGGTCGGCGGTGTCCTCCAGCGCGCCGAGCAGCTCCATCTGCCCCAGCGCCTCGTCCAGCAGGGCGAGCGCCCGCTCCCGGTCGCCGCGCCAGTCGGCGATCTGCGCGAGCGTGTCGAGCGAGTTGGCCGCGCCCCACCGGTCGCCGCACGCGCGGAAGCCGCGCGCCGCCTCCGCGCAGGCGCGCTCCGCCCCGGCCATGTCCCCGGCGAACTGGGCGACGAAGCCGTCGCTCATCTTCACGAGGGCCCGCGACCACGGGTCGTCCCCGATCTGCTGGGCGAACACCGCGTTGTCGGTGCGCTCGGGCCCGGCCGCGAGCGCCCACATGACGATCGCCACCGGGTACCGGAGATGCCGCCGGATGCCGTGCACGACCGTCTCCGCCCGGTCCAGCCACGCCACCGCCTGCTCGCCGGACACGCCGCCCGACACGGCGTTCGTGACGCAGAGGACGTACTCCTCCTCCAGCCCCTCGGGGGGATCGGCGCCGACCTCGTCCAGCAGCGCGGCCGCCAGCGGCGCCCCCTCCACCCGGCCGCGCAGCCACCAGTACCACGACAGCGCCGCGTTCAGCTGGAGCGCGAGCACCGGGTCCCGCCGGATCGAGCGGCGCAGCGCCGCGTGCAGGTTCCCGTGGTCGGCCGCGAGCAGCGTCAGCCACTCCAGCTGCTCGCCGCTCCGCAGCAGCGGGTCGGCGCGCCCGGCCAGCGCGAGGAAGTACTCCGCGTGCGCCCGCTCGAACCGCTCCGTCTCCCCGGCCTCGGCGAGCCGCTCCGCGCAGAACGCCCGGACCGTGTCCAGCATCCGGTACCGCACGCCGTCGCTCTGCAGCAGCGACTTGTCGGCGAGGCTCGCGACCGCGTCGGCCGCGTCGTCGTCCCGGCACACCCCGGCCGCCGCCTCCAGCGTGAACCCGCCGGAGAACACGGTCAGGCGGCGGGCGAGGGTCTGCTCGGCCGCGTCCAGCAGGTCCCAGCTCCACTCGACGACGGCGCGCAGCGTCTGGTGCCGGGGCGCGGCCGTCCGGTCGCCGCGCGACAACAGCCGGAACCGGTCGTCCAGCCTGGTCGCGACGTCCCGCACCGGCAGCGACCGCAGCCGCGCCGCGGCCAGCTCGATCGCGAGCGGCAGGCCGTCCAGGGCCCGGCAGATCCGCAGCACGTCGCGGACGTTGCCCTCGTCCACCGCGAAGCCGGGGCGCACCGCCTCCGCCCGGTCGAGGAACAGCCGCACCGCCGGGTACGCCGCGACCTCCCGCGCGGGCGCGCCCTCCGGCGGCAGCTCCAGCGGCGGCAGCGGGCGCAGCGCCTCGCCGGTGATCCCGAGCGCCTCCCGGCTGGTCGCGAGGACCCGCAGGTCCGGGCAGGCGCTCAGCAGCCGGTGCGCGAGGCCCGCGACGGACGCGACGACGTGCTCGCAGTTGTCCAGGACGAGCAGCACGCGCCGCCCGTCCAGCGCCGTCCGGACCCGCTCCACGGCGTCCGGCGCCCGCCCGCCCGGCGCCGGGCGCATCCCGCCCTCGCGCAGGCCGAGCGCCCCGAGCAGCGCCTTCGGCACCTCGTCCGGCGCGACGGGCGCGAGGTCGACGAAGCACACGTCGCCGCGCTCCCGCCCGGCCGCCTCGACCGCCAGCCGCGTCTTGCCCGCGCCGCCCGGGCCGAGGAGCGTGACCAGCCGCCCGTCTGCGAGCATCTTGCCGACCCGGCGGAGCTCCTCGTCCCGCCCGACGAAGCTGGTGAGCTGCGCCGGGAGGTTGGCCCGCGGCTCCCCGTCCTCGCTTCGGTCGCCCCGGAGGATCGCGAGGTGCACGTCCGCGAGCTCCTTGGACGGGTCGGCGCCCAGCTCCTCCGCGAGGATCCGCCGCCCGTCCTCGAACACCGCGAGCGCCTCCGCCTGCCGCCCGCACCCGTGCAGCGCCCGCATCAGCAGCGCCCGCGCCCGCTCCCGCAGCGGCCGCGCGTCCACGAGGTCGCGCAGCGGCGCGACCACCGCCTCGGCGTCCCCGGTCGCGAGCCGCGCCGCGCCGTACTCCTCGACGACCGACGCCCGCTCCTCCTCCAGCCGCGCCGCCTGCGCCTCCGCGAACGGCGCGCTCACGTCCGCCAGCGCGGGCCCCCGCCACAGCCCGAGCGCCTCCGCGAGCAGCTCGGCCGCCGCGTCATGCCGCCCGGCGGCCAGCTCCCGCCGCCCGTCCCGCGCCAGCCGCTCGAACCGGAGGGCGTCGACGTCGTCCTCCCCGGCCACGATCCGGTACCCGGCCGGACGCCCCTCGACCAGCGCCGCGTCCCCGAGCCCCCGCCGCAGCCGCGACACCTGCGACTGCAGCGCGTTCGCCGCTCCGCTCGGCGGCTCCGCCCCGTACAGCCCGTCGATCAGCCGCTCGGCCGGCACGACGCGCCCCGCGTCCAGCAGCAGCATCGCGAGCAGCGCCCGCACCGTCGGCCCGCCCACACCGGCGACCGCGCCGCCGACCCGAGCCTCAACCGGCCCCAAAACCCCGAACCGCATCCCCCAATCCTCCCGCACGATCGGTCCGGCCGAGCTCGCGGGAGGCGCGCGCACGTGACCGGGATCCAGGCCGTCACCGCCTCCAGCAGGGGCCTGGCAACCGCTCACCTCTCGCCTTTCGTCAGGCTTCAAGCGGCGGTATCAGGGTTCCGAGGAATTCCTGGGTCTCAGGGTCCGTTGCGTAAAGCACCGTGCCGTGTAGCCCTCGGGTCAGAAGAACCTTATAGACGTTACGCACCAGGCGGTCGAACTCTTCGGCGGGAACGATTCGCGGTGACGTGAGACCCAGTTTCGGATCGAGGTTGCCTGCGCGTTGGGGTGAAAGCCGGCCGCGTCGAGCTACGAGATCTGGTCCGATGATGACGCCGGCCCAGTCGAACTCGAGCCCCTGAGTGGTATAGATACAGCCGATCTGGTCGAAGCCCCCGTCCTTCGTGGCCCACAGTTTACTTGGCGGAGCCTCGCCAACGCGTGAATCCGATCTCACGTTCCAGGGACGCATCCAGTTGCCGATCTCAACATCGGGAACCAGCGACTTGTCCTCGCGGGGCGCGCTCCATTTCCAGCAGAAACCGGCCGTGATCCTGGCAGACCAGCCCTCCGAGAGTCTCGTCCGCAAGTAGTTCTCCATCTGCGCCGGAGACTGTGCCAGGTAGAGCCCGAAGGACGGGTCACCTGTCCAGCGGACAGGCTGCTCTTGGGCGTCCCAGGCGCCCTCCTCGTCTCCCAACGCCAACAGCCGCCGGACCCAAAGGTCGTAGGCGGCACTTCCGCCGCAGCGCCATTGCCCGGTGAGGTTGACGTGCTGGAAGGGGATCGACAGGCTCTGTGCGTATGTCTTGATCGCATGGACGGAGCCGAGTTCTCCCGGCGTGACCGCCTGGTTCTCGTCGAGAAAGAAGACCGGAACACGGGCGGCGTTGATCATCGATTCGATCTGAGGTCTATCGCTGTTCTTGGCCGGGTCCCATCGAACTCTGGTCTTGCTCCGTGATCGGTGGGCCTCGTCCACGATCAGGACATCGAGATCGTTCTGAGGTTTCGGTGCGTAGTCCGACGTAAAGGTAAAGAGTTTTGCCTGGTCCTTTCCCTTTGCGACATATGACCGAAGAGTATGGGTGAAGGCGCTGGAGCCCGTCGCGTGGCACACCCGGCGTCCGGTGCTGAGCAGTTTCGCCATGAGTTCCAAGGCAATGGCGCTCTTGCCGCTTCCGGGCCCACCGGAGATGATGACGATGCTTTTCGAGTTCGCGCGGAAGGCGGTGTCCACAGCATGGAAGACCGCTCGATATGCCTCGATCTGCCGGTCGAGTAGAATGAAGCCGTCACGGCCCTTCAACGTCAACCGCGCCTGTTCGAGAAGGTCAGGGCGAGGTGCTATCCGGCTGTTGAGGAGCCGGTCCGCCGCCTGCGCCCCCGATGAGGGCGCGAACCGCCCCTGCAGGTAGCGCAGGAACTCGCTGCGGTCTGATTGTGTGAACAGACCGATCTTCTTTTCCTCGGCCAGCCCGACCAGCTTGTCCGCCTGATGTTTCGGCATATAGTGCAGATAGACAAGCGCCTTCACCGCGTCCGGGTGATCCTCGACGGTTTGGCAATAGGCGGCTATCTGCTTGCGGTAGCTTTCCGCCTGCAGAGCGGGATGCGCCGACGGCTTCCGATTCGGAGCCCAGACCACCTGGGTCTCATCGTCTTCGTAGAAGTCTACGTTACTCCACTGCTTTAGTTCTACAATGACGAACGCGTCGCCTCCGGTGTATGGATCGACACCCGCGATAACCACGTCAGCCTGGCTTTTGGGCTAGTGCGGCATCGGGTATTCGACCAACACTTCGACTTGGTGAAGGCCGGCGTCCATGAGATCGCCGGCGAGTGCGGTCAGGCTGTTGCGCCAGGCCCGTTTCTCCGCGGCGGTCGCCGTGCGCTTGGTCTGGGCGCGCAAAGCTGTCGCGATCCGGTCGACGAACGCCTCATTCGCCGCGGAAGGGGCGCTGGCGAGTGCCTTGAACAGCGATTCGGCGGATGACCGGTAGGCGGGCTGTGGCGGCGCCGTCATGAATGACCCCAGGTGACGAGAGGAGATGCGGGGCGACAAATGTCGTAATGTGCCGATATTATCGGACAACCTTAATGGGGGCAAATGGGACTGTGTGTGCGAAGGTGCAGGTCAGCCCTTTGAGGACGCGGCGTTGATCGGCCGGCCCTGGCCACCGGCGATCGTTGGTTGGGATGGCGTCCTGGGGCGGTCGGACCTCATGGGCTGTCGTTCGTCAGCGATCGCCGTCTTGCTTTAGACGTGGATCCGCGGGGCAGGGCAGGCGCGAGTAGGGAGGATCAAATCCGCTCATCGCGGCGCGGAAGGTTCAATGAGGAGCCTTCTTGGCCGTCCCCTTGAAGGTGCTGGTGTCGTAGCGGCGCTCGTTCTCGTCTATTTTTTGGTGAGCCGCCTGAAGTAGATCGATTTCGAGAAGGTCGGCTAGTCGGACGGTATATAGGAAAACATCCGCCAACTCTGCGCGGACTCGATGGGCAAGCTCTTGATCCTCCATGACCGTCGCCGACTCTTCAGGAGTAAGCCACTGAAACTCCGATATGAGCTCACCTGCCTCGCCGACAAGGGCCATTGCGAGGTTTTTTGGCGTATGGAACTGTTCCCAGTCTCGTTCGGCGGCGAACGTCCGAAGCCGCTCTGCGAGATGATCGATGTTCGTCATCGGTGCAGGGTACAACCGCATTCGGTCGTACTTCTTGGCAGAGAGGCCGGCGGGGCAGCCGAGTGGCCGGCTCAGTTGACCTGTGACAGCCGCGTCGTCAGGCCTTGCGTGCTCGTCAACCTCACCGGATGCAGATACGCCGAGGTGCGTGGATGTGAATTCGGTCGACCCGCAGAAGCTGTCGGGTGTCATGATTTCGGGTGGTGGCATGGCCGATTGTGTGAATCGGATCAACCGGAGGTGGGCGCTAGGGTGAGATCGTTCGCGTCGGCGGAGGGAGTGCTGTGTCGAGCGATGCGACGGTGACCGCGGCCGATATCGCCCGGCTGGCCGCGGTGGGGCGGGCCGCGGTGAGCAATTGGCGTCGCCGCCATGACGACTTTCCCCAGCCCGTCGGCGGGACGGCGGCCAGTCCGACGTTCTCGCTCGCCGAGGTCGAGGAGTGGCTCCGCGGTCAGGGCAAGCTGTCTGACTCGCCCGTCCGTGAGCGCGTCTGGCAGACGCTCCGGCAGGCGGCCGCCGGGGACGTCGAGCTTGCCGACGTGCTGACTTTCGCGGGCGCGTTCCTGCTCCATCTCCGCGCGCACCCCGAATTCGAGGTGGCGGACGTCCCAGACGGGCAGCTTGAGCGCTCTCTGCGCGAACATCTTGATGAGGTGCCGCCGTCCGCGGTGCCCATCGCGCGCGCTCTCTCGCCGCTCGTGGACGAGCTAGGTGTCGCCGACACGTTCGACTTCCTCCGCACCCGTTATCTGGAGCACCACAGCCGTCGCGTCTACCTCACCCCTGAGCCAGTGATACGGCTGATGCTCGAACTCGGGGGACCGGCCAGGACCGTCCTGGATCCCGCGTGCGGCACCGGTGCGTACCTCAACCTGGCGAACGATCTGTTCAAGGACGTGGAGCTGCTTCTCGGTCAGGAGATCGACGAGACGACCGCGCGTATGTCCGCCATCCAGTTGGCGTTGCGCGGTGCCCCGGCCGAGGTCCGCCCAGGCGACTCGCTCCTGGACGACGCGTTCCCTGGGCAGACGGTCGATCTGGTGGCGACCAACCCGCCCTTCAACGACCGGGGTTGGGGCTACGAGCAGTTGACCGGCGACCCGCGCTGGGAGTACGGGCTGCCTCCGCGCATGGAGTCGGAATTGGCGTGGCTTCAACATGGGCTCGCCCACACACGCCCTGGCGGGACGGTCGTCATCCTCATGCCTCCGGCCGTTGCGAACCGCCGTTCCGGACGTCGTGTCCGTGCAGAACTTCTTCGCCGTGGCGCCTTGCGTGCCGTCATAGGACTGCCGCCCGGTGCGGTGCCGAACATGGCCGTCGCGCTGACCGTGTGGGTTCTTCGGCGTCCGTCCTCTGGAGACCAGCCCGCGGACGACGTGCTGATGGTCGACACGTCGTCCGACCCGGAGAACTTCGGGAAAATCGCGCTCGACGCGTACCGCCGCTACCTCAAGGGAAAGGACGACCGGACGGATTCCAGCGTCGTCGTCCGCATCATCGACCTATTGGACGACGAGGTTGACCTCACACCCGCCCGCTACCTTCCCCAACGGACAATGCCCGCGACGGAGGGCTCGTTCGACGCCGCCCGCGAACTCCTGCAGAAGAAGGCCACGGAACTGCCCCAGACCATCGCGGAACTGTCCTCGCTCAAGCGCGCCCCTATGCGCACTGACCTTCCCATGACGACTTTCGGTGAACTCGCCAAGGCTGGTGTGCTGCAGATACTGCGTCCCCCTCCCCGGATACGGATGGGCGGGGCGGGCACGGTTCCCATGCTGACCATCGACGACCTCGCGCAGCGTAGGGACGCCACCGGGAGGGCCGCGCCAGACGACGGCCACGTCTGGATCGAGCAGGGGGACATCGTCGTCTCCCTGGCCGCCCGCCGTCCGGCCGTGCGCGTCATGAGCGTGGACGGGCCGATCCTCGGCCCCGGACTGGCGCTCGTCCGGGTCGACCCCTCCCGGACGGATCCCGACTTCGTCGCGGGCTGGCTGCTCCTCGGCGCACAGGGCGCGCGGCTCCGCAGCTCCACCTCGTCCGCCCGGTTCGACCTCCGCCGCGCCCGCCTGCCCCGCCTCACCCTCGTCGAGCAGACCGTGCTGGGATCGGCGTTCCGCGCGCTCACCGAACTGGAGGCCGCCCTCCGCGAGACCCACGAACTGGGCGCGGACGTGCTGCGCCTCGGTCTCGAAGGGCTGGGCGCCGGAGCCCTTCGCCCGCCCGGCTGACGCGAGTACGCTGCGTCCACGGGCCGGAGGAGGTGGGAGTTGCGGCGGGGCGATCTCCTCGGGGAGCGCGAGCGGTACGAGCTCGACCAGGCGATCGGACGCGGCGGCATGGGCGAGGTCTGGCGCGCATACGACCGGTTCCTCGACCGGCGCCTCGCGGTGAAGTTCACCCGCGTCATGGACGACGCCCTTGTCGGACGTTTCGAGCAAGAGGCCCGCAGCACCGCCTGGTTCGAGCATCCCGGCGTCCCCACCGTGTACGACTTCGGAAGTCACGACGGCTGCTTCTACCTCGTGATGCAGTACGTCGAGGGCATGACGGTCGACCATGTCCTGGACGCGCAGGAACGGCTCTCCGTTTCGTGGGCCGCGCTCATAGCCGCCCAGGTGTGCGCGGTGCTGAACGTGGCGCATCGCCGTCCGCTCGTGCACCGCGACCTCAAACCGAGCAATCTGATGCTCTGCCCTGACGGCTCGGTGAAGGTGCTCGATTTCGGTGCCGCTGTGGGGCTCGGGCCAGGCGACGTGCGGCGAACGACCACCGGATTGGGCGCGCCCTACACGCCGGGCTACAGGGCGATAGAGCAGGTGTACGGAAGCCCAGGCCCGCAGAGCGATCTGTACTCCCTCGGCTGCGTCTTGTACGAGATGCTCACGGGTCGCAAGGTCTTCCTAGGCACGACGCCCTACGAGGTGATGCGCCGCCACGAGGACGAGGACCCGACCCCAGTTCGCGATCTGCGTCCCGACGTTCCCCCTGGGCTGGACGCACTCGTCCTGCACCTCCTGGCCAAGCAACCGGGCGACCGGCCAAGGAACGCCGACGAGGTATACAACCGACTCCTGGAATTCGTCTCGTTACTGGAACCCCTTCCGGGAATCATCGACACGATTGCTCCGCAACACCATTACGCCCATGCGATCAGCCGGATCAAGGTAACCGGTACGGCCCCCTTGGCTCGCCCCAAAGAACCTGCCGGACTGCCCACCATCGACGAGGTCGTCCAAGCGCGCACTGAAGCGGCCCACCTGGCCAGTGAGGGCCGTTACACGCAGGCCGCGGAGCTCCTCTCCGACCTGACCGGACCGGCTGGCCTGGCATTGGGCGACGAAGACCCCGAATACATGGGGATGCGCCTTGACCTGGCCGAGGTCCTGTTCCAGGGCGGCGACTACCGCCGGGCCGTCCACGCCTACCGTGCCGCCGCCGTGACCTTGGCCGAGTGGTACGGCCCGGACGACCCGCATGTCCTGATCTGCCGCGAGCAAGAGGCCGTCTGCCAAGCCCATCTGGGAGCCACGGCCGTCGCCCTCACCCATTTGCAGGAACTCCTGGACGACCTTTCAGGCGGCAGCCCCCACGAAGCCCTGACCCTTCGCGTCCGCGAACGGGTAGGACGTCTCAAACTCGCCGCGGGCCGGGTGGGCGAGGCACGCAAGGAACTCACCGAACTCCTGGCCGACCTGACCGCCCGCTTCGGCACTGGCCACGCCCAGATCCCCGGTCTCCGCGCGCTGCTCGACGACCTGGCCCAGGATTAGGCCACCCCGGGCAAGAACGGGCTCGGCGAGCCCGCGAACGACACGTACAAATTGTCGCGAGCCCGTGTCGAGGCCACGAAGAGCAGGCAACGCTCCTTTTGGACGTCCTGCGCGTGCGCCTTGGCGTCCTCGTCCTCCGGCGTGATCGCGTGGGACGACGGCATCGCGTTCTCGTCGGCCCCGATCACCGCGATGCACCGGAACTCCAGGCCTTTCATCTTGTGCATCGTTCCGACCTGTACACCCGGTGACTTGCTGGGCACCTGATAGGCGGTGACACCGTTTTCCTTCAACCGCTTGGCGGCTTTCCGCACCATCCA
Organism: Actinomadura decatromicini; assembly: GCF_008121305.1. Classification (NCBI taxonomy): domain Bacteria; kingdom Bacillati; phylum Actinomycetota; class Actinomycetes; order Streptosporangiales; family Thermomonosporaceae; genus Actinomadura; species Actinomadura decatromicini. The sequence continues at coordinate 14,858 of NZ_VSRQ01000006.1, read as the reverse complement.
CATGTACCGGGTGGCGACGCCGATCGAACCGGCCTCCACGCCGTCCTCGACCCAGGCGCGCACCTGTTCGACGAGACCGTCCAATTCGGCGTCCAGGTCCGGATACGCCTTCACCACAGGACGCCGCCCGTGCATCGGCGACCGATAGCCGTCCAATGTGTCCGCTGAATCGTCGAGCCCCTGCGCGGGAGAGCGCCCCAGCAAAGGCACCGACCAGGCCAGGATCTCTTGCGTGGTCCGATAATTGAGTCTCAGTTTGGTGCTGCGCCCGCGCACGTTGATGCCGAGGCTGGTCAGCGAGACGTGACTGTCGTAGATACGCTGATGCGGGTCCCCGACGATGAAGAGATCATCGGGCCTCTCAGGGACGAGACGCCTCAGCAACCGCCATTGCGTCGTGTGGATGTCCTGCGCCTCATCGATGATCACATGGTCGTATTCGGGTCCCGACACCAGATCGGCGGCCTCGTTGGCGAGCTGGTGGAACGTCGACCTGCCTGCGGCGGCCAGCCCGTCCACCACCTGGTGGACGGCCCGCCACACCACCGCGCGCTGCGCCTTTCCGAGCGGGACACCGCGTCCGGCGCGGGTGCACGCCAGATAGTCGCCCTCGGTCTCCAGGCCCTGCGCGAGGATGATCTGCTCCCATTCCCGCTCCAGGAACGTTCGCGAGAAGGGCGTGCCCTCCGCCGCCTCGTCCCAGAGCGGATCGAGAACGTCCGACCCGGCGATTCCGGGCTTGTGATGACGTCCGACGATCCCGTAGGACACGGCATCGACGTTCTTCACCTGAATGCGCGCCCTGATCTCGGCATCCTCCACGAGCAGGGCGAGTTGCCTCTCCAGCGCCTCCGCAAGGTTCCGCGTGAACGTCGTCAGCAGGACGCGCCCGCCTTTCGACGCGAGGAACTTCGCCCGATGAAGCGCGGTGACCGTCTTCCCCGTCCCGGCCCCGCCCGTCACCTGCGCGGGCCCCGAATAGGACGGCCGGAGCGCGACCCGCCGCTGCACCGGATGCAGGAATACCCGCCACATGTCGAACGGGTGGGCGAGGATGTCCCGCAGTTCCTCCGGGCCGTTGACGAAGACGACCTTCCCCGGCGTCCGCCGCATCGCCGTCACCAGGTCGTCGGGGTCGACCGCGGCCGGCTTCTCCTCGACCGTGAGGTATTTCGCGACCTCTTCCCATGCCTGCTGGACATTCATGCCCTGTGCCAGTGCCAGCAGCGCCATGTACTGCGGCTCCGGCAGGAATTTCTCCAAGGCCAGCAGATGCGAATCCTCGGTGAGCAGCCGGACGATCGGGATCAGCTCCCGGTCGATTCCCAGCCGCAGCAGATCCTTCTCGAAGACGTGCCCGAGCAGCCGGAAGACCGTCCCTTCCGCTGCCGTCGCCAACGCCGGGGACATCTCCTCCAGCGCCTGCTGGTCCCGGACCTCCAGCACGCCGATCGCCCGGTTCACCGAGAACTTCCTGCTCCTGGCCCACGCGATCGCGTCGTCATGCGGCATCACCGCGAGCAGGCAGTAAACGTCCCCTTTATCCGGGGCCAGCACAACACCGCGCCAGAACTGGTCGATCCTTATCGTGTGGATCCGCGGGTCCTTGGCATTGTTGAGTTTCTCCAGATGCAGCCCAGCGTGGGTATGCTCGGCGAACTTGGCGATGGCGGCGTCCACGCCCTTCCGCACCTTCGGCTCCAACTTCGCGTACTGCGGCATGAACGAATCCGCAATAGCAAGCTGAGCCACCCCGCACCACCCCTTGAATCACCGCCAGGCCCGAACATCCTAGGAGCGCCTCGTCCTGCCGATGCCGGAACACCGCCCGACAACCCCGGCCACCTCCGGACACAGCCTCTCCGCTAAGGCGCAGCGCTGCGCGCCAGGTCGCCGCGCCTGCGCCTCAGATCTCCGCGACGGATGCGGCGGACGCCTCCTGCCGCCGCGCGGCGAGCCACTTCTCGGTGTAGGCCGTGACGTCCTCGATGAACTGTTCCAGCCCCGCCCGATCGAACCCAGCTTCCGCAACGAGATACATAAGGACGAAGACCTCGGCATAAAGCACGGCCTGCACATCCTCCGGCCCCTCCGGGCTGATCGGGGGTGCGTCGATCGCGTGACGGATCAGGTTCTCCGCGACGATCGTGTCGATCAGGTACGCCGCCTCCCCGGCCTTGATCCGCAGATCGGCGACGAAACGGACGACCTCGCCCACGGTGTAGGTCGGGGAGAACCTGCGGCGCACCGCGACTGAGAAGGCGCCGTAGAGCAGCGTCATATAGCCGGCCGCAGTCTCGTCGTCCACCTGGATGACGTCTTGCAGAGGCAGCCACGCCTCGGGACCCTCCAGCAAGAAGGACCGCAACGCGAGGATGTTCTCTTCGCGAATTTCGACCACCGAATAATCCATTATTCCAGGAGTTCGTCGGCGAGCGCGCGGGCATCGAGCAGGAAGTCGTCGAGTTCGGCGTCGGTGAACTGCCGTTCGCCGACCAGTGCTGCCAGCAGGACAATCTGATGGCCGAACTTCGTGTCCGGATCGGCGTCGACCATGGACCCCTTGCCGAGCAGGTCGAGTATCATGCTTTCGGCGAGCCGCGGGTCAATGATCCCTGGCGTCTCGTCGCCCCTTTCCCTTACCCGGGCGACGAAGTCGATGACCTCTGAATCGGCTGCGACGTCACCGTCCTTGATGAAGCGTTGCTCGGCTGCCTCGATGAAGCCGGCCGCGACCAGTGCCGTGTAGCACACATTGGCTTCATCCGGATCGAGTTGGTCCATCAGCCTGAGGTGCTCTGTGCGATCACCCGCCAGTTGAGCGCGCAGTGCAGCCACCTGCTCATCAGTTATCTTCATTTCTGTTCCTCAGATATCCGCGTGCAAAACTTACGCTGTGACGCACGATTTCGGTCAAAACTATTGCGGTACCGACTGCCCCAAGCGTGGTGTCACCCATCTTGGCTGCTTGGTCGGGTGACGCTATGTGATCGTCATTGGTGCGGACGCCGCACAGTTGACCCGTCGGCTGAACGCGCTCCAGGTTCTTCTCGGCCGGTTCTGAGAACTTGTCCGCCGCTTCCTTCGCATCTTCCGCCGTGTTGAGAAATCTGCGAAGCCCCTCGCGTCCACGTGATGGCTTCTCGGGGTCGCGTTCTCGGAGGTCCCGGCCAGCGGGGTCGTCCTCGGGGTTGCGGAGGTCGGCGTGGCCGGGTTCGGGGCGGGCTCCGGCCGGGTCGAGGTCTTCGCGGGTAGGGAGGCCCGGTTGAGCTGTGTTCTCCTGTTCGCGAGGCGTGGGCTCGCCTGGCTGTTCCCGGCCGTACCGGGGTTCGACGCGCACATTGCCGCTGGTGTCGGTGTACACATTGGTGAGTACGGGATTGGCGGGGGCCTCCGGGTTCGTTTCGCTGTCCTCGTCCGGAATCTGCTCGGCGTCGTCGTCTTCGGCCTTCTTACCACGGTCATTGTCCGGGGCGTCGTTGTCGGCGGGAGCTTCTCCCGTCCCGGATGGTCGGTCGCTTGGCTCGTCGGCAGGTGATGCTTCCTGATCGAGCGTGCCTTCTTCTGGTGACTCGCCGGTGGTGGCGTCGTCTTTCTGTGGGTCGTCCTTCTCCTGGTCGGAGGATTCGAACTTGCCGGACGTTTCGCCGCCGCCGTCGGGCTGCGAGGAAGGGGGTTCGCCTTCGCCTTCGACGCCTTGCGCCGCGCCTTCCCGAGGTTGTTCGCGGGCGCGGGCGCGGCTCTCCAGACGGGACGGCTGGCCGGGCGAGCCGGGATTGTCGGGAGGAGGCGTATACGGACGCTCGGGCGAGGCGGCCTTTTCAGCGGTTTCAGTGCGGGTGTCGGTCTCGCTGGTGCGTTCCACGCCCACGCTCGAAGCCCTTTCCATCAGGGGGACGCGAACCCGCCCGCCGGGGCGCCGGCGGACCGCTCGCCGGGTGCGTTCCTGACGCGCGGGCCCGGCGTCGGGAAGCGCACCGGCCCCTATGAAATCGCCCAAGTCCGAACTATGCACGTGCGGAATCGGTTGCGTCGGGAGTCGTCCGTCCGGCTCATTCGTGAGGGTGGGCGGACGCGATGACTTCGGGTGGAGGGGAGGCTTCGACTGGCGAACGTAAGCGTGGCCGGGCGCTATTCAAGCGATGCGGCAATGTGCCGTTTGTCCGAGTTGAAGTCGCGGAGCCCTCGGTGGGCTCGCGGTGAGTGGGTGGCGGTGGGTCAGGCCCAGGTGGATGATTCGGCGTGGCGGGCGGCTAGCCATTCTTTCGCGCAGATGGCGGCGTCCTGGATGAAGTCGTCCAGGTCCGCGTCGTCGAAGTTCGCTTCGCCCACCAGGTAGAGCAGGATGAAGACCTCGGCGTACAGGACGGATTCCACGTCGTCCAGGGCCGGGTCTTCGAGCGGCGGGGTGCCTACGACGCGGCGGATCATGTCTTCGGCCGCGAGAGTGTTGATCAGTCGTGCGTCCGGCCCGGCGGTGATGCGCAGGTCGGCCACGAAACGGATGATCTCTCCGTCTGTGTAGAACGGCGTGAAACGCCGGCGGACCGCGACGCAGAACGCGCCGTAAAGCAGCGACATGTAGCCGGCGGCCGCTTCGTCCGTGTGCATCTCGCTTCGCAGCGGTTCCCAGGCGGGCGGCCCTTCCAGCAGGAATGACCGCAGCGCCGAGATGTTCTCCGCGCCGATCTCAACGGCCGAGTAGTCCATTGCTCAAGAGTTCCCTCTGCGTCGACTGGACGATCTGATGGCGGAGGGCGGCACCGTCGTCGATCCCCGCGTTCGAGCCCTCTTCCGGGGCGTGGAGGACGATTCGTTGGGCGGTTTTGGAGTTCACGGCGTCTCGGGCATCGTTCTGGTCCGCTGCGCGCCTGGGAGGGGTTGGGCGTCCCAGGGGACGGCCGTCTGTTCCTCTGCTGGTGGCATGTTCTCTTTCCGGGATTCGTCTCGACGGTTCGATCGACTGCCGAACCAGTTCCGAGGCCGCGTCGAATGCTGGGAGCCTCGCCCTGGTCGACTGATGCGCCGGGGGCCGGGATGCCGTCATGCGTGGCTTGCGGCATGCGCGGTTCCGTTGGGCGTGGTGAATGCTGAGGCGATCCGTTTCGCGCCTGGACGGTCTCGCGGGATTCGCGTGCTCCGGAGCGAGTCGAGGTTCGTGTGGCGCGTGCATGCCGAGCGTCTCGGGGGCGGTTTCCGTCCCGCTGGTGTGCTGCACGCCCACGCTCGAGCCCTTTCGCCGGGAACGCGGACCCGTCCCGCCAAGGGCGCTGCGCGGACGGACCCGCCGGACGCGGACCCGTGCCATCGGCGCCGAGTCACGTCGGGCCCTATGTAATCGCGCAAGTGAAGGATTCGCACGTTCGGATTCTGGATGCCAGAGCCCCCTGCGTACGGATCGACGGCCGGTTCATGATCCATCCGTTATATCGGGTGTCGTGGGCGAGGCCATGGGACGATCACGAGCTGAACCGGACGGTAATCAATCGATACGCCGTCCCTCTATTCGAGTGAATTGAGTGGCGGCTGTGTGACGCAGGTGGCTGGACGGGTGCTTCCGGCGGCGAGGCGGGTGCATGAATCCCGCGAAAAACTTCGTCCGGACGGGGCGGCGGCGTGAGCATTTCCCCTGGAACGGTCGCGGTCGCTCGGACTTGTCGTCGCGGCGCCGACTTGGATCGTTCTCCGGCCGCAATGCGGCGCCGATCCCCGCGCGTCGACCGCCCTTCGTGAATGCTCGGGTCACCTGACTGATCTGTATCGCGGGCTAGCGGACGGTCCGCTTGGTCATCCCGTCGGCGGCCGGGTCGATGCCCCAACTGAAGATTGTGCGCGGGTGAATGCGGATGAGGTCGGCGCCGAAGTGGGAGCCTTCCGGGGCGTCCTCGACGAGGGTCTCCGCCTGGCCGCGCACCTCGATGCCGCGCACTCGCCACGGCTGCACCGAGGCGAGGTCGTCGATGACGAGCGCGACCTGGCCGTTCCGCTGGACGTTCCGGTATTTCCGCGATTGGGCGAGGTTGAAGCCGTGGATGTCGAAAGTCCCGGTGTCGGGGTCGTAGCGGAATCCGACGGGGTTGTTCTGCGGGTCACCGTTCGGGCCGACCGTGGCCAGACGGCCCAGGCGCTGCGTGGCGATGTATTCGCGTTCGATGTCGGTGAGGCTCATCGTTCCAGCATGGGACCTCGACTTGGCTTGAGGTCAAGCACCTTGATCATTTGCGGTCGCCGCCGGGGAGGAGTGTTTACGGACGGGATTAGGGCGGAGGCAGTTAGTTCGGCGAAGTGGTGCGCGGCCAGGCCGTCGGCGTCGCCGAGCTCGACGGTGCCGGGCGGCTCAGCCTGTCGCGGGGACGAGGTCGCGGATAAAGGCTCTGAGGCGCGGGGACATCTCGTCCGGCAATGCGTCCAGCGCGTACCAGCCCGCCTCCAGGATCTCCGCCGCGTCGATTTCGAGGCGCCCGCCCACCATCAGGGCCTCGTAATACGCCTCGATCCGGTGCTGGAAACCGCTGTCGAGTCTGAGCGGAGGCCCCGTGACCGCGACTTCGAGGGACGTCTCCTCCCGCACTTCACGCACGACCCCGTCCTCGAGGTGCTCCCCGGCGTTCACGTATCCGCCGGGGAGGCCCCAGGCGCGATATGCGGGCCACATGCGGTGCCGGAGCAGCAGAATGCGTCCCTTCTCGTCCCGGACGATTCCACCCGCGTAAACCAGGAAGGTCTGGTGCCGGAGCCGGGCGAGGCGCCATTGCGCCCGCCCGCCGAGCCGCCGCCAGATCCGCGCGGCCAGCGATCCGTAGCGCCCGCGCGCGTTCCGCGGCACGCCGAACGGGATCTTCATATTGGAATGCTAGTCCGTTGCGAGGCGGCGGCCGTCCGGCGGCGCGGTGTACCTGTGGCACTGACCACATCGGCGGCGGATCGGGATCTTCGCGTGCGCTTTGGTTCGTCCCTACCTGCAAGGGGAGCCGACGGGGAGGCGACGTGACTTTGATGGACCGATCCGAGACGCAGGCCGGGACGGCGCTGGAGAAGCGGCGCAGGGCGCCCGTCCGGCTGCTGCGCAAGGTCGCCGTCGCGTTCGCCGGTTCCGCGCTGATCGTGGCGGGTGTCGCGATGCTCGTGCTGCCCGGGCCCGGAGTCGTCGCGATCCTCGCCGGTCTCGGGCTCCTCGGCACCGAGTTCCCCACGGCCCGCCGCATCAGCCACGGCGCGAACGGCTACATCCGGGCCGCTTGGCAGGCGGTCAGGAGGAGGCTCGGGCGCGCCGACTGACTCGCGCGCGGGACGGACGGCACCGGGTTGCCGCCCGGATCGTCCGCTGAACCCCGGTGAGGGGCGTCGCCGTACCGGTCAGCGGCGGCCCGTCCGTCGATGAGGTGCGTGTCGCTGCCGCATGCCATGATGGTGTGAACTCGATCAACATCAACTTTGCCGTTTGATGGATCGGACGATGACTCTGCGTTATGCTCGCGTCACGGGCGTCCCCGCGACGGGGCGCGGGCGGCGCGGCGGCGGACGTGGAGGGCGGGGTCGGAGACGGATGAGTCAGGGTTCTCGGTGTGAAGGGTGTCATGACGGACGCGCGCCTTTCGGGTCTCTGCGCGAATGGGTCGGTGAGTCGACAGATGCGGCGGAGCTGGAGGAAAGGGCGCTGGCGGGAGTGTCCGCCGCGGACGTGCGGGAATTCCTGCGGCTGAGCCCGCCCGAGATGCTGCGCGCCGTGCTGGAGACCGTCCGGCTGCGCGACGCGAAGCGGCTCCCGCCCGGCGCGGACAAGCTCATCCTGCGCACGATGCGGCAGGGGGAGTCGAAGCGGCGGGCCCCGCTGCGGTTTCTGATGGGCGGCCTCTGGCTCCACGGCCTCCGCAACTCCGACGAACTCGACGCGGCCGACTGCGCCGCGCTGCTGGACGCGGGCACGGCCGCGGAGGTGCTCGCGCGGGCGCCCGGCGTCCGGATGCTGGTGGAGTTCGAGGCGCCCGAGGCGCTCATGCGCTGGGGGCTCGTCCGGGCGGTGCTGGAGGACCGTCCGCTCGCCGTGGTCGCGCTCGGGCTGCTCGCCGCCGAGCCCGACGACCGGGCGCTGCCCGCGGTGCGCGACATGTGGACGGCCTGCCGGGACGCGCACCCGGAGCTGCCGGCCCGTCCGGCGGGGCTCGCGGAGCTGCGGGAGGCGATCCGGCGGGGGTCGTCACCGCGTCCCGAGGACCTGGTCACCGAGCTGGACGGCCTGCGCGACCGGTTCGCCGCGGCGGCGGACGCGGCCGACCGCGCCGCTGGAAGCCTGCGCGAGGGCCGCCGCCCGGACGACGCCGACCTGAAGTTGATCAAGGGTGCGGTCGCGGACTACGACGGCGTCCGCAGGAGGATCGGGGCCGTCCTGCCGGGGGAGCACCCGGCCGACCTGCCCGCCCTCGCGTCCTCCGTGCGGGACGCGGTGAGCGCCCTCCTTGCCGGGGACCGGTTACGCGCGCTCCGCGGGCTCCAAGGCCCGGAGTTCGTGGCGGAGCTGCTGGACGAGGTTCGCCAGGCCGCCGACGGCGACGCGGACGGGGACGACGGCGCGGGGCTGGCCGTCCTCGCCGAGCTGATCGAGGCGATGGGCGTCAAGGAGGATCGGTCCGAAGTCCCCGCTTTGGCCGGACGGGCCCGCACCGAACTGCCGGACCGCTGGCACCCCCTCGTCGACGTGGCGCTGATGGGCGGGCTCACGGTCGAGGACGTCCCCGACGGCGCCACGCCGCCATCCGCTGAGCAGCCGCCTGCCGCACCGCCGTCTGCCGACCCGCCAACTGGCGAGCAGCCGTCCACCGGGCAAACGTCCGATGAGCCGCCGCCCGCTGAGCCGTCCACCTCCGAGCAGTCGTCTGCCGTGCCGTCCGAGGAGGCAGTGGACGTTCCCGCGCCCCGGAAGGCACCCGACGACGAACCACCTGGCGAGGACGCGGCCGAGATGTCCGCGCTGGACGCATTCTTAGAAGAGACGATCCCCGCCGCCCGGGCGCGGCCCGAACGGTCGAACCCAACCCGTCCCAAGTCCCAGGCTGCTCCGGACGAGCTACCTGAGCGGCAACCCTCCGAGTCCGTTGACGTTGATTCGCGGGGGCTGGGAAAGCCAGACCTGGTCGAAGGCGCCGAAGACGTATCGTCGCGTCACCAATCCGCCGTCCCCGGAGAGGACGACGCCTCGCAACAGGCAGCAGACCTGCTAGCGGCGGAGGGAGCCGCGCTGGGAGCAGGGCGTTTCGGGCTCGCCGGGTGGATCCGCAAGACTGCCGGGCGTCCCGATGCCGAGGTGCACGCCCGCTGGTGCGCGGCGCTGGCGTCCGGGATGGCGGTGTTCGCCGGGCCGCTGACCGCCGAGTTCGCCGCGTTGGCCGCCGGGCTGGACGCTAAGGCGCTCGCCGAGGACCCGGCGGGCGGAGTGCTGGCGTGGGCTGCCGCGATCCGGGCAGGGTTGGTGTATCCGGACGCGACGCGGTTGGTGGAGGGTCTGAACGTGGTCGTGTCGGCGCATCCCGTTCTGAAGGAGTGCGGGGAGGCGTTCGCGCTGGCGGCGCGGGCCGGGGTGTACCTGAGTCCGGGCATGGACGGCTGGATCCGCGGCGCGGCGGGTCTGGCGGAGGCCCGCCGCACCGCGTCCCAGGACGCGGCCCGGCTGTTGGAGGAGGCCCCGCACCGCACCGTCAAGCTCGCCCGCGCCACCGAGGTGTGGAAGGCGTTGGTCCTCAAGGACGGGGAGATCGGACGGCTCCTGACGCTCGCGGCGGGCGACGACCCGGCGGGCGCGGACGCGGCGGCGGCCGAGGTGGTCCGGCTGCGCGCCGGGACGGGCGTCGACCGGCTGATCGACGAGACCGACGCCCGGGTGAACGGCCGCAAGAAAGGGAAGCCGATCATCGCGGGCGCGCGGGCCACGCTGCACAAGTGGATCGACGGAGCGCTCGGCGCGGTCGGGGCGTGGGCCGCTGCAGTTAAGGAGCATGGCGACGGCGGTCCGGACAGCCGTGACTGGCGGACCGTCCCGCTGCGGCAACTCCGCGAGACGATCGAGGGCCACCGCGCCGCCGCCGACGAGGCCCTCGTCGCCATGGCGGACAAACACCGTCTACCAACCGACGTGCACCGTTTCCCGTCCGACGCGCATCGTCTACCAGCCGACGCGCACCGCCCGCCAACTGACGCGCATCGTCTCTCGTCCGACGCCCAGCGCCTACTAATCGACGCGAACCGTCCAGCGTCCGAGGCGCACCGTCTGGCAGTCGACCCGCCTGCGACGTGGCAGCCCGCCGCGGCCGCGTTGGAAGGCGCGCGCGGGCTTCTCGCCGAGTCGTTCGCGTTGCTGGACGGTCGGCCGCTGCCGACCACCGAACCGCCCGCCGCTCGGCTGCTGAACCTCGACCTGCTGGCCGCCGTCGATGTCCCCCTCGACCCGCGCACCCTGCACCCACTAGGCGAGGTGTCCGCCGAGAGACTGGCGGAGGTCGCGCTTGCCGGGCCGCCCGACTGGGCGGCCGTGTTCGAGGCGCGGGCCGCGCGGCTTGACCATGAGGGCACCGAGGCCGTTGTCGCGGCCCTGGAGTCCGTCGATCCGGAGGCGGCGGCGCGGCTGCGGGCGCGGCAGGAGGAGCTGGTTCGGGAGGCGCGAACCGCCCGGGACGGGCGCGTCGAACGGGTCCGCGCCCGGATCGCGACGTCCCGACGGGACGGCCTCCTCACCGAGGGCGAGGAACGCGCGGGCGAGGAGACGCTGAACCGGCTCACCGCCGCCAGCCACGACTTCGACCGCGTCCAAGACGCCCCAAACGACCTCCTCGCCCAGCTGTTCGAGAAGCCCGACCACTACGACGCCCATTCCTACCGGATGGCGTACCGGGACGGCCCCGACCGCGCCCCTCTCAGCATCGGGCAGATCACCGGACTGCTGCGCGCCGAGCGGCTCGTCCACGTGGTGACCGGGTCGGCCGCCATGCACGCCGAACGGGTGGTCAGGTCGCTCGAGGACATGCCCGCTGAGCTGCCGGGGCTGGCGCTGCGGTCCGTCCGACCGGGGGACGGGACGCTGGAGGCCGCGCTGCGCCGCGCCCGCGGGCACGGCGGCCACGACGTGATCCTCGTCGACCTGCACGCCCCGCACTACGCCGACCAGTTCGAGCGGCGGCTCGCGGAGGCGCGGGCCGCGGTCGCCGACGAGTCCGGGGAGGGGACGCTGTCGGTGGTGCTTGTCGCCGGGCCCGCGTCCGCCCCCGCCTGGCTGCGCTGCGCGTCCGCCGACGACGTGGAGCTGGTGCCGCTGCGGCGGTTCGACCCGCCCGCCGTCCGGCAGTGGATGCTGGAGGACTCCCTCGGCTTCCCCGACGACGCCGGGCAGCGCGAGCTGGTCCGCCGCACCGGCGGCTGGCCCGCGCTGGTCGGACGCGTCGTCACCGGCATCGCCGGACGCGGCGGCGACCGCGACCAGGCGCTCGACGTCGTCCTACGGCAGGTGCGCGCCAGACCCACCGCCCTGCTGGACGACACCGGCGTCCGCGCCGACGAATGCCTCGCCGCCGCCTGGCGGGAACTCGTCAACTGGGACGGCCGCGAAACACCCGAGGACTTCGCCGCCCTCCTTGCCGCCTCCGGCGAACAGGGCACGGCCGCGCTGACCTCCGACACGCTGCGCGCCCGCGCCTACACCGGCACCCGCGACCTCGTGGACGCGCTCCGGACGCTCGGCGCGCTCGAAAGCGCGGGCGGCCTCCTCGCCTGCGAACCGGTCCTGGCCGAGGCGACCCGATGGGCGGACCAGGGATGACGTCCACCCCAGGGCCCGCCGCCCGGGTCGCCCCGGACGGCGCGGCGCTCGCCGCCGTGCTGCGCGCGGTGGCGGTCGCGGTGCTGGAGCGGCCGGCGGCGTCCCGGCTGCCGCCCGACCCGGACGCGCTGGTCGCGGAGCGGACGCCGATGCTGCTGGCGGCGCTCGTCCGCTTCCCGGTCCTGCGCCGTCGCGCCGCCGTCCTGCTGGCGGAGGCCACCCCCGCCGCCGACGTCCGCGCGCTGGCCGCCGCCCTCCTGCACCCCGACGACGCCGTGGCGCGCGCCGCGCAAGCCTGGCTCGCGCCCGCCCCCGCCCCGGCCGCCGAGCGTGCCGCGGAGCGGGCGGAGCGACGCGCCGACCGGGCCGCCCGACGGGCCGACGAACTGCAAAAACGGCTACGAGAGGCCCGCGGACGCCTGGAGTACGCGAAACGCGACGCGGCCACCGCCACCCGCCGCCTCGCCGAAACCCGCGACGCCCTCGCCGAAGCCGATGCCGCGCTCGCCGAACAGAAAGAGCGCGCGGACGGCCTGAACCGACGCCTCGCCGCCGAACGCCACCTCTGGACGTCCCCGCGCGCCCTGGCCGCCGCCCTCCTAACCGCCCTCGAACACCCCACACCCGAAAACGCCCCCGCCGTTACGCCCACCGCGCCGAAGATCGCACCCGTGCCCTCGAACGACGTGCCCCCGACGAAGGTCACTCCCACCGCGTCGGAGAACGCGCCCTCGGAGTTGAAGGACGTGCCCGCCGCATTGAAAGGCGCGCCCGCCAAATCGGGGGAGATGCTCGCCGCGTCGAAGGGCGTGCCCTCGGAGCTGAAGGACGTGCCCGCCGTGGTGAAGGAGGCGCCCGCCAAATCGGGGGAGGCGGTCGCCGCGTTGAAGGACGTGCCCGCCGTGGTGAAGGACGTGCCCGCGAGATCGGGAGACGCGCTCGCCGCGTCGAAAGGCTTGCCCGCGGCGTCGGAGGACGTCCCCACGGTGTTGAAGGGCGGGTCCGCGGTGTCGAAGGTCGTGCCCGCCGGGGCGCGGGACGCGCCTGCCGGATCGGGGGAGGTGCTTGCAGCGTCGGCTGGCGTGTCCGCTGGGGCGATGGAGGTGCCCGCTATATCGCGGAAGGCATCCGTCGCGTCGGATGGTGCGTCCGCTAGGGCGGGGGAAGCGGTCGTCGACGTGGATGGTGCGCTCGGCGCGTCCGGGGAGGTGCCCGTCGTATCGGATGGTGCGTCCGTCGGGATGGTCGGTGCGTCCGCTGAGACGGTTGGTGTGTCTGCTGAGGTGAGGGAGGTGGCCGCCGGGGCGGATGACGCGCGCGCCGGGTCGGGGGAGGTGCCCGTCCGGGTGGATGACTTGCGCGGCGGGTCGGGGGAGGCATCCGCCCAGGTGGGGGGCTGGCGTGCCGGGTCGGTTGGTGTGGGGGACGGGGATGGCGCGCTTGTTACTTCGGAGTGGGCGGCGGCTGGGGTGGAGGGCGGGGCGCTGGGGGTTGCGGCACGGGCTGTGGGGGTGAGGCCCGACGAAGTGCTTGGTGTTCTTCGGGCGCTTGCCGAGCCGCTGCCCCGGCCGGTTGTGGTCACCGCCGAGCTTGGGCTGCGGGTCGTGCCGCTTGGCGGGGACGACCACATCGGCGGGTCGTGCGTGCTCGTCGAGGCGGGCGGCACCCGGATCCTGATCGACGCGGGGCTGCGGCCGGGCGACCGCGCCGCGCCGCCCCGCGACATCGCCCGCGCCCTCGACGGTCCGCTGGAAGCGGTCGTCGTTACGCACGCTCACAACGATCACTGTGGGTACGTCCCGGCGCTGATCGCGCGGCGGTCGGGGCTGCGTGTCGTCGCTACCCCGGAGACCGTGGCGCTGATGCCGGTGATGTGGGCCGACACCGCGAAGGTGATGGCGGCACGCGAGCGCGGCCGGGCCCGGTGGGGCGCGGACGCGGCCGTCCTCTACGGCCCGCGCGAGGTCGATGCCGCGACCCGGCGGCGTGAGGCACTGCCGCTCGGCGAGCAGCGCCGGATCGGGGCGCTGACCGTCGAGTTGTTCCCGGCTGGGCATGTCCTCGGCGCGGCCGGGGTCGTGGTCCGCGCCGGGAACCGCCGCGTCGTCGTCACGGGTGACATCTCCGGCTTCCGGCAGGAGACCGTCGGCGGGTACGCGGTCCCGGAGTCGGCGCGCGGCGCGGACCTGCTGGTCATGGAGTCCACCTGCTGCGCCGAGGAGCACGACGCCCGCGACCTGCGGGTGGACGAGCTGGTCCGCGCCGTCGCCGAGGTGTACGGGCGCGGCGGCCGGGTGCTGATCCCCGCGTTCGCGCTCGGTCGCGCGCAGGAGATCGCGCTGATCCTGCGGCGGCGGTTGCCGGACGTGCCCGTTCGGGTGGACGGCATGGCCGCCGACCTTGCGGCCGTGTTCGAGTCCCTCGACCCGGAGATCCGGATCTTTGCGGGCGAAACGGCGGCGGCCGACCGTCCCGCCGAGCTGGACGGCTTCCGGACGGGCGTCGTCATCTCCACGTCCGGCATGCTGACCGGCGGTCCCGTGGTGGAGTGGGCGCGGCGGGTGCTGCCAGAGCCGGGCAGCGCGCTGTTCATCTCCGGCTACCAGGACGAGGAGTCGCCCGGCCGGGCGCTGCTGGAACTCGCCTCGTCCGGTGGCGCGGTCACGCTCCCGGACCGGGACGGAGAGGTCACCATCCCGGTCCGGGCACGGGTGGAGACGATGCGGCTGTCCGCGCACGCCGACCGCCGGGGCCTGCTCGACATCGCGAGCGAGATCGCGGCGGACGAAACGATGCTCGTGCACGGCGTCCCGAAGCGGCAGCGCACGTTCGCCGCGACCCTCGGCGTCCGCGGCCACCGCGTGGCAGAGACCGCTGCCTGGCGACCCGCAGGAAGGACATGATCCGTCGAGCCACTGCCCTCGTGATCCACTGCCCTCGTGATCCACTGCCCTCGTGATCCACTGCCCTCGTGATCCACTGCCCTCGTGATCCACTGCCCTCGTGATCCACTGCCCTCGTGATCCACTGCCCTCGTGATCCACTGCCCTCGTGA